>JARROA010000050.1:0-12691 GCA_037384425.1 Candidatus Thiodiazotropha sp. | reverse complement strand
ATCGCAGGGAGGCTAGGTTAAAGACGATATAGCCGGACACCTGTTTATGAAGATGCCCGGCTACAGGTTGAGAACGGTTCAGTTGGGTCTCGGACTACATGCGGCCACGGTCCCGACCACCGGTCTGGACGGGAACCACGCCCTGTACCTGATTGCCGGCGCCTCCGGCTCCCGGCGTCACGTTGTCGTTGCCACCGCCGGTCACGGCGCCGGCACCGTATTGAATCTCTGACAGGAAGGCGTCGTTGTCGTCCTTGTACTCCATGCGCAGGTTATGAATCTCGTTTGGCATATTGGCCCAGCCTTCGCCCCAGATACTCATATGGTCGGCCTGGGCGACGCTGGTGATGGTGAGGACGGCGAGGCCTGCCAGCAGCGCCTGTTTGATCGGTGTCAGTTTCATGGTGGATACCTCCTGGTCAGTCATCGGATCTATCTGTCCGGGCGTCGGTTGCTCCACGACGCCCTGTGGGTCTGATTAAAACTCTAGCAACGGAGCGTTGCCTGCCGGTTTCCGATATGTAGCCGATCTGTATCCAGCCTGTTTCAAGCTGTTTCACCCATCGAGACCGCTTCAGCCAGCAAACATATAATGATGACTGGACATGTAATTTAAGGAAGAGACTGATGAGCTCGCATCTGCGCAACCACCTCCCGTCGGCGACGGTTTTCCTGAGCATTTGTTTGATATCGGGCGGCATGCCGATGGCTGCCGGAGCGGAGAGTCGTCCCGACGAGAAGCCGGGCTATAGCATGGGGGGATTCCATCTGTTGCCGGAAATCGAGGTGACCGGTTACTACGACGACAACATCTACGCCACGAAACGGGCAAAGGAGTCCGATATGGTGGCGGTGGTGTCACCTACCATAAACATGGACTCCCTCTGGGAGCGTCACAGCCTTGATCTCGGGGCCGGCGCCGTTATCGGACGCTATCTGGACAACTCCACCGAGGACTACGAGGACTTCTGGTTCAAAGGCGATGCCGAGCTGGAACTCACCGAGGCTTCCCAGATCTACGGCGGGGCAGGCTACAATTACAATCACGAAAGCCGTGACTCCAAGGAGAGTGCGCAGCAGGCGGCCGATGAACTGACGACCTACGATGCGCGCACGCTGCAGCTTGGTATCGATCAGCGATGGGGGCAGACGCTGCTGAAGCTCGGCACAACCTATGAAGCACTGGACTACGACAACGTCGGCACCCTCTATAACGACGACCGGGACCGGAAGGTGAGGGGGCTTGGCTTACGCGTCAGCAATCCCATCGCCGACCAGACATCGCTCTATGTGCAGGGTGTGTTCAATCAGCGCCGTTATGATGATGCCCTTGATCAGTTTGGCTATGACCGGGATTCGGAAGGCTACAACGCTGTCTTCGGACTGAGCCGTGAGTATCGAGGCGGGCACAGAATCGAAGCCTTTGTCGGCTATTTGGAACAGGAGTACGAAGACAACCGTTTCGACCGCCTGAGCGAACCGAACTATGGTCTCGACCTGCGCTGGTTCCCTACCGGTGGTACCAAAATGACCGCAAAGCTGGGACGCTCTTCCAACGAAACGACGGAGGTCGGTTCCGCCGGATACCTCTATACCAGTTTCGATCTTCAGCTTGAGCGCAAACTCGTCAGCGATGTGTTGGGTTACCTCAACTACAACCATGGTCTGGCTGAGTTTCAGGACGTCGGCAGGGAGGATGTCACCCAGTCAGCAGGCGTTGGCGTTAAGTACTACATGAGTCCAAAGGTGATGATCACTGCAAGCTACAGCCATATCGATAACGACTCCAATGATCAGAACAGTGTCAGTCCGGTCGTCGGCACTTATGACTATACGCGTGATCTGTTTTTCATTACGCTGCGTGCCAGGCTTGCGCCATAGGTGTCGCTTCATAGGGGCTCGGGTTGTTAGAGAAGTAGCTCTTCAAACACCAGAACCCAGAGCGAAACTTGATCCGGCCAACTTGTTTTGAGCGATGTCATTGTCATCCTGTGCCGGGAGATTATGTGTCGATAAAATTTACACTTATATTTTGAAAACAAACCTAAAACAAAAAAATCAGTAAATTGATTATTAAAGAGATGAAAAAAATCGATAGATAAATATAAGCTTTAATAATCAATGATGACCGATCAATAGTAAATAGAAATTGCTTGGCTAGGTTATCTACCCGTTTGTCGACGAAACTTACAATTTTAATACCAGACAGTAAAACTTGGTAAAACTATCCCATTGTTTATCTTTGTCAATCTCGCCATTGGTATGCAAAGTGCCTATGCGTTTAATGAACATTTAACGGAAATGTTCCACCTCTCCGTTTAGACGCAAACTGGTGACTCGCTAAGCGCAATGCAAGGAGGTGTATCGGCAAGAGCATTCAATGGAGCCATCGAGTCAATAATATACAACAACACATTCCATACATTGGGCACCCTTCCAAGGTGCCGATGACCACTCGGGGAAGCAGAGGAAATAGGCAGTCTTGTCATCTTCGATAGGACCGCGTGAATGCGTTCGCAACGAACGCATATGGATCGCATGAAATACGGAGGTTTTATGAAATTCCTGTCCCTTACCATTGCGATGTTGCTCGCCAGCACGCCGGTGCTTGCCGACGATGGCGAACTCACATCGAAGAATATATCCCGTAACTCAAAACTCACGGTGGAACCTGAAGCGTTGGGTCTCCACACGGCCGAAGCGGAACATGCCTTTATCGATATGATGAAATTCTATGTGCCTTCCCAGGCGGCCAGCGGGCAGTTGACACCGATCGACTACAACAACATCGACGAAAACCTGGTCGAGACACTCGAGGTGGCCAAGCCTCTGGTCAGTGTCTATATCAACGGTCCCGCCGTGGGGGTGGAGGATACGCCGTTCGCCCACAGCTTCATGGACACCTTCGGTACCGTGAGTCTGGATGACGGCACCACCTGGAAACCGGTCAATCTCTCGGAAACGGCGGATCAGAGCTCCTTCGAAATCGAGGAGGGCTTCACCATCGATAAAGACCTTCCGGTGGCGGAGGCGGATGCGGCCACTCCCACCATCTCGGAGTATGAGTTGGAGGCAACCAGGAAGAAGGGCTATACCCTGCATGCCAAGGGTGACGATGCACTGCGGAAGGCCCGGGTCTATATCAGAAACGCCCAGACACTGGCGATCCTGGGAGAGGACAAGGCCAGCAAGAGCGGTGAGTGGGAGGTCGAGATCAAGAAACTCGAACATGCCCCTTGCTACATCCAGGCGGGTGTAAGGGACGTCTGGGGTCCTCCGGTGGAGGTGGAAGGCGCTCCGGAGGATTGCGACTCGGGAATCACCCAGGTTACGGCCTATCCGGGCGGTGTCCACAATGTCTTTCACGCCACAGCAGGCAACAAGGTGCTGGTGGCCTGGCCGAGTCGTTTCTGCCGTTCCGGTCAACCGGCCTACTCCTACGCCTATGACGGCGATGATGATGGCAAGGACCCCGTACTCGTCACCAAGCGCGATGCGATCGCGGCCTATCTCGGCATCGATGTCACCACGGATCTCTATCTCACCGACCTGTTCGGTGTAGCGGGATCTCAGGGCTCCATCGACTTCGCCGACGAGGGTTATCCGCAGGCGGGCGAAGTCCCCTTCGGATGTGTCTGGACGGCCCGTGGTGTGCTGTTGCCCGGTGACGATCCCAGAACCGCCGATGTGGAGGAGTCATCGCACATGGTCTGGACCAAGGCGGAGCGGCTGACCTCCGGTCGCCGTGATCCCAACCGTATCGAGGTCCAAGGCGTGGCCGGTGCCGGTTTCGTCATCACCTGGCAGGAGGACCCTGATGGCTTGCGTCCCGGTCAGGGCGAAGGTCCAGGCGAAGGCTGGTCCGGCGCGGTGGCACACGACAAGACCGATGTCTGGTACAGCTTCATTCCGTGGGAGTATTTCGACCTGGTCGGGGACCCGACGGATGATCTGGCCGAACCGCTCAACATTGCCGTGCATGATCTGACCCTGAGCGGACGGCCCAAGGCCTATGTACCCATGGCCGTGCCCATGCGTCTGACCAACAACGACAAGTGCGTTCCCGGTGTGACCACCGAACGCTTCAGCTACTGCAACTATGATGTTGCGCAAGACTACGGTCTGCAGAACTTCTGCGCCGATGTGGTCTCCATTCCTCAGGGCCCGCAAGGCACACCGGGAGACATCTGTGTGAATGCGGAAGGTCTGCCCAATCTGGCCAACACCGCCTCCACGCGGCCTCGCCTGTCACTGCAGGGTTACGACTCGGACGGTGAGAACGGCGTCGACAGCGCCTGGGTGATCGTGGCCTCGGAAGAGTCGAAGGGACTGGGACGTTATCAGTTCCTGCCCGACGGCACGCCCTGTGACGAGGATGCGCCTGACGCCTCCCCAGACTGCACGGCTGACATCGGCAAGAACCAATGGTACTTCAGCTTCGACATGGGTGATCCCGCAACCTCTACGACGGCGGATGAGCCCAACGGACTGGTGCAGAACCTGGTCAAGCAGGGCAACCTGCTGAACCAGCCGGAGGTCGACTGGCGTACGGGCGAGTACTATCCGGCGATCAACACCTCCGAGATGTGGGATTTCGGCGCCTACAACTACGACCTCTGGAACACCGAGATCGCACGCCGCTCCAGTCTGCTGGTGCAGTCGATCGGCAAGGCAGGCAACAGCGAGAACCGTCTGCTCGCCATCCCCTCCTGGAAACAGGGGGCCATGCGTCAGGGCGGTCCCGCCGATACCATGCTGAGACGAATCGTTTTGCCGGCGGGCTATGAAGGGAACGAGGGCATTACACGCAATCCCTATGCCTTCGAAAACATGGTATGTAGCGAATGGCTGGTGGATCCGGGAGCGAATCCCTACTACCCGGGTGGCATCTGCAACGATCCGGCGACCAACCTCTCGAGTGTGGTGCCCGACGAGTGTCTGGATACGGATACGGATGCCGATACGCCTTGTCCGACAGTCGATTTCGCGAGTTCGACCTACGGCATCGGCGACACCAATCCGATACTTCAGGGCTACATCCAGAGCGAGGGCAACACCACCAAGGTGCTGACCTGGCATCAGTGTCCGTCAGACGGCCTGGCCCAGGATACCAGCGAGCTTGAAGGTGCCTACTACGACTGTAGTACCGACAGCCGCACGGACGCCTTCGTCAACCTGCAGGACCAGAGCTGGTACAACCCGCTCGATGTCTCCAAGGGCCATCGTGGCTTCCTCGACGGTGACTTCGTGATGTTTCTCTATGCCTGGTCACCGAACTGGCGCCTCAACGCCGTTGGCAACGACCGTTACGATCTCTATGTGCGGCGGTCATTCGATGGTGGCCAAACATGGACAACCCTGCCTGAGTCTTTCACAGCGAGCGACGACCTTGAGTATACGGGTGGCGGTACGGTCACCTGTGAAACCTATCGCTCGACCCTGACTCAGGTACCGCAGGCTCCGGAACCTCATGTCTGCTACGGCTACCCGACCGGTGGCAACGAGCAGGCGCGCAACGTCACCCAGCACAAGCGTATGCGTATCACCACGCTGGATCCGCGTTATGCGCCGACGGCGGCAACCATCGGTAGTGATTGTGTGAGCAATCTGAATCTGCCGGGTGATGTCGATGCCTCGGCATGGAGTTGTGATGACACCTCGGCTCTGGACTCCGATCTGAGGAATCCATCGCGGTACTTCATGGTCTATGAGACCGGTGACAACACCACTGTAACCGAGGGTGAAGCCGAGCCGCTCGATCTCTACTACAGCCGGGCCGTCAACTTCGGTGACGACTACCTGGTATGGGCGGAGGAGAGCGACCTGAGCGTCTGTTATCCGGCCGATCCCCATGGCGACGAGGATGTCACCGGAACGGTGTTGGAGAACTCGGGTTTCTGTAATGAGTTCGATCGACTCAACACCGGTGGCGACACCCACTCCAGCGAGGCCAATCTGGAGGGTAATCCGGACGGATCCAAGCTCTATGGCGTCTGGGCCCAGTGGGTGTTTGACGAGGCGGGTGAAGAGGTTGTCGAGTCCAATGCCCAGGCACGGCGAGTCTGGTGGATCGAGAACTATATCTCGGATGACATCGACAACACGTGGGGCAAGCTGATCGGTGGTGGTGGCACAGGTGCCGAATAACCTCCGCAACGCACGATAAGGCGTGCACCTGAACGGCGGGTCGCCTTGGGGCGGCCCGCCATTCTTCAGCGAATCATTGCGACATGGAAAGCGTCATGCGGGTGATGAGAGCGGCGTTTTGACGGGGCAGGCTACCTTTTGCCGCCCGGACTCCCGTGTCCGCCGGGACCGCCGGGCCCCGCACCGCCGGAGGCACCTGCGCCGGGTGTCCCGTTCATGTCTGAAAACGAGCGTCGTGATTCATAACCCATACCGAACCAGGTCCAGTTGTCCTTTCGGTCTTCATCCTCCCAACTCTGCATATTGGAGGATTGCTCCGGTGCTTCATCAGCGTTCACAGCGCCGGGCGTCTCCTCAGCCCAGGCGTTTGTGGCCATTGCCGTCGAAATCAGCAGAAGCAGCAGGATTGGTTTGGAATTACGCATAACTCTTTCGCCGCAGTCGATTCAGGGAGACTCAGCGTCGTCCGGCTCCGCGACCGGCTCCAGTAACGGCGCGTGAACCCAAGGAAGAGGAGCCGCCACCCATGGCCGCGCCACCCCCCATCCTTTGGTGCATTGAACCATCGGTGCTGAAGCCCTGTCCAGCCGGGCGCTCGTCGAATGCGTAGGGATCCAACAGGCGGTTCGGTTGATCCCGCTGATCGCCGGACAGCGCCGGGTCACGGGTATGACTGGCATCCATCAGCCGATCAGGGTCTCTGAGCCTGTCCTGATCCTTGGTCTGGTCCTGATCCTTGGTCTGGTCCTGATCCTTGGTCTGGTCCTGATCCTTGGTCTGGTCCTGATCCTTGGTCTGGTCCTGATCCTTGGTTTGATCCTGATCCTTGGTTTGATCCTGATCCTTGGTTTGATCCTGATCTTTGGTTCGATCCTGGTCCTTGATCTGGTCCCGATCCTGGGTCTGGTCCTGATCTTTGATCTGGTCCGCATCGGAGCCGGCTTCACGCTTCTCAAGACGGTTGCGCTGCGCCTCTTCTTTGTCCGCCTCGTTCACGCGGTGACGAAGGCGGTCGGCTTCGCCCTCGTTCTTGAACTGCTGAGCCGCTCCTTTACCGGCTGCAAGCTGTTCACCCGCTTGGAACTGACTGCTTTCTGACGCCGGAGTGGTCTCGCTGGAGTCCGCCGATACCGAGAGCGCCGGCAGTACCATGGCGAGTAAAAGTGAAAGGTGTAATACTTTGCGTTGAACGTACATGTTCGTCCTCCTGTGTGAGTATTTCGATCTAGCATCTACAGATTAGGAGGTAGCTGTTTCCCGCTAATTACCGAGGATTGAGCAACTGTTACAGGTTGTTTCACCATCAGTTGACGATAGCTCCCCATGGGATAGTGTTAACAGGCCCTAAAGGAAAGAACTGGAGCATGCATGGATAAACAAAAGGTCTTGGTCGTCGATGACGATCCGAAACTGCTCGATCTGGTCATCAAGTTCCTGCTCAAGGAGGGATACGACGTGGCCGGTGTCGGCAGCGGTCAGGCCATGGATCACTTTCTTTCCAAACAGAGCGTGGATCTGATCGTGCTCGATCTGATGCTGCCGGGAGAGGATGGCTTGTCGATTGCCCGTCGCCTGCGTGCCGGCAGCGCCATTCCGATACTGATGCTCTCCGCGCGTGGCGAGGATATCGATCGCATCATCGGCCTCGAAGTGGGGGCGGACGACTACCTGGCGAAACCGTTCAATCCCCGGGAGCTGGCCGCAAGGGTCAAGGCCATACTGCGCCGAACCCAGGAGTTGAACCGGGCCGGCGCTTATGAGTCGCTGGCGTCTGAGCGTTTCCGCTTCGGTGACTTCGTGGTCAACCTGACCACCAATTCGGTTTCCCATGACGGTCAACAAATCAATCTTACTGCCGGCGAATTCACCCTGCTCGAGGTTTTCGTCAAGCATCCCAACCGGGTGTTGAGCCGTGATCGTCTGATCGAACTGATCAAAGGTTACGAACGCTCACCCTATGATCGTAGCATCGATGTGCGCGTGACCCGCCTGCGCAAGAAGCTGGAAAGCAATCCGGATCAGCCACAGTACATCCGTACAGTCTGGGGACGGGGCTACATCTTCACACCCCAGGGAAATCAAGAGGCATCGTGAGGCTTGGATTCCATAGCGGTACGCTCTTCGGCAGGACGGCCACCGCCTTCACACTGGCCTTTCTCCTCTTCTCCCTCTTTTCACTGAGTCTGGTGGTCTACTTCGTCACCGCACCATTGACCCAGCGGGTGGCCAACGATCTCTCGGCGCTGGCGGTGTTGACGACCCAGATTTGGGTGGAGCTGCCACCCGGCACACGGCCCGATTTCGAGCGGGAGATGCGGGAGCATCATGACATCATCATCGGTCTTGCCCAGCAATCATTACCGGTCGACCCCGATCCGGCTTTCTATCTGAAGGACCTGAGCCAAGCCCTCAACGAGCGAACGGGTGCCGTGCACAATATCCTCTACGATGAAGAAAAGCCCGATTGGCGTTGGGTGGATATCCCCATGGGTGGGCGCCAGATGCGTGTCGGATTCGACACCCACCGCTTCATCACCCGAATCCCGCTGACATTGATTCTGATGGTGATCGCCGGCACCCTGATCGCGGCTGTCACCTCGCTGGTGATGGTCAGGCGAATAACTCAGCCGCTGGCGGCCCTGGCCCGTGCATCGACCCGGATCGGTGAGGGCAGGCGTGGACAGCCCTTGCCGGAGGAGGGCGCGGCCGAACTGGTGGAGCTGACGCGCAACTTCAATCAGATGGAACAGCAGTTACAGGTGTTGATGGAGAACAGGACTACGTTGCTGGCCGGTATCTCCCACGATCTGCGAACCCCAATCGCGCGTATGCAGCTGGCGTTGGAATTGCTCGAGGATAATCCCGACAGCGAGCTGGTGGAGGGGATGCGTGCCGATCTCTCCGAAATGAATGAGATTATTTCGGCCACACTGCAACTTTCAAAAGGCATCTCCGATGAGCTCACCCGGCAGACCGAGGTGTGTGCGCAGGTTGAAACGCTGGTCGAGGAGTTCCGGCGCAGGGAAGCGGAGATTACACTCAACTGTCACGGGCGGATCATTCGCGACCTGCCGGTAACGGCATTTCGTCGTGTATTGAATAATCTCCTTGATAATGCCTTACGCTATGGTGAGGGCAAGACGATCATGGTGAATTGCGCGCAGAAGAATGGTCAGGTCATCATCGAAGTCGAGGACCAGGGGCCGGGCATTCCTGCCGATCAGCGATCGATTGTGCTGCAGCCATTCAAACGCCTCGAGGATTCCCGCAGTCGCGCTTCCGGCGGCAGCGGGCTCGGCCTGGCGATCGTCGATCAGCTCTGTCGTATGAATGATTGGCGCTTTGAGCTCGATGAGGCAGCTCCTGGTGGCACCGTCGCCAGACTCTATTTGCCATGAGTGAGTAAGTGGTGATGGTTCCCCCCGGCTGATCGGGGCTGTCTTTCTCCGCGTTCTGTGAAGCCGGTCAATCTAATCGAAGTGGTCCGTATCAATTGCGGAAATATCAATTGGTTAAAAACATCGCGTGTATCCACGCCAGCGGTAGATCGCCAGTTGGCGGGAACAAAGCTCCCACTTTGTTTCAACTGTTACAGAGGTGATCTCCCTGGCAACAGATTGATACAGTTTCAAGCGGTGGGGTGACAGTATGATCTCCAGTCATCGGGATGAACCCGGGCCCGCGATTTGGCGGTATAACGACATCATACTGGAGCCCAATATGTTTAAACGACTGTTGTTGACGACCTTTATTATCCTTTCGATCAGTTGCCTGCTCTTTTCGGGATCCTTGATGGCTGGTGGTGGTAAATCAGCAGCGGGTGGTCGCGGTGATGGCGATCAGCTGCAGCAGACCGCCGAACTCGATTTCAACGAGGCCTCTCACCTGGCTTTCATGCGGGAGGAGGAGAAACTGGCACGGGACGTCTACACCAAACTGGGCATGCTCTATCCGGAGTCAGCGGTATTCGGGCGCATCGACGATTCCGAGCAACGCCACACGGATGCGGTGAAGGGGATGCTCGAACAGTATGGTCTGGAAGATCCCAACACCAACGACAACATCGGTATCTTCACCGGCGAGGCATATGGGGACTACTTTACGGAGAAATACGATTATCTGGTCAACCTGGCCTCAGTCAGCGAACTGGATGCTCTCTATGTGGGGGCCTTTATCGAAGAGCTGGACATGCGGGACATCAACCTTTGTCCCACAGTGATCGTGGAACAGGACAACGGCATTGACGATGAAACCCAGTGCGGACGCCTCTACACCGATCAGTCCGATATCATCAATCTCTATGACTCTTTGCTGGACGGTTCGGCCAGTCACCTGAAAGGCTATGTGCGGGCCATCGAAGCGATCATCGGCAAGGGTGCCTACACGGCGCAGGTCCTGAGCCAGGAAGAGGTCGATGAGATCCTGGGTCGATAACTCCGCTTCAGGATCTTATGGGCATGGCTTTTCGTGAGCGAGGCGAGAGGGGGCAAAGGTCCGTGGGCTATCAAAAGGGCCACAGACTCCACCCGCTCTCCAGCTCCTCACGACACTTTCCGATCTGGGCCCGGTAGCGGTTGGCATTATTGTCCACTTTGCGCGCCACCTGTATCAGCCAGGATTTCTTTTTATAGGTGCCCCGTTTGAAGCCCCCGTGGCCCTCGTGGTAGGCCAGGTACTGGTTGTAGGCGTCCCATTTCGAGATGCCCAGCTTCTGATAGCTCAGGTTGCCGTACCAGCCGATGAAATCGACCGCATCCTCATAGTCGTCACGGTCGGCCCAGCGGTTGCCGGTCTTCTCCCGATACCAGTCCCAGGTGCTGTCCTTCACCTGGGCATAGCCGTAGGCGGAGGATTTGCGGAACCAGGGAATGAACCAGAAGAGCTTGTCGCGGGGCGGTTTGGCGTCGTGCTTGAAACGGGACTCCTGATGAATGATGGCCAGTTGTACGTGAATCGGCACGCCCCACTTCTCGAAGGCGTCCTGAGAAGCCTCGTACCAGTCATCTTTTTCGGTAAAGATGCCGCAGGCGTTGGCGGTGTCTTTGGGCGGGGTGGTGGAGCAGGCGCCGAGCCCGGCTGTGGCGAGCGCGATGATTATTCCCTTAAGTAATTGTTTCAACATCAAATAGTGACTCACGGCACAGCCGAGGGTTTCATTAAAACCGAAATGCGTATAATAGCGGCCGGTTTACCATTAATCGGCGGAGGGAGCAGGGCTCCATCACACCGAACGCCGCTATCAATATAACAAAAGGAGCGATCAATGAAACTTATCCTCTTGGGTGCGCCCGGGGCAGGCAAGGGTACCGTGGCCAAGCGTCTGACCGGACTCGACGGTTCGGTACAGATCTCAACCGGAGACATTCTGCGTGGCGCGGTTGCCGCCGGCACCGAACTGGGCAGACAGGCTGAAGCCTTCATGAAGGCCGGCGACCTGGTGCCGGACGACCTGATCATGGGCATCATGGAGCAGCGTCTGCAGGAGCCCGATTGCGCCAACGGCTTTCTGCTGGATGGCTTTCCCCGCACCATACCCCAGGCCGAGGCACTCAAGGAGCTGCTGAAAAAGATCGACGTTAGTCTCGACTTCGCCGTCGAGATCGATGTGCCGCGCGACGTGATCCTCGATCGCCTCACCACCCGCCGCACCTGTGTGGACTGCGGTGCCATCTACAACGTCAAGAGCATGCCCCCCAAAGTTGAAGGTGTTTGCGACAAGTGTGGCGGCAAGGTGGTTCAGCGTGACGACGAGACCGAAGAGGCGATCTCCAACCGGCTCGACGTCTACAACGAGAAGACGGCTCCCCTGGTCGATTTCTACAAGGACGAAGGCATGCTGCTGACGGTCAGTGCGACCGATAGCGACGCCGTGGTGGAAGCGATTCAGGAGCGTCTCGGCAACTGATCGTCAGCTTCGGCTGCACGGTTATCCTGTTTCACGCGCCCCCAACACTTCATCCAACGACTGCGGGAGTCACTGAATGTCCGATACGGATGCGCTTCGAGATCCCAACGACAACTGGTTGCAACGCTGGAAGGACCAGAACATCGGTTGGCACCATGTGGAGTTCAACCCCCACCTGCTCAATCACTGGCACGCCCTGCACATGCCGCAAGGTTCACTGGTGCTGGCGCCGCTCTGCGGCAAGAGCCGAGACATGGTCTGGCTGGCGCAGCAGGGCTATCGCATCCGTGGTGTCGAGCTCAGCCCGCTGGCCGTGGAGAGCTTTTTCGCTGAGCATGAGCTGGTGCCCGAGGTGACCGCAGTGGCGGGATTCGAACGTTGGCGGGCCGGGCCCTACGAACTCTATTGTGGCGACATCTTCGACCTGCCGCAGTTGGACAACAGCGATATCGATGCGGTCTACGATCGCGCTTCGCTGATCGCGCTCAATCCGCTTCAGCGCCAACACTATGCGGAGATGCTGAACAGACTGCTGCCAGAAAAGAGTCGCATGCTGCTGGTGGCGATGGACTATCCCCAGGAGGAGATGGTCGGGCCTCCCTACAGTGTGCTGGAGTCGGAGGTCAGGACCCTGTTCGA
>JARROA010000049.1:0-25909 GCA_037384425.1 Candidatus Thiodiazotropha sp. | reverse complement strand
ATCGCTTCGCGCAGTACCCACTTCTCTTTCTTGCCCTGGATGCGCATGGTGGGCGGCAGGGTGGCGGCGAACTCGGCCAGGTGGTGGTCGAGGAAGGCGGGGCGCGCTTCCATGGAGTTGGCCATGTCGACCCGGTCGCCGCCCCAGGTGAGGATCTGTCCCTCCAGCATGGTCTTGATCCAGACGTACTGGGCGCGGTCCAGGGGATGGCGGCCGGTCAGTTGGTCGGCGTCGAGGGCCTCGGCGATGGCGTGTCCCGGACGGTAGCCTTCGAGCGCCTTGGCCATCTCGGGGTTGAGGATGCCGGGCACGAAAACGGCGCTGGAGAGCCAGGGCTGCAGGCAGGCGGGGGTGAAGCCGATCTTGGCGGTGAGTGCCGGATCGTCGATTTCGTTCTCCGACAGCATGGCGCCCTTGAACAGCTTGTTGTTCTCGTGCAGCAGCCGGCGCCACTCCTGTTGCTCCGCTTCGGGCAGGTGGTCGAGGCCGTGCAGGAAGAGGTCGTTGCGGAAGGCGGGATAGCCGGCGAAGAGTTCGTCGGAGCCCTCGCCGGTGACCACCACCTTGTACTTGGCGTCACGCACATGGCGGCTCATGAGGAACTTGGCTACCGCCAGGGTGTTGTAGATGGTGCGCTCGGTGTGCCAGAGGGTCTCTTCGAAGTTGTCGTAGAGATGGTCGGCGGAGAGCCGCAGCACATCCTGGTCGGCGCCGGTGGCCTGCGCCATCTCGGTGGCGATAGGGGTCTCGTCGTACTTGTCGCTGTCGAAACCGATGGTGAAGGCCTTGACCGGAGACTGTTGGGCGGCGGAGGCCAGGCCCAGGATGGAGCAGGAGTCGATGCCGCCGGAGAGGTAGCAGCCCACCGGTACGTCGGCTTCCAGACGGTGATTGACCGCCTCCAGCAGTTTGGCGCGCACCCCTTCGATGGCCTCTTCCTCGGAGATGTCGGCATGCACGCCATCCTCCGGAAAGGGCATGTCCCAGTAGCGCCGATCGCTGATGTCGAAGTTGTTGTTGCGGCGGCGGATGCTCACCACATGGCCGGGCTTGACCTGATGGATGCCCTCGAAGGCGGTGGAGCCGGGGACGATGGTCTGCATCAGCTGGTGGTAGAGGCCCTGGGGATCGAAGCGCCGTGGCACCTCGGGGTGGGCGAACAGCACCTTGAGCTCGGAACCGAAGACGACGGTATCGCCGACCCGGGTCCAGTAGAGGGGCTTGATGCCGAAACGGTCGCGCACCAGATGCAGGGTGTCTTCCTGCTTGTCATAGAGGGCGAAGGCGAACTCGCCGCGCAGGTGGGGCAGGGTCTCCTCCAGGCCATGACGCGGATAGAGGTGCAGGATGATCTCCGAGTCGCTCTTGGTCTGGAAGCGGGCGCCGCGGGCGGTGAGATCGGCGCGGATGCGCTTGTAGTCGTAGAGCTCGCCGTTCTTGGTCAGCATCAGTTGCTTGTCGGCGGTGACGAAGGGCTGGCGGCCCCGATTCTCGTCCAGGTCGATGATGGAGAGGCGGGCATGGCTGAAGCCGATGCCCTGCATCGCCTGCCAGCCGAAGCCGTCGGGTCCGCGGTGGTACTGGATGGCCGCCATGGCGACCAGGGTTTCGGGATTGACCGGTTTGTCCCGATCGGTGTGGAAGATGCCTGCGATACCGCACATAGTTAAGAACCTGGAATTAAGTCGGATGTTTTACCCGGGAACGCGATGATCGCGCCGGGCTCGTCGTTCAGATGCAGATTTTCGATTGAGTCAATAGCTGGGCTATTGGCGATTGAGAAAATACTGCGGCTGGGCGGCGAGAACGGTGCGAGGGCGCGTTCAGCGTTACAGGGAAGCACAATGAGCTTTCCTGTCATGATGAAAGCGTTTGTGTGTACATGGGTTGATTTCATGAAATAGCGGCCGGGTGAAACATCCGGCTTAACTGAATGTTTTGAGCATGGCGGATAACAGGGCCATGCGGATATAGACGGCGCCGCGCGCCTGGGCGAAGTACCAGTTGTGAGCGGTGTCGTCGAGGCTGCGATCGAGTTCGGCGCCACGCGCCAGGGGGTGCAGCACGATGGCGCCCGGTTTGAGGTCGGAGTCGGCGTTCAGGGCGTAGCGGGTGCCGTGGGATTCGTAGCCGTCGCCGGTCCAGGCGATGGCGTTGATGTAGACGACGTCGAGACTCGGCAGCACGCTCTCCATGTCGGGGGTGACGCTGAGCTTGAGTCCCACCGCTTCCAACTCCTCCCGTTGTCCGGGGTCGAACACTGAGTTGCCGTTGTCGTCTTCGGCGATGATCACGATCTCGTCGATGCCCTCGGCGAACTGGGCCAGATAGATAAGCAGACTGCGCACCGTGCGCATGCGGCTGGGTACGCCGATGATGCCGATGCGAACCCGGCATTCGGGCTCCTCGGCCATCAGCTCCGGCTGCCACTTGAGCAGGGCGTAGATGTCGGCCATGGCCTGGGTCGGGTGCTCGTCGAGTCCGTTGCCGGCGTTGATGATGGGGATGCGCAGCCCCTCCAGCATTTCGTAGACCGCGTCCTTGTTGCTGTCGCGCAGCACCACCATATCGCCGTAGTGGTTGAGCATTTCGCCCACGTCGTAGAGCGACTCGCCCTTGGCGATGCCGGTGGAGGCGGGATCGGTGATCGACATGATATCGCCGCCGAGCCGGTGCCAGGCGCTCTCGAAGGAGAGCCGGGTGCGGGTGCTCGGTTCGTAGAAGGCGCTGATCAGGATCTTGCCGGTGAGGGGCCGGCTGATGATCGACGGCTGGGTCTCGAAGCGGGCGGCCAGGCGGCTGAGCTGGATCAGCTGCTCGCGGCTGAACTGGCGTGAGGAGATCACCGGGCGGTGGGCCAGCTCCAGCAGCGGTACCAGGTTCTCCTCCACCGCCTGCATCAGGGCGTGGGGGCGTTCGAACCCTTGGGGGTCGAGGGCGTCCTCTTCGATGCGGGCCTGCAGGCGCGGGTCGAGTTTCTGTTTCACCATAGCCTCCCGTTGCGCAGATCGAAGATCCAGAGGCCGACCAGGATGAGCGGAATCAGCGCCGCCGCGAAGGTGGCGCCGCCGACCAGGATGGTGAGAAAGGTGACGGATGCCGTCATGCGCCTGACTCCTGTCTTGCGGTTACGGTTGTGGGGTCCAATGACTGCCAGTCGAAGTCGTCCGGCCGGCTCCAGGTGGCGATCAGCACCACGCTCATGGAGACGGCGGCGGAGACCAGCGCGGCCACATAGAAGCCGATCTGGAAATAGGCGGTCAATCCGGCGGCGGTACCGAGCACCATCGCCAGGGTGGCGCCATTGGCGTTGGCGCGACGCCAGAAGAGGCCGGTGGCGATGGGCCAGATGGTGCTGGCCACGAAGGCGCCGGTGAAGTGGAGCAGTGCCGCCAGGGTGGTCAGCCGTGGCAGGCAGACCAGCCAGGTGGCGATACCGAGGCCGACGATCACCCAGCGGGCGGCGCGGGCCAGTTGCTCCGGATCCGCCTGCGGATTGATGTGACCTTTGTAGATGTCGGTGAGGATCAGGTCCGAAGTCGCCGCCAACAGCGAATCGAGACTGGAGGCCAATGCCGCAAAGACGGTGATGAAGACCAGCACCGCACCGCCGGTGCCGAGCAGCTCGGCGGCCACCATCGGACCCACCATGTCGGCGGCGGGTACGTTGAGATTGAGCGCCGGTCCGACCCCCTCGCGAAAGGCGAAGGCGCGGCTCCACCAGACGTTGGAGTGGAAGATCTCGCCGACGCCGAACAGCAGGTTGTTGAACAGGAACATGATGGCCGCCGGCATCAGCAGGTTGAGCAGCTCGGGACGGTTCGTCTCCAGTGAGGAGTGCATCGTCTCGAAACCGATGCTGTCGATGGCCAGCCAGGCCAGCACCACGATGCCGACCAGGATGATCAGGGTCTGCAGGAAGTCGGTGCCGATCACCGCGCGCAGGCCGCCGAGCAGGGTGTAGAGCACGCAGATGAGTACGATCACGCTCATGCCGAACTGATAGTCGATACCGGTCAGGGCGTGGATCAGCACGCCGCCGGCCATGCCCATGGAGATGAGCCAACCCAGGGCGTAGAACAGTGAGATGGCGAGAAACACCCGCCAGGCGAGCTTGCCGTAGCGCAGGCGAATGAAGTCGCCGCTGGTGAAGCCGCCGGGCATGAGCTGTCGGATGCGGCGTGCCAGGGGGGCGAACAGCAGCAGGCCGACCGAGCCCAGGGAGTAGCCGATCATGCCCCAGATGCCCATCTGCAACGCCAGCTGGGGCGCCGCCATGGTGGTGTTGCTGGTGACCCAGGTGGCCATGGCGGTGGCGGTGCCCAGCGCCATGCCGACCTTGCGCCCGGCCAGCATGTAGCCTTCCAGGTCCTTGTTCTTACGCCCGAACCACCAGCCCAGCACCACCCACAGCAGACTGAAGACGGCCAGGATCAGCCAGCCGGTGGAAGGGGCGAGGATGGCGTCGTTAACGTTGTTCATGGCGTACCTTGAACACGGTGTCGAGCTCCTCGATCGCCTCTTTTGCGCTCAGTACCCGGGCGTAGCGATCCTTCATGGTGGTGATGGTGGCTTTC
The DNA here is from genome assembly GCA_037384425.1 of Candidatus Thiodiazotropha sp. GTDB lineage: Bacteria > Pseudomonadota > Gammaproteobacteria > Chromatiales > Chromatiaceae > Thiodiazotropha. The sequence goes on along the minus strand of JARROA010000049.1, from coordinate 21,332 downwards.
TGCAGTTCGGGGGTCACGGTGGCGCAGCCGTCGGAGACGAGGGTGACGTGGAAGCCCAGGTCGCAGGCGTCGCGGATGGCGGTGGAGACACACTCGTTGGAGTAGACGCCGGTGACGAACAGGCCGGTGATGTGCATGTTGCGCAGGATGTAGGCGATGTTGGTCGAGTTGAACACACCGGAGGCGGTCTTGTTGATGATGATCTCGTCGCCCTGGGGAGCCACCTGCTCCAGGAACTCGGCCTCTTTCGAGCCGGGCGGCGCGTGCAGGCCGAGCCGCTTGTGGCCCGGGCTGCGGTCGCGGCCGTCCGAGGTGTGGGACTGGATGCGGGTGTGGATCACCTCCAGGTCGTAGCGGCGGAAGGCGTCCTGCAGCTTGCGTACGTTGGGCAGCACGGTGTACTTGAGGCGGTCGAAGTAGTACTCCTGGGCCTCTAGCGGCACCCCGGAGGCGGCGGCGTCAGCGAATACGCCAAAGCCCGGGGCGGCGTCGAGATACTGCATGTCGACGCAGAGCAGGGCGGTGTCGGCGTGACGTAGCGAGCTGGTAATCGCCGGGGTTTCGGTGATGGCGTCGCGGTAGGTCTGGCGCAGCGGATCGAGATTGACGAACTCGCTGTCCGTGGCGAGGATTTCTGCCGATTTGTCTTTCTGAATCATGATCTTTTTGATTGCTTTGTGGGTTGTCAGGCGGCCAGCCGGGCCAGGGCGTTGAGCAAGGTGTTGGCGCCTGCCTCGATATCCTTCCAGGCGGTCCACTCGGCCGGCGAATGGCTGCGGCCCTCCTTGCTCGGCACGAAGAGCATGCCGGCGGGGGCCATGGAGGCCATGATCTGGGTGTCGTGCACCGCGCCGCTGGGCATGCGCAGGCACTCCAGGCCGAGCGCCCGGGCCGATGCCTCCACCGCGGTGATCACGCTGGTGTGGCACTGGATGGGTTCGAGGGTGCTGAGGACCTCGAACTCGAACATCAGGTCACGGCGGCGGGCGATGGCGGACAACGCGCGGCGAAAAGCATCGGCCAGATCGTCGAGCACACGCTGATCGGTGTCGCGCACCTCAAGGGAGAATTCGGCCACCCCGGGCACCACGTTGGCGGCGCCGGGAAAGAGCTCCACCCGGCCGATGGTGGTGCGGCTGCGTGGCGAGCCGTGCTCCTCCAGCACCCGATCCACCTGGCCGGCGAATTCGGCCAGCCCCTGGAAGGCGTCCTGACGCATCTCCATGGGGGTGGTGCCGGCATGGTTGGCGGCCCCGATCAGGCGTACGTTCCACTTGAACAGTCCGGTGATGGCGTCGACCGCACCGATCTGCAGGCCCTGGCGGTCGAGCACCGGCCCCTGCTCGATATGCAGCTCCAGAAAGGCCTTGATGCTGCCCGGATCGCGTTGGGCGGAAAGCGCGTCCATGGCGTTGAGGCCCTGTCTGGCCATGGCGTCGGTGAGGCGTACACCGTCCAGATCCTCGGCGGCGAGGATCGCCTCGGGGGTCAGCAGGCCGCACAGCGACTGGGAGCCGAGCAGGCCGCCGAAGCGTCCCTCCTCGTCGGAGAAGGCGACCAGCTCCACCGGGTAGTTGAGAGGCACCTGGCGTTCGTGCAGCACGCGCAGGGCCTCCAGGCCGCAGATGACGCCCAGAGCCCCGTCCAGGTGGCCGGCGCCGGGTACGGTGTCGATGTGCGAGCCGGTCATCACCACCGGCTGCTCATCGGACCAGTTGAGACGAGCGCCCAGGTTGGCGGCGCCGTCCTGATGCAGGCTCAGGCCGGCCGCTTCGATCTGCTCTGCCAGCCACTGTCGGGCTGCCATGTCCCCTTCGCTGAAGGCCATGCGGTAGATGCCGTGATCCTGTTCGCGACCGATGTTGGAGAGTGCGTTCAGGTTCTGTTTCAGGCGTTCGAAGTCGACGCGCAGCTCGCTCTCCATGCTTACTGTCCCCTTTCGCCACGCACCACCAGAATGACGGTGGCGACGAAGACCAGCAGACCGACGCCGAAGAAGCTGAAGGCGCGGGTCAGGCTGTGGTGGGCGACGGTGACGTTGCGCGGCTCGCTGCGGCCGCTCTCCCCCTCGATCCGGTAGGTGTAGTCGCCGCTGGGCAGTCCGGTCATGACCCGTGCCGTATCCGTACCCTGGTAGATCAGTCGGGGCGATGCGTCGGCATCGAGCTGAAACAGGCGGTAGCGCTCGCCCTCCGCACCCTGCCAGCTGAGGTTGAAGGTGCCGCTGGTCGAGAGCTGGGGCGATATTTCCAGTTCCACGGCGCCGGTCTGTACGGCTGTCGCCAGCAGAATCAGTAGTAGCGTTATACGGATCGGCATAAGGGTGGTCCAGACGACTGTACCAATGGCCTTAATGCCTGGGCACCGGCTCGACTCCCGGGTCTGGACAGATACCGATGGGGAGGTGGGCGGTGTTGGGCAATGCATTGTCGTTACAGGCGACAAGATTTCTGTCGTATAGTCTTTTTCGGTTATCGGGAGATGTGTTTGGATCAGGGTGCTGCTCGGTGATTTCAGGGTCGGCAGCGACGTAACTCCTTAGCATTCTAAAGAATATCGTCACTCATTCAAAGGGCGGTCCTGCATATCGCGCATTTATTACGATGGTTTTACGGCGGTAATACTGATGGCGTCATCGGAAAATTATTTTGAATCGAAACAGAACGGGGTTCCTTCCCACGGGTGCCTGGAGGATCTTTCGGAACAGATGCTGATCGCTCTGCGGCGGGTGATGCGCGCTGTCGATCTTCACTCCCGGAGACTGATGCAGAGCCATGGTCTTACCGGGCCGCAAGCGCTGGTGCTGCAGGCGGTGGCGGCAGGTCAGGAGATCACTGCGGGCGAGCTGGCGGGCCGCATCAGCCTGAGTCAGGCGACGGTGACCGATATCGTCAACCGTCTGGAACAGCGCGGTCTGCTCACGCGCGAGCGTTCGGAAAGCGACCGTCGCAAGGTCCTGCTCCGTCCCACCCGGGCCGGGATCGAGCTGAATGCTGCCGCCCCACCCCTGTTGCAGGAGACCTTCGTCAAGCGTTTCGGTGAGCTGAAACAGTGGGAGCAACTGCAGTTGCTGGCCTCGATCCAGCGTATCGCCGAGCTGATGGATGCGGAGACTCTGGATGCGGCGCCGCTGCTCTCCAGCGACGCGGTATCACCCTGAGCCGAAATCCTAGGTTCCGCTTCTCAAACGGAAAGCAGCGGCTCTCGCAAGCGAAAACGGCAAGCTATCGGTGCGGCAAGCCGCACCCTACGGGGCGTCCATGTGTAGGGCGCGGCTTGCCGCACCGTAGAGAGGCGCAGAAGCAGGCTCAACAATGCTTTTCGTGATGTCGTTTCCAGTCAACCGCCCTGAAACGCCTGCTGCAGCAGGGTCAGGCCGCTACTGACCAGCAAGGGCGCGAAGAGGGCGCCGATCTGCATCAGATGGCCAGAAAAGAGCTTCAGCCCGTGCTGTGCCAGCCAGGCTTCCCGGGCCTGGGGTGTTTCGAGGGTCTCCTGCGAACTCAGGGCCAAAGCCTGGCGCCAGAGCAGCCAGCCGATCGGAGCGAAGAAGAGGCACAGCGCCAGCGAATTGGTGACGCCGAAGTAGAGGGTGACGCCGCGTTGCAGACCGCGCATCAGGTTCGCGTCTTGTGAGTCGCTCACCGCCACGACCTGAGCAAACCAGGTGTATTCGCTCATGTGATAGAGGGCGATGGCGGTGAAGAGGGCCGATGCCAGCAGCAGCATCAGACGATAGCGTGCGATACGGGTCGCCAGTTCCTCGGGCGAGCGGCTCGAGGGCTCCGTGGGCCAGGCTGTTGCCAGCAGTCCCAGCAGCAGAAGCAGATTCGTCAGCAGCAGCAGGGGCGGCAGAATCACCTCGGCATAGCTCAGATAGTCGAGTGTCCCGGGCCGGTAGTAGGGCTGAAACATGAGCAGCAGGTAGCGCATGAAGGTGAAGCCCTCTTGTTCGGCAAATCCACACTCCGGGCCACTGTTCAGCTGCATGAACTGCTGGTGGTCCGGGGTGGTATTGGCGAACAGCAGTCCCAGCAGGGCGAGCAGTGTCAGGGTCAGTCCGAGGGCCACCGGCAGCCGCCGGGACGGCAGGCGCTGGATCAGGCTGTGGGCGCTGGCGGCAATCAGCATGCCGATGCTCACCAGCAGCAGAATCGTGCTGGAGGTCCACAGAAAACGGCCTTCGATACCGGTCAGGGGCGAGGCCTGCTGCGGCGAGATCCTGGCGGCCAGCTGGCAGGCCCAGCCGCCGTCGTGAAAATCGTGAGAGAGCCATTGCCAAAGCCCCTGTTGCACGAAATGGAACAGCAGGAGTCCGAGCAGCATGAGCGCTATGACGGCGTATTGTTGGTTTTTTTGCATAAACGGATTCAATCGGATGATGGACGTTCGGCACTACGGGTACTCTTATCGCACAGCGGAAAGCCTTGGTCCAACGCAAGCTGGCGGAATCCCCGGGCAGCTCGGTGAATCGCCTGGTTCCGGATCGTCGGGCGTTGGCATGCCCCGCATCGGATGAATCCTTAACCCTCTGGTAAGGGATTGAGGCTCGATGCCATTTCCGCGACGAGCCTGTGGGTGTGCATGAGCGCCACCCCGATGTTGCGCATCTCCGTCTCGCCGCGTGGATAGAGCTGGGAGAGGGCGTCGCTGACCAGCACCACCCGGTAGTCCCTTTCACTTGCCTGATAGATCGAGCTGCGCGGGCAGTTGGGGTAGTTGCAGCCGCAGAAGACCAGGGTGTCGACCCCCCGCTCGCGCAGGAAACTGTCGAGTCGGGTGCGATAGAAAGCCCCCCAGCGCGGTTTGTATAGGATGAACTCGCCGGCACCGATCGGCTGCAGTTCCCCCTTCAGCAGTTGGCCGGCATCCAGCCGTACCTCTGGCTCGGGCTTTAGTTCCGTCACCAGTTCCGCGCCATCGCTGTCGGGGGCGACGAAGGAGAGCCCGGCGGCGATCTCCTGCCGACGGCAGCGTTCCGCGTCCGAGCCGTCCCGTGGATAGAGCCGCACCACATGCACGATGGGACGTTGGTGGTGTCGGTAGGCCTGCAACAGCGTCACCATGTTGGGGATTACCTCCCGGGTACCCTGGATCGGGCAGGCCCCTGCGGCCAGGGTGAAGTCGTTCTGGGTGTCGATGGTGATCAGGGCCGAGCTGTCGAGATGGGGTTCGGTATAGGGGTCCATGCGCGATCCGATCTGTTGGGTTTGGCAATGGGGTGTCGAAGGCTCTGCATGGAATGCAGCGTACACGCCCCATGCGGTGGCTACGAGAAAAATAGTACGGCATCCGGCTGTCCCGGCATGATCGATCTCGGAAGCCTCTCCGCTGTCATGCAGATTAAACCCCCACCGGCAGGAGGCGTCACTAGAGAGGACTCGGGATATGGCTAGGTATGGGGATGCCTTTCCGCCGGCTTCAGAGTATGGTGTCGCCTGTGTTCAATTGCCTGGGTAGTTTCACCATGGTGTCACCGCGCTTGCGAATCGGCGTGCTGCTTATCGCGTTGCTGTCGCTGACGGCCTGCGGCCGGGGTCCCGCCGACCATCAACAGACGCTGCTGGTCTTCGGCACGCTGCTCGATATCCAGGCCTATACCGATCGCCCCGAACACTTCAACAAAGCGGTGCGTGACCTTGAACAGACCTTTCAGACCATGCACAAACAGTGGCATGCCTGGAAAGGGGAAGGCGAACTGGTCAGGCTCAACCTGGCCTTCGCCGACGGCCGGCTAATAGAGGTGTCCGATCAGTTGGCCGATCTGTTGCGCAAGGCCCAGCGCTATTCGCTGCAGAGCGACGGCCTGTTCAACCCGGCCATCGGCCGCCTGATCGGCCTCTGGGGGTTTCATAGCGACGAGCCACCCAGCGGCCCTCCGCCGGACCCGGCGAAGATCGAGGCGCTGCTGAAGGCGGCGCCCTCGATGGCCGACCTCCACTTCGACGGCAACCGGCTCTCTTCCGACAACCCGGCGGTGGAGATCGATCTGGGAGCCTTCGCTAAGGGTTATGCACTCAATCTGGCCATCGACGAACTCAAGGCCCTGGGCATCGGCAATGCCATCGTCAATGCGGGTGGTGATCTCTGCGTCGCCGGCCGGCACGGGGAGCGTCCCTGGATGATCGGTATCCGCCATCCCCTGGGCCAGGGAGTGATCGCTTCACTGGGTGTCAGCGACGGTGAGTGTGTGCTCACCTCGGGAAATTACGAGCGCTATCGCGAGTATGAGGGTATCCGATATGCCCACATCATCGACCCGCGGACCGGCTATCCGGTGAAACACGTGGCCTCGGCCACGGTGATCAGCAAGGATGGGGGATTGGCCGATGCCGCCGCCACCGCCCTCAGTGTGGCGGGTCCGGAGGACTGGCAACGGATCGCCGCTCGCATGGGTCTGACCGAGGTGATGCTGGTGGATGAGCAGGGTGTGGTCTATCTGACGCCGGCGATGCAGAAGCGAATCACCCTGGAGCAGGAGGTGGCCCAGGTGGTGGTCGCCGCGCCGACAACTCCGTGATGTGACTCCAACCGGGCAGGTCGGTTTCGTCTCCCGGTCCAATCCGTCCACGCTGTAGCCTGGATAGAGCGAAGCGTAATCCAGGGTGATTGGACATAGCGAATCCCCGGATTCCACTTCGTTGCATCCGGGCTACCTGCCGAGAAATGGCGGGGCCTAATCGTACTCGAGATCGTCGACGATCTTCTTCAGGTCCTCGATTGCCTGATCCACGTTGATCTCTTCTGCGGGTGGCTCCAGCTGAGTCTTCTGTTTCTTCTCGGAGAGGGACATGCTGAGGTCGGTCGGCGCCAGGTTGACGCTGCTTTCGTTCCAGCGCAGGGCGACGACGGTGACGTTGTCGCTCTCGGGTTGGCTGTTGTTTTCGGCCTGGCCCGCCAGTTCCTTGATGCCGTTCAGAAGGGAGGCCTTCTTCTTGAACAGGTTGTCGACCATCGGCCGTTCCGGCAGTGGGCCCCAGAATCCGTCGGAGCAGAGCAGCACCACGTCGCCCTCTTTCAGGGGGTGGGGGCCGCTGAGCTCCGCAACCGGCCGGTTGTTGGTGCCGCCAAGGCAACGGGTGACATAGTTGCGGAACTTGTGGGTGTGCACCTGGGCAGCGGAGATGATGCCCTGCTGCCGCAGATGCTCGACATAGGAGTGGTCATCGGTGCGCAGGTGGATGACGCCTTCACGCATGATGTAGAGGCGGCTGTCGCCGATATGGGCCCAGTAGGCGTTGTCCTCCTGCACCAGGCAGAGCACGCCGGTGGTACGGGGTTCGATCGGCGGTTCCTGCTCACGGCCGAACTCCAGGATCTGCTTGTGGCTCATGTCCATCAGGCCGCTGAGGAAGAAGTGAGGACTGGCGATCGGCTTACGGCTGGTGAGGAAGGCGCGGCGCGCGTTGTCCATAAGGATCTGCGCCGCCATCTCACCCTTGGGATGACCGCCCATGCCGTCGGCCAGGCAGAGCAGGATGGCGTCGGGCGCCTCCAGCACCAGACACCGGTCCTGGTTCATGGAGCGGTTGCCGAGCAGGGAGCACTGGGCGGTTTCGTATTTCACGAGGTGGCCCTCTGCGCGGAGAGGTATTCCGAGATGTTGCTCTCGGAGTCGATGTCGGGATTGCCCTTGCTCAGGGCCTCGAGCAGTTCACCGGCATTTTGCGGGCGTTTCTCGTAGTCGATCTCCATGGCCCAGTCGATCGCCTCCAAAAGATAGGAGGGATAGCGTCGGCGATAGACCCGCGCCGCTGGTTTGAGCTTCTCTTTGGCGTGGCGTTCGATGGCCGACGGGGGGGCCTTGCCGTCGAGGCAGGCCCGCATGCTGGCGCCGATGGCGTAGACGTCGCTCCAGGGGCCCACGTTGCCCGACTGGTAGTACTGCTCCACCGGCGAGAAGCCGGTGGTGACCACGCGGCCGGCACGGTTATTCTCGTTCTGCAGCTCATGCACGGCGCCAAAATCGAGCAGCAACGGGTTGCCACCGGTGCGCAGGTGGATGTTGCTCGGTTTGATGTCGAGATGGAGCAGGTCCCGGGAGTGGATCAGATTCAGGGCGTCGAGGATCGGCGGAAACACCGTCATGATGAAACGGGTGCTGAGGCTGCCGCTGCGTTTCTTGATGTAGCTCGCCAGGTTCTTGCCGCGCTCGTGATCCATCACCAGGTAGCCGGTGTTGTTTTCCAGGAAGAAACCGCGCACCTGCACGATGTTGGGGTGGCGCAGCGAGGCCAGCACCTTGGCCTCCTGGTAGAACAGCCGCAGGCTGCGGTTGAAGTTGTCCCGGTGCTTCTCGTCGATCGATTCGACCCGGTTGTTGGCGCCGCGCTTGGCCAGCTTCTTGGGCAGGAACTCCTTGATGATCACCTCATCCTGCGTATCCTCGTCCTCGGCCATGTAGATGAGGCTGAAACCGCCGCTGGCGACCACTTTCATGATCACATAACAGTCGATGATGGTGCCTTCGGGGAGGCTGTCGCGCAATTTATCCATGCAGGAGATCCGGCCGGTGTTCGCAATGCGGTGCTATCCGATTCATGGCTTTGATTATAAAGTGTACCCAGTAAAACTACCGCTGTTGTTTTGGTCTGAGCTGCTCCACCGCAATTTATTTGGTGAACTTGGTCAAACAATGGGGCAGACAGCCGTGCTTCGGCCCCGCGGTGGAGACCTATCCTGTTATCGGCGGTAGCTGGGAATACTGTAGGGGCGAGAGTCGGGTTGCGGCAGCCTGCGCGTGCTCGTGCAGTGCACCTGTGCGCCGAATCCCACTATCATAGTCGGGGACAGGCCACGTTAGCAGCAACCCCTTCGTCGCAGAAGGCAGGCAGGAGACAACATGATCAGCAGTATGACCGCCTTTGCGCGGGAGGAGTATCGGGGTGAGCTCGGAGTGATGAGCTGGGAGATCCGTTCGGTCAACCATCGCTACCTGGAGGCTTTTCTGCGACTTCCCGAGGAGCTGAGGGTGCTGGAGACGAGCGTGCGGGAGCGCCTCAACGCCCGCCTCAGCCGGGGCAAGCTGGACCTCAGCCTCAAGTTCAAGCCGGGATCCGGCGCCGAAGCGGGGCTGCAGATCAACCGCCGTATGGTCGATCAGCTGATGGCGGCGGAGCAGGAGATGGCCCACATGCTCCACTGCGACACCTACCTGCGTCCGCTCGACCTGCTGCGCTGGCCGGGCGTGCTGGAAGAGCAGGAGCAGGACTACACCCCCGTCAAGCAGCAGGCGATGGCCCTGTTGGAGACCGCCCTCGACAGCCTGATCGACAACCGTCTGCGTGAAGGCGAGCGGCTGGCCGAGATCGTTCGCCAACGCTGCGAGGCCATGCAGGCACAGGTGGACAGGGTGCGTGATCTGATGCCGGAGGTGCTGGATAATGTGCGTACGCGGATTCGTGAACGTCTCAGCGAAGTGATGGACGAACTGGATGAGGCGAGGCTCGAGCAGGAGATGGCCATATTGGCCCAGCGACTCGACGTCGACGAGGAGATGGACCGTCTGGAGACCCATCTGGCGGAGGTGGAGCGGGTGCTCAGCTCCGACGAGCCGGTCGGCCGGCGACTCGACTTCCTGATGCAGGAGTTGAACCGCGAGGCCAATACGCTGTCATCCAAGTCGAGCGATGTGGAGGTGACCCGGGCCGGCGTCGAGATGAAGGTGCTGATCGAACAGATGCGCGAGCAGATTCAAAACATCGAATGAGTGAACAGGAATTGAGTGCCATGAAATCACTGTTGAAGAGGATCGGCGGCCTGGCTCTGGTGCTGGTGCTGACCGCCTGTGCCACCAGCCCCACCGGCCGCAGCCAGCTGATGCTGGTCTCCGAGGAGTCGGCCATCAACGCCTCAAAGACCGCCTATACCGAGATGCTCAAGCCCTTCGAGGAGGAGGGCAAGCTGGACAACGATCCGAAGCTCAAGGCGCGGGTCGAACGCATCACCGGACGCCTCATCGCCCAGGCGATCGTCATGCGTCCAGAGACCAAGGACTGGGAGTGGAGTATCCGCATCATCGACGACCCGGAGACGGTCAACGCCTGGGCTATGGCCGGCGGCAAGATGGCCCTCTATACCGGCCTCATCGAGAAAGTGGAACCGACCGACGACGAACTGGCCCAGGTCCTGGGACACGAGATCTCCCACGCCCTGGCCAAACATACCGCGGAGAAGATGTCGGTGGCGATGGCGACCCAGCTCGGGGTGCTGGCGGTGGCGGCCAGCACTGACAAACAGGGCGCTGTAGCCGGTGCCGTGTTGGCGGCCCAATTGGCGGTGACGCTGCCCAACAGCCGCACCGCGGAGAGCGAGGCCGACCGCATCGGCATCGAACTGGCTGCCAAGGCGGGTTACGATCCGCAGGCTGCGGCGACACTCTGGCGCAAGATGGCGAAGGTGAGTGGCAACGGTCCGCCCCAGTTCCTCAGCACCCATCCCAGCCCGGCCAACCGGGAGGAGACACTGGGCAGGCTGGCCCAGGAGATGATGCCCTACTACCAGGCCAAAGGTGAGCGGCCGAGCTACAAGTTCTGAGGCATCGCGCCCTCCGGTGCGGCAAGCCGCACCCTACCCCGGATATCACGTAGGGTGCGGCTTGCCGCACCGAAAACCCGACCAAATACGACAACACCCGAAGTCAGCACCATGAGCAACGGAACCCTCTACATCCTCTCCGCACCCTCGGGTGCCGGCAAGACCAGCCTGCTGAAGGCCCTGCGTGAACGGGACGGCGACCTGCACGTTTCGGTCTCCCACACCACCCGACCGATGCGGCCGGGCGAGGAGGATGGGGTGCACTACCACTTTGTCGAAAAGGCCGCCTTTCTGGCCAAGGTCGAGCAGGGGGATTTCCTGGAGCACGCGGAGGTCTTCGGCAACTACTACGGCACCGACGAGGCCAGCGTCCGCACTCAGCTGGAGGCGGGCCAGGACACGGTGCTGGAGATCGATTGGCAGGGCGCCCAGCAGGTACGCAAACGCTTCCCCGACGCGGTCTCCATCTTCATCCTGCCGCCCAGCCCCGAGGCGCTCCACGAGCGTCTGAGCAATCGGGGGCAGGACAGCGAGGAGGTGATCCAGGGGCGCATGCGCCAAGCGGTGAGCGAGATGTCCCACTACGCCGAGTTTGATTATCTGGTCTTCAATGACGATTTCGATCAGGCGTTGAGCGAGCTTGCCGCCATCGTCTCAAGCCAGCGTTTGCGTCTTTCCCATCAGACATCCAGGCATAGCGACACCCTGACGCGCCTGCTGCAGGACGGCTGAACTGAGAAGGGTGGGGCAGGGCTCCACCCTACAGTCCGGTTCTCAGGTAGGGCAGAGGTCCTGCCCAACCAAATTCAGTTGCCTGATGACCCAGGTTACTCAGCCATTGAATCAGCGAGCTGATAGTTTTGAGTGGATGAGTTAGCTCCGCTCATAGCCCTTCTATGCCATTTACACCCTGTTTCTCTTGAGGCAGCAGGCGCAACAGTCGCACAAAGGAACGTCACTACGCCTCCGATAACTCAACACTCAACACTAATAACTTAATAAACTTTCCCGATTGTTACACGATTCTCGCAACTGTCTTCTCATGGCTGAGCATGATGGGTAACCAAGATAAGTGAAGTGGCCCTCACTGATCGGGAAGGGCCCGCCAGAGGAAATTGTCATCGCTGAGCGCATCTGCACTGCAGACCTTGTAGGTGACGTTTCTGTCCACATTGGCATGGTGCAGGCAACGGTTTTCCGCACTCTGTAGCAGGCCAATCTTCGGGTCGTCCAGACTGGGCACGAAACGCCAGAGTTGAGCTTTCTGCTTGCTGTCGCAACGCGCCAGGTCCCGTCCGCCTAGACACTCCCCTTTGCGCAGAAGCAGCTGGTAGCTCTCCTGCCAGAGAAAACGCTGCTGGTTCTTGGGGTAGGGCTTTTTACAGGTCGCGGTGGTGGCGATGGTCTTGTTTTTGTTGGGCGCTACCATACAGCGGTTGGTGGAGGTGGATTGGGTGATGAAGATATAGCCCTGATTGCGCGGCCAGGCGTAGGGAGTCACTTTGATCTCGGCCTTCGCCTGCTGCAGCAGTTGATCGAAGTCGGCGGGACAGGCCGGATCGTCGCGGTAGCCGTACCTGTCGGACAGGGCACAGGCGTCGAGCTTGCGCTGGTGGATCTGATCGAGCAGGCGCTGGCTCAATTGCGTATCGCTCAGGAATGCCTCCACGGGCTCTTGCGCCGCGAAAAAGAGCGGCAGCCGGGCCCTGTAGAGATAGGGGTCCGGGAAGTCATTCAGACTGCTCAGCATGTCTTGATTGGTGGCGCAGCCGGCGCTCCGGGCGCTCGGGTCGGGGCTGCTCTGGCAGGTCTCGAGCAGGTCAATCAGCGCGTGGCGCTTGGCGCGTATCTTGTTACCCAGGCTGTCCAGCATGTCGAAGTCCGTGCCGCGGCCCAACAGGGCCAGTTGGTAGGCCTGCGGTTTGGCGTGCAGCAGCTGGTTGATCGAATCCAGGATGGTCCCGTAGCGGGCATAGCGGTTCAGGATCAGGGAGAACTCCGGATCCTGTGATGGCCTCTGCGGCCAGTCCTTGATGAGCAGGCTGGAGTAGGGTACGACCTTGTAACTAATCATATTGGCGCCCGTATCCGCGCACTGTTGCAGGGCATCGCTGCCGTTGACCACGCTGTTCCAGCGCTCGTCGATATCGCTGCCGCCGAGCTTTATCCGGTCGCATCTTCCATTCAGTTTCACGGACATTGAGCTCTGACTGTTATCTGCATACTTCTGCACGGTGGTGGTGGCGCTTGCGCTGGCGTGCCAGCCTCCGTAACTGCCGTTCATGGAGGCGCTGATCGTCTTCTTGTCATCCTGCGTGACGTTGTTGAACTCCAGCATGCCGTAGAGTTCGATGCCTTCGTAGATGGCGACAACGAAACCGTCACCGCACAGGTTGCGAAAGGCATTGGGATCGCTCTTGTTGTTGAGGGCAGTGCGCGCATCCTGCGTCAGATCGAACAGGGTCTCTCCCTGCTGCGGATCCATAGTGCGGGGCTTGCGCGTGGCCTGGGCGTAGAGTAGAAAGTGCTGCGTCCGCTGGGTGTATTTCTGGTCGGAGACAAAGCTGGCCTTGGCGCCGCCGCTGGCGCTCAGAAAACCGCCCTGCACCGAGGCGTCGATATTCATGGCACGCATGGTCGACTGACTGTCGCTGACCTCCACCAGGCGCATCTGAGAGCCGGTATCGCCGCGGGAGACCACCTCATAGCCGGCGATGCAGGGAGCGGAGGCGATGATCCGGCCGGTCAGGGTGTCGAATCTGGCCCCAAGCCTCACCTCGTCGCCCGCGTCCAGCACCGGGACGTAGTGGACGTTGGGATCCTGGGAGGAGAAGGCGTTGTCCGCCAGCTGTTCCGAGAGCAAGGGGCCTTGGACCATCTCCGTCGTCGGTGGTGGTTCGTCGGAACAGGAGACGAGAAACAGGCACAGGGCCCAAGGCAGCGGCATCCTCTTTATGCAAACTTCCATCCTGGTCTCCTGGCAGCCTTGTTTGTTGTTAGGTGACAGCTACGGGTCCTTTTCGATCCCTGGTGACTCAGGCTAAGTCCCAAGCCCGAGTATAGGTGGATATTGGAGGGCAGGGAGCGGCTAAAGCCTCACTTGTAAGGAGGGAATGGTTTGCTGTCATCGGCCGGTTCTGTCGCCTGCCGTAGCGCTTTGAATGGGCCGGGGGCGAGTTACTGCCGGCCTTTGATATCTCCCTCATATGTCTCTCTACGGGTATTGTCGTTGATGCGTGCGGTCGGCCATGGACCGGCTGTGAGGTCACTGAGCGCGTTTGAATGTGTGAGCCCGCATGCGGTTGAAACGGTGCGGCAAGCCGCAGCCTACGTCTGAATCGTCTGTAGGGTGCGGTTTGCCGCGCCACTGAAGCTATACCCCTCGCGTCGGTGGGATCAATAGGCCGGCGCCTGCGCCTCGTAGCGCATACCCTTGTCGCTGCTCTGTTCGCGAATGGCGTCAAACAGCTTGCGGTCCAGCGAGGCGCTGGCGTCGTCCGCCGCCTCGACCTTGTCGCGCAGGAAGCCGGCGCGCTGTTGCGCCAATTCCGCGATCTCCTTTTTGAGTGCCGCCCGGCGTTCGGCGGTCCTGCCGATCAGCGCCTTCTGTTCCTGCGGTGACATGGCCTGCAGAGGAGCGGGCAGGGTTTCCGGCTCGAGGCTCTCGAGATCGACCCGTCCGCTGCTGATATCCTCCACCAGCTCCCCCTCGCCCAGCAGGTTGGTGGCGCCGCTCTCGGTGGCGTTGAAGGTGGCGCGCCGGGCGCGAGATGCCAGCGAGGCCTCTTTGTGCAGCTTCCTGGTGGCCGCTACCTTTTTCTCCCGCTTGGCCTTCTCCTCGGTGCTGCCGTAGTAGAGCCGCGTGCCGTCGAGCTCAGCCGACAGCTCCGCCAGCCGCTCGTCGTAGGGGGTGGCGATGGCCACCGCGTCACCGTCCTGCGCCACTTGCGCAAAGTGACCCGCGCCGGCCTGGGCGATCTGTCGCCAGACATGGCCGGTGTCCAGTGCGTTGCCTGCGAGTATGGTATTGATCACGATGCCCCTGGCCTTGGCTGTCTTTACGGTCTGCGGGTATTTCACCTCGTTCGGGTAGTCCATATGGGGCGGTGCGTCGCCGACCAGGAAGATCACCTTGTAGGCGTTCTGGTCGTCGCTCCAGGAGATACGCTCCAGCGCATCGGACAGTGCCTGGTTGACGCTCTCCGGACCGTCCCCGCCGCCCTCGGCGCGAAAGTCCATGAGGGTAGCGTAGACGGAGTCGAGATCGGAGGAGAGGTCAGTCACCCGGGTGATGTAGGCGTCACCCCGGTCGCGATAGGCCACCAGCCCCATGCGGATCTCTGGCGCCGGCTGGGCCTGCGCCATGGTGGTGGCGATGGACCAGATCTTCTCCTTGGCCGCCTGGATCAGTCCCCCCATGCTGCCGGTGGTGTCGAGGGCGAAAACCACATCGACCTTGGGGCGGGTGATTGCTGCGGTGGTTTGTTCCGGCCAGTGGGTGATCCCCTGTGCCGGTGTCCCAGTGTGGGCCGTCATATTCTTCATGGCGGGATAAGCGGCGATACCGCCGGCAGTGAAGGCGAACAGCGCCGCTGCGAGAATTTTCGATTTCATGAGGATACTCCTGTCGGGTTAACGCCTGCCGGAAAGTCTGGCCACGGCCGCTTCCGCCGTTCGGTAGGCTTGCTGAAAAGGGTCTGTCTCGGTGGCTGAGGCCATACTGCGGGACGGGCCGCGTCTGAGATTCGCGGGGATGAGAACGAACAGCGCCTGGACCAGGAAAAAACACCAGATGCCGAGCCCCAGGCTACCGGTATGCAGCCAGGCCCAGAGTGCGGCTGCCAGACCGAACAGCACCAGACCCAGGTCGGCGAAGGCGGTGATCGGGCCGCTATGGAAGTAGAGGGAGCGCACCAGCCAGATCAGGCCCAGGTGGGCCAGCAGATAGAGCGGCAGACTCAACCCCAGCAGCCAGATACCGAGCGCCGCCGCCAGCCAGGCGCTGAGTGCGGTGATGCGTCCGACCCGTTCTGTGCTGCGGCTCAGCAGATAGATCACGTAGAGCAGGCCGAGCAGGGCAACCAACCCCCGCAGCACGAACCCGCCGGCGAACAGGCCGGCCAGTACCGTGAACAGCACGCCGCCGGCGACACTGGCCGCCAGGGCCACCCCCACGCCTTCGAAAAAGCCGGGCCGCTTCATGACCGGGTCCTCCGCTGTTGCTCGCGCAGGAAGGCGAGTTCGACGTCCTCGTCGGTGACGCTGAACTGGCGGGCGAACTCCACATCGGTCCAGTCGGATGCACAATCGTCGGCCGGCTCCTGAGCGGCCAGCAGCGCCGCCTTCTGTCGCATGCTCTCCAGGCGGGAGCGGTTCTCGTCGATGCGCTTGTTGAGTTCCTCGGCCGCAGCCTGCAGCTCCTGCTGCCGGCGCTCCAGAAAGCTGGCGAAGCGCTCTGCCTCCAGTTTGCGTTTGAGCAGGGCGCGGGCCAGCGCCTCGTTGTCGCTGTCGAAGCAGAGATCCATCTCCTCATCGGTCTGCGCCAGACGCTGGTCGAGCTCGTTGCGTCGGCTGGCGATCTGCTTTGCTTCCAGCGCGAGCAACTTGGCGCGCCGCTGGTCCCGGTCCAGCTCCTCTTCCATCTCCCGAACCGCCTGCTTGAGCAGCAGCTCCGGTTCCTCCATGCGATCCAACACCGCATTTACATCGGCGCGGAACAGTCTCGATACGCGGGTAATCAGTGCCATGACGGCCTCCTGTCAACGGTTTCATCGAATGTCGGTTTCAGTCTATGCGGGGGGCCAAAGGGCCTGTAGGCAGGGTTTGGTAAAACCCGGCGGGCCCTGTTTACAAAACATTTACCTTTGTCCATGGGGGAGAGTTGGTATGCTCTCAACAGGCCGTCAGTGACGGCAGCTCACCCAACCGCCCCGTGGGTACGGCGTGAATCGCCAAGGGTCGGGGAAGCTGTTACTCACGTTTCAGCACATGCCGGAGAGACCGAGTATGGAAACCATGAAACCCAAACAGCGCATCCTCATCGTCGAGGACGAGACCGCAATCCGCAGCGGATTGATCGACGTCTTCGTCTACCACGGCTACGAGGTGGAGAGCGCGGCCGAGGGACCCGAGGGTCTGCGCAAGGCGCTCAGCGGCCGCTTCGATCTGGTGCTGCTCGATGTGATGCTGCCGGGCATGGACGGCTTCGAGATCTGCAACCGCATCCGGGCCGAGGATCCGGATCAGCCCATCATCATGCTCACCGCCAAGACCAGCGACGACGACATCATCCAGGGTCTGTCGCTGGGCGCCGACGACTATGTGTCCAAGCCCTTCTCGGTGGCGCAACTGGTGTTGCGGGTGCAGGCGGTACTGCGGCGCGCGCGCGGCAGCGACCCGGAGGTGGAACAGATCCGGCTGGGCGACGACATCCTCATCGATACCCGCAACCTGGAGGCGCGCCAGGGCGACTCGAGCTGCCGATTCACCCGCCGCGAGATGGAGATCCTGCGCTACCTGCACGCCCACCGCGAACGCCCAGTGCCGCGCGAAGAGCTGCTGCACAAGGTGTGGGGCTATGCAAAAGATCTCGGGCTGGAGACGCGTACCGTCGATATCCACATCGCCAAACTGCGGCGCAAGATCGAACCCCAGTCGGGCGAACCGCGCTTTCTGGTCACCGTGCGTGGCGCGGGTTATCGGCTGTTGAGCGACTAGGCCAAGCCGATGCGCCCTAGCCTCTCAGGTCTGACTCCGAAACGACTGCGCCTTGCCCTGGCGCTGTTTTTCCTTGCCCTGGCGCTGCCCACGGGGGTGCTCGTCTATCAGGCCTACGGTCAGCTCAAGTGGGAGGCCTTTCACCAGCATCGTTTGATGGCCGAGGAGCTGGCCCATCGCATCCGCGCCCAGGCGGCGGAACGGATTGCCGTGGAGGAGGCGCGCCGCTTCGCCGACTACGCCTTTCTGGTGGTCGCCGGCGATCCGACCACCAACTACGTGGAGCGCTCGCCGCTCTCCAGTTACCCGCCGGACAGCGAACTGCCCGGTATCCTGGGCTATTTCCAGGTGGATGCGGACGGTGCTTTCAGCACCCCGCTGCTGCCCGCGCCGGGCACCCAGGCCGCGACCTTTGGCGTCAGCACGGAGGAACTGGCCCAGCGCCGGCAGCTGGCGCAGCGGATTCAATCGATCCTGAGCCGCAATCGCCTGGTGCGGACTGCCGAAATCGACAGTGCTAGCGCTGCCGGACGAGCGACGGCGCCGGTGGCCAAACCACAGCCGGCAGAAAAGGATGATGAGGGCTCCCTGTTCAGCTCCGTGACACCCATGGCGCCGCAATCGCTGGAGGAGGCGGTGCCCCAGAGCGCGGGACAGGCGGTGTTCGATCAGCTCAATCAGGCCCCAGCCCTGCGGAAAGAGGCCAGGAAATCCAACGCGGCCACCAGCCTGGGACGGGTCGAGGATCTGAAGCTGGAACAGCGCTTCACCGCCGAGCGTCCGCAGGAGCAGGCCGTAACCGAGAAGCGACGTCAGAGCGCAGAGCCGGCCGTACGGCGCATGCGCAAGGAGCTCACCGCCCTGCCCGAAGCCGAGATGACGGATCGCACGGAATCGCCGGGCGAATCGGCCGCCGGCGCGCAGGCGGGATTGGACAACCTGCGCATTCGCACCTTCGAGAGCGAGATCGATCCGTTCGAGTTCAGCCGTCTGGAGAGCGGCCATTTCGTCCTCTACCGCAAGGTCTGGCGCGACGGTCAACGCACCATCCAGGGACTGCTCATCGATCAGAAAGCCTTCCTCGACGGCCTGGTGGAGAACGCCTTTCGCGCCACTGCGCTGTCGCGCATGAGCGATCTCATCGTCGCCTTCCAGGGCGATGTCATCACTGTCTTCCGCGGCCGGTCCGCGCGGGAATACCTCGCCGGCAGCAACGAACTGCGCGGTGAACTGCTCTATCAGACACCGCTGCATGCCCCGCTGGGCGGAGTGGAACTCATCTTTAGTATCAACCGCCTGCCCGCCGGCCCCGGCGGCCGGCTCATCACCTGGGTCGCCCTGGTGCTGGCGGTGGTGCTGTGCGGCGGTTTCCTGCTGCTCTACCGGTTGGGACTGGGGCAGATCCGGCTGGCGCGCCAGCAGCAGGATTTCGTCTCCGCCGTGAGTCACGAACTGAAGACCCCGCTCACCTCTATCCGCATGTACGGCGAGATGCTGCGTGAAGGCTGGGCGCCGGAGGAGAAACGGCGCGAGTACTACGATTTCATCCACGACGAGAGCGAACGGCTGACGCGGCTGATCAACAACGTGCTGCAGCTGGCGCGACTGACGCGTAACGGCCTGCAGCTGAGTCCCCAGCGCTGTGCGGTGAGTGAGCTGATGGATATCCTGCGCTCCAAGATTGGTTCCCAGGTGGAGCGGGCCGGCTTCGAACTGAGCCTCTCCTGCGCCGCCGATGCCGAAGCGGTGACCCTCGATGTGGACCAGGACGCCTTCACCCAGATCTTCATCAACCTGGTGGACAACGCCATCAAGTTTTCCGCCAGGGCCTCGCGGCATGCCATCGACATCGGCTGCAGCGCCCGACGTGACGGCGGTGTGGAGTTCAGCGTCAGGGACTACGGGCCCGGCATCCCCAGGGATCAGATGCGCAAGATCTTCACCCTCTTTTACCGCTCCGAAAGCGAACTGACCCGCGAAACCGTGGGCACGGGAATCGGCCTGGCGCTGGTCCATCAACTGGCCGGCGCCATGCACGCCAAGGTGGATGTGGTGAATGTGGAGCCGGGGGCGGAGTTTCGGCTCAGTTTTCCCGCATCCGTGCCCGTTTGAATCCATCCCTCATGAGTAGAAGGTAAAACAATGGAGAAATAAGTGAAAAAGTTGTATCGAGTTTTTGTCATGGGCCTGTTGTCGCTGTCGGCGGTATCCGCGGCTCTGGCCCAGGGGATGCCGATGGGTAGCCCGAGAATGGATGATGACCTGTTGCGGTTCTCCTACTCCATGGGGGCCTACAATTGCGTCGTGGTCGCCTGCAGCGAAGCGCGGGAGAAGGCCCAGGCACAAGGCCATTTCGATGACTTCCTGCAACGGGTCGCAGAGCGGGTGCCGGACTACGATCGGTAGTCGCTACAGGCGAACTTCGCCATCGGTCAGTCCAGCGTGGCCATGCTCGAGCGGGTGACGCCCGCATTCAGGGTCCAGTCCTGCCAGAGCGCCATGCAGCAGTAGCGCGCGGATAAGGATTTCGACCGGCTGCCGGAAAAGATGGAGCAACTGATCGACGGTTATCTGAGTGACTCGGCGGCAAAAGGGTCGCCCGGCCCGCAGGGCGGGAGTAGCCCTGTACCCCCCCGGTGACACCGCCGTCACCATCCCCCTCACCGGCCGATGCCGGCCTTGGGGCCGGCAATCCGAAGACCATGCTGGCCAATCTCCTCAGAGGTCAGGCGGCAAGCTTTGTCAATGCCTCCGGCGGCTATCACCAGGTGGTGACCTTCTGCGGTTTCGACGGCGGCGACGATCTTGTTACGGCGGCGAACGCCGTGCAGTCCGCCTTCGAAGGGACCTGCGGTCAGCCGCTTGGCGATGAGTTCGCCAAGGGTCAGGCGAGCATGACCGAACACCGCCGGCAGCAGAGGCAGGACCATGAAAAGCTATGCCGGAATGGGAACGCGCATGCGCGCTGCGCCATGACCGCCGAGGAGTACTTTTGCCATGTCAAGGAGCAGGAGTTGTTCAAGCCCGCATCGCGTCTGCAGATTCATTTGGATCGTAAGCAGCGGTTGTTGGGGGGAGATCGTCAAAAGGTGTAAGTAGGTTGGGTTTTCCTGGCCAATCTGGAGCGAAACGATGACTTTACAACGAGTGTGCGGAGCACTGCAGGTTGCTATTCTATTGCTACTTTCAAGTCTCTCTTCACAGCTGATTGCCGACGCGCAGACGGCGCGTGAGGTCTCCGAAAAGGTGCTCATGACACCCAAGAAGCAGGTGGAGCCGGCAGTTGCGGTGAAACACTGCACCATTGTGGATTCCAACGGACCACTGGCAGGAGGCGAGATCACCACATACGGCTGTAGCGAGGATGAGCTTTGTGTCTGTGAAAACCAGGCCGGCTACTCTTGTGGCGGTAGCTGTCAGCCTTTGATCGAGGCTCGGGAATAATACGAGAGATCGGAGGGACGGCTCGACAGGAGTGGCTAGGTTTCAAGCAGAACCAGGTATCCGGGGAAGGCTATCGTGAGATGGATGGAGAGGGTGGTGTTGAGCGTTTCTGCGGGGTCGTAGGAGGATATTGGTTCTTATTAACCCGGCATTAAAAATAGAACGCCATCAAGCAGCATATCGGATGCTCGGGTGTTCAAAATATTTCCTGACGCGCCCCGCTTTCTTCTGCAACATGCGCATATGACGGGTCACCTTTTTTTCTTCAACTGATCCTTATTGCACTCTGGCGTAGGCGATCTCGACCTTGACCGGCTTGCCGCCGACCTGGTGGGGCAGCAGCAGGTGGTTGACCGTCTGCACGCTGGCGGGTCGTGCGTCCTGGGCCTGATGGGTGGTGAGGTTGACGTCGGCGTAGCTGCGCATGCCGCGATCCAGACCCTTCACTTCCAACTCGCGCCAGAGGTGGCCGTTGACGTAGACATAGAGCCAGCCCTGGCTGTCCTTGTCTTTGCTTACTCTGCTTCTCCATAGCATATGTGGTCGATAGGGCCGTTTTCCTTTAAAACCTCAACAAGAAAGATGTTGCCTAGCAGTATCAAGTGCAGCCCAAGCTGGTGCCATGGGCCCGCCAA
>JARROA010000048.1:0-25215 GCA_037384425.1 Candidatus Thiodiazotropha sp. | reverse complement strand
TGGCTGGTTTTGAAATTCCAAATCAAGAATTCATCATCTTGCGTTTCGAGAGTGGAGTGGAAATGATAATCAGGCCAGAAACAGGGCCTTTTGAAAGTCTGACTATTGGTATAGAGGGTGTGGACGGCCCATGGGTTATATAAAATGCCTAACAACGCCATTAAATCGTTCGCTTCGCTCACTGGGACGCTCCTGTCGTCGCGCCCCTTATGGCAACGTTAGGCGACCGCGTTCCCCAAGAAAAGTGGACACCCTAATCAATGTGACTAAGATTGATGAAGAGGTGTCATGATGGCAAAAAAGAAAACCAACTCCTACCCTGAGTCGTTCCGTCGCGAAGCGGTTCGAATGGCAGATCAACCCGACCGCACGGCTACCGACGTGGCTCGTGAACTAGGCATTCACGTGGGCCAGATCTACAACTGGCGCACGCAGTTCAACAAACTCTCCAAGGGACAATTTACCGTGGCTGATGGAACCAACTATTCGCAGCAGGAGAAGGCCGAGATCCGCAAGCTGAAGAAGCAGGTCGCGGAGTTGGAACAGGAGCGCGACTTCCTAAAAAAAGCGACGGCGTACTTCGCGAAAACCGACAAGTAAAGTACGCCTTGATTGAATCGTATCGGGGCCAGTTCCCGGTAACGATGATGTGTCGGTGCTTGAGTCTATCCCGCTCAGGTTATTATGCCTGGCACAAGCGCCCTGTCAGTGAGCGTGCACAGCGCCGTGAGCTGGTCGGCTTGGCGGTGGAGGCAGCGTATCATGATTTCAAGAAACGCTACGGCGCACCGCGGCTGACAGTGGAATTGAACGAAGGCGGTATCCCCTGTAGCGTGAACCACGTTGCCATGTTGCTGAAAGAGAAGTGTTTGCGAGCCAGAAACGGCAAGGGCTTCAAGTACCATCCACGCACGGAGGCGAGGACCAATGTCAGCGACAACTTGTTGGCGCGCCGCTTCTCCACCTGCCGTCCGGACGCTAAGTGGGTGACTGACATCACCTATATCCGCGTCAGTGGTCAGTGGCTGTTCCTGGCTGCGGTACTCGACCTGTTCTCTCGTAAGATCATCGGCTGGGCGCTCGATGAGCACATGAGAGAGAGTCTGGTACTGGATGCGCTGGACATGGCGGTGGCAAACCGCTCACCTGACAGGCGTACTGATATCCACTCGGACCGGGGTGTACAGTACCGGGGTAACGAGTACCAGGCCGCACTAGCCTCGCGCGGCTTGCGTTGCAGTATGAGTCGGAAGGGCAATTGCTGGGACAATGCCGTGATGGAATCTTTCTTCAGTCGACTCAAGGTCGGACTGATTTATGCGGAGAACTACAGGACTGTGGACGAAGCACGCGCAGGAATATTTGAATACATCGAGATGTTCTATAACCGGCAGCGTCGTCACTCTGCCAATGGTTATGTAAGCCCGCAAGTTTTCGAGATGCAGTACCAACAATCAACCGTGTCCACTATTCGTGGGTAAGACCAGTGCGCGAATGTTCGAGAAGTTTAAATGGTCGCCTGCGGTTATATTGTGGTTGGTGGCTGTCGTAATTGTGTGTTCTGTGATCAGTTACAACATGCCAGAACATCCAAGGTTCAATGAAACTGTGTTGCTTCCGGGATATCAGTTTATCGAGGTTGCAATCTATGCATTCGGTATTTCTATAATAATCTCGGTGTTACGGAAACGTACTATTATTATCAACTTTGAAGCAAATTGGTTGGAGACGTTTGTTGCGCTGAACGGTGCGGCTTTGTTTTTATCTCCTTTCGTTGCTTTGTTAGTGAGATTTGTTGTGCTAGTCGCAACAAATGACCATGCATAACCATCTCATAAAGCCGCCATGAGACGTAAAGACAAATTGGATCGCCTCATGTGACAGGCAAGCGTCTAAAGGTTACCAGCAACCGCATCAACCGGATGCGCTGCACCGATATGCACACTATGGCAAGTCATTATGTACACTTTTTACGGGATCGTCTTCAGCAATTGTTCGTCGTATGCCATTACATCGCCTGCACAACGATAACAACACATCACTGAATCAACAGAAGAAACCGCCCTTAGTCCTCATCGATGACCGCACGTTCCACGGCCTCCTCGATGAAGGTCTCCTGGGAAAACCCGACATAAAGGGAATACACGCTGATTAAGAGGACGAGTGCAAACGGTAGTCCGGTGGATACGGAAGCGGTCTGCAGGGTGGTCAGGCCGCCACCGAGAAGCAATACCGCGGCAACCACCCCTTCCATGATCGCCCAGAAGACCCGCTGCGGTACCGGTGAATCCAGTTTCCCGCCCGATGTCAGGTGATCGACCACCAGCGAGCCGGAGTCGGATGAGGTGACGAAGAACACCACTACCAGCACGATGGCAACCAGCGAGAGTACCTCGGCAATGGGGAAGTTGTTCAACATCACAAACATGGCGGTGGCCACGTCATCCTTGACCGCAGTCACGATGTCGGCGATTCCATGCGCTTGCAGGAAGAGCGCGGAACCACCAAACACCGACATCCATACAAAGGACAACAGGGTCGGTATCAGGATCACGCCTAGGATGAACTCCTTGACGGTGCGACCCTTACTGATACGCGCTATGAACATGCCGACGAATGGCGACCAGGATATCCACCAGGCCCAGTAGAAGACTGTCCATGAACCCTGCCAGTTGGTTTCCCGGAAGGTCTCCGTCCATAGGCTGAGTTTGGGGAATATGGTGGCGTAGTAGCCGAGGTTCTGGGTAAAAGCGCTAAGCAGGAACACCGTAGGACCCACTATCAGGAGGAACAGCATGAAGACTGCGGCCAGGATCATATTTGCCTGGCTCAGGCGCTTGACGCCGGCGTCCAGTCCCGCCATGACTGACATCGTGGCGAAGCCGGTAATCACTATGATCAGAATCACCTGGGTGGTGGTGCTGATCTCGAAGCCGAACAGGTGATGCAATCCCGCATTGACCTGTTGTACGCCGAGACCGAGCGAAGTCGCAAGTCCGACCAGGGTCGCCAATACGGAAAGTACATCGATCAAGTTGCCCCAAAAACCGTAGATTTTGTTGCCCAAAAGCGGATAGAAGACGGAGCGGATGGTCAGCGGCAGTCCCCGGTTGTAGGCGAAGAAGGCCAGTCCCAGCCCGACGATGGCGTAGATGGCCCACGGGTGCAGGCCCCAATGAAAGTAAGTCACGCCCATAGCGGCCTGGGCCGCCTCGGGCGTCAGGCTCTCCAATCCGTTGAACATCGGTGAGGGTGAAGCGTAGTGGTAGATCGGCTCGCCGACGCTCCAGAACATCAGGCCTATCCCCATGCCGGCGCTGAGCAGCATGGCATACCATGCCGGGGTGGAGAATTCAGGCTTGGCATCACGGCCGCCAATGCGAATACTGCCGAATTTACTGAATGCGAAGTATGCCGCGGAGAGGATGAAGATATTCGCCGTCAGAATCAGAAACCAGCCGCTGGTTCTGGTGATGCCATTCATGGCGCTCTTGAAGAAAGCGCTGGCGTCGTTCTGAAACATCAGGGTAAGCAGGATGAAGGCGGTAAGGATAAAAGCGGATATGAAAGTGACGTGCGGATGAATGTCGAAGCCGAAACCGGTCCAGTTCGTATCACCGGGACGACGTCCCCCGGCATCGTCCTCGAACGAAGCGGTAGGCGCGATCTGCAGCCCTTTGAAAAGATCTCGATCGCGTATCGCTTTACGCCGTGCCTCTTTCTCTATCTGCTTTAGTTTTCTTGCGAATTCCCTCTTGGCACGGGCTTCTTTATCGACGTGAGAGTTATTCATATATCACCTTGACAATAGACTCAGACGTCGGGTTTTCAGGGCGCCTGGGTAATGGAACACCGATAAAACCGGATAGCACGGCAAAGCCGCAAGCGGGCAAAAGGACATCAGCCCGGAAGTGCAGAAGCTACATAAGTCGCTTTGCTGTAACAGGAGTATATCGGAATGCGTTGAGGATTGCAGAAGTTTGCCAGGTGTTGAAGGCACGTTGCTTGCGAATCAATGCCGCCAAGCTTTCGTCATGATAGATCCCACAACGTGCCTGCAATAGGTAATGTACAAGTGGTTGTATTACATGAGCTCTTTGAATTGTCGCTGGACTAACAACTGCAGCTTTCCGAAGCTCAGCTATTTCCCCCACCCATCGACTATGACATTGAACTCCTCGATCTGCACGATGGAATCCTTGCCCTCGCCTAGCAGGTGAAAGGAGAAGGCCCTGCGGGGGAGGATGTTGACAAAGGAGAATTCGAGTTTGCTCTCTTCCTGGGCATGTAAAGCGGGGAACTCACCGTGTGGTATATCCTCGAGGAGATGTTCCCACTGTCTGAGATTCAATTTGAGATGCACACTTTCTTTCGGTGCTTCGAGAACTTTCAATTTGATGGAGACATGAACCTCGGAGCGGGCCGGAAAGTCGAGATACTGGGCTCCCACCAGATTGTCGGACCACTCGTTCCCCATTTCATCCGGTAGCCGTCTGATCTCGCCGTTGGCGAAACTGAACACGCGTGTTCCACGAGGTGGAATGAGTTTGCGGTCCAATGCCGCGCTTATCGGGAAGATCTCAGAGCTGCCGCCATCTTTGTCCCGGGTAAACACATCCGGGAGAGGGCCGAGTAGACTGTCGGCCTTTCCTACGCGACAGCGTCCGTCACTCATGCATTCGTAACGTCGATTATCCGCCGTGTGCCAGCGCAGCTTGGAGGCGGTAAAAGCGACGATCTCTCTCGGCTCCGTATAGTCACGGAAGAAGCTCCGGCCGATCACCGTGGGTGGGATAGGCTGACCCAGATAGTCGAGGATGGAGGCCTGCATATCCACCAGACCATAGGTGCCCGACTTGATACGCGGCAGCTGATCCGCTTCCGGAGCCAGCACCACCGCCAGGCCCCAGCTGCTGGTCCAATCCCCTCGATCGGAACCGTGCGACTCGTCCGAGGTAATGATGACCAGGGTGTCTTTCAGCACGCCATCCGTGCGCAGGTCTTCGATGAATTGGGCCACCGCATGATCGAGTTGGTCCACGGCCGCTGTCTGGCGATCCGGGTAGCGGGCGGCAATCTCGTCAGATACTGCATAGGGCTGATGCGTGCCGACGGTCAGCAGTGTCAGCATCCAGGGTTCGGACTGCTTTTGCAGCTGGGTGATGTAGTCGCGCGCGCCCCGGAATAGCACTGAATCAGTGGCGCCCCATTCGAATGGATAGGGATTGGCCTCTTTGAACCACTCGCTGCCATGAACCTGCTGGAAGCCAATCAGGGGCATAAACCTGTCTTTGCCCATGAAGGAGAGGCCGGCACCTTGCAGGTAGTGGGTGCTCCACCCTTGTTCCGCCATCTGGGCAGGCAGGCAATCCTTGGCCCGCTGCGGATTAGCCTGGAGATCGATGGCCTTGGGGGTCTCCCATGAGAGTTTGCTGAAATCACCACACAGGAGCGCATAGAGCCCCCGTATCGTCTGGTGGCTATGGGCCACGAAATCAGGGATCAGCATGGCATCCTGTGTGCCTGCTGCCAGCGACTGCATGGTGACACTGTGGTTTGGCAATCCCATGGCCTCACGGATCTCCGGGTGGTAGAGGCCGGGTATGCCTTCTAGTGTGATGATGAGAACGTTTTTGGCCGCATGCCTGTCCAGCAATGCCCGGCCGTCGAGATCGAGCTTACTCAAACCCTCGGGTAGGGGATAGTTCGCCAGCTCCTCGGGCGTCAGTGTCGGGGGTGAAAGCATGGCATCCGTTATAAACCAATGCAGCGCATTGTGGCGTGCCGCCACGCTTTGGTCGTCATGGGATATGCTCAGATAACTTTGGACCAGCAGGAGGCACACGCCTGCCGATACGCCTGCCGATAGAAATTTCATGGACCTGGGCCTGACTATCGGTAAGACACTCACAATCAGCACGGATGACGCCATCATCCACAAGAACACCGGTGATGACGGGGCGAAGCTTGCGGTGCTGTTGCTGACGAAGCCCGGGTCAGTCAGATACTGCAGATCCTCCCAAATCGGCAAGCGATTCATCGCCGATAAGAGTTCTTGCGCGCCAATGGAAAAGGCCGCCCACATGACTCCCAATATGATGCGCAGAATATGCGGGCTATAGAGAAGCAGCATGAAAAGCAGAACGCCGACTCCGGCATCGGACAGCAAACCGATGATTTCGCCGTTACCCTTGTGCAGGAGACGCCAGAAAAAAGGCATCATGGTGAGCATGCCCAAGGAGAATAGTGCGATCTTTGTTTTCACTAAGAATAGCTCGAATCGAAAAATGACTCTGCCGGGTCGGCAGGTACCACGACCGCTAAATATATCTGATTTCTTTCCCATTCGAAAAAACCAGGACCTCTAAGCATTCGTCATGAATACAGAATGTGGAGTTCCCCTCATATTGGGAAGAAAGTTATCGTTTGTACCTGATGCAAAACCTGTCCTGGATAAACATGCGTGCATGTGAAAACAGTTATAGATGCCCAAGGTCCTGTTATTCGGTGGGTACTGCCGATATGGCTTCGTAGTACTAAAAAGAAGCATTCTGTAGAGAGCAGACCTTGTCTTGGCCTTCTCGCTGGAAGCTGAGTCTAAGGGGGGCGAATAGCGGAAGTTCGGTATGGGCCAGGACCTGGCGCCCTGAGTCCAGCTGCTGCCGGATCGGTACTCCTGTCCGGGCCGCGTCCGGGCCCATTCAAGGCAAGACTGCCGCCTGGTGTCGGATTACCGCTTCAAACCTCAAAAGGTGCCGATACGCAGCATCACCAGGGTGCAGGCTTCGAGCCAGTGGATTCCAGCCTGTTCGAGCCGCTGTTTCAGTGCGGCCGATTCACTGCCCGGATTGAAGATCACTCGCTGGGGCTCGAGCAGAACAACCTCGTCGATCATCGGCTCCATTCGCTGCGGGCCCACATAGAGGGTCAAGGTATCCACCGGCTGCGGGACCGTTTGCAGCCTGTTGGCGACGGGCAGATCCTCGATGAACTCGTGACGGGGGTGAACCGGCGTAACCCGATATCCCTTCTCCAGCAACAGCCGGATAGCCTGATTGGAGTAGCGCCGGGGTTTGTTGCTGGCTCCCAGCACAACCACATGGCGTTCGGAGGGGGCGGTCGGTTTCATGGTGTCGCCGATGAGAGCAGTGGAATGGGTCTATGCGATCGAATGGATTGCGCCGTTATCTACAACGTCTGTCGTTACTGCGGTTGAACAAACCACAACCCTGCCGGATTCTTACCGAATCGACCTTTGGCTGCAAGCGGCATCGAGGCCTGTGCCTGGGTTCCGATACCCAGGGACGGTTTCTCCAGCACGGCGGGGCACGGCTGCGAATCGTCGGTCCGGTAGTTCTCCGGTCGGCAACATGCCTTCACTTGTTGCTCTTTCTTCGCAGCTCCGTGATCTGTTCACCGGCAAAGCCCCAGTTATCGGTATCGACTTCATCGATCACCACGACGGTCGTGGAAGGGTCTTTGCCGAGGACGTCGACCAGCAGTTGTGTGGCGCCGGCAATCAGCTCCTGCTTCTGCCGCTTGGTGACTCCTTCGCGTGTGACCTTTATGTTGATGTAGGGCATCTCTGACACCTCAATGCGCATGCTACGGACGTGGTATTTGTTACAGGCAGGCCCGACCCGCGCTGACGCGTCCTTTTCCTAGCCTTAGTTTAGCCTCTAACGGGGGCCCGGTGGGGGCTGCGCCGGAACAAACCTTCGACAATATTGATTAAGAGCAGCTATTGCGTGGTTTTGTCCCCTGGACAATTCCGGGGCAGCCACTACCCTATCGCCACTTCGGCTCGAAGCGCTGCCCTGACACGCCACCACAGACTCCATTCTCCACCCCTATGTCCCGCTTCCCCAGAACACCTCAAGGCACCAAAAAGGTTACCCTGCGACAGACGACCGGGCTGTCCCGGCTGCTGGGCGGCGCACTGCTGATGGGACTCTTTGCCCTGGTGGGCGCGGGAGGTGTGATCGGGGTGCATCAGCTGACCGAGGCGCGTATCGTGCAGAATCAGCGGGCGGATGCCCTGAAGGCAATCCATCACCTGTTGCCTGCCACGAGCTTCGACAATGATCTGCTCGCTCAACCCCATCATTTCAACATCCGGCGTAATGGTCGCCCGGCACTGCCGGTGACCGCCTATCTGGCGCAGCGGGACAACCAGGCCGTAGCGACCTTGCTGCGCATGACCACACCGGACGGTTACAACGGAGAGATCCAGCTCTTGCTGGCGGTGCGGGGCAACGGCACACTGATCGGTGTCGAAGTCATCGAGCATCGGGAGACTCCGGGACTGGGTGATCGTATCGAGTCGGAGCGCTCTGATTGGCTGCGGCAGTTCGACGGTGCCTCGCTGGCCAATCCGCGCCAGGCCGAATGGAAGGTGAAACGGGATGGCGGGCGTTTTGATCAGCTCACCGGCGCCACGATCACGCCACGGGCGGTGGTGCGGGCGGTGAGAGAGGCGCTGGACTATCTGCGCCACCACCGCATCGCCTGGCAGATCCGGCCCGATGCGCCCTCGGGAGAGGCCTCGGTACGAACCAACCCCGGCTTCGGTTGATCAAAGGAACGTGATGACGTGCATTTTTCCAGGGTTGGATGAACTGGAGTCTCACCGCACCTGTTTGGCACAATAAAGGAAATCACTCACGGCCTGCATGACAGGCATGGCCGAACCGGCGGCGAGGCAAGATGAACGCGAAGAACAACACGACAGAAGCGATCTCAGAATGGCTGCAGGATTTCATCAAACAGGACTCCTCCAGCGGCATTCTTTTGATAGCCGCTGCCGTGCTGGCGATGGTGCTGGTGAACTCACCGCTCAGCTGGCTCTACGATGGGTTGCTGAGTACCCCGGTAGAGATCCGTATCGGCGCCCTGCATCTGGACAAACCCCTGCTGTTGTGGATCAACGACGGCTTGATGGCCGTCTTCTTCATGCTCATCGGACTCGAGGTCAAAAGAGAGTTCCTGGAGGGTGAGCTCTCCCGGCCCGATCAGATCATCCTGCCGGGCCTGGGCGCGGTGGGAGGCATGCTGGTGCCGGCGGCAATCTACTACTGGCTCAATCAGGGTGACCCCCTGGCCCTCAACGGTTGGGCCATTCCGGCGGCCACCGACATCGCCTTCGCCCTCGGCATATTGGCACTGCTTGGCGACCGGGTCCCGGTTTCATTGCGTATTTTCCTGATGGCGCTGGCGATTTTCGACGATCTGGGGGCGGTGGTGATCATCGCGCTGTTCTACACCGCCGATCTCTCGACAGGCAGTCTGCTGATAGCGCTGGTTGCAGTGGCGGTGATGCTGGGTATGAATCTGCTGAAAGTCACGCGGATTTCCGCCTATATGCTGGTGGGCACCATTCTCTGGGTGGCGGTGCTCAAGTCGGGAGTGCACGCCACCCTGGCCGGCGTCATCGTGGGCATGATGATCCCCCTGCGTGATCCCGCGAATCCGGACAGCTCCCCGCTGAAGACAGTGGAGCACGGCCTGCATCAGTGGGTCGCCTTTTTCATCGTGCCGGTTTTCGCCTTCGCCAATGCCGGGGTCTCGTTACAGGGTTTTACATTCGACAGCCTGCTCGAACCCATACCTCTGGGCATTACCGGCGGGCTCTTCATCGGTAAGCAGTTGGGGATTCTGCTGTTTTGCGGCGTCGCCATCTGGCTGGGTTTAGCCAAGCTGCCCACGGGAGCCAGTTGGTGGGGGTTCTACGGCACCAGCGTGCTCTGTGGCATCGGCTTCACTATGAGTCTCTTCATCGCCTCTCTGGCCTTCGAGCAGGGTGGCTCCGACGTGGTGGTGGTCGGTGATCGGATCGGGATCCTGCTGGGCTCGGCCATCTCGGCGGTGGTCGGTTATCTGTTGCTGAAAAACTTCGATCCGGCATCGAAGGCGGACCGCTCGCCCTAAGCTCCCGACAGCGCCGGGTCATGGAAACCAAACTTCGAGCGTCATCAGGAGTCGTATGGGTAATCGATTTCAGAGATTGGAGCCGGAGGAGACCCTAGATGACGATAACCACTTCATTTGTGCTGATCGCCCTCGGTCTGTTTTCGTTCGGGCAGGCGATGGCCGAAGTGCAAACCGGGGAGCAGGCGCCCGATTTCCACCTGATGGATCAGAACGGGGTGACCCACAGCCTCGCCGGCTACCGGGGGCAGTGGCTGGTGCTCTACTTCTATCCCAAGGACGACACGCCGGGCTGCACCAAGGAAGCCTGCGAATTCCGTGACGACCACGAGCGGTTGGCCGAGATGGGAGTGGTCCTGCTGGGGGTGAGTACCGACGATCTGGAAAGCCATCAGGCCTTCGCCGAGAAGTATCATCTGCCGTTTCCGCTGCTCTCCGATGCGGGCGGGCAGGTGGCCAGGAACTTTGGATCGCTATGGCAGCTGGGGCCGATCAAGTTCGCCAAGCGCCACAGTTTCATCATCGATCCCGAGGGGCGGATTGCCCATATCTATCGCGAGGTGGATCCCAAGCACCACAGCGACGAGGTCATCGAACAATTGCGAGCGCTGGGAGTGGGCGCCCCATAGCCCGAATATTTCACCCGGCTAGGCGCAGGAATCACGATGGGGGATGCCGGCGTCCTCCAACGCTTTCACCAGGGCCGTCATGGCCGATGCGATGTCACCACGTCCACGCAGCCCCAATTCGATCTTCGGGGTCTCTCCCAGGTGGGGCAGGCTGTAGAGCTTGAAGTCGGGGAAGCAATCTGCGAAGTCCTCCATGAGCGGGACCAGCGTGCTCTCCGGTGTCTCCAAGACCAACAGCGAGGCCTCCTGCAGAGGGTCGTGCCCGCCAGCGTAGAGATTCTCCAGCACCCAATCGGCCATCGGCCAGGCCATCTCCGGAAAGCCCGGCAGGAAGTGGTGCTGGAGGAGAGTGAAACCGGGGATCTGATTGTGGGGATTGGGTATCAGTTCGCAATCCCGAGGCAGGTCGGCCATGCGGATACGGGTCGGGTAGGCCGCATCGCCGAAGCGCGCCTCGATCAGGGCGGTCGCCTCTGGATGACGCACCAGCGGAACGCCGGCCGCCTGCGCCGCGCAGGGGCGGGTCAGGTCGTCGGGAGTGGCGCCGATGCCGCCGCAGACAAAGGTCGGCATCCCGCTGCGCAGTGAGAAGCGCAGGTGATCGACCAGGGTCTGCGTCTGGTCGGGCAGCAGCCAGCAGCGGGTGAGGCGCAGGCCGCGTGAAGCCAGCGTATGACGGAAATGTTCGAGATGGCTGTCGCTTCGGCGTCCGAACAGAATCTCATCGCCGATCACGATCAGGCCAAAGCTGTCACTCTCTACTCGTTGCATGATTCAATCTCGTCGTGTCCCCTGCCTGAGCCCAGGCGCCAATACCCGCGTGAGCTGTGGTGGAGTTGTTGGAATCGTTCCACGATACTTGTACATTAGTTGTACAAATACTATCCCTATCCATCCCAACCCGCCACACGTCAGGAGGAGCCGTCAGATGGACGAAAGCCTGCTCGTACCACCCGCTGAGATCTACGACTCCGGGACTGGGCCCGAAAGCGAGACCGATCAGCCGGCGCGCTCCAGCCGGCACACCCTGTGCGCCATGCGGTTCGATCTGCAATGGCGCTCACAGCATGCCTGTCATACCGATTCACAAGTCTCGCAGAAATTGAATCTCTGGCGAGACATCTTCCCGCCGCAACTGGAAGAGGGGATCCTGGACCAGCCGGTCGGCCACACGGCAAGCGCTGACTTCCAGGTCGGTGAGCTGATCGAGCCCTATCGTCCGAACGACAGTTTCGAGATCAAGTCCGATCAATTCAACCGCCGCTTCCGCAAGGGAAATTATGTGGAGCCCCGGGCCGGTCGCTTCTATCCGAAGGGCTTTATCGCCAGCGTCAGGGGTATCTTTCCCGAGGACGCCACACCATTCCGCGTCACACGCAGCGATGAGTCGTTGGGAGTCGATCTGAATCACCCACTGGCGGGCTCCGAGATGCGACTCTCGGCGACGTTGATGAATATCCGCCAGGCTGGGGAGGAGCATGGCGGCTTTTGTCACGACATCGCCGAGTTGGCGACTCTGGGCGGCCCAGGCATGCAGGCCCGTTGGCAGGGACAGCCCAGCGACTTCTGGTCCGATCTGCCGTTTGCCCGCATGGCGGGTGAGGCCGACGCCTATTTCTACCAGATGCCGCGGATGGTCGATCACATCGACAGCGTGGCAGATAGCCAGATCGAAGCCCTTTACGGGCGTCTGATTCCACCGGGCGCGGAGGTGCTCGACCTGATGTCGAGCTGGAAGTCCCACCTGCCGGAGTCGCTTTCACTGGCGGCTGTGTCCGGTCTGGGCATGAACCTCGAAGAGCTGGAGGCCAATACCCGGCTCGGCGAGCGGGTGGTGCACGATCTCAACCTGCAGCCCCAGCTGCCGTTCGAGGACAACCGCTTCGACGCCATCGTCTGTACGGTGTCGGTGGAGTATCTGATCAAGCCGCTGGAGGTGTTCGCCGAGGCGGCGCGGGTACTGAAGCCCGGAGGAAGATTCATTCTCACCTTCTCGAACCGCTGGTTCCAGCCGAAGGTGATCAAGATTTGGCAGGATCTGCACGAGTTCGAGCGCATGGGCCTGGTGCTGGAGTATTTACTGAAATCCGGCGGCTTCCGTGATCTGGAAACCTGGTCGCTGCGGGGCATGCTGCGACCGCGGGATGACAAGTATGCCGGCCAGCTGCCCTTTGCCGATCCGGTCTATGCCGTCTGGGCAGAAAAGGCATGAATCTGTTCCTTAAGCCAGTGTTAATGGGAATGCGATGCATCTAAGAGTGATTGTTATTTAAAACCGTGACCGGAATCACACTTTTCAAGCTCTCTGCAAGCGTCCTCACACTATGTCGTCTCGCGCTTTATAAAACTACTTAAAAACAGATTGATAACGGCAATAGTTCAGAGATTGCGGCAGGTTAATAATCCCGAGGTTCCTGAACATCTTATGGATAACCAGAATACCCATTCTCTGCCGCTCACCTAAGATCCCCAGACGTGTGGGGCACATCCGGAAGTGCAACCCGTTCAGAGAAAGACTGTGTAAGGATGCGACTGCCGATATGGATGAGGTGATCCGATGCAAAGATTTTTTAGTAGTACGATGCTGGTGTTCGTTTTCACCTGTTTAACCTGGAGTGCTCATGCCGTAACGCTCAACTGGGCGGGGTGCGGCATCACCAAGAAGGCCTTCATGGCCGAACTGGCCGCCGCTTACGAGAAGAAGACCGGCATCCATGTGGAGCTGGAAGGCGGTGGGGCGACCAAGGGTATCCGCAAGATCGCCGACCGGGCGGTCGACTTCGCCGGCTCCTGCCGTTTTCGGGTGGAGCAGGACGACATCTCTTCGGCAAAGATCCAATTCAATCCGGTGGCCTGGGATGCCCTTACCGTGGTGGTGCACAAATCCAATCCGGTGGAGAGTGTCACCCTGGAGCAGCTGCGCGAGATCTTCATGGGAAAAATCACCAACTGGTCCGCCCTCGGCGGTCCCGATAGGCCGCTGGAGTTACTGGTCCGCAACGGCAAGATCTCCGGGGTCGGGCACACCGTGAGGAAACTGCTGTTCGATGACGAGGGAATGGAGTTCAAGGCCAGCGCCAGCTACAAGTCTTCCGGCCCGCTTGAGCAGGCGGTGGAGGAGAATCCCAACGCCATCGCGGTCACCGGCATCAGCAGTGCGCGCAAGCGCGATTTCAAGATCCTCAATCTCGAAGGCAAGGATCCCGGCTATGAGAACATCAAGGACGGCAAGTATCTGCTCTATCGTCCCCTCTACATCGTCACCAACCGGGACAGCGAGCACCTCTCCGACGTCAAGGCCTTCCTCAAGTTCGCTCACAGCCGCGAGGGCCGCGAGATCATTCGCAAGAACGGCGCGGTGCCCTACCTGGAGGCGGTCTGGCTCAGCACCAACCAGCAACAGCAGTGGAAGCAGGCGCGTACGGTCAACAACTGAGGACAGGCGGTGCGGCAGCGCCCGCGTCAGGACAACATCAGGTAGGCGATCAGCGGCATCACGGCGAAGGCCAACAGGGTCTGCAGGGTGATGATCGAGGCCATGGTCTCGGTATCGCCGCCGAGCTGTCGTGCCAGGATGTAGGCGGAAGAAGCGGTCGGCGTCATGAAGGCGATCACCAGTACGCCGGCGGCCACGCCCCCCAGGCCCGTCACCACGATCAACCCGGCGGTCGCCAACGGCTTGACGCCGAACTGCACCAGGGATGAGGTCAGGATCGGCCACAGATGGCCATGCAACGCCTTCGGTCTGAGGGCGGCCCCTACCGCCAGCAAGCCGAAGGGGAGGGCCGCGCGCCCGACGATCTCCAGCACGTCCCGGGTCGGTCCGGGCAAGCCGGTACCGCTGAGGCTCAACGCCCAGCCGATCAGACAGGCGACGATCAGCGGATTGCCGACGATATCCCGCAGCAGCCCCCCCGGCTTCGGCGCACGGGCGTCTCCCCAGACCGATAGCACCGAGATGCAGAGCAGATTGATCAGCACGATCATGAAACCCGCCGCCACCGCGCCCATGGCCAGACCTTCCGCCCCGTAGAAGGCCTGGGCCAGCGCCAGTGCGATATAGGTGTTGAAGCGTACGCCGCCCTGAAAGATGGAGGTGAAGGTGGGGCCGGAGGTCTTCGGCAGCAGCCGGTAGCCGACCACCAGCAACAGGGAGGCCAGCAGCAGCACGCCGACCACCACGCCCAGGATCTCCAGCCAGGGCAGGCCGTCGAGCCGCTGCCGTCCGAGGGAGTGGACCAGCAGGGCGGGAAACAGCACGAAGTAGGTCAACCGCTCCATGCCGGCCCAGGCTTCGTCGGGGATGAAGCGAATCTGTTTCAACGCCAGGCCGAGCAGGATCAGGCTGAGAATCGGCAGCAGGGCGTTGACGATGGGGTGCACGGGATGTGTGGTCCGTTGTCAGTTCATTGCAAGGGATGAAATCGCCGGCACATCAATACAGGCTCAACTCAAAAGCAGCGAACAAGCTGGCCGCCATGGCGGGATCTGACTGACAGTCTACCGTATGAACTGCCGAATTCGTGCTTGTACATACCATTGTCGGGACCTTCTACCGTTGGCGTCTGATTCGGGTGGATTGGTGGGGCAGGGCTCTAGTGTAAAGTCTCTGGTTCCCAACAACGGTGCGTCAAGCCGCACCCTACAAGGAGATCGAGCGTAGGGTGCGGCTTGCCGCACCGTCATGTCTTTTGAATCAAACCCTACAATCGTGAACACTCCGCACTGGACGGCGATCCTGGGCAATCCGTTAATACCCGGGCTCAGATGGCATTGCGCAACCCCAGCTTGTCCGGATGGGGGCGCAGGTAGATCTGCTTCTCCATGTACGCATCGGGGTGGCGCCGAAAGTAGTGGCGCAGCAGGGTGATGGGCACGATCAACGGCGTCTCGCCGCGGCGGTAGGCTTCGATGCTCTGGCTGAGTTCCGCCTTGTCGCCGCCGTCGATGCGCTTCTTGAGATAGCCCATGATGTGTTGCAGCACATTGACGTGTCGCTTGCGGGTGACGCGGCGCTTGAGCGTGTGCATCAGCTCCTCGCTGTAAACTTCCGCGATTTCCGTAAGCTCGCCCTGGGCCAGATTCGACAGCAGTCGGCCCAGTCGCTGATAGGCGGCCTGGGAGTGGGCCATCACCAGGTATTTGTGGGCGGTATGGAATTCGATCAGCCGGGCCGGGGTCAAGCCCTGTTCCAGCAGGGTCCGCCAACGCTGCATGACGAAGACCCGGTTGACGAAGTTCTCGCGCAGCACCGCATCGTTGAGGCGGCCCTCTTCCTCCACCGGCAGCAGCGGCAGGCGCTGCATGAGGATGCGCGCGAAGACGCCGCTGCCCTTGCGCTCGGCATGGGTGCCCTTGTCGTTGAACACCTTGACCCGCTCCATGCCGCAACTGGGGGAGTCCTTCTTCAGGATGTAGCCGCACAGATCGCCGAACTCGGCCACCTGGCGTTCCGCATAGTGTTCCATCTTCTGCGTGACATCGAAGCCGACATCCGCGGTGCCCACCAGGCGGGGATGTTCAATAGCGCCCATCAGGCGGATGGTCGGCCGGGGTATGCCGAGACCGATGGCCATCTCCGGGCAGATGGGGACGAACGCCATGTGTTGGCTCAGTGGCCCGACGATAAAGGCGTCCCGCTTGTGGCCGCCGTCGTAGCGGACCTGATGGCCCAGCAGGCAGGCGCTGATGCCGACTTTGGGTTGCTTCGGGCTCATGGACAGACCTCGTTCAGTGTCTCGGACAGCCGGCTGAGTAGCGCCGGTGTGTGCTGGATTTGTGGCCTGAACAGCAGGCGGTATGTTGCTATCCTGGGCATGGGTTAAGCCTATTTGATCCGGTTCCAGTGACTCAAGGCCTGTTCGCGCGACTGCTTCAGGTCGACGATCGGCAGCGGATAGCTGACCCCGGGTTCGACGTCGGCGCGCTCGAGCGTTTGTCGGTCGGCCTCCCAGGGGGCGTGCAGGCGGGCGTCCGGCAGCCTGGCCAGTTCGGGCACCCAGCGTCTGACATAGCCTCCCTCGGGATCGAAGCGCTCACCCTGTCGCACCGGGTTGAAGATGCGGAAGAAGGGGGCGGCGTCCGCGCCACATCCCGCCGTCCACTGCCAGCCGAGCGTATTGTTCGCGAGGTCGGCGTCCACCAGGGTGTCCCAGAACCAGCGCGCCCCTTCCAGCCAGTGGAGGCCGAGGTTCTTGCTTAACAGAGAGGCGACGATCATGCGTACCCGATTGTGCATCCAGCCGGTCTGCCAGAGCTCGCGCATGCCGGCGTCGACGATGGGGATGCCGGTACGACCCTGTTGCCAAGCCGCCAGCTCTTCGGGCAGCTGTTTCGCCCAAGCCCAGGGGAAGTGCTCGAACTTGGGGCTGAGCGGCGACTGATCGGTGTGCGGGAAGTGGTAGAGCAGGTGGTGGGCGAACTCACGCCAGCCCAGCTCGCGCAGAAAACTCTCCGCTCCGCCGGTGGGGTTCGGCGTTTTCGAGAGCAGGGCGTGAAAGATCTGGCGGGGACCGATCTCGCCGAAATGGAGGTGGGGGGAGAGCCGGGAGGTACCCTGTATGCCCGGCAGGTCCCGTGCCCCGTCGTAGGCTTCGACAGCGCGGCGCTTGAACGCCTGCAGTCGCTTCAGGGCAGCCTTTTCGCCGGGCTGCCAGTGCTCGCGAAGGCCTGCGTCCCATGGCACATCCGGCAACAACTCCAAATCGTCGGCTCGCAGGCCGTGGTGACTGGCCGAGGGTGGCTTCAGCCTGGAGGGAGCGGCGTGCGGCGGTCCCAGTTCGGGCAGACGTTGCCGGCAGCTGCGCCAGAAGGGGGTGAAGACGCGAAACGGTGCGTCGGAACGGTTAGCGATCTGCCAGGGTTCGAAGAGCAGGGCGGCGTTGGCGCTGTGACATTCGACGCCTTGGTCACTCAATCGACGTTTGATCCGCTTGTCGCGTTCGATCGAGGCCGGCTCATAGAGACGGTTCCAGTAGAGGTGGCTGATCCGGTGGTCGACGATCAGGGTTTGCAGGGTGTCGAGGCTCGGTCCCCGCAGGATCAGCAGATCGCTGCCACGCGCCTGCAGCTGGCTCGCCAGCGCACTCAGGCTGTGGTGGAGCCACCAGCGGCTGGCGCTGCCGGGAGTCCAGGGCTCCTCCTCCTCCGGGGCGTGGATATAGAGCGGGATAACCTCGTCGCACTCGCGCAGAGCGATGATCAGGGCCGGATTGTCGGTCAGGCGCAGGTCGCGTCTGAACCAGAGCAGTGCCCGCTTCATCGGAGCGGCTCTCCTGAGAGGGCCGCCTCAAACTCACTCACCGCTTCCGAGAGCGTTTCGCTGAGAGGGATGGCGCCGCTTCCGCGCAGCTTTTCGCGCTCCCGGTGCGTCAGTCGTCCACCGAGGAAAA
Source organism: Candidatus Thiodiazotropha sp. (assembly GCA_037384425.1). Taxonomy (GTDB): domain Bacteria; phylum Pseudomonadota; class Gammaproteobacteria; order Chromatiales; family Chromatiaceae; genus Thiodiazotropha. The sequence continues at coordinate 7,268 of JARROA010000048.1, read as the reverse complement.
CGGGGACTGAAGGTTGCTTTGCCAGAGCCGTCAATTTGGCCGCGCCCCGAGCCGGCAGGGGGGTGGCGTCCTTGAACAGGAGCAGGGCTGCGACATCGGCATGCGGCAGGATCTCCGGCAGGGCATCCGGCTCGATGCATCCGAGCATGAGGATATGATTGCCCCGAGGCAGGGCAGCCAGGCCGAAGAGCAGCAGTTCCAGTTCCCCCGCTTCGCCGGGGAGGGCCGCACCCAGCAACCGGCGACCCCGGGTCTGCACGTTTTGATGGTGGAAACGGGCGCCCAGTTTGTTTCTCAGGTAGGTGAGCAACAAACCGCGTTGCCCCTGATGCAGCGGATCGTCGAGCTGTGTCAGCTCATCCATCAGCGGACGCAACAGGCGGTCCGCCGCCAGGCTCACCGGATAGAGGGAGAGACAGTCGTTGTAAGCGGCGTCGAGGGCGTTGTCGTCGAACTCTGAGATCGCCTGGTGCATGCGTTGCCGGTAGTGCTCCCAGGGATCGATGCCTTCTGGCAGGAACGGGGAGGCGGTCTGGCTGATCGGGCTGTCGCTGTCCAGGATCCTTTTCACCTGGCCGATGGAGACTCCCTGTTGCACCAGGGTGAGGATCCGCTCGATGAGGGCGATCTGCCCGGCATTGTAGAGTCTATGTCCCTTGGGTGTGCGGGATGGCTTGATGAGTCCATAGCGGCGCTCCCAGGCGCGCAGGGTCACCGGATTGATGCCGGTGATTTCGGAGACCTTGCGAATGGGGTATAGCGCGCCGGCAATCGGGGGTTCTGGATGCATGAAAGATCCACGGTGCGATACAAAACTTATACAGATTGTACAATAAAAGCCCTGTTTGTCCCGTCCGCCACTCCAGCCAAATTGGGGATATTCTCCTGCAGTTGATGGGGTTGCATGGACAATTCAGGCGCATCACACAGCATGCCGTCATGCTTGACGGTTGCGCTTTGTCATCGTCTGACATCTCATTGCACACTATCTTTTCAACCTGTCGCGATGACGCCTGAGCCTGTGCACGGGTGGGCGAACGCCGTTGATGAGCCGAATCGAGGAGTGAATTGATGACTGAAAGTGTGACCGCCTACGAACTGATCGGAGGTGAACAGGGTGTGCGTGAGTTGGTGGACCGCTTCTACGATCTGATGGATCAGCTGGATGAGGTGAAGGATCTGCGTGCGCTGCACGCCAAGAGTCTCAAGGGGTCACGGGACAAGCTGTTCCTCTTCCTCTCCGGCTGGTTGGGCGGCCCGGACCTGTATGTCCAGCGATATGGCCATCCCCGCCTGCGCGCCCGGCATATGCCGTTCAGTATCGGTATCAAGGAGCGGGATCAGTGGATGCTCTGTATGAACCGGGCCATGCAGGAGATGGGCATGGATCATGCGCTGCGCAAATCCCTCGGCGAGGCGTTGTGGAAAACGGCCGACTTCATGCGCAACCGCCCGGAGGTGGAGCCGGTGCAAAGTGATGCGACCAGTGAGCGATAGACACAGGTTTTTGTAAGTGTGCTCCGGAAGGTCAGTCGGACAGTCCCTGTCATATCAGATTTACGAAAAGCGGTCGGACTCCCGTGAGCCCCCGCCACGTCGGGCGAGGGCAGGGGGGGCGCTATTCTTGAGGTCCGGCTGCTGCTATTTGCTGGGTTCCGGTAACGACTTCAATGTGAGTTCTTCGTTGCTCGCCTTGCCAAAACCGTACTTGGCGTAGATTCCCTGGGCCTGATCCGTTCCGAGATAGGCGAGAAAGCTGTCCGCATTGTCCTGGTTTTTTCCGGCTTTGAGTTTGCCGATGGCGTAGCCGACTTTCGCTTCCTTGTTGAAGGGCGCCGGAATGGCAACGCCGTCGATCTTGCGTCCCGCTGCTTTGGCATGTACCACCTCGGTGGTCCATACGATACCGACGTCCGCCTCCCCGCTTTCGATCCGGTCGGGAGTTTCACGGTGGTGCCGTGAAGTGAACCAGGTTTTTCCCGGCACGGCCCAACAGCTCTTGCATTTTGCGCCGGCGGTTACCTTGTCATGCAGTCCGGCGTCCTTGAGCATTTCCGAGCCGTAGAATTTGAATATACCCTCGGTCAATGGATTCGGGTGTGATTGCACCAGGTCATCCCGGCCCAGATCATCCACGCCCTTGATCTCTTTCGGATTGCCCTCGGCCACCATGAGTTCCAATCTGTTGTGGGTGTAGATCATGTGGTCATCCATCATGCCTTTGCCTTTGAGCTGTATCAGGTGGTTGATGTTGACGCTGGCGAAGATGTCCGGAGTCTGTGAGATCTTTTCGCCCGCAATTTCGCCCTGTTTCAGGATTTGACCCTTGAAGATCTGGCCGGGGGGGATGGTTTCGACAAAGACGGTTTTGATATCGGGATGCTGCTTCTGGAAATCCTGAATCAGCTCCTCCATCACCATGAACTGATTACCCGCCAGGTAGAGCACCAAATCCGATGTATAGGAGTCGCCAATCTTGCCGTAATCGATATTGCCGTCGACATGGAAGGTGCGGTGGTCATGCCCTTGTCCGACATCGGTGCCGGCAAGGGCGATGAAGGATAAGGCGGACAGGGTGGCCACCAGCAGGTATTTGGTTGGTTTGAGCATCATCGTATCTCCAGGTATGAGTCGGAAGAAGTACTGCTTTTCCCCTTTCGGATATCCGCAGAAGCTACACGCCTGCTTGGCATGGCAAGTCTTGTCGGTCGACTGGCGAATAAAAGTGACACGGATGTTAAGGGATTTTGTATACATGTGCTCCGGCCTACACCTCCATGTGGCAGGAGTTTAAACAACTAGATGAAACTGGGTGGCGATTTATTCCAAAAAAACCTGCGTAATAACAAGGTCAATATTTGATGATTAGAATCAATAACTAAGAATTCTAGAACTGAGCAAGTTCGTGCATGGTCACGAGCGGGAGTGTGGTTATCCTCGGCGCCCCTATTTTTTAAATCGGTTTGAAACGCATCTCACTCAGGTACACAGGAAAATTGTTCGACTGTCATCAGCTGTCGCCCGATTCGGCCGTTCAGGAGGCATTGGGAGTGGCCGCCTGTATTATGCATCCCTCGTCTAGCCCGTGTTTGCAGGTCTGGTCACGGCCTTTCCCAGGATCCTGAAAGGATCTCTTGTCATCATGCTTGCGTTCCAGCAAGTTCCATACCCCATGGTGGTGCGTGATATTACACAGGAGTGGTTGATTCGAACCAGTTCGCACTCGCATTGTTCGGGATGTGAGCTCGCTCAAAAGTTTGGAATCAGGCCTGAAATTAATCCACAAACAGCTGTCACAGCAATAAGTTGCCACAGACGAATGTGAGGAGGAACTCAGGTTCCTTCCGAAACAGGCATCGTCCTTGCACACACAACAAACGCTAAACATGGTTGACTGAAGCGGTCTCAGGCCAGAGGAGGAGTCGATGAATCACAGAATGGGCAAACGTATCGAAACCACACATCCTGTCGTCCTGGATGTCAGCGGACTTGGCAGAATGGAGGGGCGATTGAAAAACATCAGTCTTTCCGGCGCTGCGGTAGTCTGTGAGGATGTTCACCTTCTCGATACCTACCTACCGTTGAATCTGTCATTTCAGATCATGGACGGTCGCCAAACCTCGGACATGATTGTAGAAGGTTTCGTTGTCAGACTGAAAGGCGAACTCATAGGCATCATGTTCATGCAAGACATGATCGGTTTGGTACAGCGCCTCAGGCCCGATGTCGAAGAGAAGTGGCCACGTGAAGGTTTTGGCGACTATGTTTACAGCAATAGCCATTAACCCTCACACACTGATTGCGGGTAACTGCTTGGATGATGTCAGGCGCCGGACTAGACGCACAGCGGTTGTAGACGCAAAGCATTATCCCGAGATTTTGACCAAAGGTCCGCTATGCGACCAAAGCTGACTTAATAACATTAATGCGATAAATCTGTCGCATTGGTATTCTGTCAGCTGAATTTTAACGGCTAAATCATTTTTTATTTAAGCTGGTGTTGCGCGGCCAGAATGACTCCAGCTACCAATGTAAGATTTGCATTGTCCCCTACTTGATCCAGTATTCTTCTAACTCTCTCTTTAAAGGCATCTCTCGATAGCTCATCTTTTCCAATACGGTCGCTATGAAACTCATATTCAATGAGGTCTTTGCTTTCTACCTTATCTTTCGCTGATACTCTCCATTTATTATATACAGTTTGAAAAGGCTCTTCAGTTCGAGCAAAAAAATAGACTTCTGGTTTTCCTCCTCGTAGAAACTCGCGAAGCAAACCGAGAAAGACGATCTTTTTTATCGAAACATGCAATTCCTCAAAGGACTCTCGGAAGGTAGACTCTGCGAGTGATTCAAGTGAAAATGGTGCTTCCTTAAAAGCAATGTCAGTCCAGTCAACAACACCACTGCTTGAAGATGATAATGTTCCTCCCCGGTTTGTCACTTTTCGACTTCGCTTCTGAACAATGAGCTTCCCATCACCGGTTTCAACCATACATATAACACCAATGTGATTTACCAACGGGTTCTTGTCAAAGCTGCCAAAACTTCCTGACTCAGAGTGAAGTAATTCTCTTAGGCTTTCCTTTCTCCCCCTAGGCAGATGATCCATTGAGAAATTAGTAGCGACACCTTCATAGTATGAGGCCTCTTGTACAAATAATTTGTTACTGTCAAAAGAGGCTAGCCGCGTAACTTGACCATCATGTGATTTACTATCCTTCTCAAGAGCTTTCAAAACAGGCTTTGTATAATCAATCAATACATCTGGAACAGAATACTTATCTGGTAGCTTGTAACACCTAATTTCGGATGGTCTATCACTACTGTTAGATAGTTCAGTAATGATTGACATGGGTAAAATGTAACGTCTTCCAGCTAATGTAATTTCCAGCGGCATTTCGGCACGGTAAAATGTATTCAATTCTTCAGCCGATAGACTTTGGTAGCGTTCGGCAAGCCCTTTTGTAGTGAATCGAGGGCGAAGAGTTTCAGAGAACAAAAGGGTATCAAGTGCTTTTGTTGCTAGATAACTTGCTATGAATTCCCAAGGCATGGAGCCTCCTTTCATGAACAGTTCAATACGCAGACTGTAAAGATAGATAAAGGTAGAATGTATCTATTCCTAGAATACTGCGTGCCAAGTAGCCTATAATCTCAAACTATATCCGCTTTTGGCCGACGGCAGCCTATTGCAGTGCAGTATATCAATGGCAGCTTCAGCATATTCCTTGATGTCAAGGTAGAGACTAAAGGGGGGCAGTGACGTATTAAGAATGCGATAGATTATCTTGTCACCAAATCCTCAGGTTTGACCTGACCGACATGTCATCGAAACCGGTAACTGTCAGTTTAAATCGTAACTACTATATATCAATCTATGATGCCCATTCAGTCTTCTCTGGTAGGTTGCCTTCTCTCCATTCGCGAAGTACTTTTACTGAAGCGCGCCTATAGATATTCTGTGCTTCATCTCCAGGCATAGGTTCCTTTAGAGTGAACTCACCAGATCCCTTATCTATCTCGAATAAACCGAATACTCCTCGATCACCAGTGAAGCGATATGTTACTTTACTGTCGTTCTCATCTGTTTTTTCAATTTTGAAATAAAAAGCCATATCTCACTCCAAAATTGCGTGGAGTCAGATTAAATACACTTTAATTCATTCAGCATGTCGACCTCTACTTAATATAGCCTCCGACATAATTGTATAAATATCATAACTTGGAGAGTCAAAAGGAACGTACTCTATTTCCAAAACAAAGAATTCAGTTCCTCGCTCATTATTATATTTGTCTATCCCCTTTTGAACAGAAGCAGCCAGTAACTCTTCATCAATTAGTGACTTCCCAATCTTACCTTTTGGAATGAATTGCTTGAAAAACAATTTATCCGAAGGGCGTTTGCTGATCTTAAGGCCTAAATAATGTTGCTGATCACCTGTGTCACGTAGACCAACCAAGAAACCATTTTTTTCAAGAATCTTCATAAGATTAATCCTGTATAGGCGATGGATATTTGGAATGTGCACGCTGGTGAGCCTTGCCAGTTCCTGGACCCCAAATGTCTAGGATCTTCCTTTCTGCTGCTTCGTGCTTAAGAAGCTTAATGTCATCGCCCCCATAAGTTCCTTCAATCAGACGATTCCAACTATCCGCTATTCTTTTATCGCTATCCAGACGACCCCATTCAACAAAATCATCACCATAAGCATCGTATTTTTTGTGAGTATCATAGAAAAGATGGTTTTTGATCTTTTGGATATTTGATTCTTTAAATCCAGTATTCTGAGAAATAAGCATTATGTCATCATTCCTTTTTTGGATGACATCGTACGCTTCATCTGCTTCATCACCCCAACCAGCACTACCGCCACTTTGGCCTAATCGCCCACTATCTGGAGCCACCTCCCCGACAACACCATCATACTCTCCCCTGTTCGCCCCGTCTCGCAGCTCGATGAACTTGTGACCCGGTTTTTCCAGGTCATCGTAGTGCCACGTTCCTGTTTGGCTCTGTGCCTTTGTACTACTCGCCTTTTGTTTAAGTTTCTGCGCCAGTTGCTTGAGTGCTTTACCCAGGCTACTGGTCACTGCCAGCGCGGCGCCCATGCCCAGGGTGAGGGCGGTGATCAGGATGTCCACGGCGACTTCCGTGACCATCCCGGCGCCGGTCTCGGCGATCTCCAGGCCGTGTTGTGCGTCGATATAGTCTTTGGCGAAATCGATCAGCTGCGCCTGGGTCTCGTCGTCGTGCCATAGAAAGTTGAGCAGGCTCTGGGCCTCGGCCCACTGTTCCCGGGTGATGCTGCGGGGGTCGATGCCGAGGACGTCGATCAGTTCCTGGAACTCCGCTTCTTGGAAGTTTTCAAGGAAGGTCTGGAGGTAACGCTCTTCGTCGGCGTGGCGCCAGGTTTCCCAGGCGGCGCCGAGGGCGTTGTTGAGATGCTGGGTGCCAAGGTCGGTCAGCTCTTTGAAGCCGGTGAGTAGGCCCCAGAGGGCCTCTCCCGTGCCTTTGGCTAGGGCGCTTTGGTAGGCCATGGCCTTGCCCAGGAGGTTGCGCTGCTGATGGGCGGACTCGATGCGGGCAGCCTCTTCCTTTTCGGCCTGGAGGATGTGTTCGAGTGCTTGTTTGACCTGTTGTCGTTGGGCCTGGATTGCCGGGTCTTCGATCGGTTGACCGAAGGTGATGTCGACGGGTCCGTCCGCCAGGCCGTTGACCTGTGTTTCGCCCTGGGCATTGAGTTGTCCCTGGCGGACAGCGCCGCTGC
>JARROA010000047.1:0-43225 GCA_037384425.1 Candidatus Thiodiazotropha sp. | reverse complement strand
CACCCTGCCGCTGGCCCTGCTTTATCCCGACCAGAACTGGCCGGTGAAGACCATCCCGATTAGTGTGAACACAGTGCTCTTTCCGACCCCGTCGGCCAAGCGCTGCTACAAACTAGGCCAGGCCATCGGCCGAGCGGTGGAGGCCTATGAAGAGGATGTGAAGGTGCTGCTGATCGGTACAGGCGGTCTCTCCCACCAGCTGGAGGGCGAGCGTGCCGGCCATATCAACAAGCCGTTCGATCTGAAGTTCATGGAGAGCATGACCGCCGATCCGACCTGGGCCACCCAGTACTCTGACCGCGACCTGGTCGAGCATACCGGTACTCAGGGCATCGAACTGCTCAACTGGCTGGTCGTCCGCGGCGCCATGTCGGGTGAGGTGAGTGTGGCTCACTCCAACTACCATATCCCGATCTCCAATACCGCAGCCGCCACCATGCTGATGGAGCATCACGGCTGAGGACATTTGTCATCGTAAGGGGTGCGGCCTGGCCGCACCCTAAGGTCCAATCACGAGTAGGGTGCGGCTTGCCACACCGACACCTCGTTACTGATCCGAAAGTAATATAGGCAACACTCAGAGCCCCAGGGATGGTTCGGATCAAGGCGTGACGCGCAGGCAATGGCAGGCCCTTGGCAAGCGTCGCAACGCAGAGCCGGTGCATCCCTGGGGCTCCCTGCCGTGAAAGCGCACAGGCAAGCTGAGTGTTGCCTATATTACTTTCGGATCAGTATTGTGATCTCATAACAAAAACAGTTGTGGAAACCTGCAGCCTTTAGGGTGGGCCAGGGCCCCACCCTACACTCTGCGATATGGGGTGGTGCAGTTTGTAGCCTGGATGGAGCGAAGCGTAATCCGGGAATGGCCATGTTCTCCCAACTCCCTGATTCCACGGCGTTGCATCCAGGTTACCTGTTACAGGCCCTAGAGCGCATTGAGTCCTCAAACCAATTTTTCATGCTGTTCGCGGCGAAAGCGGGCAGGCGTCATGCCGGTTCGCTTCTTGAAAAAACGGTTGAAGTAGGCGGGATCCTCGAAGCCCAGTTCGTAGGCCAAAAGCTGCACCGGCGCCGAGATGTAGACCAGCCTGCGTCTCGCTTCCAACAGCAGGCGCTCCTGCGAGATCTCGAAAGCGGAACGGCCCGCCAGCACCTTGCTTACCCGGTTGAGTTTGGAGGGTGTGACGCTCAATGCCTGGGCGTAGTCGGCCACGCTCCAGTGTTTCAGATAGTGTTGTTCCACTAAGGCGCGAAAGCGGGTGAACAACTCTGCCCGTCCCCCGGGGGTCTGTTTGTCCATCTGCAGCGAGGCCAGCTGACGCTCGATGAGCAGAAGGACGCTCTTCGCCAACCACTCGGTAAGCGAGCCGTGTCCTCGTCTGATGGTCTGGAACTCCTCCAATAGATGAACAAGCAGCGCCTCCATGGCGTTGGCTGCAGAAGCGTCAGCTGATAAATCGATTGCGCGGGGTTCCAGAAAGAGGGCGTCAAAGAGGGCGCGTCCTTGTCGCGATGAGGAATCGAGCACCATGGATTCGGAGATTGTCAGCACATAGCCATGTGTACCGGGTTCAAACTTGAAGGCATGGATAGTGGCTGGTGGAATGACGATGGCACAGGGTGGTGACGCCCGTATGATCATATCGTCCAAGTGGATGTCGCCGCCGCCGGCTAAGATGATGACACTCTGCAACAACCCCCGATGGGTGTGTGAATCGATCTCCCAATCATAGAGCTGGGACCGCGCCGCTATGCTCTCGATATGTATAAATGCGGTATCTTCGCCAGCGCTCTCTTCACCGTAGAGGGTGTAGAGTGGTACGGCATCCTGTTGCTCTGTAATGCCTGGCGGGATTGACATGGGCTGGGCTCCGGCAGGGTATAAGCGATATGCAATGTAAAAATAGTACAATTATTCATGTCGATAGTCCATTCAAGAGAGGACGCTGGTGAGCCAGACTTGGAAAGTATCAGGAAGCCTGATAATCGGCGAGACCAGCATATGAGTCGACCGGAACAGCGATAAAACTCACATCCGGGAGTCGGCACGCACACACTGGAGGACACCATGACACAACAAGCACAAACCAACAGCACCGATCCATTTGATCTCTATTCGCCTGAATTCGACGCGGATCCCTATCCCGCCTATAGGCAGTTGCTGGATGACCATCCCTGCTATTGGAGCGAAATCGCAGGTAAATGGGTATTGACCCGCTACGACGACGTGTTCGAGGCCCTGCACAACTGGCAGAGCTTTTCCTCGGCCGAGGGCAACCTGGTCGACGAGCTGCCCGGGCGGGCCGGCAACACCTTGGGTTCGATGGATCCGCCGCGTCACGACCAGGTGCGTGCGGTGGTTCACTCTGTCTTTGCCAAGCGCAATCTGGATCACATGGTCGAGCCGATCAGCGCGCTCACCAACATGGCCCTCGATGGCGTCGAAGAGCAGGAGGTGTTCGATTTCTCCAACGATGTCTCGGCGCGGGTCACGGTCGGTCTGTTGTGTGCACTGATGGGACTGCCAGACGGCGACAACGCCACCCTGCGCGACATGGCGCTGACCATGGCGCAGACCGATCCGGTCACCCGTCAGAAAGGTCCAGAGCACATCGCCGCTTTCGAATGGGTCAAGGATTATGCGGAAAAGGCGATTCACGAACGCGAGAAGAAACCCGGCGATGACATTATCAGCCAGATGCTGAGCGCCGAAGTGGATGGTGCCAGGCTCACCTTCTCGGAGGTGCAGACCACCATGACCACTCTGATCATGGCCGGCGTGGAGTCCCTCTCCGGTTTCCTCTCCATGATGGCGCTCAATTTGGCGGACCATCCCGAGGCGCGTCGCGAACTGGTAGCCAATCCGGCGCTCATCCCCGCTGCCGTGGAGGAGTCCCTGCGCTACAACACTACCGCTCAACGTTTCCGTCGGGTGCTGCCGCAGGATCTTGAGCTGCACGGTCAGCAGATGAAGGCGGGCGACTTCGTCATCCTCTGCTACGGCGCCGCCAACCGGGATCCGCGCAAGTATGAGAACCCCGATCTGTTCGATATCCATCGCAATCCCAAAGGCCATCTCGGCTTTGGCGGCGGTGTGCATCTCTGCCTGGGGGCGGCGATTGGACGTCTGGCAGCCAAGGTTTTCTTCGAGGAGTTCCTCAAACGCGTGCCCGATTTCACCCGTAGCGACGAACCCATGAAGTGGGTCTCTTCCTCGAATTTCCGCAGCCCGCTCGATATGAAACTCAAACGGGGCTGATTGAATTCAAACTCTCATTTTCGACAACATCGGAGGGGAAAGCCGCCAGGGCATCTTTTCCCTCCGTCCACTACACAACGAAACTAGTAACGACTGATTCAGGAGGCAACACCATGGTGAAAGCCGTTTACATCGATCACGAAGGGACCGAGGAAGAACTGGACGTGCCTGAGGGCTGGACGCTGATGCAGGCGGCCATCAGCAATGGTATCGACGGTATCGAAGGGGAGTGCGGCGGCTCATGCTGCTGCGCCACCTGCCATGTCTATGTGGACGAGGCCTATCTCGAGAAACTCGAACCCATGTCCGACACCGAAAACGGTCTGTTGGACAACACGGTCTCGAAACGTAAAGCCAACAGCCGTCTGGCCTGCCAGATCAAAGCCAGTGCAGCACTGGATGGTATCGTCATCCAGACACCGGAAGCGCAGAGCTGAACGCGATGGGCGATCCCATCGTTATCGTTGGTGCCGGTCAAGGCGGTCTGCAACTGGCGGAGAGCCTGCGGAAGGAGAAGTTCGACGGGGAGATTCTGCTCATCGGCGATGAACCCCATGCGCCCTATACCCGGCCGCCTCTCTCAAAAGCCCTGCTATTGGGGGATATGAGCGTCGAGCAGCTCGCTCTGCGAAACCCGAGCGCTCTGGAGAAGAAGCGCATCGGTTTACTGACCAATACGCGTGTTACCGCCATCGACCGCGTGGCCCACACGCTTAGGTTGGCGGACGGCAGAGTGCAGGCCTATGCCAAGCTGGCGCTGGCCACGGGTTCGCGCGCGCGTGAGCTGCCTGTCGAAGGCGCCGATCTGGCTGGGGTTCACCGCCTACGCACCCTGGACGATGTGCTTGCCATTCAGAAGGAATTGGAGTCGGCCCGTCGCGTCACGGTCATCGGCGGTGGGTTCATCGGCCTGGAGATGGCTGCCGTGGCCAGCAAACTGGGTAAAGAGGTCATTGTCCTGGAGTCGTCCGAGCGTCTGATGGAAAGGGTGGTGACGCCACCGGTATCGGACTATTTTCTTGCATTGCATCTCGGCAAAGGCGTGGATGTGCGGCTGAAGACTCAGGCGCAAGCTCTGGCGGGAAATGACGGTCGTGTTTCCTCGGTGATCCTGCACGATGGCGTAGTCCTGGATACGGACCTGGTGGTGCTCGGAGTGGGTATCATCCCTAATGCCGAATTGGCCGAGGCGGCCGGATTGGCCTGTTGCAAAGGCATTATCGTGGATACCTGTGGACGAACCGCTGATCCCGACATCGTCGCCTGTGGTGACTGCACGGCTACGCTCATCGACGGCAGAATGCATCGTTTGGAGTCGGTGCAAAACGCGGTGGAGCAGGCCAAGGCCGCCGCTGCCGCATTGATGGGCCTGGAGAAGCCCTTCACCGCCGCTCCCTGGTTCTGGTCGGACCAGTACCACATCAAACTGCAGATGGTAGGACGCTCCTCAGGCTACGATCAAATGGTGGTGCGCGGTGCCGTGGAGGAGGAGGCCTTTTCCTTCTGTTACTTCAAGAATGGTGTACTGATTGCCATCGACAGCTTCAACTCCCCTTCGGACCACATGGTGGGTCGCAGACTGGTCGGTAATTCGGCGATCCGTCTCACCCCGGAACAGGCCGCCGACAAGTCCTTCGATCTCAGCAGTGCGTTGAACTGAACCAGCTGGCGGGCTCCTCCGGATTTTGCGGTTTCAGGGTTGAGTGGCAATTACTTAAGCTTTTTTCGGTACGACAAGCCGCACCGTACAACGGTCTCTTCTCTCCCGCTATGTCACGTTTCGGCGAGGCCAAAGTGACAGCGGTACTGGGAAGGCGTGATGCCAAGCTGTTTGATGAACAGTCGTCGCAAGCGCTCCTCCTGCTGAAAACCACAAAGGTGTGCTACCGATTTTATGGGTTGAGTCGTGTTCCCAAGCAGTTCCCGTGCCTTTTCAAGGCGGACTTTTTCCAGGTATTTTCCTGGCGTCATGCCGGTCTGTGTGTGAAAGCAGCGGGAAAAATGGCGCGGGCTCATGGCCATGAAGTCGGCCAGTGTTTCGATCTGCAGTTCGGGGCGTGAGATATTTTCCAACAGCCAGTCATGCAGTTTTTGGAAGCGGCTGCCTGCCTTTCTACGCAATTCGATAGGCGCGCTGAATTGTGACTGGTTGCCGGGGCGGCGAAAATACAATACGAGGTTTCTTGCCGTTTCAATGGCGATGTCCGCACCATAATCCCGCTCTACCAATGCCAGCGCGAGGTCGATACCAGCGGTAACGCCGGCGCTGGTGAAGACATTGCCGTCTTCGATATAAATGGCGTTATCGCAAACAGACACAGACGGGTATTCCTCAGCCAGTGTTTGTGCATAGCGCCAATGCGTGGTGCAGCGTTTTCCATCCAACAGTCCCAACTTCGCCAGCAAGAAGGCGCCAGTGCAGATAGAAACAATCCGACCTGCCTTTTTGGCACGCGCACTGAGGTAGCTCAAGCGCTTTGAGTCGTTACAGAATCCGGTCGGGTTGCTGCCGCCGGGAATCACCAGGAAATCCGTTCGATCTTTCCCACTGCGAGTCCCTTCCCTGTAAACGGTCAGCCCGGATTCCAGTGTGACCGGGCCGGACTTCTCACCGGTGAAGAGTACCTTGTAACCTTCTCCGGATGCGTTTGAGCGCAAGAGCTTGGTAGCGACCGAAAAGACTTCCAGCGGCCCTGTGATGTCCAGGCTGTTGGCTCCGGCAAACAGAACAAGTTCAACGGTTTTCATGCCAATTGATCAGTTGTCTAGGTTTCGGCAGTGTAAGGGGGTGCCGGACTGTAGTGCAAAATTTTCCTGACCTGCCGGGCATGCGCCGGGTTGTGAATCTCTCCGATCAGCCACAATGCCATATCGATGCCTGCGGAAACACCCTGCGCGGTAACGAGTTTGCCATCACGCACATAGCGCATATCTTCCATCACGGTTATCGTATCGTCCTTGCGCAGTTCTTCGATCAGCTTCCAGTGCGTGGTCGCTTTTCTGTTTTTCAGCAACCCGGCACGTTGCAGTATCAATGCACCTGTGCAGACCGCCGTCGTGTAATCTGTCTGACCTGACTGCCACTCAATCCATTCGATTGCGCGGTTACTCTTCAGTGCGGCGCCCAGTTCGTTGGCTCCGGGCACCAGCACCACATCCAGTGCAGGTGCATTCTCGAATGTGAATTGCGGTATGACCTCCATGCCGCTGGCACAGACGATAGGGTCTGCATTTTCGGCAACGGTGACAACACGCCCGCCGTTCAGCAGGTGGTTCGACAAGGCGAATACTTCATAGGGGCCTGTAAAATCGAGGGCGGCCACTTGCTGGAAAAGGTAGATGCCGTAGGTAGTGCTCATGCTGTGCTCCAAAGTCGGTAGTAGCGATCACTACACTAGGTACCTGTTGGTGTGACAGCAATGACAAACAACCCGCATTTTCGGACATCGGGATTTGGAAGGGACAGGTTGTCAATGCATGCGCGGTCGTAGAGCCAGCGGTGTCCACTGGCTCGATATGTAATCTGCGTCGCAAGAATATCTGCGCAGGGTCTGATGGCAAGGGTGAGCGCGTTGCCGATCCCGACATCGCCGCCTGAGGGGCCGCAAGGCCAGCCACAACCAGGCATGGAATTGAACAAGCCGGGCAGGGCTTTTCAGGCCCGCCCGGCTTTAGAACGGATGCTCCCTCAATATGGGTTCTGCAATCCCTGTGTCGGCCGCATCAGGGATTGATCAGCGGAAGGTGATGCGCCAACTGTCGATATAGCCACTGCCGCTGGAGCCGAAGTCCCTGACCCGAAGTGCCCAGGTGCCTTGCGCCGGGAGTGAGCCAAGATCGAGACTGTAGATCTGCTTCAGGTCAGTTGCGTTGGCGCCGCCGAAACCTTTCAGGCTGTGGCTCTGGCCCAGAGGATCGAGCAGCTCGACCCATATTTCGCGAATAGCGTTGTGCTTGATGTCGACCTCGACGTCGATCACTTCGGACTGCCTTTCCAGCGGCACGTTGATGGGGCTGGAGACCCCGTGGAATCGGTAGTTCGGTATCTCGTAGTCGGTGGTGTTCTCGAAGCTGGCTGCTGGCGGTTCATCCGATGGCAAACGATATTTCGCGACCAGCGTGGCTCCGCTGAAGGCGTCGTAGCCGTGCAGCATCGCATAGTACCTGCCGGCCTGGACGTCCCCTATCAGGCAGGACTCCGAATTGCCGTAGAGATAGGGTCGGCAGTCGAAGCTGCTCAGGCTCGGTGCCTCACCGTAACGTACATAGAGATCGGCATCCCCGGTGCCGCCGCTCAGGCTAAAGCTCAAGTCGGTGGCATCCGATGGCAGGTCTATGGCGAACATCAACCGGGTGTCGATGTCGCCGGCGAGGCCGGTCTCTGCCACGCCGTTTTCCAGCATGATTGTCGTTGGATCGTCCGGGATCGGCCCTTCGATTGCCGCTTCAACGGCCGCAAATGCGTCCACAATGCCGGCGCCGCATCCATTGCAGGGAGCGGGGAAAGGACGGGCGGTGGTTTTGAGAATCTGCTCCGCCTGTTGTGGCGTGAGTTCGGGCCTGACGGCATAGAGCAGGGCCGTCACGCCGCTGACATGAGGCGTCGCCATGCTGGTGCCGTTGGCATAGGCATAGCTGTCGTCAGCGGCTGTGACGAGACCGGTGTTGTGGGTGGAGAGGATCTGCTCACCCGGCGCGGCGATATCGACCCCTTCGCCATAGTTCGAGAAAGAGGCGCGTTCGGCGGCCCTGGTGGTCGCCGCCACCGTGATGACGCCGTCGCAGTTGGCGGGGGTGGTGCCGTCGCTGTCCAGGCCATCGTTGCCGGCGGCTACGACCAGGGTGGCACCCATTTGGCGCGCAGCATCGATCGCAAGTTGCATCGTTTGCGTACAGGCCGGGGCGCTTGCGCCGAGACTCAGGCTGATGACCTGGGCCGGTGTTTGGTTGGTCGGCAGACCACCGACATCGGCACCGGAGGCCCAGATGATGCCGTCAGCGATATCCGAGAGATATCCGCCGCACTTTCCGAGCACGCGAACCGGCTGGATTTTGGCCTGAAAGGCGACACCGGTGACGCCGATATCGTTACCCGCCACCGCCGCAACGGTGCCGGCCACATGGGTGCCGTGCCAGCTGCTCCGATAGGTGCCGCATGCGGGCGCCACGTCGCCGGGATCGAGTGGTTCGGCATCACGCCCGTCGCCGTCATTCGCCACCTCCGGATCGCTGATCATGTCGTATCCGGGGAGCAGATTGGGCAGCAGATCCTGGTGCGGCAGGTAGCCGGTGTCGACCACCGCCACCACAATATGCTCACCCCGGGTCAGATCCCAGGCCGGCGGCAGGTCGATGCCGCCGGTCTCCTCGTAGTAGTGCCATTGTTCGTTGTAGCGGGGGTCGTTGGGCGTATAGAGCGGGAACATTCGGAGGTCGGGTTCCGCGTACTCCACCTCAGCGTTGCGCTCAATCTCTCTGATGATCCCGTGCAGTGTCTCCAGGGGGAGTGTCTGTTGCAGTTTCAGGATCAACGCCCCGTCATGAGTCCTGCCGAGGTGGGTCATGGCATAGCCGGTGAGTCGGGAAAACCGATCGGTCGGCGCGCTGATGGTGAAGCTGTCCGTGGCCGACTCACGATACTTGACGATGATCCGGTCGGTCGAGTCGGCCACCGCCGCCTGTAGTGCGGGCACGGCGAAGGTGATTTGGCCAGTGGTGTCGGCGGCCAGTGAGTTGCCGCCCAGGAACGTGCTCGGGAGCAGGAGCGTGACGGCAAACAGTGTGGCGTGGGGGGAACAGGTTTTCATCAAGTAAACTCCTTTTTACAGTAACCATATCCATGGAATCCTTGGTGCAGCGGATGCTATGGAGCGCCGTACGATACGCACTGGCGTCCTCTTGGTCAGACGTCATGTCGATCAAGTCGTCCCGGGGTTGGGGATTGGAACGAGATTCCCAAGTGGCAATGGTAGGCCAGGCCTTCGCAGATTAGCAACATCGCATCTGTGACAAACCGGGACCGGGCGGTTGATGGTTTTTGAGTCCGTCCTCTCGATTGGGCGTGTCCGGTTATCGGCACGGAGCCGGACGCCTCTTTTCGCTGGAGCAAGAAACGTCGGTGCGATGCACGCAACGGTGAACCGATGAGTGGATTGCTCGTCGCGTTATCTCCAGAGGTGGCATCGAAATAGGCGATCTTGCTGCCTTGGTCCGGCTTGGTGTTGAAATCCGAGCTGTGGTCACACAGGTTGTGAGCGCCGTAGCAAGCCAGAAGAAAGAGAGAGAGAGAAAGGAAGAGTCCGGCGCAATTTACTATTCGTGTACTTCGCTACCGACCGTTAATAATCCAAGATTCGGGAATTAGTACTGGTCAGCGTGCACAATAATCAATATGGTTGATACATGGATTCCGGCGCGGAAAGCGTTTTTGCGGAATCCAGGCCCTGGATTCCAAGTAGTGCGACGACATTAACAGGCCATGGATCAGAACTCCTCGCTATCGATCTCGGCCTGGGTGACTGCGTTGCAGCGCATGCCCGTGACCTTGTCACGCTTGATGAGGCGCACGAGTTCCGCCATTGGGTCGTCTTCAGGTGTACGCTAGTCGCGCCCATAGCACTTTCTTGGGGGGCAGTAACTTATATTGTAATCGTTCCATTGATACTTGCTGTTGACGTTACTGTCCGGCGGGTTCCCGCCGACCCCCTTCAGATGCAATTATCACCGCATGCCGAGTTTTGCCAAAAGAGCCTGGAGATGAAGTATGCGATCATTAACTTAATTTATGGATATAATACTTGTACTTTGTCTAGAACGATGTGCCATAGGTGAATGAGTAATGGTTACAGAATTGGTACTCCAAATTGCTTCGGCTCCCGGCATCCAACTCAGAGTGGTGAATCGCCTGAAACAGCTCGGCCTCACGTGCACCCAAAGAACACTCAAAAAGACACCCTTCGTCGATACCCGATATCTCGAACTTGAGTTTGATGGTCCAGAAGTGCCCAGGCAGCGCATCGTTGACCAGCTTAGGGGCGTACATGGCATCCTCTCTATCGATAAACTGGTACAAAAAGGCAAAGTTCCGGTCGAAGTGGCCGAGGAGCCGAAAAAGCCTGATCATCCGCGGGACATTGCTCCGGAAGCGGGTGATGCCGATATTCGTGATCGCATGCTCATCTTCTCCCTGCTCAGCCGATATCCGAATATCGGTGGTCGCCTCCACGAAATTCTCAGCACGATACCCGAGGAAGACCGGCTCACCCGCTCCAGGCAGCTCGGTTACAGCTTCGGAATGCACCTGTTTAAACAGCAGAAACTCTCTTCACCGTTGGTAGATCTGTCCGACGCCCTCACCCGCTTGATCTCGCCGGCGATTTCACCCATGGCGGATCTCCATCTGCATGGTAATGTCATTGCCATTACGTCATCGAAAGTCAACGTCAGACCGAAGAAACCCAAAGAGGAGGCTTGCCAGTTTCTGCTCGGAGCGTTCCACGGTCTTCTCAATGCCGCGATGCCGGGTAAGCATCGTATTGAAAAGCTTTCTTGTACAGCGGATGGCGCGGAGAATTGCAAATTTGAGTTCTTCAGTGAATGAACCGCCCTCTGAGATGAGGCGGTTCCCTCATTCAGAACTCTTCGGTGTCGATTTCAGCTTGAGTGGCGTCGTTATATCGAGCCCCGATCACACTTTGCTGGTTGATGAGGGCCTCGAGCTGGCTGAACAGCTCGTTGTCGAGCTGTGGCTCATCGGCTGACATATTCTCCTCCAGGTGGGGGATGGCGGTGGTGCCGGGAATGGGCAGGATGTTGTCGTCCCGTGCCAGCAGCCAGGCGAGGGCGAGTCTTGCCGGGCTGGTAGCGGCCTTTTTCGCCAGCTCTTCCAGACCGTCGAGCAGCCTCAGGTTGCGGGCGAAATTGTCAGCATAGAAGCGAGGCATGTTGCGGCGGATGTCTTTCTCTTCCAGGCCGGATACGTCACGCATGGCGCCGGTGAGGAAGCCGCGTCCCAGCGGGCTGAAGGCGACGAAGGCGGTGCCGAGTTCACGGCAGGCCTCCAACACGGCAATCTCGGGATTGCGGGTCCAGAGTGAGTACTCGGTCTGCAGGGCACTGATCGGGTGCTCGACGTGGGCGCGACGCAGGGTGTCGGCGGAGACCTCCGACAGGCCGATGCTGATGACCTTTCCCGCTTCGACCAGGCGGGAGAGGGCGCCGACGCTCTCCTCGATGGCGACCTGTTTGTCCCAGCGGTGCAGGTAGTAGAGGTCGATGTGGTCGGTGCGCAGTCTTCTCAGGGCCTCGTCGCAGGTGCGCAGGATGGTTTCGGGACGTCCGTCGATGACCCGTTTGCCGTCGACGCCGGTCATACCGCATTTACTGGCCAGATAGTACTGGCTCCTGAGTGGCGAGAGTACCCGGCCGACCAACTCCTCGTTGGCGCCGAAGCCGTAGAGGGCGGCAGTGTCGAAGTGGGTTACGCCCAGATCGAGGGCGCGCAGCAGCAACGCCTCGGCCGCTTTCGCAGAGGGCGGGGTGCCGTAGGCGTGGCTCAGGTTCATGCAGCCGAGGCCGATGGCGGAGACTTCATTTTGACCGATTCGGCGGGTGATCATGATGGGAACTCCGTAGGTGAATAGTTTTGAGTTATGAGTTTTGAGTTTTTAGTTGAGGAGTTCGCTTTGCTCACGGCTATTGTTCCCCCTCTCCCCTCGCGGGAGAGGGCCAGGGAGACTCGATGACCTGTGAGCGAAGCGAACACCGCAACTCAAAACTCATCACTCAAAACTAAAAACTCATCAGTATTCGAGTTGCTGCTGCAGATCGTGCAACACCTGGTAGCACGGCAATACGCTGGCTACGCTGGAATTCGGTTCCCGCCCCTCGCGGATGGCGGCGAAGAACTCCCGGTCCTGTAACTCGATGCCGTTCATGGAGACATCGACCTGGGAGACGTCGATCGGCTCTTCGCGGCCGTTGACCAGATCGTCGTAACGGGCGATGTAGGTGCCGCTGTCACCGATGTAGCGGAAGAAGGTGCCAAGGGGGCCGTCGTTGTTGAACGACAGCGAGAGGGTGCAGATGGCGCCGCTCTCCGCCTTCAGCTGGATGCTCATGTCCATGGCGATGCCCAGCTCGGGGTGCTTGGGGCCCTGGATGGCGTTGGCCTGCACGATGGGGCTGCCGCATTGATAGGCGAAGAGGTCCACCGTGTGCGCGGCGTGGTGCCACAGCAGATGGTCGGTCCAGCTGCGGGGTTCACCCAGGGCGTTCATGTTGGTGCGACGGAAGAAGTAGGTCTGCACGTCCATCTGCTGAATGTTCAACTCGCCGCTGGCGATGCGGTCGTGGATCCACTGATGGCTCGGATTGAAACGGCGGGTATGGCCGCACATGGCCACCAGGCCGGTCTCCTTCTGCAGCGCCACCACCGCCTCGGCGTCGGCCAGGCTGTCGGCCAGCGGGATCTCCACCTGTACATGCTTGCCGGCCTGCAGGCACTGCATGGCCTGGGCCGCGTGCATCTGGGTCGGGGTGCAGAGGATCACGGCGTCGACCTCGGGCATGGCCAGGGCCTCCGCCAGCTCGGTGGTGGCATGAGGGATGTCATAGCGCTCGGCTACCGCCTTGGTCTTGTCCAGCTCGCGGCTGACCAGGGAGACCACTTCCACGCCATCGATATTCTTGATGCCGTCCAGGTGCTTGATGCCGAAGGCGCCGGCGCCGGCCAGCGCGACTTTGATGCTGTCACTCATTGTCTTGGTTCTCCAGAATCAGGTGGCCCACCGCCGTGTTCGACGCCGGGACGTGATAGAAACGGTGCCTGACGACAGGCTCCGGCCCGCCGCTCAGGTCGCCCATGGCACCGCGGGCGATCAGCCACATGACCAGTTCGATCCCCTCGGAGCCCGCCTCCCGCACATAGTCGATATGGGGCATGCGGGAGAGTCCCTCCGGATCGGCCACCAAGCGGTCGAGAAAGGCGTTGTCCCACTCCCGGTTGATGAGGCCGGCGCGGGCGCCCTGCAGCTGGTGGCTCATGCCGCCGGTGCCCCAGATCTGCACCTTGAGGGGCTGATCGAAAGATTCCACCGCCTTGCGGATCGCCTTGCCCAGCTCGAAGCAGCGCCGACCCGACGGGGGCGGATATTGCACCACGTTGACGGCAAAGGGTATCACCGGACAGGGCCAGGCTTCAGGCTGATCGCACATCAGGGAGAGGGGCACGGTGAGGCCGTGGTCGACCACCAGCTGGTTGGCGATGGTGAGGTCGAAATCGTCCTGGATCACGCTCTGGGCGATATGGGCGGCCAGTTCCGGGTGGCCGATCACCTTCGGCACCGGGCGCGGTCCCCAACCCTCGTCGGCGATCTCGAACTCGGCGCCGGTGCCGATGGCGAAAGTCGGGATCAGCTCCAGGCTGAAGGCGGTGGCGTGGTCGTTGTAGACCAGGAAGATGACGTCGGGGCGGTTCTCTTCCATCCACTGCTTGCTGGGTTCGTACCCCTTGAACAGGGGCTGCCAGTAGGCTTCCTCGGTCTTGCCCAGGTCGATCGCCGCACCGATGGCCGGTACGTGGGAGGTGTAGACGCTTGCGCTGATACGGGCCATGTCATTTGTCTCCTTTGCCCTGGGGTTGGTGATGGGGCTGGGCGTCGCCGTCCTCGCCGAGATAGCGGTTGCCCTCGGGAGAGCGTCCGCCGTTGAACATCATGTCTCGGTACTCCTGCTCGCTCATGCCGGTCATGCTGCCGGCCATCTGTTGGAAGCTCTTGCCGTCGGTGGCGCCGATGCGGGCCAGGAAGTAGATGTTGCCACCCAGCGCCATGCAGCGATTGAGGTCGCGATCGAGCACCGCCTGTTTCTGTTCCTCACTCATGGGCCACTCGTCGAGATAGGCCCGCTCGTCAGCCTTGAAGCGCTGCCGGTTCTCCGGCTTCATCAGGGAGACGCAGAACTGGTTGAGCCAGTAGCCTTTGCGGGACTGTTCGGCGTCGAAGATGATGGTGCCGGGGATGTCCTGATAGGGTTTGTCGAGAGCCATAATCACTGTTCCTCGGGCCAGTAAAGGCGCATGGGATTGTCCACTAGCAGCTTACGCTGCAGTTCGGTGGTGGGGGCGATATGGGGAATGAAATCGACCAGCAGGCCGTCGTCCGGCATGTGGTCCTTGAGGTTGGGGTGCGGCCAGTCGGTGCCCCAGAGCACGCGGTCGGGAAATTCCTCCACCACGCGACGGGCGAAGGGGGCCACATCCCGATAGGCGTCGCGTTCCCCGTCCAGGGCCCTGGGACCGGTGACGGAGAGTCGCTCTGGACAACTCACCTTGCTCCAGACGTTGGGATTCTCGCGCATGAACTTGAGGAAAAGCGCGAACTCGGGGCCGTCGACCGGCTTACTCACATCCGGGCGGCCCATGTGGTCGACCACCACGGTGGTGGGCAGACCGCTGAAGAAGTCCCACAGCTCCGGCAGGTCCGGGGCTTCGAAGTAGATCACCACATGCCAGCCCAGTTTGGCGATGCGTGCAGCGATCTCCTCCAGTTCGTCCCTGGGGGTGACGTCCACCAGGCGCTTGACGAAGTTGAAACGCACGCCGCGTACGCCGGCCTCATGCAGCTGTTGCAGCTCCGCGTCGCTCACCGAGCGGCGCACGGTGGCCACGCCCCGCGCTCTGCCGTTGGAGGCGCGGCAGGCGTCGGCCATGGCCCGGTTGTCGGCGCCGTGGCAGGTGGCCTGCACGATCACGTTGCGGGCAAAGCCGAGGTGGTCGCGCAGGGCGAAGAGCTGGGCCTTGCTGGCATCGCAGGGGGTGTATTTACGCTCGGCGGCGAAAGGGAATTCGTCCCCGGGGCCGAACACGTGGCAGTGGGCATCAACCGCCCCTGATGGCAGTTGGAAGCCGGGTTTGCTGGGATCGGCATACCAGTCGAGCCAGCCGGGTGTCTTTTCGAGCGCCATTACCGATCCTCTTTGGTCAGATGTGATTTGTGGGCAAGGATGCGGTCCGCTTCGGTGCGCCAGTCGGGGCTGCGGGCAAAGGTGGGATCGTTGCGCTTTCCGAAGCAGCCTTTGTCGGTCAGCCCGGCCATCCAGGCCTGGCGTTCGGCGGTACCGGTGGCGGACCAGGGTACCAGCCCCGCTTCGCGCACCGTCTTCGCCACCTCGCGCATCTCATCGGCGCGACGCTGCCCGTGGGCGATCACGCGTCCGAACATGTAGCTGGCCTGCTGCTCCCAGTCGATGCCCGGAAAGGTCTCTGCGAGGGAGGCCAGTACCTCATCCTCGACACCGAACCGGCGGGCCGCGGTCAGGCTCTCGATGAGCATCGCCTCCAGTCCCTTGATCACCACGCTGCGGCACATCTTGGTGGCGGAGGCGACACCCAGGCGTGTGTCGGCGACCCGGGGTCTGAAGCCCAGGCGGGCCAGGGGTGCGGCGAGCGCTTCCGCCTGGGGGCCGCCCAGCAGCAGGGGGACACCGATGCGGTGGGGCGGCACCGAGGTCATCACCGCACCCTCCACATAACAGCCGCCGGCCGCCGCCAGGCACTCTGCGGCCCGGCACTTTATCCCCGGCGACGCCGAGTTGAGGTCGAGAAAATAGGCATGCGCCTGATGCGGCGCGCAGGCCTCTGCCGCGGCCAGGGTCTGGTCGGCGGTGACGGCGGATATGATCAGGTCGGAATGTCTCGCCAGCTCCGCGTGCGACGCCTTCAAGGTTACGCCGAAGCGCTCGGCATGCGCCACCAGCGGCATCTCTTCATCGCCACCGAGCTTGATGTCATAGGTGCAGACGGCCACGCCGAGCTGGTGCAGGTCCTCGGCCAGGATGCGGCCCACCTCGCCGTAGCCGACCAGGCCGATCTTCCAGTTCAGAGGATGGGATTCGGTGACCATCAGTCGATATATTTCAGGCCTGCCTTCTCCAGCGGGCCGCGCATGTCGTACATGTCGAGGCCGAGCACCCCCGAAGCCAGCTTTTCACGCTTCGCCGCCTCGTTGTTCTCCCTCGCCTCGGCGGCGTCAGCCGCCTGCTGGGCAATGGCGGCGGGCACCACCACCACACCGTCGTCATCAGCTATCACAACGTCACCCGGATGCACCAGGGCGCCGGCGCAGACCACCGGGATGTTGACCGACCCAAGGGTCGCCTTGATGGTGCCCTTGGCGCTGATCGCCTTGCTCCAGACCGGAAATTCCATCCCGGTCAGGTCCTTTACGTCGCGTACGCCGGCGTCGATGATCAGGCCGCCGCAGCCCTGGGCGCGGAAGGAGGTGGCCAGCAGGTCGCCGAAGAAGCCATCGGTACAGGGGGCGCTGACCGCCGCCACCACCAGGTCTCCGGGACGGATCTGCTCGGCGGCCACATGCATCATCCAGTTATCGCCGGGATGCAGCAGCACGGTGACCGCGGTGCCGCAGAGATGGGCGCCTGGATAGATCGGCCGCATATAGGGTTGCATCAGACCGACACGCCCCATGGCCTCGTGCACGGTGGCGCTGCCGAAACGGGCCAGTTTCTCCACCGCCTTCGGATCGGCGCGCTCGATGTTGCGTTTGACGATGCCCAGGTTGTTCATGCTCATGTCGTTTCTCGTTATCGATTTAGCCTGTTCGGTGCGGCAAGCCGCACCCTACCGGTGATTCGGGCGTACCCCAAGGGCACTTCCTTCGGGGCGCACCCCAAGGGCACTTCCTTCGGGCGTAGGGTGCGGCTTGCCGCACCGATAACGCCTGCCGAGTTGTACCGCTTACATTAAAGTCCCTTGGCCTTGAGCGCTGCGTCGAGGCGCGGGTAGACCCGCCGGGCGTTGCCCTCGTAGACCTTGAATTTCTGCTCCTCGGTGAGATTCATGGTGGCCTCGATGTAGCGCTTGGTGTCATCGAAGTAGTGTCCGGTCTGCGGATCGATACCACGCACCGCGCCGATCATCTCGGAGGCGAAGAGGATGTTGTCCACCGGGATCACGTCGGTCAGCAGGTCGATGCCGGGCTGGTGGTAGACGCAGGTGTCGAAAAAGACGTTGTTCAGCAGGTGGTCCTCCAGCAGTGGTTTCTCCAGTGCCTGGGCCAGACCGCGGAAGCGGCCCCAGTGGTAGGGCGCAGCGCCGCCGCCGTGGGGGATGACGAAGCGCAGCTCGGGGAAATCCTTGAACAGATCGCCCTGCAACAGCTGCATGAAGGCAGTGGTGTCCGCGTTCAGGTAGTGGGATCCGGTGGTGTGGAAGCAGTGATTGCAGGCGGTACTGACATGGATCATCGCTGGGATGTCGTACTCCACCAGCTTTTCATAGACCGGATACCAGTGGCGGTCGGTCAGTGGCGGGCTGGTCCAGTGGCCGCCGGAGGGGTCCGGATTCAGGTTGATAGCGACAAAGCCGTATTCCTCGACACACTTGCTCAGCTCGGCAACGCAGGTGGCCGGGTCGACCCCCGGGCTCTGGGGCAGCATGGCGGCACCGATGAAATAGTCGGGGAAGAGCTGGGATACCCGGTAACAGAGCTCGTTGCAGATCGCCGCCCAGGTGGAGGAGATCTGGAAATCGCCGATGTGATGGGCCATGAAGCTGGCGCGCGGGCTGAAGATGGTGAGGTCGGAACCGCGTTCAAGCATCTTCTTGAGCTGGTTGCTCTCGATGGTCTCGCGGATGTCGTCGTCGCTGATGACCAACTCGCTGGCCTTCGGCATGCGGGAGGGATCCTTGATGCCCTCGATCTGCCGTTCGCGCCAGGCGGCAAGGGCCGGCGGGGCGGTGGTGTAGTGGCCGTGAATATCGATGATCACTGGGTTTCTCCTTGGCGTATCGCGGCGGGCAATGCCGGCTCGCCGCGGAAGACCTGGTCGGGTGGGTCGGGGCGACCGAAACGGATGATACAGGGGCATTATTCGGATTGGGCTGCTCTCTGAATACGGCAAATCACTACATTCTGTTATCTCAATTTGCTATAACTAAAGGCGACGCCTTTCAGGGTGAAAACGTCTCAAACACGAATGTGGCTTACTGAAGCTATGTATCGGTGTGGCAAGCCGCACCTTACTTTGGAGATGCATTGTTAATGCGCGCGCAATCAGACCGTAGCCCGGATGGAGCGAAGCGGAATCCGGGATGGCTTGCGCCCTTACCCTGGATTCTGCTTCGCTCCATCCAGGCTACTTGCTGCTCCGGGAGGTGCGTTCTGATTCAGATTCACTGTAAATGAACACCTGTCACCTTGAATCTGCACTCAATTGGATTGCCCGGTAGGGCGCATTGGCGTGCATTCTAGGTTGAGTAAGAACTCTTCGACTCGGACACCGTTTTTTGCCAACTTGCCGTTGCCAGGAGCCATATGGACCTGAAACAGATCGAATATTTCGTACGTGTCGCCGAACTGGGCAGCTTCACCCGGGCCTCGATCACGCTCGACGTAGCCCAATCGGCGCTCAGCCGCCATGTGCGCCTGCTGGAGACGGAACTGCGGCAGAACCTGTTGATTCGCAACGGCCGGGGCGTCACCCCGACGGAAGCGGGCAAGATCCTGCTCGAACACGGCCGTGGCGTGCTGCATCAGATCGACCGCCTGCGCGAAGAGCTGGCCAGGGAGCGGGGCGGACTGGTGGGCAAGGTGGCACTCGGCCTGCCGCCCAGTCTCTCCAAAGTGCTGACGGTGCCACTCATGCGCGCCTTTCGCGCCGCCTTGCCCGACGCGGTGATCTCCATCGGCGAAGGTCTCTCCCTGGGCATGCAGGAGGAGCTGGTCAACGGCCGACTCGATGTGGCGCTGCTCTACGACGCCTCCCCTTCACCCGATATTGAGCTGCAGCCGATCATCTCCCAGGCGCTCTATGTGGTGGAGTCGCGCAACCATGTCTCCAGCGTCGGCCCGATCCAGCTGCGGGAACTGGCGGAACTGCCGCTGATACTCCCCAGCCGGCCCAACGTCATCCACATGCATGTGGAGACGGAACTGGCCAACCTGGGGCTGCGCCCGCGTATCGCCATGGAGGTGGACGCCATCTCGGCGATTCTCGATCTGATCGCCGAGGGGGCGGGTAACGGCGTCCTGCCTACCAGCGCGATCCACGCCTTCGGTCGTGCCGAGAGCTACAACCTGCGTCCCATCGTCAATCCGCGCCTGTTGACCCGCCTGTCGTCGGCGGTCAGTGCCCATCGCCCGGCTACCCAGGTGCAGCGCAACCTGCTCAAGCTGGTCGAGGAGAAGGTGAAGGAGCTGATCAATCCGGCAGAATAAACAGCGAACGCTTAAGAGTTTTGAGTTATGAGTTGATGTGTTCGCTTTGCTCACGTCAACTCAAAACTCATCACTAAACACTCAATACTTCTTCAACCACTTTTTCCAGCTCCGTTCTCACCCAGTTGTGCACCGGATCGTGCCGGTAGCGCATATGCCAGATCATGTACATCGGCATCGGCGGGCAATCGATCGGCAGGGGGGAGCTCTCGAATCCATGCAGCAGGCTGCTTTCCAAAAGTCCAGGCAGGGTGGTCAGCATCCGGCTGCCACGGAGGAATGGCGCGATAGCTGCGATGCCCGGCACCCGGACCCGGAATCGGCGTTCGATACCCCGCGAGGCAAGCAGCTGGTCGATGTCGAGCTGACGTGGCGGATCGTAGGTCACGGTGATGTGCTCGGCCGACCGGTATTCATCGAGGTTGCGGGGGGCTTCGCGACAGGTGCCGTCGTAAAAGACGTGGTAGGCGTTCTCGAACAGACGCTTCTGCAGGATGTCGCCGGCATCGGGCGGTCGCGGCGAGATGACCAGCTGACACTGTTCGTCCCGCAGCATCTCCACCGTCGGCACGCCGGAGTTGATCACCCGCAGGGAGAGCCCCGGGGCCTGAGCGTAGAGGCGTTCGAACAGCCTGGGCAGCAGCAGATCCCGTTGAAAGTCATTGGCGGCGATGGTGTAGGTGGTCTGCAGCCTGGCCGGATCAAACTCCTCGATGCGGGTGAAGCGACGCATCTCCTCCAGCAACACCCTGGCCTCCTGTGCGAGATGTTCCGCACGCTCGGTGGCGACGATGCCGCGGCCGGACTTCACGAACAGGGGATCGTCGAGCAGACCCCTCAGTTTGTCGAGCAGATGGCTGACCGCCGATTGGGTGACCCCCAGGCGTTCGGCCGCCTTGGTGATGGAGCCCTCTTCCACCACCACCACCAGCAACTGCAGCAGGCGGCCGCTGAGGTCGAGGGGATTGTTGGGCTGCTCACTCATCGATTGGGTTTCGTTGATGGACGGATCGCAGGGTCAAGAAGGATTCCTTTTGCTGCGTAGATCGACTCGTATGGGTTTGCGTCGCACCCGTTTCTCACGGTCGTAATCTAGCGCATAACCATATCGAACATGGAGAGGGAGGTCCATGGGGCCGGCCGGTCTGTCGTTGAAAAGGGTGCAGCGGTGTCGTACCTGCCTTTTCGGCAATGATGTAGCTGGGATGGGGCTAAGCGTAATCCGGGAGGTTGGTTAATCGCGCTCTCCCGGATTCCACTGCGTTGCATCCGTGTTACCAACGCCGGATCATACCTGCCGTTCCGGCAGCCGCACGGTCAGATCGGTTTTCGGTTTGAGTTGGCAGGCGAGGCGGCTGTTGTCACGCCGTTCGGCGGCGACGGTGTCGAGCATGCTGGCCTCATGGTCGCTCGGCGGATCCAGCGTCTCGCCGCCCGCTTCCAGGCCGCAGTGCCGATGCGGCTGTGGCGTTTTCGTGAGCTGGGCCAATTCAGTTCGACCAGATCACGGGCGGTCTGCAGCGGATTACCCGGTCCCGGCTGTTTTCCGTCCAGCGCGGCGAGCCGGCGCACGAAGGCACTCAGCAGTTCGCACTCGTCGGCGGGATGGGCCACCGCGATATGCGCTTCGAGCGAATCTTCGACGGGTTTGCCCGGCAGGTAGAGGATATGGGTGAGGTGCTGTTGCGCGGACTCGATGAGGTAGGGTTCGTGGGCATAGAGTGCGGTCAGTTCACCGGGCTTCAACAGAGTTTGCTGTCCCCGCTGTTGCAGCCGGCTGCTGCCGCGCTGGTTGAGCAGCAGAAAGATCCCATGATGGCTCGAACCGCTCAAACCCTCGACGCAGACGGGAGTCGACTCCACAGTGACCAGCTCCAGACCGCGAAAGATGCGACGTTTCATGTAACCGGTGAAGAGTGACGAAACCGACTCGATCTGCATGGCGCCGAAGGTGGAATTGGCGACCCGGCTCCAGTATTGAAGTCTCGTCTTTTGGGGTATGGCCCCGGTATGGAAGATTTCCGTCACGGCCGCCATGGTCAAGCTCCCAAGTCTGCGGCGGCGTGATCGGATTGCCTACCGGGGAGGGATCTGTTTCGAACTTCGACACGGCGGTATCGGTTCATAGGGTCGTCTCCATCCAAAAAGTACGGGACACCACTGTCTCGCTCTCGCCGTTTGTTGTTGTTTATCGGCGTAATTGACGAGCTGAGTATAGGCCCGTCGATGTGCAGCCCAAAAGCGATTGGCGAACAAAACGCCTATCTTCGTTGGCAGACAACTCTTGTTCGCTGGACGACAAGATCGCCGCTCGATTGCATCTAAATGGCGTTCACTGTTTGATTTTTATATCAAGTAACTTTATAAAGATCAGGTGCTTGGATCAAGCGCCTTGTCGTCAGGTCATGGGCGGCGCGTTAATTTAAATGCGTTTTCCTTAGAGGTTGGTTTTGAATAACACATCGGCAGACGTCATTGTCATCGGCAGCGGATTCGGCGGAGCCGTGGCGGCCGACCGGCTGGTCAGGGCGGGGTTGAACGTGAGGGTGCTTGAACGAGGACCCTGGCGCAGGACCGCACCGGTTCTGGCGAAGGGGTTGAATCATGCGATACCGCTACCGATTCAGGACCGCCCCGGACTCATCCTGCGCACGATCCGCAGCGTCAAAGGTCCCAAGGAGATCTGCCTCAACCGGCGTGGTCTGCTCGAAATGCATGTCGGTAATGGCGTGAAGACCCTCGGTTCGTCCGCTGTCGGCGGCGGCAGCCATCTCTGGTCGGCGCTGGTGGCGCGCCCCGACGACATGAAATACTGGAACGAGCGGGCCGAGGGGGTCTCCGAAGCCCTCATGGCGCCGCACTACACTCAGGTCGCGGAGGAACTCGGGGCCGTGCGGCCGCTGCAGGTGGAATCCCTGCCTAATCACACCTCCCATGCCTGGCGCGACAGCGGCTGGTTCGAAACCGTCGCGGAAGCCGATCAGTATCCCTTTGCGTTTCTGTTTCCGGAACAGAACGGAGGCCGCGCAACGGCCGGCCGGGAACTCAGCCAACTCAATGGAGAGGACGGTCTGTTCGGTTCGCCCAGGGCCGCCAAGGCCAATGTGGAGACCACCTATCTGCTGCCCCATCTTGATGCGGGACTGACGGTTCACGACATGGTGGAGGTGTTGACGATCGCGCCCAGCAGATCCGGCAGCTATGAGGTCATCGCCAAAGATCACGGCAATGGCGAGGTCAGAAGTTACCGCGCACCTCGCGTCGTCCTGGCCGCCGGCACCCTCAACAGCATCAAGATTCTGTACGCCAGCCAGGAGTCCGGGAAGCTGCAGCCGATGGCCCGTCTCGGCCAGGGATTCGGTACCAACGGCGATTGCCTGGGTAGCTGGCGTCCGAACATCGATCCCTGCAACAGCAGGCTGGGCAGCCCAATTCACGGACGCCTGAAGACCCGGGACCATCCGCAGGATGTCAATCTGATCATCGGGGGCTTGGATGCCATGCCCCTGCCGCGCTGGATGCCCAGTCGCGCCAAGACGTGGATGGCGGAGAAGGCACAGCGGCAGTTTCAGCTCATCGCCATGGGTGTCGATCGCGCCAACGGTTCGGTCTCGTTCACGCAGAACCGGCTCAAGTTGGACTACGATCTCAATGACAGTGAAGTCTATCGGACGATCTTCGACATGCTCGACAACCTGTCGGATGTCTCCGGCGCGCGCATCAAATTCGAACGCAAAGCCGCGATGACGGCGCACGCCATGGGGGGGTGCCGGATCGGTTCGTCAGCCGACGAAGGAGTCGTCGATGGCGAGGGGCAGGTTTTTGGCAACCCCGGTCTCTATGTTGCCGACGCCTCGGTGCTGCCGGCACCCACGGGCGGTCCGCCATCCTTGACCATCGCCGCCTGGAGTTCCCATCTGGCTTCATCACTGGTGAGTAACTTTTAGGCTCCATGACAACAAAACCAATTTGAAGGGACTGAGCAATGTATGCAGCGATCGTGACCTATATTCCCGATGAAAACCTGAACGATGAAGAGATCCGTGCGCGCTTCGAGGCGTCCACTCCGATCTTTTCCTCACTGCCCGGTTTGGTGCGGAAAGATTTCTGTTTCGATGTGGAGCGCAGGGAGGGGGCCAGTCTCTATCTCTGGCAGAGCAGGGAGGCGGCCGAAGCCTGCTTCGGGTCAGCGCAATTTCTTGAAGGATTCAGGCAGGCGTTTGGCTGCGAACCGTCAATCCGATATCTCGATATCTGGCATACGGTCGACAACTCCTGACATGCGGTTCGACCGCAGGTAGCCCGGATGCAACGCAGTGGAATCCGGGGAGGGGCGAATGTCCGATCATCCCGGATTACGCTTCGCTCCATCCGGGCGATATAGTGAACCAATGGTTCAACCAGGTTGTTGCTGAGGCGCTCAAGCCAGATTCAGCAACTGCATGGCATTCTGTTTCAGGATCAGTGGCTTCACCTCATCCCGAAATCCCGCCTTCTCGAAGTCACCCAGCCAGCGCTCCGGTGTGATCAAGGGAAAGTCGGTGCCGAAGAGCATTTTGTGTTTGAGCCGTGTATTGGCGTACTGCACCAGTTGAGGTGGGAAATATTTCGGCGACCATCCTGAAAGGTCGATATAGACATTGGGCTTGTGCAGGCAGACCGAGAGGGCCTCGTCCTGCCAGGGCCACGAGGGGTGGGCGATGATGATCTTCATCTCCGGAAAATCCACCGCCACATCGTCGAGATGGATCGGATTGGAGTACTTCAGGCGCAGACCGCCTCCACCGGACATACCTGTTCCCATGCCGGAGTGGCCGCTATGGAAAAGTGCCGGCAGGCGATATTCACTGATCAACTCGTAGAGCGGATAGGCCATTCTGGAATTGGGCAGAAATCCCTGCAGGGTGGGGTGGAACTTGAAGCCGGCAACGCCATACTCCTCGATCAGGCGGCGCGCCTCACGCAGACCCTGTTTGCCCCGGTGAGGATCGATGCTGGAGAAGGCGAGCATGATGTCGCTGTTCTGCTGTGCCATGCGGGCCACATCCTCGTTCGAGATGCGCTGCCGGTCGGTCTGGAAGTCGGCATCGACGGAGAACATGACCAGACCGATGCGCCGCTCCCGGTAGTAGTCTAGGGTCTCGGACATGGTGGGGCGGTGGCTGAAGCCGAAGTAGCGTTCCGCGGCTTCGTCGAAGGCGCGACCAGCCTCGTCCTCCGGATGGCGGCAGGAGATCTCCGCATGGGTGTGGATATCGATGGCAACCAGATCGCTGCAGTTCATAATGGATGCTCTAAGTAATTTTTCGAGTCTGTCTATAAGTCAAAAAAACGCAATTACTATCAAGTAGATTGATAAAGTAAGATACTCTATGCTCGTGCCTTCAGGTGCGCAACCCGATTCAACCCGAGCAGATTTAGGGTATAGGGAAAGCGAAGCGAGAAGAGATGAAAATGAAATTGTGCCAACCAACAAATAAACAGTCGGATGCAATGGAACTGGAAAAGCTGCAGGATCAGGCTAACCGACCCTTGGGCGTTGCCTACATGGTGGGGCGCCTCGAACGGGCTTTGAGACACCAGTTTCGCACGGCGCTTGAGCCATTGGGTTTGACGCTCAGTCAATACACTGCGCTTTCCGTCTTTTGCAGCAGTGGGCGCCTATCCAACGCAAAACTGGCCGAGCGCACCATGGTCTCTCCACAGGCGGCCAACGAACTGATCAAGGGAATGGAGAAGAACGGCTGGATAGTGCGGAAGCCAGATCCCAACCATGGACGTATCATCCAGATCAGCATGACCAAAGAGGGCAAGCAGCTGTTGGCCCGCTGCAATAAGGTGATTTCCAAGATGGAAAGGGAGATGCTGAAGGGACTCAGCAACAAGGAGATCGCCACCTTGCATGGCCAGCTGCGCAGCGCTGTAGGTGTACTGCGAGAGCTTTAGACCGATTTTGTCCTTCACTGTTTGCACCTCCTGCGCTTGAGCGTAATTGGACCGGCGTTGATCTGAAGGATCAGTTTTATCGGTGGGACTCGTCAAAAACAGGACTCGGGGAATAGTTGGGGTCCGCTTTCGCTGATCTATACGCAGGAAAGAGACTACCCCTCTGCTGTCCCGAATAATTCATCCGGGATGTTTGTTACCCTTTGCGCCGCCGAGCTCCATTCACTTACATAAACTTCAGAGAACTAAAACAACCGACTTCATGTTCCGTTTTCCATGGGGGAGGCGGATCAGCAGGAAGCCGATTTACATGCCAAAGGCGCCCGTAGGCTGGTTATAGGGATGTGGGCCATGAACGAACAGGATGTTGGGATTAACAAAACAAAGCATTAGCTTTTCCAGTCCCTTTACTCCAATCCTCTTCCTGCGGGAGGGGCGGTTGATTGTGACAGCAGTGAGGTCGACCTTTTGTGTGTCAGTGCCGGAGTTGTGCCTGCCGCAGTCTTGAGTGGTCTCGCTCCCTCCCGGTACGCAAAGGGTCCTGGGAATCTCGATCTGGTTCGAGGATTATTTCCAACCATTACGCACAGCCATCTTTAAGCGCAACAGCTTGAGAACAAACAATAACAATCCTTCTCTTCGGACGGCTGGTATCAAGATCGTGTCCCCACCCCGTTGCTGATTGACTTTGAGGGTTGTACGCCTTTAATATCAGGTAACTTGATATCGCGGACGCGCCCGCGCCAATGGGTGTGACCGCATGCTGGTAGCGATAACTTAAGGTATTGATGGAGGTAACCTCGTGGAAATCAAAGCAGCCGTCGCTCGTGAGCAGGGTGGATCTCTCACTGTCGAATCGGTCAACCTGGAGCCGCCGCGTGATCATGAGATCCTGGTGCGGGTGGTCGCCACCGGCGTCTGTCATACTGATCTGGTGGTGTTGGCTGGACATCTGCCAACGCCTTTTCCGGTGGTGCTGGGACACGAGGGAGCCGGTGTGGTCGAGCAGGTCGGCAGCGGCATTACAAAGGTCAAACCCGGCGATCATGTGGTGATGACCTACAACTCCTGTGGTGTCTGCCCAAGCTGCAGCGATCACGCCAGCAGCTACTGTCACGAGTTCTTCCCCCGCAACTTCTTTGCCGTGCGTCCTGACGGCACCAGTGCCCTGAGCCGGGACGGCGATTCGATCCACGGCAATTTCTTCGGTCAGTCCTCTTTCGCCACCCATGCGCTCTGCCACGAGACCAACGTGGTCAAGGTATCGCAGGATCTGCCGCTGGAACTGCTCGGTCCGCTGGCCTGCGGCATCCAGACCGGCGCCGGCGCGATCATGAACGCCCTAAAGGTCTCGGCAGGCCGCTCGCTGGTCGTCTTCGGTACCGGTTCGGTGGGACTCTCCGCCGTGATGGCGGCCAAGGTGGTGGGGGCCACCACCATCATCGCCGTGGACATGAACGACGAGCGTCTGGCCATGGCCCAAGAGTTGGGTGCCACCCACTGCATCAATCCGGGCCAGCAAAGCGTGACGGAAAAGGTCATGCAGATCACCGGCTTCGGGGTCGACTTCGCGCTCGATACCACCGGCCTGCCCAGCGTGATCAAGGACGCGGTCGAATGTCTCGCCCCACGGGGTACCTGCGGCATCCTCGGCGCGCCCGCTCCAGAGACGCAGATCGTCCTCGACGAGACCCACTTCATGAGCGGTGGACGCCGCCTGATCGGCATCGTGGAGGGTGACGCCAATCCCGACACCTTCATCCCGATGCTGGCGGAGCTCTATGCCAAGGGGCTTTTCCCTTTCGATCGATTGGTGAAGTTCTACAACCTGGATCAGATCAACCAGGCGATCGAGGATTCAGAGAGCGGACGGACCATCAAGCCGATCATCCAGATGAAGTAATCCAGCCAGGGAGTTGCAGGCCTTCCATTCCGATACCGGAGAGAATCATGTCAAAACAACAGCTCGACGCCATCCTGCAGCTTGCCGCGGAGGCGCCGCCGCCGGAAAATCCCACACCGCCAGACATGCGTGCCTGGTTCGAAGCGATCAACGCCCAGACCCCGATGGCCGAGGGGGTGGCGATCAGTCCCATGAGCTCGGGCTCCTGGTCGGGTGAGTGGCTCAGGCCCTCGCGAAGCGACGGCAAACGGCTGATGATCTACTATCATGGCGGCGGCTTTCTGTTCGGTTCCCCCCGCTCGCATCGCGCCGTCACCACCCAGCTGGCGCAGCTCACCGCGGCGCCAGTGCTCAGTATTGATTACCGTCTGGCACCCGAACATCCGGCTCCCGCCGCGCATGACGACTGTTTCGACGCCTACCGCTGGGCCCTGCAGCAGGGCTTTGACGCCTCCAGTATCACCCTGGCGGGGGATTCTGCCGGAGGCAACCTGGCGCTCTCCACGGCCATACGCGCCCGTGACGAGGGCCTGCCGCTACCGGGCTGTGTGGTCATGATGTCGCCCGCTCTCGATCTGGCGGGTGACGGCGAATCCCACATCCGGCTGCAGAACGCCCCGCTACTGACCAAGGAGCTGATCGATCTGTTCAATCGGGCCTATGTGGGAGAGGGGGATCTGCGCTCCTCTCTGGTGACGCCCTTCTACAGCGACATGGCAGGGTTGCCCCCGATCCTGATCCATGTGGGATCGAACGAACTGCTGGTGGACGATAGCTTGACGCTGGCCGAGCGTATCGAGCAGGCCGGCGGCCCGGTGGAGTTGAAAGTCTGGCAGGACATGGTCCACTGCTGGCAGCTCTACGGCCCGATGTTGGAAGAGAGCATGCAGTCGATGGAGGAGATCGCCCGCTTTGCGATGGCGCATACGGGCTGATTGTGCCTCGATCGGTGGTGGGGCGGGGCGCCAGCCCCTATCGCTGTCAGTAAACCGACATGCGGTGCGGCAAGCCCGCACCGTGTTGTCTCGATCTTGCGGCTATCAGATAACCAGTGTGTCGGTACGGTTGTGATATCCGTTAGAGATCCAGCACCAGACGCCCGCTCTTGGCTCGGGAGCAGCAGGGAGTGAACTGGTTATTCAGCGCACGTTCCTGTTCGGTCATGAAAAGGTCCCGGTGCTCGGGCTCCCCCTTCAACACCCGTGTCATGCAGGTGCCGCAGACCCCCTCCTCGCATGATACCGGGATGAAGATGCCCGCCTCTTCGAGCACTTCGAGCGCCGATCTGTCGGCGGGGACCACCAAGACTTGGCCGCTGCTCTTGATCTCGATCTCGAAGCCGGCGTCGTCCGTATGGTCCGCCGGTGAGGCTGCGAAATATTCCCGATGCACCTGCTCCGCCGGCCAGCCGTGGGCCGAGGCCCGCTGCAACACATGGTCGAGGAATCCGGCGGGGCCGCAGACATAGAGATTGGTGCCGGGCGCGGGATTCGCCAGCACCTTGTCCGCTTCGAATTGCTGCTCCGGCGCTTCGTCGTCGAAATGCAGGTAGACGTGATCGGCAAAGTCAGACTCCGCGATCTGCCGCATGAAGGCCATGCGGTTTCTGGAACGGGCGCAGTAGTGCATTTCGAATTCTTCACCGGCGCTGGCGAGGGTCTGCGCCATACAGAGAATGGGGGTGACACCGATGCCCCCTGCCAGCAGCAGACTCCGTTTGGCTTTCTCCGCCAGGGGAAAGAGGTTGCGCGGTTCGCTGATCTGCAGTCGGTCACCTTCGAAGACCTGTTCGTGCAGGGCGAAGGAACCACCGCGTGAGGCAGGATCCTTCAATACGCCGATGAGATAGCGGTTGGTCTCCGCCGGATGATTGCAGAGCGAATACTGACGCACCATGCCGTTCGGCAGATGCACATCGATATGCGCACCCGGATCGAACGCCGGCAGGTCGAGCTGGTCGGGGCGGGCGAGCTCAAAGGTGTAGATATCCTCGGCTTCCCGTTGCTTGGCGGTGACAATCACTTCGATCATGTCTTTACCCTCCCGCCTGGGTCGTGCCGATCCTGGCGGCGCCGGCCGACTGTTCCTGCTTGATCATGCGCTCGATCATGCGGCGGGCCTGAACGCCGCCGGAATCGATATCCAACTTCAGCAGTTTTTTCTCGGGGAAATTGTGCTGCAGATTGTTCTGTTGCTGTTCGAGCATTTCCAGATCCTCGGAAAAAATCTTGCCCTGACCTTCGCGAATGCGCGCGGTGAGCTCTTTGTCCTCGGGTTTGAAGGCCCTGGCGAAGCCCCAGAAATACCACATGGAGTTCTCGCTCTCCGGGGTGATGAAGTCAACGACGATAGCGTTGACCTTATGTGCGGCGTCCGCATCACGGCCGCCCTTTCCGACATGGGCCACGCCCACCTCGATCATGATATGGCTGGGCGGTGTAAACTGGCAGATCTGCCAGCGATCGACCGGCACATCGTGGGCAAGTCCGTTGGCTTTCAAAGCGGTTTGCCAGAAGGGAGGCGCCATGGCGTTCTCTATGAAACGGCTGGTTACGACCTGGCCATTTTCCATCTTTGTCGAAACCGGTGCCTCATCAAGCTCTTTCTGGCCGATGCTGGTGGCATGGACGTAGGTTTCGTGGGTCAGGTCCATCAGGTTGTCGATCATCAGGCGATAGTCGCACTGGATATGGAAACGCCCGCCGCCAAAACCATAGGCAGGATTGTTGTTCCAGGTGAATTCGGGGATCTCATCCCTGTTCGCCAACGCCGGGTCGCCCGGCCAGATCCAGACAAATCCGTCACGCTCCTCCACCGGATAGGCGTGGACGCAGGGAAAGCCCTGCACTCGCTGCTTGGGCATGGAGTCGGTTTTGCCGTCACGCCCCATTTTCAGGCCGTGATAGCCGCAGACCAGCTTGCCGTCTTCGATGAAGCCGAGTGAGAGGGGGGCGCCGCGGTGGGGGCAAAAGTCCTCGACGGCGGCGACTCGGCCCTCCTCATCCCGATAGAAAGCGATCTTGTCGCCGCAGATCTGTCGCGCCAGAGGCTTGTCGGTCAACTCATCGGAGTTACAAGCGACATACCAGGTGTTTTTCGGAAACATGGGTAAATCCTCTACTTTGGTCCAATAGTGCAGCAGGCTTGTTTTAATATTATTGGATCCAATAAAAGCATATGCCTGCCATAATATCAAGTAAACTGATAAATTGAGCATTTGGGCTTTTTCTTCTTCTTATGTCACTGATTGCCAGTAA
Source organism: Candidatus Thiodiazotropha sp. (assembly GCA_037384425.1). Taxonomy (GTDB): domain Bacteria; phylum Pseudomonadota; class Gammaproteobacteria; order Chromatiales; family Chromatiaceae; genus Thiodiazotropha. The sequence continues at coordinate 12,622 of JARROA010000047.1, read as the reverse complement.
ATATCCCTATATTATTGACGGGTACTCGATTGGGGGTGGGTCTGTAGGCAGCACGGGATGTTTATAAAGAAAACGGTTTTTCTGACCAATTCCATGTATATTGGATCCCATATGAGCCGCTTCTCACCTCCGTGGGAAGTTGTGACAGGTGCGGGGTCACCAGATCGTGATACGCCATTGCGCGCCTGATACGAGCCAAAACGGCGAGCGTTGACAACTGAACGGATAATCCAGCCATGGCAAAGCAAGGTCAGCGAGTGTTGAGCGCATTGCGTCAGATGATCATCTCGGGAGAACTCGGCGCCGGGGAGCGGCTGGCCGAAATTCCCACCGCCGAGCAACTCGGCGTCTCCCGCATGCCGGTGCGCATCGCCTTCCGCACCCTGGAGCAGGAGGGACTGCTGACCAAGCTGCCGAGACGCGGCTACAGCGTCAGGCAGATCACCCGTGAAGAGATCAATGGCGCGGTCGAGGTACGTGGTGTGCTGGAAGGGCTGGCGGCGTCCCAGGCGGCGCAGAATGGTCTCTCGGGTGCGCAACGACAGGCTCTGATGACCTGTCTGACGCAGGGCGACGCCCTGTTTGTCAAAGGCTCTGTCAGCGAAGAGGATCTGGAAGGCTTTCACGATCTCAACAAACGTTTTCATGGCTTGATCGTCGAAGCCAGTGGGAATCCCGCCATCGCGGCTGCCCTGGCGCGGGGTGAGCATCTGCCTTTCGCTTCCGTCAGTGCACTGGCCATTGACTGCGCTCGCCTGGATCTGGAGTACCGCCGTTTCTACTATGCCCACATGCAACACCATGCCGTATTCGACGCCATCGAGCAGGGTCATGGGATGCGGGCCGAATCGATTATGCGGGAGCACGCCAATGCCACCTTGCGCTATGCGACGATGTTTGGCGCTTCCCCTGCTGAGGCGAGTAGAATGCGGGTGATCGGGATTCGCAAGCCGAAAGCATGATGTCGCGTCCACCTCGACGTAGACGGACGTTGGGCATCGTACATCGAGGAGGCAGAGGGGATGAAATATCGTGGAAGCTGTCACTGTGGCCGTGTGGCCTTCGAGGTCGAGGGGGAGCTTGAAGGGATCATGGATTGCAACTGTTCGATCTGTTCCCGCATGGGTTCCCTGCACTGGTTCGTGGCGAGAGATCAACTGACTCTGCTGACGCCGGAAGCGGACCTCGCCGACTACACATTCGGTCCCCGGACCATCCATCACTACTTCTGTCCGACCTGTGGTATCCACCCTTTTGGTGAAGGTGTCGATCCACAGGACCGGAAAACGGCGGCGGTCAATGTGCGCTGTCTGGAGGGGGTCGACCTTGCAGCCTTGTCCTTCGGTCACTTCAATGGCCGTGATCTCTGAGAAACTGTCCCGCGCCTACGTGAAGCGCCGACCAACACGGGAGGAATAGATCGCATGCCACAACCCGAACACTTCTCTCATCTGGTTGCCGGCGAGGTCGTGCCGGCGGGGCGGCTGGAAGTGGTCGCGCCTTTTGATCGCGTGCCCATCGCCACCATAGATACGCTCGATCTCTCCGGAGTCGAGCAGGCGCTTGCGGTGGCCCGTTCTCTGTTCGAGCATCGCCAGAAGTGGCTGCCTCTGCACCAACGCATCGAGATCCTCAAAAAGGCCGCCCACATCATGGCCAGGCGGGCCGAGGAGCTGGCGCTGGAGGCGGCCCGCGAGGGCGGCAAGCCGCTGGCCGACTCCCGGGTCGAGGTGGCACGGGCCATCGACGGCATGCAGATCTGCATCGAGACCCTGCGCACCGAGGCGGGAGAGGAGATCCCCATGGGTGGCACCGCCGCCTCCCAGGGACGGCTTGCCTTCACCCACCGCGAGCCGATCGGCGTGGTGGTGGCGGTGAGCGCCTTCAACCATCCACTCAACCTGATCGTGCATCAGGTGGGGCCGGCGGTGGCGACCGGCTGTCCGGTGATCGTCAAACCGGCGGAGGACACCCCGCTCTCCTGCATGCGCTTCATCGAGATCCTGCGCGAGGCAGGGCTGCCCGAGGGTTGGGCCCAGGCCCTGCTGACCAGCGATCATGCGGTGGCGGAAAAACTGGTGACCGATCCGCGGGTCGACTTCTTCAGCTTCATCGGCAGCGCCAAGGTGGGCTGGATGCTGCGTTCCCGGCTGGCGCCGGGTGCCCGCTGCGCCTTGGAGCATGGCGGCGTGGCGCCGGTGATCGTGGAGGCCGATGCCGATCTGGACGACGCCCTGCCGCTGCTGGCCAAAGGGGCCTTCTATCATGCGGGCCAGGTCTGCGTCTCGGTGCAGCGGGTCTTCGCTCACCGTTCCATCGCCCGCCAGGTGGCTGAAGGTCTGGCCGCCGAGGGGACAAAAATGCAGGTTGGCGACCCGACCCTGGCCGAGACCGCCATCGGGCCGCTGATCCGCCCCCGGGAGCTGGAACGGGTGCACGAGTGGGTGACGCAAGCGGTCTCCCTGGGCGCCGAACTGATTTCTGGCGGTGAACCGATCTCCGAGACCTGCTACCCCGCCACCGTGCTGCTCGATCCGCCGCCGGAGGCGAAGGTCAGTACGCTGGAGGTGTTCGGGCCGGTGGTCTGTGTCTACAGCTGCGACGACATGGACCGGGCCATCGCTCAGGCCAACGCACTGCCTTACGCCTTCCAGGCGGCGGTCTTCACCAACAACCTGCAGCGGGCCCTGCGCGGTTACAGGGGACTCAACGCCTCGGCGGTAATGGTCAACGACTTCACCGCCTTTCGAGTCGACTGGATGCCTTTCGCCGGCCTGCGCCAGTCGGGGCTCGGAGTAGGCGGTATACCTCACACCATGCGCGACATGCAGGTGGAGAAGATGCTGGTGATCCGTTCACCGGAGTTGTGATCGGGACAGGCGCATAACGTCGAACATCTCCCCCCCATGATCGAACGCAACGGTGGGGTCCTGCTCCACCTCATAGGCAGGCTCATGCCTGTCTCGGTGCGGCAAGCCGCACCCTACACCTCGAGCCGGTCCGTCCGAGAAGAAATAACGCGGAGGGCGCCAAGAAACGCAAAGCCCGCAATGCCAAAAGCACCTTGGCGTGCTTTGCGCTTGCGCACTTTGCGGTATAAAACCAGCCATTGTGGTGCGGCAATCGAGCGGTAGGGTGCGGCTTGCCGCACCGTTATGCCGTTGGTTCAGTCCACGCTCTGTTGGTGATGGTTGAAACGGCACTCACCGGTCTGGGCGTCCGGGCTGGCGAATCGGCCTTGGCGAAGAAAGTGAATCACTTCTCCGATCACCTGCTCGTCCTTCATCATGAAGGTGTGGGTGACCGGCAGGGCGATGAAACTGCACATACCGTTGACCTTGGTCCGTTCCAGCGAGACCTTGCCGTCGTCCGGGTCGGGCAGGAAATTGGAGAGGATGGGGTTGAAGGTCCTGGTGCCGGCGATAACCCCCAGTTCGAAGTTGACCGCACCGAGGTGGTTGGGGACGCTCTCTTCGTCGGTGCCGAGCTGTTTGCCGGCCGGACCGTTGAGGAGTTCGAAGCCCGGCATGTCCTTCAGGTTGTCGACCACTTCACTGCCCCTGTTCGGTGGGCCGAGCATCACCACCCGTTTCAGGCCATCCGTCGGATGCCGGCTGTAGTACTGGCGCACCAGGATGCCACCCAGGGAGTGGGTGACGAAGTTGACCGCATCCGCGCCGGCCGCGCGGCAGCCATCCAGACCCTGCGGTATAGCGATTTCCGCCAGCTCCTCGATCGGTTTTTCCCGCGAGGGGTAGTCCACATTCACCACCCGGTAGCCCGCTGTTTCGAGCGCTTCGGCCAGCGTCTCCATGGAGTCGGCGGTGCGGGCCAGTCCGTGCAGCAAGACCACGCACTCTGCGGCCCCCAGTCCCGGCGCTGTCAGTATCAGCAGTATCCCCAGGGCGATCAGCGGAACAGCTCTCATCTTCAGCTCTCCCTGTCGATGACCTCGCAGAGCAGACTCCCTCGCGAGAGGCGTGCCTTGACCTGTTCCCCGGGCGCCACGTCAGTGGCGGCGCGGATGATGCGTCCGTCCTGTTGTCGGCTGACGATGGCATAGCCTCGGGAGAGGGTGTTGAGCGGGCTCAGGGTGTGCAGGTCCCGGGCCTGTTGGGCAAGCGTGTTGCGGGCCGTTTCCAGGCGTTTCTGCATGCTCGCCCGCAAGCGGCCGTCGAGCTGCTGGTGAGATATCCGCAGCCGCTCCAGCCGCTTGTCCGGCGAGTGGCTGAAGAGACGGGTTTGCAGCTGTTCCAGGCGGCGGTTGTGGCGCAAAAGCAGGAGGTCTGTGCTGCGCAGCAGCCGCTGGGCCAGCTCGTCCAGTCGCTGGGCACGCTGTTGCAGCCGCTGGGCCGGGTGCTGGCGCTGCAGGCGGCGTTGCAGGTCATGCAGTCGATCCGCGCGTTGGCGCAGGTGCCGGCTTTGGACCTGTACCATGCGTTGCGCGAGTTGGCTCAGGCGCTGGCGCCAGGCCATCTGGTCCGGCGCCACCAGCTCGGCGGCGGCGGAAGGTGTGGGCGCCCGTCGGTCGGCAACGAAGTCGGCAATGGTGAAATCGATCTCATGACCCACGCCACTGACGACAGGGATCCTTGAGGCGTGAATCGCCCGCGCCACCGCCTCGTCGTTGAAGGCCTGCAGGTCCTCCAGGGAGCCGCCACCGCGGCTGAGGATCAGCACATCGCACTCGTTGCGCCGATTGGCCAGCTCCAGCATGCGCACGATCTGCCGCGGCGCCTCCTCCCCCTGGACCTGCACCGGATAGATCACCACCGGCAGGGCGGGGAAGCGTCTTCGCAGCACGCTCAGCAGGTCGCGGATCGCCGCGCCGGTGGGCGAGGTGACGAGGCCGATCCGACGGGGAATCTCGGGCAGGGGCCGTTTGTGTTCGCTGTCGAACAGTCCCTCGGCGGCGAGTTTCTCCTTCAGCTGTTCGAAGGCCAGGCGCAGGGCCCCCTCGCCGGCGGGCTCCATGTGCTCGATGATGAGCTGGAATTCGCCGCGTGCCTCATACAGGCTGATACGGGCGCGCACCAGCACCTGTTGGCCGTTGGCCGGGCGAAAGCGCAGTTGCTGGCGTTTCATGCGGAACATGGCACAACGTACCTGGGCGGCTTCGTCCTTGAGACTGAAGTAGATGTGGCCCGAGGCGGGCTGCGCCAGATTGGAGAGCTCGCCGCTGATCCAGAGCAGGGGGAAACTGCCCTCGAGCACGGCCCGGGTTTCGCGCACCAGTCGCGAAACCGTGTAGATGTCCCGTTGAGCTGTTTCAGAAGGGAACACGGTTCATGTCCGCTCAATGACGCCGGCAGCTGGTGGCGTTACGCGTACTATGGAGACGGGCACATTGTAAGCGGCCTTGCCCCTGGCGATGATGGGGAATGAGATGATCGCCAGTATCAAATGTCTCTCTGGGGTCATCAACTGGATCTCCCTGGAAAATTCCTCTGAATCGTGACTGTTAATAAGCACATTTTTTATCATTTTTAGGGAAGAGGGGGGCAGGATATCAGGTAGCCACTTCTGTAGCGCCTCTTGACTGTGCACTTCGAGCAGGCGCAGGGCGGCTGCATTGACCTTGGTGATGCGAATCTGTCCGAGCCATTTCTTCAGCTCGTTAGGCCGATTGTCGAAATAGGTCTCCAGCTCCTTGATGCCGAGCTTGCGCAACTGTATGACCTGTCGTATCAGCTGCGAGCCGTTGCAAACCAACAGGGGGGTCGATGCCCGCTCGAAGAAGCCGCGGTATTGCGCTTCCTTGCGGGCCAGATCACGGGTCTGCCGAGTGATGAAGGAGCGCATGAAATGGAGCAGCAGGAAGATGCCGAGCACGGCAACGATCAGCACAGCCAGCCACTCGACTATGGTTGACAGCCGGATTGAGGGGTCAACCTGCTTGCCGAAGAGAAAATTGTTCCACTTGTGGTAGATGGACCAGGAGTCGTTCTTCAGTTCGTTCAGGTTGTGATCGATACGTCGGAGAAGATGATCCTCGTCCTGCGATTCCGGGGACACGGCGATGCGTATGTCCGTTGGCTTGAACATGATCGGTCTTGTCATCAGGGCGTGTTCCGGGGCTCCGGCGGCACCGTTGAGCCGGTTGACCAGGGCGGCGTCAACCTGATGCAGGGCAACCGCCTTGAGGCTCAGCTGATGGTTGGGATAGGGCCGCAATTCACACGCTATCATGAAGGCGTGGCAGAGGTTTTCGAGTTCCTTGTTTCCATGCAGGTAGTCACCCTGTTCCTGGATGGCGATTCGCTTACCATCGAGATCCGTGATCTTCCGGATCGAAGAGTTGCTGGTGACGTAGAGCTGCGCCCAATCGAGAATCAGAACCTCTTTACTGGCGAGGATCTCCGGATGTTGCGACCGGTCCTGGCCCGTGACCAGCATGAGGTCGATATTTCCCGAGTCGAGGGACTCTAGCAGGGCGGCGGGCTCCCCCTTGAGGTAGACGAAGTTCCAGCGTTCCTTTTTGGCCATGTAGTTGAGGACATCGATAAAGAAGCCCTGAGGATTGCCGTTGGTTCCGAAACTGACCAGTGGTGGGAATGCATAGATACCGACCCGGAGAAGACGGGCCGGCTGCTCGGCCGCGGTACGTGACAGCGGCATCACGATTATGGCAATAATCAACAGATTCAGAAAGTTGTGTCGTTTTTTGCGCTTTGCTGAGAATTCCGTCATGGCTGCACTGATCCTCTTTGTTGACCTACAGCATATCGGTTTATCAGCGATATGACAGTCCCGAATTCCGCTGTCTGCTTAGGTTATTTCGTCGTGGTCCCGGTCATTCGGGGACTAGGGGCTCGGTCAACGAAGGTCGGTTGCCTGTTCCGATATGGTTTACCCTACAGGCGCCAAATCCTATAATGCGCGGCTAACTTCATCCTCCACCCCGGAACAAATGCCATGCGTGTTATCGAGGAAGCCCTCACATTCGACGATGTCCTGTTGGTCCCTGCCCACTCCCAGGTGCTGCCCAAGGATGTCGACCTGAGAACCAAGCTCACCCGGGGGATCGAGTTGAGTATTCCGCTGATCTCCGCCGCCATGGACACGGTGACCGAGTCCCGTTTCGCCATCGCCCTGGCCTTGGAGGGCGGCATCGGTATCGTGCACAAGAACATGACGCCGGAGCAGCAGGCAGGCGAGGTCAACCGGGTCAAAAAGTACGAGAGCGGGGTCATCCGCGAACCGATCACCGTCAGTCCCTACGTCAGCATCGGCGAGGTGGTGGAGCTGACCCGGTCACACAATATCTCCGGCGTGCCGGTGGTCGATGGCAAGGAGCTGGTGGGGATAGTCACCGGCCGTGATCTGCGCTTCGAGCGCAAGATGGACGACCCGGTTCGCAACATCATGACCCGCAAGGAGAAGCTGGTCACCGTCAAAGAGGGCGCCAGCCGTGACGAGGTGATGCAGCTGCTGCACAAGCACCGTATCGAAAAGGTGCTGGTGGTGGACGACAACTTCGAGCTGCGCGGCATGATCACGGCCAAGGACATCCAGAAGGCGAAGGACAATCCGCACGCCTGCCGCGACGACCAGGAGCGGCTGCGGGTCGGCGCCGCGGTGGGTGTCGGCGCCGGCACCGAGGAGCGGGTCGACGCCCTGGTCAAGGCCGGGGTCGATGTGGTCGTGGTCGACACCGCCCACGGCCACTCCCAGGGCGTGCTCGACCGGGTCGCCTGGGTCAAGAAGCACTACCCCGAGGTGCAGGTGATCGGCGGTAACATCGCCACCGCCGATGCGGCCCGGGATCTGGTCAAGGCGGGCGCCGATGCGGTCAAGGTCGGTATCGGCCCCGGTTCCATCTGTACCACCCGTATCGTCGCCGGTGTCGGTGTGCCCCAGGTCACTGCGGTCAGCAATGTGGCCCAGGCTCTGGATGGCAGCGGGGTGCCGCTGATCGCCGACGGCGGCATCCGCTTTTCCGGCGACATCTCCAAGGTGCTGGCGGCAGGCGCCTACTCGGTCATGCTCGGCGGCATGTTCGCCGGTACCGACGAGGCGCCGGGCGAGGTGGAGATCTATCAGGGCCGCTCCTACAAATCCTATCGCGGCATGGGCTCCCTGGGCGCCATGTCGGGCAAGGAGGGCTCCAGTGACCGCTACTTCCAGGAGACCAATGACAAGGACAAGCTGGTGCCAGAGGGTATCGAAGGACGGGTCCCCTACAAAGGCACGGTACAGAACATCATCTATCAGCTGATTGGCGGCATTCGTTCGAGCATGGGCTATACAGGTTGCGCCACCATCGACGAGATGCGCACCAAACCCCAGTTCGTGAGGGTCACCAATGCGGGCATGACCGAATCCCACGTGCACGATGTCACCATCACCAAGGAAGCGCCCAACTACCGGCGCGACTGAGCGAAGTGACAGATTCACTCTATCCGGGGGCATGGCGGTCGTGATCGCATGCCCCCTTCTGTTTCTCTCCACCGGAATCCACTCAGCATGACCACCGATATCCACGCCCACCGCATCCTGATCCTCGATTTCGGCTCCCAGTACACTCAGCTGATTGCCCGCCGGGTACGTGAAGCGGGCGTTTACTGCGAGATCTTCCCCTACGACAACGCGGACGAAGGGTTCGAGGCGGGTACCCCGTCCGGCATCATCCTCTCCGGCGGTCCGGAGACGGTCACCGCGGAGGAGGCCCCGGCGGCTCCGGCCAAGGTGTTCGAACTGGGGGTGCCGGTGCTCGGCATCTGTTACGGCATGCAGACCATGGCCGCCCAACTGGGGGGCTCGGTCACGCCTTCGGACAAGCACGAATACGGTTACGCTCAGGTGCGCGCACGGGGGCACTCCAAACTGCTGCGCGATATCGAGGACCACACCAGCCCCGAAGGCTATGGCTTGCTGGATGTCTGGATGAGCCATGGCGATCGGGTCGACATCCTGCCACCCGGATTCCACGTGATCTGCGAGACCACCAACGCCCCGCTGGCCGGCATGGCCGACGAGGAGCGGGGGTTCTACGGCCTGCAGTTCCATCCCGAAGTGACCCACACCCGTCAGGGCAAGCGGATCGTCGAGCGCTTCCTGTTCGAGATCTGCGGCTGCGAGGCGCTCTGGACCTCCGGCAAGATCATCGAGGACAGCATCCAGCAGGTCCGCGAACAGGTGGGCGATGCCAAGGTGGTGCTCGGCCTCTCGGGCGGCGTCGACTCCTCGGTGGTGGCGGCGTTGCTGCACCGGGCGATCGGCGACCAGCTGACCTGTGTGTTCGTCGACAACGGCCTGCTGCGCTTGCATGAAGGCGACCAGGTGATGGCCACCTTCGCCGAACACATGGGTGTCACGGTGGTACGGGTCGACGCGGAAGACCGCTTTCTCAAGGCCCTCAGGGGGGTCTCCGACCCGGAGCAGAAGCGCAAGATCATCGGTAATCTCTTCATCGACATCTTCGAGGAGGAGGCGGGCAAGCTGGAGGGAGTCTCCTTCCTCGCCCAGGGCACCATCTACCCCGACGTCATCGAATCGGCCGGCGCCAAGTCGGGCAAGGCGCATGTGATCAAGTCCCATCACAATGTGGGCGGTCTGCCCGAGTATATGAAGCTGCAGCTGGTCGAACCGCTGCGTGAGCTGTTCAAGGACGAGGTGCGCAAGATCGGCGTCGAACTCGGGCTGCCCTCCGATATGGTCTATCGCCACCCCTTTCCCGGTCCCGGCCTCGGCGTGCGTATTCTTGGCGAGGTCAGCAAGGAGTATGCGGATCTGCTGCGCCAGGCCGACCATATCTACATCGATGAACTGCGCAAACACAATCTCTACGATGAAGTGAGCCAGGCCTTTGCCGTGTTTTTGCCGGTACGCTCGGTGGGCGTGGTTGGCGATGCGCGACGCTATGAATATGTGGTCTCTCTGCGGGCACTGGCGGGCATCGAGCATTCATCTATACAGAAAGAGAACATAGTGATCTCCATGGAATGGAGAGTGATATGTCTCATGTCGCGATCGATGAAGTCGCACCACCCGGTCCGTCATATTGGCGTCACAGACCGGAACAAACACTCCTATACCAGATTGTGGACCGGCACTACCCCGGATTCAGGGATGTGCTGACCGCGCAGGGCAAGCCCTTGCCCCTGCACGTACAACAGGAATTTGCCGATTACCTCAAATGCGGACGGCTGGAGCACGGATTCCTGCGTGTGCAAGCATCCACTGTCATCATGAACACCTGGTCGCGTTCAGTTGTAAGCGCAGAGGGTTCTGTTCCAGTTGTGGTGCGAGGCGCATGGCCGAAAGCGCGGCATTGCTGGTCGATGAGGTGTTAGCGGAACAGCCCATACGCCAGCGGGTGTTGAGCTTTCAATTTCAATTGCGGTTTATTCGTCGCTTCGCTCCTCACCCTTCGGACCAGCTAAAGCTGTTCAAAATCGTTCCTGACGATTTTGTCAGCCGGAAATCCAGGGGTTTGAATAGATTGAGGCCGGATAGACGGATATTTCAGGCATAACCAGCCTCCAGTTCTCAGTCTTGAGATACAGGGGTGTTGCGGTTATTCTCCTTATACCTGGATTGATCCGCAGCATGCAGGATCCGCACTACTGCCTCGACAATTCGGGCAGCTACGTCAATGGCGCCAATATCATCATCTGGTCCTGCACTGGCAGCAGCAACCAGCGGTTCAGGGTCGAACCCGCGAGCGGTAAGATCGCCATGCGCAACGCCCCGACCCAGGTTCTCGATGCCTCGTCGCCCGACGCTGGCGCCAATGTCATCACCTGGTATTTCTGGAACGGCAGCAATCAGCGCTGGAGCCTTGAACCCTGACGCTGAGTCTACTGGCACCCACTGGCGGACGGCTTCTCCCGTACTGAACTGTTCAATTTTACGACGATCGTTTCACATATCGGCGCCGTCTTGCTGGTGTTTACCGGCATCCGGGACAATCCAACACCCGGATGCCGGATTTCAGCGGCATGGCCACAGATAGCACGTGTTCTTATGGAATCCTCAACCATTTCGGTCGCGAACACATGATGGAACGAGGGCTTTGCATCGAGGTGAACAGTCGCAGCAATAGGGCCCCTGTCGCAAAATCGTGTAACGTGCAACCAGCGCTTTTAGGCACCGCAGACCGGTACATGGATTGACCAGAGCCGCCATACCCACTGGCACAAATGCCGTGCAGGGTGGACGATCGTAAATCCTATCACCCGACACTTCAGGCCATCGTGCTCAGCAATGGCGTGTCTGACTATGGATAGACATCAAGCTGCAACGACAGGTCAGCGACAACGGTTTTTGATTACACGCCCTGAATGCGGATTGCATGCAGTCTCTGCGAAATCGCGATATTTCGAGTTGCCGGGTTAATACGCATATCGCAACATCGAGCAGGCCGGGACAGCTTGCAGCGTTGCCGGTCTGGCAAGTTATGCAATTCGTGCGATCATATGGCGGTTGCTTGACTCGCCTGATTGCGTCATGGCCCACTGCTTGACAGGTACCTCCCGGCTCACATCAGCCACTGCCTGCACGGCTAAAGCTCACCCGGACTGACACAGGCAGGCGCAAGTTGTTGCATAGGCTCCAGGAAATCGCGGTCTGTGAAACCGCAAGGTTGACCCGAATATTTCACCCGGCCACTTAGAAATGCGATTAATGGACTATATTTATCGAATATTCATGGAATATTAGCAAAGTAGAAAGTGTTAGCGACCCTCGCTGAACACGCCCTCGCACCGATCTCGTCGTCCAGTTGCGGTATTGGCTCAATCATCAATCGCTTGGGCTATTGACACAAGCGCAAATCCGCGTCTGAACAACGATCTCGGCACGATCATCGCGTTCCCGGATGAAACATTCGGGTTAAGGGTATAGCCATGGAACGGCCCAAATCCAACTACAGCAGGCGCAAGGAGAGCTTCATCCTTCGGGCGAATCCCACCCTGCCTGGCGTCACACCCGATAACGCTCACCACCGAGAGCAGCAGTTTCTCGATAACCGGCTGTTCAGGGCGTTCATGGCCGCCGCGGAGACAGAAAATTTCACGTTGGCCGCGAAAAGGACCTTTATGACCCAATCCGGCATCAGCCAGCATATTGCAAAACTCGAAAAACAGGTCGGCCTGCCCCTTTTCAAGCGCGTGGCAAAGCGGGTAACCCTGACGCGCACAGGTGTGCACCTGAAAAAATATATCGAAGAGCAATGCGCAATGACCATGAGTTTCCTCGGCGAGCTGCGTGAAGAGTATGACGGCATAGCAGGTTCGGTCAGTTTCGCTATGCCGATGGCTTGCCTGTCACTGCCCCATTTCCGGTCGCTGCTCGCAAAACGCCGGCAGTACCCGATGATCAACCTCAATGTAAAACTCGCTCTGCCTTACGACATCATTCGCATCGTATTGGAGGATAAGGTCGATTTTGGTGTTGTTGCCAGAAAATCGGATCATCCGAATCTGGTCTTCACTGCACTTTGCCAGGAGGAGTACGTTCTCTCAGCCGCATCCCCGGATACGCTTGCCGACATAGTGGTGAAAAAATTCAACCAACAGGCCTGGATCGCCTATCCCGGCGTCGATGCCTACTTTGAAAGCTGGCGCAAATGTCATTTTCCAAGACGTAAGGATCTGGACTTTCTGTCGTTACCGATAGC
>JARROA010000046.1:0-23244 GCA_037384425.1 Candidatus Thiodiazotropha sp. | reverse complement strand
TCAGGTAGTGCTTCAGATAGAGCCCGCCCCGACTCCATGCATCGCAGGCGGAAATTCCGATCTGAAGATCACCATAGATACGCAGACCATAGCTTTGTGCCGCGGAGCGCAGACGCGCGTGCTGCCGATGCAGTAGGTACTGACCGAGCCGGTAGCGCTCGATGGCATGCTGCTGGCTGGTCGGCAGTTGCGCCAGCCGCGCCTCCCAGAACCGGCGAGCGTCGGTATGGCGCGGGTGGAGATCGCTTAGGGGGTAGGCCTGATCGGGTATCCGCCAATCAACGTGGTGGCGCCACGCCTGCTCCTGGGCCAGCACATGGTAGAGGGCATCGGGATAGAGCCACGCGAACTCACGACGGGTAAAATCGGCCAGCTCCCTGCCGCAGCGCAGCGCCTCCACGTCACCCTGATCACGTCGTGCGACGAAGCGCTGGTGGATCTCATTCAGGGCGGCGTGTGTGACGTCGAAGGCGTGGCGGTGATCGCTATACATGCGGTCGGCGGTCCGCGCCTGTGCCACCCGCTTGTCCAGCGTCTCCCGACTCAGCCAGGACTCCGCGCCGCTGGCCAGGCCGGCCAGATCCAGGTTGAGGATGTTGCGGGAAAACAGGGTGCCGTCGTAGGGGGATGGGTTGTCGCGTGCCATCTGACCCTGCGGACCGAACTGGATGGCGTCAAAACCGAGTCCACGAATGAAACGGAGAAAGGCCCTGGCCCCTTTGCCATAGGGCGTACCGCGGCCGATCTCCTCGTCCGCCAGGCAGGGGAAGCTGCTGTCGTGGATGGCCAGAACCAGGCGCCGCTTGCCCAGCAGACGCAAAGCCTCGACCACCGCGGCGTGGGGCCGGGGGCGCTGGTCGGTTTCCACCTGCCGGTTCATCCGCTCTCCCGTTCGGACCAGAGCAGGGCCACCGGAAAGTGCTGCAGCAGGTCGCTGGCCGGCAGGCTCCAAATCCCTTCGACTGACTCGGCCATCAGGGTCTCGCCGGTCAGCCAGTTGCGCCAGGATCCCTGCGGCATTTCGATGCGGGTGTCACCCCAAAGGTTGGCACCCAGGGGTGGCACGCCGGCGCTCAGGCGATAAACCAGGCGCGGCGCCACCGAGACGGAAATCTGCGCGCCGTTGCGGCGGGCGAAAGCACAGAGGTGCCCGGCGTGCCGGCCGCTCACCTCCAGGGGCAGATAGTCGCCGTTTTCGAACAGTGCCCGATGTGCCTGGCGTAACGCCAGGCAGCGCCAGGTCAGATAGAGCTTGGCGCGACCGTCCTCGAGACTGTCGGTAAGCTGTCGGGTGAAACCGGCGAGGGAACCCGCACCCTCGAAGGCCGTTTGCAACGCCGTCAGCAGCTCACGCCGCCGCGCGTAGTCCACCGCACGTCGGTTGTCCGGGTCCACCAGACTGAAGTCCCAGACTTCATTGCCCTGATAGATATCGGGCATACCGGGGGCAGTGAGCTTGAGCAGTGTCTGGCCCAGGCTGTTGCAGAGCCCTGCGTGGCAGATCGGAGGTAGAAACTCGAGCAGGTCGACCAGGAAAGCGTTCTCTTGCGGTGACTCGAGCAGCGCCGTGATGAAATCGTTGACGGCGCCTTCGTACGCCTTGTCGGGATTGATCCACGAGGTATGCACCTTGGCCTCCCTCACCGCCTTGAGCAGGTAGGCTTGAATGCGCTCACGGAAAGCCGCCAGGGGTGCTTCGTCCGCATCGTTCTCTGCAAGCAACCCCAGGGGCCAGGCGCCGATCAGCGTCTGGTAGAGGAGGTACTCGTCATTGGCGCAGGGGGCGGGCCTGTCATCCACAAGACGCTTTTTGGCGTGGTTGAGCCGCGCCCAACTGCGTACCCGCTTCTCCCATTGCTCTGGCAGTTCCGTCAGCACGTCGATGCGCGCGCGCACGTCCTCGCTACGCTTGCTGTCGTGGGTGGTGGTGGCGAGCATGGCATGGGGCCAGTTTTGGCTGCGCTCCTGGTTCACGTGATGGAAGGCATTCACGGACACGCCGAAGCGGTCCGGATCGCCACCCACCTCGTTCAGGGCCGCCAGGCGGTTGTAGCGGTAAAAGGCGGTATCCTCCAGGCCCTTGGCCATGACCGGGCTGGTGTATTGCTGAAATCTCATGGCGAAGGCGTCCACCCGGCGCCGATAGTCGTCGCTCCGGCCCCCGGCGATGTCGGTCAGCAACACCTCTCGGACGAAGCGGAACACGGCCGGGTCGGCGGCGCGGCTGCTCTTCCTCGCCACGCTCACCGCCCAGTCGACATAGTGGCGGTCCTCCTCGCTGGCCCCGCGGGGACTGACGTAGGTGCGATAGACAGGAAAGCGGGCGACCACCTCGCTCAGGGCATCGCGCAGACTGTTGAGGGTGAAATCCCGGGTATTGCGGTCGAGCTTGGCGATGCGGTTGAGCTGCTGAGCCAGTACGTTGAGTTCACTGGCCAGGGCGCTGCGCATGATGAGCTTCTTGCAGCTGTAGATCTGCTCCTCCAGGGTCGTCGTCTCGCCTGTGAACCTGCGGTAGATGCGATCCATCTCGTGTTCTGCCGCAGGATCCACGAACAGGCCATTGATCAGGTTGGCGAAGTCATATCCCGTGGTACCGTGTACCGCCCAGGTCTGGCGCAGCCGTTCGTGCGTCGCGAGGATCTTCTCCACCAGCAGATAGAGCGGCATACCCGCTGCACTGGGTTCACCGTCGGGGAGTCGGGGCTCCGCCAGCTGAAAGGCCAGGCTGTGAGGCGCTGCCACTCGCGCCTGAAGGCGGCTGAAATAGGCGGCCGGATCGTAGAGGCCGTCCGGGTGGTCGATACGCAATCCCTGAACTTTTCCCTTGGCGATCAGCCTCAGAGCCAGCTCGTGGGTCGCCTCGAACACCTCGGGGATCTCCATACGCAGGCCGGCCAGTTCGTTGATGTCGAAGAAGCGTCGGTAGTTGATCTCATCCGAAGCGACACGCCAGTAGGTCAGTCGCCAGGCCTGGTTGTCCAGCAGCCCGTGCAGCAGCTCGATGTGGTCACTGTCGTTGAAGGTGCGCAGATTCTCGTCGAGATAGCAGGCGATGTCGGCATCCCGATAGAGACGGGCCAGGGCGGCCTTGTGAACCTCCTTGTCCCGTGCACGCTCGGCGACGGCTTCGGGTTCCGTTTCCAAGCGACGGGGCAGGTTGTCGAAGGCGGTGATCAGGCTCTTGAATTCCATCAGCCGGGCTTCCACCGCGCCCAGCCGCTCTTCCAGCCGCGCCACGTCGTAACCCAGGATGCGCGGATACTCGGCGGGATCGATGGGAAACAGATGCGCGAAATAACGGATGCCGAAGGCGCCTGCGTCGGCATCGAACAGCAGCCTCAGCTCGCCTCGCTCCAGGGTGCTGCCGTAGTGATCGCCGAGCACCGGCAGCATCAGTTTGCCCTGCAACGTCTCTTCCGAAGCGCTCCAGTCGATGTCGAAGTAGTGTGCATGGGGCGACGCGGGCCCGTTTTCCAGCACATCCAGCCACCAGCCGTTGTCACTGCCCATCACCCCCATGTGATTGGGCACCATGTCCATGATCAATCCCATGCCCTGGTCCTGCAGGGAGGTGGTGAAGCGCTCGAAGCCCGCTTCGCCACCCAGTTCCGTATTCAAGGCTCTGTGATCGATGATGTCGTAGCCATGGGGACTCCCCGGTCGCGCCTGCAGGAAGGGCGAGGCGTAACAGTGGCTGATACCGAGCTGATGGAGGTAGGGGACGATCTCCGTCGCCTGATCGAAGGTGAACTCATGACGAAACTGCAGCCGATAGCTGGCGCAGGGGATATTCGCGTGGGTTGCCGGTGGCGGGGTGACGGCCGGTTGCGGCGGCTCGACCAGGCCGAAGCGCTCCGCTTTCAAGGCATCGGTCAGGGACTTCACGCGCGAGTCGCCGCTCCACAGCTCCAGGTCGAGGTTCAGTTTGAGACGCCAGTTGGGGTGCTGGTCGGTGGTGCCCGGCAGGTTGATCTGTTCGCTCTGCCCGAGGATATCCGCCAGCTCCGCCACCAGTATCTTTGCCCGGGATCGTGACAGATAGACATGGATGGCCTGGTTGAGCTCCGGGGTCATCTCCGGGACGGCCACGGGTTGGACGCTCATGCCGGCCGGCAGCAGCCCCTCCCGCTCCAGGGCGATCAGCAGCCGCGCCCGGTCCTCGGCACGCTCGATCACCTGCCGCTCCCGCAAGGCGTTGCTGGGAAAGAGGTCCAGTTGCGAACGCCGTTCCAGGTCGCGGCCGGCCCAGTAGCCGGCAATCGGCGGCAGGTCGTGGGTGGAGGTTGTCACCAGGGCCTGCGGCTCAAACGCGTCGGGAGACTTGAAGCCGCCGTCTTCGGCCTTCTCGAAATAGAACGGCCGGTAGGAGAGCACGCCCAACGGACGTAGCGCGTCTCGCACCGCTTCGGGCACGGTTCCCAGATCCTCGCCGATGACCAGGCAGCGGTTGCGTTGGCTTTCGAGCGCCAGTATCCCGAGCAGGTCCTGGAAGGGATAGGAGACATAGCTTCCGTTGAACCGGGAGGGACGCGGTGTCACCCAGAAGAGGCGCATCAGCGACATAACATGGTCGATGCGCAGGGCCCCGGCAATGCGCATGTTGTGGCGCAGGGTCTCGATGAAGGGGGCGTAAGCCCGCTCGCGCAACGTCGCCGGGCGCCAGGGCGGCAATCCCCAATCCTGGCCTTTGAGATTGAAATCGTCCGGGGGCGAACCGATGTGCGCTTCCATGGCGTAGAGCGCCTGATCGTTCCACACCTCCGCGCCGCCGCTGTCGGCGGCAACGGCGAGATCGAGGTAGAGGCCCACGCCCAGCCCCAGTGTGTAGGAGTGCCGGCCCGCCGCCTCGAGTTGCAGATGGGCCTGCCACTGTAGGTATGCGAAGAATTCTATTGATTCCTGCTGTTCGGCAGCGAAAGCCGCCACCGCCTCGGATGCCGGATCGCGATAGGCCTCGGGCCAGGCGGGCCAGCCCCAGGCGGTTGAATCCTGCGTATAGAGCCACGCCTGCAGCGCTTCGTGCAGGGCGTGGCGGTGGAGCCCTTGTCCCTGCTCGGACTGAAAGCGCCGGAACGCCTGCGCCCGCTCACTGTCCCTGTTCAGATGGTGGCGGCGAAAGTGGTGGAAGAGCCCGCTGATGATTTCCAGCTTGGCCCTGGCCACCTCCGGGTAGTCGACCTGCTCGCTGGCCCGCAGCGCGCGAAGCCGCGCCTGGAAGGCCTCGTCCGCAACCCGTTTCCGTAGCGCTTCGCACTCGGCGAAGTCTTCCATCGCCTCCACATCCAGATAGAGGGGGTTGAGAAACAGGCGACTGGAAGGGGCATACGGGCTGGCGTGGTCCGGATCGTGGGGAAACAGGGCGTGCAGGGGGTTCAGGCCCACCAGCGCGGCGCCGGCGCCGGCGGCGAAATCCACCACATGCTGCAGATCGGTGAAATCGCCGATACCCCAGTTGCGGGTCGACCTCACCGCATAGAGGTGGATGGCCGGGCCCCATACCCGTGCCTCATCATCGCCGATCGCCTTCGGCTGATAACAGGCGCGTGGCGCCAGGATGAGCGGCATGGCGACAACCGGATTGTCCGGCCGCTCCAGGTCGTGCAGTTCGAGGCGGTGATAACCCAAGTCCGGGATCGCGGGCAGTTTCAGCGTCCAGCGTCGCCACGAATCCTTGTCGATCATCCGCCCCCCCGTTGACGCCAGTTCGCCGGGTCGGAACTCGCCATCCAGGCGTTCACCATTCTCCAACGCGATGACCCAACGGTATCTGGAAGCCGCCCGATCCGCAGGGAGGCTGAGCGGGACAAGCAGGGGATCGGTCCCTTGCCAAACCACTTGGACCGGTGGCAGCGTGCGCCGCCACTCGGCATCTTCACAAGCCTTCAGTGCCTGACGCGCGGCCGGGTCGTCACCCGCCTCCACACCCATGGCGGCGAGCAGGGCGCGACGGGTCTGTTTCGACACCGTGTGGCGCTTGCCCCAGATGTCCCAATAGTCGAGGGCGATACCCTTGCGCTCGCAGAGCTGGTTGAGGGGCGTTTTCCGGCTCATGGCGATGCCTCGTCCAGGAACCAGATCAGCGACCAGGGTGGCAGGGGCCGGCCTGGTGACCCGCCTTCCGAATCAGGGGGATGTCGATAGAGAATCTGGCCGGCCGGCACCAGGGTATGATCGACAGGCAGAGGTGACTCGCCCAGGTTGGCCAACAGGCTCAAACGGGAGCCATCGCCCAGTCGCCACTGCACCCCAAGCCCGCTCTGCTCCAGCGGCCTGAATTCACCGCCGCCGCGCATGCCGCGCAGACGGGGAAGGATCCACTCGCGACGCAGCCTCAGCAAGCGCCGGTAGAAACCGAACCAGGCCTGATGGGCCGGTTCCCGGAGATCCTCCCACGCCAATCTGCTGCGCTGGAAAGTGGCCGGGTCGTTGGGATCGGGAATACTCCGCCGGTGCTGCGGGTCTGCAAACCGGCTGAAGCGGGCGAACTCGCGGCGTCTTCCCTCAGTGACCGCTGCAGCCAGATCGGCACCGAAATCGCAGAAGAACAGAAAGGGGGCCGAGGTGGCGAACTCCTCGCCCATGAACAGCAGCGGCGGCGACGGCGCCAGCAGGAGTATGGCCAGTACCGCACGCAAGGGGCCGGGTTCGACCATTGTGCTCAGGCGTTCGCCGAAGGCGCGGTTGCCCA
The DNA here is from genome assembly GCA_037384425.1 of Candidatus Thiodiazotropha sp. GTDB lineage: Bacteria > Pseudomonadota > Gammaproteobacteria > Chromatiales > Chromatiaceae > Thiodiazotropha. Next base: position 16,553 of record JARROA010000046.1, on the reverse strand, counting down.
CCTGATCGTGGTTCTGCAGAAAGGAGACGAAGGCGGTGGGCGGCAGATGGCCACTGGGTTCGCCGCGCACGGCGCCGTGGCGATACCGCGAGCGCTCGCCCTGATAGGTGAAGCCCTCAGCCAGGCAGCGTCCAAGCAGCAGGATGGGGCGGTTGTCATAGTCCATGTAGTAGCCGTCGCTTTCGCCGGTGAGCAGGACATGCAGGCTGTGATGGATGTCGTCGTTCCATTGGGCGACATAGTGTTGCGGCCGGCCCTGTTCATCACGGGTCAGGTAGCGGGCGCTGTTGTCGTCGTTTTCCAGCACCAGGTGGAGATGGCGCTCGCGACCCGGTCCCTCCCGCACCGCCGTGGCCAGCTCCTCGAGGATGTTGGGCGAGCTGTCGTCGAGGATGGCGTCCACCGCGTCGAGGCGCAGTCCGTCCAGGTGGTACTCCTGCAGCCAGTAGAGGGCGTTGTGGATGAAAAAACGGCGCACGGTCGCGCTGTCCGGTCCGTCGAAGTTGATAGCCGCCCCCCAAGGGGTGTGGTGGCGCTCGGTAAAGAACTGCGGCGCGTAAGCATGCAGGTAGTTGCCCTCCGGCCCGAAGTGGTTGTAGACCACATCGAGAAAGACCATCAGTCCCTTTTGGTGGGCGGCATCGATCAGCGCCTTGAGTTCATCGGGCCTTCCGTAGCAACTGTCGGGGGCGAACAGCAGGGCGCCGTCGTAGCCCCAGTCGCGCGCGCCGGGGAAGTCCGCCAACGGCATCAGTTCGATCGCCGTGACGCCGAGTTCGAGCAGGTGATCGAGATGCGCCATGACCGCCCTATAGTCTCCCGCTTCGCTGAAGGCGCCCACGTGCAGCTCATAGATGATCGCCTCTTCCCAGGGACGTCCCCGCCAGTGCCCGTCGCGCCATTCGAAACGTCCGGGATCGACCACCTGACTGGGGCCGTGGATATCCCTGGGCTGGAAGCGGGAGGCGGGGTCGGGCACGCGCAGACCGCCGTCGATACGGTAGCGGTAGCGGCTGCCCACTGTCGCCTGATCGGTAACGAGGCGGAACCAGCCCGCCTCCTGCGGGGCCATCGGCAACAGCGTCTCCCCGCCGGCCTGTTCCAGCGAGAGCTCCACCCGCTGCACTGCGGGAGCCCAGAGCGCGAAGTGCACGGTGCCGTCCGGCCGGAGCTCGGCGCCGAAGGGCATGGAGTGCGCTCTTCTCAAAGCGTCACGCCCCGAGGCCGGGCAGGGGTGAGCGCAGCATCTGCAGAAGTCCCGCCAACGGTATCCCCACCCAGTCGGGGCGGTGGCTCAGCTCGTAGCGCAGCTCGTAGAGGGCCTTTTCCATGAGAAACAGACCGATCAGCTGGCGGGCCTGGTGGGGATCGCCGGGCCAGGACGGGCAGTCGGCAATGCCTTCCCGGTATCCCGACAGGAAGGACTCGGCGGAGAACCGGATCCACTCATTCAGGTAGGGCATCAGCTGCTCCCTGTACTCGGGGCGCTCCTCGGTGCAGCGGCCGAGAGCCACCGCCGCGGCGTAGTCGAAGGAGCGCAACATGCCCGCCACGTCTCGCAGCGGTGAGTGCTTGACGCGACGTGCTTCGAGGGGCTTGGCCGGTTCGCCTTCGAAATCGAAGATGACGAAATCGTTTTCGGTGAGCAGCACCTGTCCCAGGTGGTAGTCACCGTGATAGCGGGTCTTCACCGCATCGATGCTTGCCGGGGTCAGCTCGGCGATGCGCTGTAGCAGGGCATCCCTGGCCTGCTGCAGTTGTGCGACGGATGCGCCATGGCGCTCCTCGATGTGTTCGCCGTGGGTCTCCAGCAGACCCAGGGTCTCATCGAGATCCATGCGCACCTGATCACCCCAGGCTCGCAGATCCTCTGCAGCAACAGGTTCGGGATCGAAGGCGGGATCGCCGCTGACCCTGGCCAGGGCCTGGTGCAGCTCGCCGGTACGACGTCCCAGCGTGTGCATCATCCACTTGTAATCGGCGTAACGCTCGGCGGGCTCCGCCGGAATCGACTGCGGCTTGGTCAGGCAGTCGTCGAAAAACCGATCCAGGTAGTCGATGCTGAAGCCCCAGCCGTCACCCTGGTTGTCCACATGGCCCAACAGCAGAGCGACGCTGCTGACCTGGCCGTCGTCGGCGTGGAATTCGATGCTGCCGGCCAGTGGAGGGATATGGGGGAAGGGCACGACCTCGGTCAGGTAGCGCGTCATTTCAAGTTCCGGATTGATGCCACGGCGGATGTGCCGGTAGAGCTTGAGGAACAGGCGTTGGCCGAGGATGGCGGCGCTGTTGCTGCCTTCCGCGCTCGGCCTCGAGATACCTTGGAGAGGGGCCTCTCCGACCAGGCGGGGATAGGCCGCAGTGGCGCTGAAGCGAAGCAGACCGCCAGCGAAAGGCAGCTCCAACCGATCGCCCATGGCCGCGATGAGATTGCTCAGGAATACCTCGTCGGACATGGCGTCGTAGAGGATGCCCATTCTGGCCTGCTGGCGCACCCTGGCGAGGGTGACCGGCAACAGCGGCCGGATGTGATCTTCATCGAGTTCGCCCCAGGCGATGGCCAGGGGCAGGGTGTAGCTTTGCCGCACCCCGGAATCGAACCGTGCCTCGATCCACAGTAACAGCCAGTGTTCCTGCTCTACCGACCAGGCGGTGCTTTCCAGCACCGCCACGCTCTTCAGCCGCTCCGCCTTGGCGGCGTACCAGCGCCGGCTGGGCAGGTAGCGGGGCAGGATCTCCCGCTCAAGTTGGCTAAGAAGCTGTTTCGCCATCGGCTTGCGCTGTGGTTCCACCATTGCGGGGAAGAAGCTGCGCCAGGCTTCGAACAGGACCAGCATGGGCAGTTCCAGGGGCGGCAGGCCTCCGGAGTGCCACACAGGCACCTCGCTCTCGGTGGCCAGCCGGAACCAGTAGAAGTCGTGTCCCGGCAGGGTCAACAGATAGGGGAGTTCACCGATGGGAGGGAAGGGGGTACGGCCCAGCATCTCGATGGGCACCCGGCCATTGTACGGGCTCAGATCGAGTTCAACCGGTTGTGCGGTGCGCGCCAGGTTGGCCACACAGAGGAGCGACTCCCCGTCGTATTCACGCATGTAGGCGAGGATCTTGCGATTGCCCGGGGAGAGAAATGTCAAGCTGCCGCGCCCGAAGGCGGGATGCGCCTTGCGTACAGAGATCAGACGCTTCATCCAGTTGAGCAGGGAGGCCGGTTCACGCTCCTGGGTTTCGACGTTCAACGCCTCGTAACCGTAGATCGGGTCCATGATCGGGGGCAGATAGAGGTATTGCGGATCCACCTTGGAGAAACCGCCGTTGCGATCGGGGGTCCACTGCATGGGCGTGCGCACCCCGTTGCGGTCGCCCAGGAAGAAGTTGTCGCCCATGCCGATCTCGTCGCCATAGTAGATGATGGGCGAACCCGGCATCGACATGAGCAGGCTGTTCATCAGCTTGATCTTGGCGGGTTCGTTATCCATGAGTGGCGCCAGCCGGCGGCGAATGCCCACGTTGAGGCGCATGCGGGGGTCCGCCGCGTAGCGCTGGTACATGTAGTCGCGCTCCCGGTCGGTAACCATTTCCAGGGTGAGTTCGTCGTGGTTGCGCAGGAATACCGCCCACTGGCAGGTCTCGGGGATCGCCGGGGTCTGCTGCATGATCTCCACGATGGGGTAACGGTCCTCCTGGGCTACTGCCATATACATGCGCGGCATCAATGGGAAGTGGTAGGCCATGTGGCACTCGTCGCCCTGGCCGAAGTACTCCTGGGCGTCTTCCGGCCACTGGTTGGCTTCGGCCAGAAAGACGCGGTTGCGGTAATGGTTGTCCACCACCGCACGCATCTGCTTGAGCACGGCATGGCTCTCGGGCAGGTTCTCGTTATTGGTGCCCTCACGCACGCAGAGGTAGGGAATGGCATCGAGACGCAGGCCATCCACCCCCATGTCGAGCCAGAACCGCATAAGCCGGATCACAGCCTGGACCACCTCGGGGTTGTTGTGGTTGAGATCCGGTTGGTGGTGGAAAAAGCGGTGCCAATAGTAGGCTTGGGCGGCGTCATCCCAAGTCCAGTTCGAGGTCTCGCTGTCGGTGAAGATGATCCGTGTCTCGGGGAATTTACGATTGGTTTTGCTCCAAACGTAGAAATTGCGCTTGCGGCTGTCTTCCGGCGCCGTACGCGCGGCCTGGAACCAGGGGTGCTGATCCGAAGTGTGGTTGATGACCAGTTCGGTGATGACCCGCAGGTCGCGCCGGTGGGCTTCGCGCATGAAGGCCCGGAAGTCTTTCCTGGTGCCGTAGTCGGGGTGGACGTTGCGGTAGTCTGAGATGTCGTAGCCATCGTCGCGCTGGGGCGAGGGGTAGAATGGCAGCAACCAAAGGGTATTGACGCCCAGATCCCGAATATAGTCGAGCTTCTCCTTCAGACCCAGGAAATCGCCGATGCCGTCATCGTTGCCATCCTTGAAGGCCTTGACGTGCAACTCGTAGATGATGGCATCTTTGTACCAGAGTGGATCTCCGTTGGTCTCGGCGTTCTGTGAAAGCATGCGCTAGCCCTTTGGTGATTTCCGGCGGCCTATATTTCGGTCTGCAACATCCGACAAGTCTTTCCGAGACGTGTTGTGAATACCTCCCTATACTCACTTGTAAATATAGATGACTTCGTGCGTTGCCGGGCAGCCCCAATTCGCGGTTGACTGTGCCGGCGTGCGACGTGCACCCGTCAGGCTCACTGACACAGAAACACTATACTGAACAGATCTACCGCCCGGACCATGCCTTGGCTGAGCGGCGCCTGGTCCAGTCTTGGCAAGGCAATAGATTGGGTAAGCATAGAGCGTATGGAAGAGCATCGAAAATCGGACAAAATAGTGGCCTTTGTGATGGCGGGAGGCGAGGGCAAGCGGCTCAGGCCACTGACCACCGAACGCTGCAAACCGGCCGTACCGTTTGGCGGACGTTATCGCATTGTGGATTTTGTCCTGAGTAATCTGGTCAACTCCGGAATCCGCTCCATCTATCTGCTGGTGCAATACAAAGCGCAATCGTTGATTGAGCATGTACGAAAAGGCTGGACCATTTCACCCTTGCTGCAGGACCAGTTCGTGAGCGTCGTGCCGCCGCAAATGCATGAGGGGAAAATGTGGTTCCGCGGAACTGCCGATGCGGTTTATCAAAGCCTCAACCTGCTTAAGATACATCGACCGGACATCGTGGCGGTTTTCGGTGCTGATCACATCTATCGCATGGACGTACGGCAGATGGTTCGATTTCACCGGGAACGCCAGTCGGACGTCAGCATAGCCGCGTTGCCCATACCGATCGAACAGACTGCTAACTTCGGCATTATCGAAGCAGACTCTGATGGCCGTATTCGCGGCTTCGAGGAAAAACCGATACATGGCAAATCCATGCCCTCAAACCCGACGCGTGCTTATGCCTCCATGGGCAATTACCTGTTTCAAAGCGAAGTACTGATTGAAGCGCTTGAAGAAGCCTACCGTAAAGGCGACACGGATTTTGGCTACGATGTGCTACCTCGGATATTGCGCACTCATCGTCTCTACGCCTATGACTTTTCGGATAACAAGGTCCCGGGCATCAAAGCCTACGAAGAGGCTGGATACTGGCGGGATGTCGGGGATTTGACCACCTATTTTCAAACTCACAAGGATGTTCTTGGCCTGAAACCGCGTTTTGACGCCTTCAATCCCCAATGGCCCATCTTCTCCAGCCACTATCAGGGACCCGTGGCCAGTATCTTCAACAGCACAATCGACAACAGCTTGATCGGTGCCGGCGCTGTCGTGATCAATGCGTCGATTCGCAACAGCATAATACGTCGAGAGTCAGTTGTTGAATCGGATGCTGAAATTGAAGATTGCATCATTATGGATTACGTAAAGGTATGTCGAGGCGCGCGATTGCGACGCGTCATCGTTGATCGACACAATATTATCGAACCCGATTCTGTACTGGGTTTCGATATCGAGGCGGATCGAGCACGCTATGACGTGACTCCGGAGGGTATCGTAGTGGTGCCCAAGGGCAGTCCGGATTATTACGCCCGCGAGTCGCGGGGGCGCGGCTTTGGCTACGCTGAGTAGAGTGTCTGCACTGATGCAAGATTGATCCAGAACCCCAAGCCACAGCATAGAGGGCCATGAAGGCCAGCCATGCGAGGGGAGCCAACTCACCAATCCGTTGGACGATCGCGGCCATATCCAGCGATCGTCCCTGCCAAAGGCCCACAAGGATAGCTGTGATCAGCAGAAGCAGGGCGGTGGCCCGCAAGAGGCGTTTTCTCCCGATCATGATCACCACCGCCGGTTAATGGTGTATTCGCCCAGTTGACGGGCGAAGGGCAGCATCAGCATGCCGGTCAGTGGCGCGTTCAGCGGCGCGGGAGTAATCAGCACTCTCGATTACACGGTTGAAATACAAGTCCTTGATACAGCAGAAACCATGCGATAACCCATAGCGGGCGGAGATTGGGGAACTTGCAGAGCGCAGGGGATAGAAATCCCGTTTGTTCGTGCTGCAGGCAGTATTCGATTGCATTCGGGATGCGATGAGAGGAATATCCCAATATACGCATGGCAAAAAGTTCGCGCGTTTCTGTACAGCTCGATTTTGCCCGCCAGACTACTGCGCTTATCAAATATTATCTTCGCGAAGTCTGATCTGACAAAGCAATTAAGCAACGTCGTACGCCTATCATGAATTGAATTTAGGCAAAGCCTCGAAATTCATAAAAGGTGCTTCATTGATCTTGGCCCATTTCTCGAATTTGGGGCATGTGTGCGCTGTTCAAAACAGAATATCATGGTCCTTAACCGATATAACAGTAGAGACTATCAGCATGTCATCGACGAAGGACAAAAATCCATGGGACGGATCCCGACGCAATGTGTCAGCTCCACCTGATCTTGAAGTGCTGCTACAGAAAGGTAGAGATCGAATATTTCGAAGCCTGCCGAAGGGTGGTCCAGGCGCTATCATCGCTGCAATCGCCGTGATTTTGATCGGCGCAGGTGCCTGGACAGCCTACTATACGGTACCCAGTGACTCCGTCGCGGTTGTTCAGCGCTTTGGCAAATATGTCAAGGACGTCCAACCCGGGCTGCATTTCAAGTTTCCACTCGGTATCGACGTTGCCACCATCGTTCCGGTTAAACGGCAATTAAAGCAGGAGTTCGGTTTTTCCACGCCTGGTGCATCCGATCCTTATCAATCCCCGCGGGACGGCAAGCGGGAAACAGAAATGGTTACGGGCGATCTCAACGCTGCGCTCGTTGAGTGGGTGGTGCAATACCGTATATCAAATCCCGACAAGTTTCTCTTCGAAGTGCGAGAGCCGAGTGAAACTCTCCGTTACGTTTCGGAATCCGTCATGCGTGAGGTTGTCGGAGATCGCACCGTTGACGAGGTGATCACTATCGGAAGACAGGAAATCGAAAACGAAGCACTGACAAAAATGCAGTCGCTCTCGACCAAATATGCGATGGGCATCAGTATTGACCAGGTGCAATTGAAAAACATCAATCCTCCGCAACCCGTACAGGAGTCATTCAACGAGGTTAACCAGGCACAGCAGGAAAAAGAGAAACTGATCAACGAAGCGCGGCGCGATTACAATAAGGTGATACCGCTGGCCGAGGGCGAGAAGGATCAACGCATTCGCGAAGCGGATGGCTATCGTCTCAAGAGAATCAACGAGGCAGAGGGTGATGTCGCGCGTTTCAATGCACTGTTGGCGGAATATACCAAAGCGCCGGAGGTAACACGCCGCCGTATCTATATAGAGACTCTCCAGGAAGTTATGCCCAGCATTCGATCCAAGATAATCATCGATGAGCAGACGAAGAGTATTTTGCCACTTCTGAACCTGAATGATCAGGTTGGTACGCGACCATGAAAAAAACCCTTGCCATTGTTGCGGTATTAGGATTGGGGCTGTACATCGCAATGAGCTCTCTCTATACGGTGAGCGAAGTCGAGCAGGTTATTATCACCCAGTTCGGGAAACCGGTCGGGCAGCCAGTCACGACAGCAGGCCTGAAGGTCAAAGTCCCTTTCATACAAGAAGTGAATCCCATTGATAAACGTGTGCTCGAATGGGACGGTAACCCATCGGACATGCCGACCAAGGACAAGCTCTATATCTCGGTCGATCTGTTTGCGCGCTGGCGTATAACCGACCCATTGCAATACTTCCTGCGATTGCGCGATGAACGCAGCGCGCAATCACGTCTGGACGATATTCTTGGCAGTGAAACCCGCAATGCAGTCGCCAAACACGAACTGATCGAGATTATCCGTACCACCAAGGATCGCGTGCCTCTGCGCGATGCCATGCTGACAGATACCGACCAGAACAAAGATATTGGCGCACTGGTGCCGATACAGAAGGGCAGAAAGCTGGTGGAAAATGAGATATTTAAGGCAGCCGCCGAAAAGGTTCGGGTATTTGGCATTCAACTGCTGGATATTCGTTTCAAGCGTATAAACTACAATGAAAGTGTCAGGCCGAAGATATATGACCGCATGATCAGCGAGAGACGCCAGATCGCGGAACGATTCTTATCGGAGGGCAATGGTGAAGCGGCCAGAATACGCGGTAATCGCATACGGGAGTTGAACAAGATTCAATCGGAAGCCTACCGCCAGGTTGAAGAGATTCGAGGCCTTGCTGATGCCAAGGCCACTGAAATCTACTCGAAAGCCTATAATCAGAGTCGGCAGGCCGTGGAATTTTATGAATTCACCCGCACCATGCAGGCATATAAATCAATTATCGGAAAAGACACCACACTGGTTCTATCCACTGACAGTGACCTGTTCAAGTTTCTGAAGGGTATAAGTCCGACTGAAAGCATTGACACGCCCAATTACTCAGGTATTGAAAAATGAGCTTAAAATTTCCTAACCCGAGTCGAAGCTTCGATACAAGCAATAATCGTGTCACTTTTTGGGGCTATGACAGTGTTATAGAAGTGTCATTTTCTGTCGAAGGGGCCGCGCTTGTTAAGCTTCTCCCCGGAACGGATGAAACGAAAGCTGGATATCTCAAAACTTTCGATATTGTAAAGAAAATCATATACAAAGCCGCAGAAACTGCCTATCTGCAGGGTCGCCAAAGAGGCGCCTTTTCGTATATTCTCGGTACTGAAGACTTCAAATGATAGTTGCGGCGCTCAATGGGGAATTGTCATCATATTATCAGCGAGTTACAAATTTCAATCTCTCGTAATGTCGATCGGAGGGAAAATATAAACATAAAATACGTCTGCCACGGACGCTAGTCCTGGCTAAAACAGCAAAACGGTGCATGGGCTTCATAAGGCCTCTGGGTGTGTCCACGCCTCTAACCAGAACTGCTTACATGGTCAAGGGAGAGCGCTTCAACAGTATTTCGCATCTGGTCGGTGCCGCATTGGCGCTGGCGGGAGTCGTCGTGCTGGTTGTTGCGGCCTCACATGACGGGAATGTTCGACGCATCGTTTCCTTCAGTATCTACGGCTCGACACTGTTTCTGCTCTATGTGATCTCAACGCTTTATCATGGCTTGCCGATTGGACGTGCAAAACAGGTTTTCCGGGTGCTCGACCATCAAGCCATCTACCTGCTGATTGCCGGTAGCTATACACCGCTGACGCTGATCTCCCTAAACGGCGTTGTGGGCTGGTGGATGTTTGGCTTGATCTGGGGTATGGCGGTGCTGGGTTTGGTACTCGATGCCCTGCCGATTCGTGGTGCGCGTATACTGCCGATGATCATCTACTTCACCATGGGCTGGATGATTGTGCTGGCGATCAAGCCGCTGCTCGAGGTATTGCCATTCGCGGGGTTCATATGGCTGTTGGCTGGGGGTGTATTCTACACCTCAGGCATCGTATTTTATGCCCTGGATAGGCGGCATCCGTGGATGCACGGTGTCTGGCATCTGTTCGTACTGGCTGGCAGCATCAGTCATTATGTGGCGATTTTGGTCTATGTCTGAACGCTAAGCGGGCACAGGCCCCGGTATAGGACTGTATTCATTTCTACCTGGCGCATTTTTCGTGAGGAAATATTCATGCTGGTAACCTTTTCCTGTCCCGCATATGCTGACATAACAATGTTCGGGGATGTAGCCGTGCGACTGTTAAAAATGATGGGGCATAGCGGTACCGTGCCCAGCGCGCTGCTTGCAGAAGATATACCGACGGCACTTGAACGTCTCGAGAAAGCGATCGATAAGGAAAAGAAATTGCACGAACCGGTTGAGATGAATAAAGATGAGGACGATGAACCCCCTGTAAGTCTTCCACACCGTGCATTGCCTCTGATCGATCTTCTCAAGGCCGCAGCCAATGCAAACTGCTATGTGATGTGGACCAGCAATGAATCGCATAGATATTAGCCCGGCGCCTTAATAGGCCATGTTCAGGGCTTCAAACATGCCCTTGATCAAGGCGTGGTTCGCAGGCAATGGTTGTTCCCTTGTCAAGAGCCACAACGCAGAGCAAGGGCATGTTTGAAGCCCTGAACATGGCCTATTAAGGTGCCGGGTTAATAATTGTGTTGATGTCCTGAAATCACAGCAGTGGACAGTATGGCATTAGCGTAGAGGCGAATCAGCATTCAGCTCTAAACACCAAACAAGAAATTATCCAGACATATAGTGCTCGGCTACACATCCTGATCCAATTTCCTTTTCCGATACAAGTGCATTACCGGACGAACTGAAATGCCATGCAGAATTATTGAAATGGTCACTGCCGCGAATGTGATGCTGACAATCTGCTCAGCCAGAGCAGACGGCAGGCCGTGATGGATGGCATACAACAGATAATATATCGAGCCGATTCCTCGGATGCCGAACCACGCGATCATGAAGCGTTGATCCCTCGAGATCGGGGCTCCTAACAATCCGAGCCAAACCGAAGCAGGCCGGATTACCAGAAAAAGCAGGGCAAGCAGCCACGCCGCATTGATGGAAAAGTGTGTAAACGTTAGCATCGCCCCAATCACCAATACCACAGCCAACTCACCGATCCGTTCCATCTGACCGTTAAAGCCTCGTACTGCCTGCATCATGTATGCGCTGGTGTTGTCAGCGTAATCGGAGAGTCCGTTTAAAGGCTCTCTATCCGGATGTGGCGCGTCACCTGTGTGAATGACATTGATGTTGCGTGATTGCTCCTTGACTCGTTGTAAAGCCAGACCTGCGGCGAAAACTGCAAGAAAACCATAGGTGTGACTGATCACCGCCACTCCATAGGCAATGGCGATGAGTCCCAGGGCTAGAAATTCATCCAGGCTGATCGATTCCTGATGACGGGACCGCAGATAGACGACCAGCCTGCCGATCAGCGCGCCCAATGTGCCGCCGATGATCAGTCCGCCGATTGTGGCCCATACTACGTCCGCGACCAACCAGCGCCAGCCTCCAGCGCCCAGATCATGGAGACCCAGTAGGCCGAGACCCAGCATCACGAAGGGAAAAGCAGTCCCATCATTGAGTCCACCTTCACCTGTCAGGCTGAAGCGAAGACGGTCGCGATCACCCGATGATTCGACCTGGACAGCTGATGCCAGCACCGGGTCTGTGGGCGCAAGTATTGCACCCAGGAGAACCGCTGCGCCTAGAGGCAGTCCAAGAACCCAGGCCGCGACTACGGCGACCAGCGCCACAGTCAGGGTCATGGATAGGAACGCCAAGCGTAGCGGCAACAACCAGTGCCAGTTGGACAGTGGCAGGCCCAGCTTCAGACCGACGGAAAACAGGGAGAGCAGCACCGCTACTTCAGTAACTCGTTCAAGGATTGCGGTATGGACAAACGGGCTGGGTGTCAATACAGCCCAACCAGCCGGACCCAGTATGAAACCTGCTGCCAAATAGATCATGGCAGTGCTCAAAGGCAATCGTTTCAGCAAGGTGGCAGACAATACCATAACGATCAGCAACACGCCTATTAACAGGGACCATATTGCGAATGTCATGGTTTGATAGGCCCTTCAACAGTCGGACTTGATATCCCGATCAACAATCTTAAATCAGGATGTGGATTTACTAACCAGAACATAAGTTTCCGGACACTCAGCCGTAGTGTGTTTGCTCACGGCAAGGCATCAAAACGCCGCTATAGCACTCCTACAACAAGTTTTGATAACGCAGTCCGTGAGCAAACACACTACGGCCTGTCATTGAAAATCAAAAAGTTAGGGGCTACAAGAATGGCTCAGCTCGGTGTTGCGGCTCTTGATAAGGGCTGGGCCATTGTCTGCACCCCAAGGGTACTTCCTGCGGGGCGCGAGCCGCGCCCGAAGGAAGTGCCCTTGGGGTACGCCTTGATCTGAGCCATTCTTGTAGCCCTGAGTGTCCGGATACTTATGTTCTGGTTAGTAACTAAACACGATTGCCTGTGAAACCAGGTCGGAGATAGATATCGGCGGTTTGAGCCGAACCGGATGCTCAATGGGAACGGCATCTGATGCAGTCAATCTATCCAGATATGATCGTAGTATTCCTTACCCAGTTTATTGAGGACATAGAAGCGGGATTTGCCTTTGAAATTAGCTAACTCGCAGGCTTTCAACGCAGCGTGTAAATGTGCAAATTGATTCACTTCAGTCTGCCGGTATGATGACATGGATCCATGTGTCATGTCGTCACCATTCAGCTTCTTGGACATCATGAGACGATACATTGGGTGTTCCTTTCTCTATCAATGGATAGATCCGTTGAGACAGTCACGGATTTGAACGCACTTCGCATTTATGACGGGAGTGTTATCTGAATCCGCAAAGTTGATCGCGGGGTTTATGCAAGACGCAGGTGGAGATCGCGCCGGGTCAGGGTGGAGCATTCATGGAATCGTTGTGCGCTTTTCCGATTTAAAACATCTATTCAGCAACAGCAACCAATACAGGCATTCAAATCCATCCGGTCTTCCAAAGCCTGCTATCGTGGCATCAACTTACGATTACTTGACTATAAAAGGCGCGGGGTCGGCGGCATGTTTTTTCAACCGCTTGGCCGCTTTCTTTTCCTTCGGTGTCAACAAAGCCTGCTTTTTTCCTTCCCTGTTGGAACGCCTGGATTTGGACATGATGTATCTCCTGGTTAGGAATTAAGGAATTCTCAGAACGAAGGAAGGCGGAAGCTGAATGACTATGCCAGACGGCTCCAATCTCACCGCAAACACAGAGGGTATAACGATCATTCGAGTATGCGCGCTTGAGGTGGGAAAAGCCAGTCATACTTTGGCTAAGTTTGCGGCATCTGATTCAGAATAAGCCTATTGCCTCCTACGAGGCCCGCCGCCACTAAATAGAGCGGTATTAACAGGAGTAAACAGGCACTGGCATAGCAGACAGCAATCTCGCCACATCAATAAAACGAATAGAAACATGCGGTTCTGATCGATCCTCTAATGCGATCGGATAGTGGCGCAAATTATGCGAACGAATCAGCTCAAATTCCGTTATTTCCCACATAATTCGCAATACATTGCTCCCCACAGCCAATCTAGGGCCTGTTAACACTAATCCGATACACCCTGTTGCGTCTGAATAAACGCCAATCAAGGCGCACCCCAAGGGCACTTCCTACGGGCGCGAGTGGCGAAGTTTGGTCATTCCAAATGAACGACGAGCAACGCCGCGTGGCGCTTTTTCAGACGCAACCCCTCCTATGGATAAAAAAGAGGGGGCTGGAGCTGTTTTTGCGCCCAGCGGCGTTATTATTCGCTCATGTGGCCGGGCTACACCACGCTCATTCTGCCTTGCTGGTCGCAAAAGCAGCTCCAGCAGGGCGTATCGGATTAGTGTTAACAGGCCCTAGGGTAAGAGTGCTCGGTTCAACCTGAATATCATGTTACAATCCTTTTAAATACAGGGGCTAAAAACGTTCTTGTACACTTCATTTCTACCCCGCCAAGTTGTCGGGTCACTTCCAGTCAAGACCATTTCAATCATCGTCAATTAGGGTATCCGGCCACTTGGCGCAACTGCAGCCGTTCACTCAACGGCTGGGAGATACGGGTGGAGCCACAGAGGATGATAGGGCGTTTAAATCGCATCACGCTTCGTCGAGAAATCGCGACCTTGCGGAGAAGGTTGCTTAAGAGAGGAAGCGGCGCTGCGAACAGGGCTGTCATCAACGAGACTCCCTTGCGCGCGGAGTTGTTCAGTACCGATCAGATGGAGCAGCATGGCGTACGTCTCGCCGCAGTCCATCGATTGTCATCAAAACAAGTGTCGGAGCATTTGCTGTCGCGCTTGGCTGCCAACGAGCGCATGCTGCTCAGCACCCGTAACCAACTCATGGCGTCGGTGCTGGCGAAACAGCCGATAACCCCGGCCTCTGAATGGCTGCTCGATAACTTCTACCTTATCGAAGAACAGATCCATACAGCCAGGCAACACCTGCCCAAAGGATACAGCCGCGAACTGCCGAGCCTGGCCGGGGGAATCTCTGCAGGATTGCCTCGCACTTACGACATTGCGCTTGAGACCATTGCCCATGGCGACGGACGGGTGGATCCTGACGGCCTGATTCGCTTCGTCAAGGCTTACCAGACAATCACGCCATTGCGACTGGGTGAGCTATGGGCCATTCCCATCATGCTGCGCCTGTCGTTGATCGAAAATTTACGTCGTGTCACCACGGGCATCGCCAGCGGCAGGCGCGATCGGGATCTTGCCGTCCTCTGGGTGGATAGGCTGACGGAGGTTGCACGTCAGGACCCCAAGAGCCTGATTCTGGTCATCGCTGACATGGCGCGTTCGAATCCACCGATGACAACGCCTTTCGTGTCTGAAATGGCGCGGCGCCTGCAAGGTCAAGGGCCTGCCCTTGCCATGCCGCTGACATGGATTGAGCAGCAACTGGCCGAGACCGGTCTGAGTATCGAGCAGTTGATACGCTCGGGAAACCGCCAGCAGGCTGCCGACCAGGTCTCCATCAGTAACAGCATTGGTAGCCTGCGTTTACTGGGGACCATGGATTGGCGCGAGTTCGTCGAGACGGTGAGTGTGGTCGAGCAGGCACTGCGCGCGGATCCGCTCAACGCCTATGCGGCAATGGATTTCGCAAGCCGCGACCGCTATCGCCATGTCGTGGAAGATGTTGCGAAGGCCAGCGGTAAGCCGGAAGAGGCTGTGGCCCGATTTGCCATCGAGCTTGCGCAGGCAAGCGCGGAGCGCGCTGGTACCGAAGCGCGATCGTCTCATGTGGGCTACTACCTGATCGACCGGGGCTTGCCTGAGTTGGAAGCCGCGCTGCAGGCGCGCCTTGCCCCGATGGCTGTTCTGAAGCGCTGGGTAAGCCGCTTTCCCCTGTCTGTCTATCTGGGTGGAATCGCCTTGATCACACTGCTCCTGACCGGACTCCTTTTGGCCAGGACCTGGGGAGACGGCGCGACCGCCGGGGTGCTGGCATTGCTCGCTGTCCTGGCACTGCTGGCCACAAGCCAGCTTGCGATGGCGCTGGTCAACTGGCTGGCCACGCTACTGGCGTCACCGCATCCGCTGCCACGCATGGACTTCTCCAAAGGCATACCGGAGGGCTCGCGTGCGCTGGTGGTCGTACCGACCATGCTTACCAGTTCGCGCAATGTAGAACATCTGATCGAAGCCCTGGAGGTCCGGTTTCTCGCCAACCGTGACGATAATCTGCGTTTCGGACTTCTCACCGACTTCACGGACGCCACAGAGGAGACGACGGACCAGGATCAAACACTGCTGGCACTGGCCCGGGAAGGCATCGAAAAGTTGAACCGGCAGTACGAACGGTCAGGCATCGCCCCGTTCTTTCTGTTTCATCGTCCCCGTCGCTGGAATCCCCATGATCGGGTCTGGATGGGCCATGAGCGCAAACGCGGCAAGCTGGCGGATCTGAACGCCTTGCTGCGGGAGGGGGTCAGCACCGGCTTTTCTCTCATCGTCGGCGATACGGCGGGACTCTCCGGTGTGACCTACGTGATCACCCTCGATACGGATACCCATCTGCCGCGGGATGCTGCGCGCACGTTCGTCGGCACCATGGCCCACCCGTTGAACCGACCGGTCTACGATGCGACGCTGGGACGGGTTCGGGAGGGCTATGGCATCCTCCAGCCGCGTGTCAGCATGAGTTTGCCGGACACCCGGCTATCGCGTTATGCAAGACTGCAGGGCGGCGAGCCCGGCATCGACCCCTACACCCGCGTCATTTCCGACGTCTATCAGGATCTGTTCCACGAAGGTTCGTTCATTGGTAAGGGCATCTATGATATCGACGCCTTCGAGCGTTCTCTCAAAGGGCGGTTACCCGATAACCGGATATTGAGCCACGATCTGTTGGAGGGCTGCCACGCACGCGCCGGGTTGCTCAGCGATGTCCAGGTCTTCGAGGAGTATCCGTCGCGCTATGGCGCCGACGTCAACCGCCGCTACCGCTGGATTCGTGGCGACTGGCAATTGGCAGGCTGGCTGCTGCCGCGGGTACCTGGTCCCGACAATCAGCGGTTGAAAAACCCGCTTTCGGCGTTGTCGCGCTGGAAGCTGTTCGACAATCTGCGCCGCAG
>JARROA010000045.1:0-44963 GCA_037384425.1 Candidatus Thiodiazotropha sp. | reverse complement strand
TCGACCTTTGCGGGATCCTTCCTGCCGGCGAAGACCAGTCCCAGCTCGGCGTTCTGGCGCACGCTCATCCAGGGATAGAGCGAGGGCTTCTGGAACATCATATTCCACTTGGCGCTGGGCTTGGTGACCGTATGGCCGTGTATGCGCACGCAACCCTCGGAGGGGATCAGCAGCCCCGCCAGCATGTGCAGCAGGGTCGACTTGCCGCAGCCGCTGCGTCCGATCAGGGCGATCTTCTCGCCAGGCTGGATGCGCAGTTCGATGTCCTGCAGGGTCGGCCGGGTCTGGCCCTTGAAGGTATGGGTGATGAAATCGATGCTGATATTGGCGCTCATGATAAAACCTCGGGCGTTGTTTGCAGAGAATATTGCAGGGTTCATGCCATGCCCGAATTCAGGAGCCATTGATGCGATTAGCGCCGTTGTTGTGGCCTTGTCGCGCCTTTGTTTGTCCACATTGTCGACTATGTCCGACAAAGCAAACGCTTTTCTCCTCAATTGTCCGCCAGGTTTTGTCTGCTGGTGTGTGATGCAGCTTTTAAGGGAGTGCCCAGGCAGTGACGTCGGGCACGCTTGAACGGAGCCCTGACTCCCTCACTGGTTACGTGCGCTCTATGATGGGGCAGGGCCCCACCCTGCCGGTTTGAGGAAGTGGGTGGATGACAGGGGGCGCCGTGCCTGCTGACAAGATTGGCACTGCATTTGCTCTAGGAGCTGTAGGTATCTTCAAACCTGCAAGCAACAAAGAGGTAAACGACCGATGAACAAGAGTGATATGCGCGAAGCCATCCTGGCAGCAAAAAAGGCGAAGGGCATGAGCTGGGAGGCCATCGCGGCGGCGGCAGGCCTGGCGCCCGAATATGTGGTGTCCGCCTGCCTTGGCATGAACCACCTGGAGAGGGTAAACGCTGACCCGCTGGTCGAGGCCCTTGGGCTGGATGCCGCCGTCTCCACAGCCCTGCAGGAGTTCCCCAACAAGAAGTGGGATCAGCTGGTGCCGACCGATCCCGTTCTCTATCGCTTCTACGAGGCCGTGGGTGTCTACGGCGAGACCATGAAGGAACTGATCCATGAGAAGTTCGGTGACGGCATCATGTCGGCCATCGATTTCTCCCTCAAGATCGACAAGGAGGAGAATCCCGCGGGCGACCGTGTGGTGGTGACCATGAACGGCAAGTTCCTGCCTTACAAATCCTGGTGATCCATCACCGCATATACGAGGAAAATCCCGGATTGCGCTTCGCTCCATCCGGGCTACGCGAACAAGGTCCGTAGCCTGGATGGAGTGCAACGAAATCCGGGAGTCGTGTTTAGCAACAAATTTGCTATTCTTTCCGCTGCATATCTTACAACTCCTCCACAGGTTCGATCAGGGAATCCACCGTCTCCCGCAACAGATCGAGTTCTTCCGGTGTAAGGTCGTTCAGCAGCTCCAGGTTCTACTCGATGTTCTTTTTGGTGGGAGTCGGCGATTTGACTGCGCCTGCTGTACGTGAGGTGATCGGCCGTAAGGGAGTATAGGTTCAGCGAGTGCTGTGAAACCTGGCGAGCTGGCCCTCAAGCTCACGCAGGCTCGAAATCGTGATGGTCGGTTCCACTCCCCAGGGGTCGTAAATCTGATCTTGGGAACGCTGCAGCCAGATCCCATGCATGCCGGCCGAGATGGCGCCAATGACATCGAAAGGGTTGCTGGAGACCAGCCAGGCATCGCCACCCGAGCTATGGGAGCGGCGCAGAAAGTGGCTGTACACCGCGGGATTGGGCTTGAACGACCGGATATCCTCGACACTGATGACATCGAGAAAATAGCTGTCGATGTCGGCCGCTACTAGCAGGGTCTTCACGGCCTCGGCGCTGCCGTTGGAGAAGGCGAACAGGCCGTAGCCCGCTCCGCTCAGAAGCCCCAGTCCCTCGCGTACGTCATCGAATGCCGGCAGTGTTCGATAGACGTTCAACAGCTCCTGTTTCTGCGAGTCGCTGAGCGGAGCGCCATAGCGCGCGCAGGTATAGTTCAGGGCATCGCGGGTGCACACGGAAAAATCGTCATACATCTGCATCAGGCCGCGCCGGAAAGTGTACTCCAGCTGCTTGTCGCGCCAGCTCTGGGAGAAGGCGCGTGCCTTGTCGCCGACCATCCATTGCAGTTTCTCGACCACGCCGTGGGTGTCGATCAGGGTGCCATAGACATCGAATGCGAGGGTCACGGGCATAGCTCATCACCTTGTGGACTTATTGTTGTGAGGTTCTGTTTCGCCCGATATTGCGCCGGCGCTTGTCCTGCTGTGGGATAACCTTACTGGTCCGAAAGTAATATTGGCAACACTCAGAGCCCCAGGGGTGGTTCGGATCAAGGCGTGACGCGCAGGCAAGCTGAGTGTTGCCTATATTACTTTCGGATCAGTAAACAATACACTAGCACTTAGCCGGCTTGTTATCAGCCGGTCCGTGGGTCAGTCGCTCATGGGAGTCCGAGCCAGCCCAGCAGCCAGGGCAGGATGAACGCGGTGGTGAAAGTGGCCAGCGCCATGGCCAGGCCTGAGAAGGCGCCCATCTCCTTGCTGACCTGGAACGCCCGCGCGGTACCGATGCCATGGGCGGTGAGGCCCATGGCAAATCCCTGGATGCTCTCATCGCGGATACGCATGAGAGAAAACAGGCGGGTGCCGATGGCGGCACCCAGGATACCGGTGGTGACCACGAATACCGCTGTCAATGAAGGCAGACCCCCGATCTTCTCCGCGATGCCCATCGCCACCGGTGCGGTGACCGACTTGGGTGCCAGCGAAAGCTGGGTTTGGATGCCCGCCCCGAACAGGCGTGCCAGACCGATCGAGCTCAGGGCGCCAACGATGACGCCGGTGACGAGCGTGAGGCTGATCGGCAGCCAGAGCTGTTTGAGCTTGGCCCACTGCTGATAGAGCGGCACCGCCAGGGCGACAGTGGCCGGTCCGAGCAGAAAGTGTACGAATTGAGCGCCCTCGAAGTAGGCGCTGTAGGGGGTCTCGGTCAGTAGCAGCAGTGTGATCAGGAAGACCACGGAGAGCGCTACCGGATGCAGCAGGGGATTGGCTTTGAAGCGGATGTAGATCCGGTAGGCGATGCCATAGGCGATCAGGGTTGCCGTCAAGCCGAGCAACGGGGTGGTGGAGAGATAGACCCAGATAGCGGCCAGGTTCTGTTCGGGCACTAGTCTCTCCCCGCCAGGAATCGAACCGATAGCCAGAATATACCGGCGGTTGCCGCCAGTGTGATCAGGGTGCTGAGCAGCAGGGTGAGGAGGATCGGCAACCACTCCCCGGCGATCAGGTTCAGATGCACGACGATGCCGACCCCTGCGGGTACGAAGAGCAGCGACAGGTGACTCAACAGACCGGAACTCGCCTGCTCCAATGGCTCGGACGAACGGCCTTTGATCAGCAGCGTCAGAAACAACAGGATCATCCCCAGCACTGGGCCCGGCACCGGCAGACCTGTCACCAGAACCAGGATTTCGCCGATCAGCTGATAGATCAGGAGCAGGGTGATGCCGTTGATGAAACGCATGGATATCGCCGGGGCCAATTCACCTCAATCCTCAGCCCCGTAACGCCGATTTGTCAACCGCTCCGCAAGTGACCTGGCATTCCGCCGTGCATGCACGCGCTGAATCTCCCAGAGTTTGCCCTGTATGTGAATGAAATTCCTGGCGTGCTGAGTCGCCGGTCTTTTCATGCTTCGTAGGGTGAGCTGCTTCACAAATGTTTCAATCCGATCCGGGCCGGATTTCAGAGTGGGATAAATCTCCCAATAGACGGGGCAGCTGATCCTTAGAATTGGGCAAAACAGGAATAAAAGCAGGGCCAGGGTAGGTCCATGGACTGTCAATAACAGTTGAATACCCTCGAGGCCCAAAATGACCAGACTTCTCGTGTCGAGCGCCACCCGCTTTCTCTCGCTGCTGCCCGCGTTAGCACTCTGCGCCGCCTTCTCAGCGGATGCCGCACCGAAAGGGGATAACGGCAAACCGCCATCGACCTTGCGTATCACCAACGCCTCCTATAACGGCGTTCTCAACGTAAAAGGGGATCGCGCCGAGCGCAATGCGCAGATCACGGTAAGCAACGCCAACCCCGCGCTCAGCCAGACCTGGTCGACCAGCAGCAATCGGCGCGGTCAGTGGGAGCTCGCTGTCAGCGGGCCTCAACCCGTACCCTGTCGGGTCACCGCCAGCGATGGCGTCAACCAGGACAGCGCCGATGTGATCGGCGCCCCCGCCGACTGCGACGGTACAGTGGTGGTCAATATTCCGCCGACGGCTGTCGACGACTCGGCCCAGACCGATGCCGGGATGCCGGTGGTGATCGATCTGCTGGCCAACGACAGCGATGCGGACGGCAGCCTCGACCCCGGCACGCTCGATGTGGTCGGCAATCCCGCCAACGGTGTGTTGGCGGACAATGGGGACGGCACCGTGGTCTATGCGCCCGACAGCGGTTTCAGCGGCAGCGACGCTTTCAGTTACCGCGTGGCCGACAACCTGGGAGCCTGGTCGAACACCGCCAGCGTCGCCGTCACGGTCAATCCGGTGAGTCCGCCGCCGCCCACTGGCGATCCGGTCTCCATCAACTCCACCAGCGCCAACACCCTGTTCCCCGCCTCGCCGGTGGCGGAGCGGCCGATCGCCGCCTCCAGCAACTACAAGGTGCTGGCGGCCAACGATCTGGGCATGCACTGCGCCGATCTCGACTACCAGGTGTTCAGTATTCTGCCGCCCTTCAACGTGGTGCATGCGCAGGTGGTGAAGCGCGGTGTCGGCAACAGCCGTCCGCAGCTGATGGATGACGCCAATATCGATCTCTTCTACTCGGCCGCCTCCAACGCCAACGATCCGGCCCTGTCGAAGGACCCGGTCGCTCCGGTCATCAAGTCCAATTTCTGGGGCGATCCCGACAGCGACGGCCGCAGCTTCGGTTTCGACACCTATGCGCCGCTCTTCTTCGGCCTGCTGTTGCCGACCGACATCGACACCCAGGACGTGGGCCTGCCGGTGCCCGACAGCCATCTGCTGCGTGACTGCCTGATCGGCTACCTGGACGGTAGCGCCGACGCTGCCACCACGCGCCAGGCGTGTCAGATGGTGCAACAGAGCATGCCGGGGCTGTTTACCCCCTTCTCCGATAATCAACCGCAGAAGTTCAACCGCTTCGACACCGACATCAACTTCTTCAGCGAACTGCTGGGCGGTGTCGGCCTGGGCGGTCATATAACAGAGGTCAACTGGTTCGCCGCCGACGGTATCCCGATCCTTCCCGTCGACGACCAGGGACGCTCCAATGCCTATCCGCTGGTGCGGGTCGAGGCCGTCGAGCGCAGCTCCCAGGATCAGCTCGCCTCCACCGACATCGTGCTGCCGGTGGCCTCCGAGGCCGACTGCCAGACCTGCCATGCCGGCGCCCTCGACTGCGCCTCGGTGGCGGCCAGTCCCGCCTATGAGTGTGACGGCACGGCCCTGGTGCGTACCGCCGACTGGAAGATCATGAGCATCGACGGCGACGTGGACGGCGAACTGCCGCCGGGCGACACCGATCTGCAGCGGCTGCTCAACACCGCCAAGATCAACATCCTGCGACTGCACGACAAGAAGCACGGCACCGAGCTCGATGCCTCACGTCCGATACAGTGCGCCACCTGCCACTACACCCCGGCGCTGGATCTGGCGCAGCTCGGTCCGATGGACGCCGGTGACGTGAGTCAGACCGGACACATCACCATGTCGCGGGCCATGCACGGTCACCACGGTGAACTGCCGGCAGATCCGGGCCAGCCGTTCGACCCGGTGACCAACAACCTCTTCCCCGACATGCCGGCGCCGGACGATCCACTGCGCCAGGCGCGCGCGGTGGACCACTACGTGGACGCCATGGACGAGTTCCAGACCGTCACCGAGTATGTGCTGGAAAAGACCTGCTACTCCTGCCATCCGGGCAAGCGCACCCAGTGCCTGCGCGGCGCCATGGCGGCGGGCGGCGTGGTGTGCCAGGACTGCCACGGCCAGGCGCGTCACGTGGGTAACGACTTCTCCGAGAACCTGGCCTCCACGCCCTGGCCGGCCGGCGCCAACCTCAACAAGCGGGTGCCCTGGGCCAGCGAGCCGGGTTGCCAGAGTTGCCACACCGGCGATGCGGTGAGTCCGAACCATCCGGCCGGCGCCATCGTGGCCGACGACGGTATCCGTCTGCTGCAGGCCTACAACCTGACCGCGGGCACGGATGCGAGCGGCAGTCCCGACGGTAGCGAACTGGCGCTGGCGCATGAAGTCCCCGCCTCCCGCTTTGCCGAGAACGAAAACCTCTACCGGCTGAGCAAGGGACACGGCGGTCTGATGTGCCAGGCCTGCCACGGCAGCACTCACGCCATCTTCCCCAACCCGCTGGGTGCCGCCAACGACAATGTGGCCGCCAACCAGCTGCAGGGGCACGCCGGTACCATCATCGAGTGCGATACCTGCCACGATGCGCAGACCTTCGAGGATAGCGGCGCCCTTGAGCTGACCACCAACGGTCCCCACGGCATGCACGCGGTGGGTTCCTTCCGCTGGAACAAGTCGCACAAGGAAGCGCGCTCCGGTGGCGGCACCAACTGCCAGGCATGCCACGGCACCAGCGGCGACGGTACCGTGCTCTCACGCATGGCCACCGACCGCATGCTCTGGTGCAAGGACGAGAAGGGCCTGATGTGCGACAGCGAGGGCTGGACCCTGTTTCCGGCGGGACACGAAGTGGGCTGCGCCGACTGCCACACCAAAAAGCTCTGAGTCTGCTCGGACAGCCGAAGGTTCAGCCTCCTTCGGTGGGGCAGGGCCCCACCCTACCGTTCATGCGTAGGGTGGGGCCCTGCCCCACCAATCTCCCCAATTGATGCGACATCTTGCAGGGTGCGGCTTGCCGCGCCATGAGGTTTCATTCCCCATGATATGAATAGCCCTCCCAAACCTGTTCTGCAGGACACTTTCAAAGCGCCTCCGGATCACTATTCAGTGATTCAGCATTTTTCAGTTTGATTTCATATAACCTGACTAGAGTCGTGGTTGTCTTTCAGGTAAGACGCTACTTCAGGTTGAACAACGCAGATGAGTACGGGAACCCTGGCACTAATCATCGCCATCGCGATCCTTGCACAGATCGTCGCCGCAGTGTCGATCGCACTCTGGCGCCGTTTCGGGAACAGGCACGACAGTCGTGTCACCGGATCCAACATCGGCGATTCTCAGGAACAGGCTTCTGCGATTTCGCCACCACGTGATAGAGCGGCATGGGAAGGCTTCAAGCCCTTTCGCGTGGCCAAGCGGGTTCAGGAGAATGCGGCGGGTGACATCCTCTCGTTCTATCTCGAACCCGAGACACCGATGACCCTGGCGCCGTTCAAGCCGGGGCAATTCCTGACCCTGATGTTCGAGCTGCCGGGCCAGGGCCATGACGCAATGCGAAAGGTGATCCGCTGCTACTCCCTCTCCGACCGGCCGCATCCCGACCACTATCGCATTACGGTCAAGCGGGTGCCGGCACCGTCCGGCGAACCGGCCGTGCCGCCCGGACTCGTCTCCAACCATCTGCACGAGCGGGTGAGGGAGGGCGACATCCTGATGGTGAAACCGCCGTCGGGCCATTTCCATCTGATCGAAGAGCCGGCGCTGCCGCTGGTGCTGATTGCCGGCGGCATCGGCATCACCCCGATGCTGAGTATCCTCAATACCCTGTTGGCGCAGGCGAGCGGGCGAGAGATCTGGCTCTTCTACGGCGTGCGCAACGGACGCGAAGCGATCATGCACAGGACACTGCTGGAGATGGCGCAAAGCCACTCGCGTTTTCACCTGCACCTCTGTTACAGCCGTGCCGATGCGGACGACCGGGCCGGCGTTGACTATCAGCACACGGGGCATGTGGATGTGGCACTCTTACAGCAGGTGCTGAAACTGGGTCGCTATCAATACTATGTCTGCGGTCCGGCCGTCATGATGGAGAGTATCGTGCCCGGTCTCGAAGCCCTGGGCATAGCCGTCGGTGATATCCATTACGAGGCCTTCGGCCCCGCCACCCTGAGCCGGCCGAAACAGGTTGCCGAGCCCGCTCTCGCCGAAGCCGCCGACCACTGGCGGGTGAACTTCGGTCGGAGCGGCAAATCGGTGGAGTGGAACGGGACTTACGATTCCCTGTTGAGTCTCGCCGAAGCCGAAGGGGTCGATGTGGTTTCGGGTTGCCGCGCCGGATCTTGCGGCAGCTGCCAGACGCGTATCGAAGCGGGAGAGGTCGATTACAACCAGGAACCCGATGCCGATCCGGAGGCGGGGCACTGTCTGCTCTGTATCAGTCGGCCCAAGAGTGACCTGACACTGGCGGTGTAGGGAAGGGTTATGGAACGCTCGATATTCAGTAAACAAGTAGTGCCTTTCCTCCTCCTCTTCAGTGGATTGATACTGGCTGCACTGATCATCGACTGGCTGCTGCATCAGCTCGATCTGGCCTGGATCGGTCGCTGGCTGGGCATACCCGGCACCCTGTTGATTCTGGTCTCCTTCTTCTACTCCCTGCGCAAGCGGAAAAAGATCGCCTTCGGCAAGCCGAAAAACCTGCTGGCGCTGCACGAAACCCTGACCTGGATCGGCGCCTTGATGATCCTGGTGCACGCCGGGATTCACGTCTACGCCATTCTGCCCTGGTTGGCCTTGATCGCCATGCTGGTGAACGTGATCAGCGGTATGACCGGAAAGTATCTGCTCGACAGGTCACGGCGGGTGCTTGCCGACAAACGGAGTCAGTATCTGGCGCAGGGAATGACCGACGATGAACTCGAACGCCGATTGTTCTGGGATGCCACTGCGGTGGACACCATGAAGCAGTGGCGCGTGGTGCATCTTCCGATCACGCTCGCCTTCGCCGTGTTGGGTCTGGCGCACATCCTGAGTGTCTTTCTTTTCTGGCAATGGCAATGAAATACAAGCGTGTATTTGTGATCGTTTCACTGAACCTGGCGGTGCTGATCGCGCTGGCGATCACCCTGCCGCAGCTGATGATCAGTCCCGGCCAGCCGATTCAGGCCCATGCCGAGATCGCGAGTGACTGCTTTGCCTGTCATACCCCGTTTTTCGGCAGCCGGCCGGAGAAGTGCGTGAAGTGCCATAAGGCGGACGAGATCGGACTCAAGACCACGAAAGGGGAGCCGATCGGCGGAGAGAAAAAGTCCGTGGCTTTCCATCAGCGACTGATCGAAGAGGATTGTGTCGCCTGCCACAGTGACCACAACGGGGTGATGGCGTTTCGTCCCATCAGCCGTTTCTCTCATGAGCTGGTCGCGGCTTCCATGCGCGAGCAGTGCGAAGAGTGCCATGCCAATCCGGTCGACAGTCTGCATCGCAAAACCGAGGGCAACTGCAAACAGTGCCATACCATCGAAGCCTGGAAACCGGCGACTTTCGATCATGACGACTACTTTCGCTTCGACCGCCACCATGAGACGGATTGCGAGACCTGTCATGTGGCTAACGACTTCGGCAGCTACACCTGCTACGGCTGTCACGAACACTCCCGTTCCAACATCCGCGAAGAGCACTACGAAGAGGGGATCTACAACTACGAGAACTGCGTCGAGTGTCATCGCAGCGGGGATGAGGATGAAGCCGAGTGGCGATGGCGTGGCCGTGAGGGTGGCGTGTATCGCTCTTGGGGGGATGATGAACACGAATACGAGAGCGGTTATCGACGTCGGCATGACGACGATTAGTCAGCTGATGGCAACTGTTGCGGACTGCTCACGGTTTAGAGCCTGAATACTCATCCCTTACTCATCCACTCAAAACCAAAACGCACAACTTTCCAGATAGCGCTACGCTTTCAGCTCCATTTCATTCCCCACCTCTAGACTTGCTTGCATACCGGTTCATAGCGCCTGCCATGGGCCAGCCCGTGTCGACACTGCTCGCTGTAGACACGTGAGGCAGTGAGATGCAGCGATACCGGTCACAAAGACATCGTTGGAAACCGATTAATGGAGGTGTGAGATGTTATACGCGAATAACCTGTTGAGAACGGCGACCCTGGCGCTGTCGCTGTTCATCGTCTGTTGTCTAGTCGTGGCCGCATTGGCAGGAGTCTTCGAGGCGCCCCTGCTGGCCTACTTCTGGTATCTCGCCCTGGCGGGCATGGCAGCGATGATGCTCCTTAGTGTCTTATTGGCGGTGAACTGGCTGTGGAGCAGTCTGGCTCGTCACTATCGGCAGCTGCTGCATCTTTGGGGTGACGCTGTGGCTGGACACTGAGAATCTATAAGATGCTCCCTGTGGTCGCAGCGGAACAGGCCGTTTACAGGTAGCGGTAAACCACGCTCTATCACTGGTGTCGGTTGGTTCAAGCATCCGGCACTCCGCTGATGGCCGCAGATGCCAGCAAGGAAACATGGACTTGAGTCCGCAGGCTCTCTATTCTCTGCATGACTGACTGACTGACTGACTGACTGACTGACTGACTGACTGACTGACTGACTGACGGGCGGGGATACCCCTCCCGCCCATCTCCCTGTCCGCTCACGTGGCATATCGCTGGTGCGGACAGCTCGTCGAAACATGCGGAGTCCCTGTGAACTGGCAGCCCTATTTCGTCTATCTGCTGATCCTGCTTGCCATCGTCCTCTTCTTCAGCGGCCGCGTGCGGCTCGATCTGACCGCCGCGTTGGTGATCCTGGCGCTGGCCCTGTCCGGGGTGGTGACGCCGGCGGAGGCCGTGGCCGGTTTCGGCGACCCGCTGGTGATGATGATCGCGGGACTCTTCGTCATCGGCGAAGGACTCAATCGTACCGGCGTTGCTGCATGGGTGGGACAGCGGATCGCGAACCTGGGCCGGGGCAGCGAACGGCATCTGATTCTTTTGCTGATGCCCACTGTCGCCGCGCTATCCGCCTTTATGAGCTCCACCGGTGTAGTGGCTATCTTCATTCCCGTTGTGCTCAGCATGGCGCGGGAGGCGGGGCTCTCGGCGCGCCGTCTGCTCCTGCCGCTGGCTATCGCCTCGCTGATCGGCGGTATGCTGACCCTGATCGGCACCCCGCCCAACATCGCCGTCAGCCGGGCCTTGGTGGACGCGGGCCTGCAGGGTTTCAGCTTTTTCGACTTCACGCCGGTCGGTTTCGTGATTCTGAGCGTCGGTGTGCTCTATATGCTGACCCTCGGGCTGAGACTGCTTCCCGATGCTGGCGAGCCGACCAGTCTGAGCGCCCCTCGGACACTGCGCGACATGGCTCAGGACTACGCCATCGAGGAGGGATTGCACCGGTTGCGTATTCGGGCCAAATCACCGCTCTGCAACATGACCGTGGGTGAGGTCGGACTACGCCGTAACTTCGGTATCACCGTCGTCGCGGTGGAGCGTCACGGGGCGCTGTTGACCGCCTTGAAGCCGGTACTGATCGAGACGCGTCTGCGTGAGGGAGACGTGCTGTTCGTGGTGGCGCCACAGGCGACCATCGACCTCCATGGTGACAGCCTGGTGTTGAATGACCTGGGATTTCCCTCCGGACTGCGGCGGCGTCTGCAGGGGCAGTTCGGTATGGCCGAGGCGCTGGTGGTGCCCGGCTCGCCGCTGGTCGGCAAGACCGTGCGGGAGGGGAATTTCCGCAAGCGTCAGGGGCTGACCGTGCTCTCGGTGCGTCGTGCCGACCAACCCATGGCCCTCGATTTCGACCAGACCCGACTGGAGGCCGGCGACATGCTGCTGCTGGCCGGTCCCTGGGAGGCGTTGGAACGCATGGACGGACCCCGCCGCGATCTGGTGCTGCTAGAGCTGCCGCAGGAGATCGCAGAGCGTACCTGGCACGGAAACCAGGCGCCCTGGGCGGTACTGGTGACCGTTGGCATGCTGATCCTGATGAGCTTTCAGCTGACCTCCAATCTGGTGGCGGTGATGTTGGCCGCCTTCGCCATGGTGGTGACCCGCTGCGTCAGCATGGAGGAGGCTTACCGCTCCATGAACTGGCAGAGCCTGGTGCTGATCGCGGGCATGCTGCCCCTGGCCAGGGCGCTGGAGGTGAGCGGCGGTTCCGGCCTCATCGTCAGCTCACTGGCCGACCTGTTTCACGATCTGGGTCCGCGGGCTTTGCTGGCCGCGCTGTTCCTGCTGACCTCCCTGTTCAGCCAGTTCATCTCCAACACCGCCACCACGGTGTTGATCGCGCCCATCGCCCTCAGCCTGGCCCTCGACATGGGGCTGGCGCCGGCGCCCTTTCTGATGACGGTGGCGATTGCCGCTTCCACCGCATTCGCCACCCCGGTGGCTTCGCCGGTCAATACCCTGATCCTCGGTCCGGGCAACTATCGCTTCGGCGACTTTATGCGGGTCGGCGTGCCGTTGCAGCTGCTGGCGCTGATCGTCACCGTGCTGGTGGTTCCGTTGGTGTTCCCGGTCTGAGCCCGCCCGCTGCGACTAAAGCGGCATACGCAGGATACGCAGGGCCGAGCGGATGGGAATTGCCTGTCGGGTCTGGCTGCGCCGGGCCGTGGTGACGGCAATCACTTCACCGCTATGGTTCAGTAACGGCATCCCCATATCCCCGGGTTTCAGGTCGATGTCGTGGCTGATAGGCGAGTCATCGGGATTGATGACCCTTCCCGCATTGAGACGCTTGCTGGTGGTGTCGGTATAGGCGTAGACGAGGTCGTCGGCCTGCAGTTTGTGTAGGTCTCCGATGGGCAGATAGTCGCAATCGTCATGCTCGAGTTTGACCAGGGAGATGTTGGCGCTCGCGTTGGTTTCGATGACCCGGACCGGGTAGGTGCCGAACGCGGTCTTGACCTGAAACCGGGAGGCGGCGGCGTACTCGGCGCGATTCTCCGCCATGCTTTCGCCGAGCGATGCCAGGTGCCGCTTCAGCTTGTCCACCTGCTCAGTGTCTTTGGCCAGCTCCCTGTCGAAAGCCTGTTGGCTGCAGTCCTTGCAGCGTTGTGCGAACGACTTGCGGTGCTCGTCGTACCGGTTCTCCGCTTGGGTCAGCTTCGAGCGGTAGAGCGCGTAGGTGGATTCGCTGTTGGCTACACGATTTGCGTCGCCCCGCTGCAGCTCGTCACGCGCCAGGTCGGTGCCGATGATGGCGTGGCACTCTTTGGTGATGAGAAATCCTCTTGGGCCACCGCCGAACTGACCCATAACGATACTGATGAATCTGTGTTTGGCCAGTTTGAACTGCTCGATGTCGTCCGAGGCAACGAAGCGCATTTCACCCGATTGCCACAGGTAGTAGCCCTCTCCCATGTGTTCGGCGAGTTTGGCTTCTGCCTGCTGGCGGGGAGTGAGTGGACGCTTGTCGGCTGTTGCGGAGGCATCGGGTTCGCTTTCGCAAGAGGAGAAACCGATCGCACCGAGTGTGATGGCAACGGCACTGGCCCCGATAGAGAGCAACAGCCTGTTGCGTTGTCGGTTGTGTTCCCGGCGTTCGTAGTCGAGCTCGTGTTGCCGATCCTGAAGCGCCGTGTATTTCTTGAAGATGATCCCGCAATGGCAGCAAGTGGTGAAGTTGTCCGATTGTTGACCGCACTTCGGGCATATCATTGCCGTGGCTGCTCCTTAAGACCTATGGTTGCTGCTAACTGGTTCAAGCTTCACTTGCCGCGTCTGCTGCGTATTTCGAGAAAGAGGACGACCCCCAGGGCCAACAGGTTCAGCAACATGATGACGGTCATCCATAGCGGCATGCTCAAACCGAGAAACTGCCACTGGATATCCCCGCAGAAACCCGTCGGCTGAAACATCGCCGGAAACCAGGCATCGAGCTTGAGCCAGACCGGGAACTTGGCGATGACTTCGCAGCTCAGCGAGGGGGTGATGAAGCCCAGTTGCAAGCCGGAGAGTTTCAGCGCCAGATAGAGACACCAGGTGGATGCGGCGCCCCAACCCAGGTAGCCGAGCCCACGAGCGAGCGCCGAACGCGGGGCGACGAATCCGATCAGCGCCGAGAGTAGTATCCCCATCACCGCCGCCCGCTGGTAGATGCAGAGCTCACAGGGATCGAGTTGCAGGCCGTACTGAAAATAGAGAGCCGCTGCCTCCAGTGCGAGCGCGCTCAGGGCCAGTAGTCCCCAGGATAGACGGCTCTGGATAAAGGTCATGTGTTGTCACCTATTGCTGTGTCCTGGACAGCGCCTGGTGCCCAGTCGGAGAGCCCCGGCTTTGCCTCGGGGCGACCTATGCTCTGTATATCGTGTCGATTGTCGGATTCCACCAGGGTGTTTCACCGGATTGAGATCGAGTAGCCGATTATAATGGAATACAAGGCAGCGGATCGATCTTCATGTCGACGGTCGGCAAGCCAGTCCGCTGATGGCAGGTTGCCGGGAAGGGGCTATCTTTGGGTTATTGAATGCAGACTCTGCAAACCCGAATGACAGCTTCAATTGGCCGTCACGGCGGATGTGGCGTGAGACCGGGGCTGCCTTGTACACAGAGCGAAAGACGCGACATGCCAAATGAACACACCATCGCGGTGCTTGCGCTCACGGCGTTTGCACTGTTCCTGTTCAGCCGGGAAAAGATACCGCTCGAAACCTCGGCATTGCTGGTGCTGGGTGTGCTGACTGTGGGCTTTGAGCTCTTTCCCTACCAGAGCGGGCAGGGCCGCCTGCACGCGGTCGATTTCTTCAGCGGCTTCGGTCATGAGGCCCTGGTGGCTGTCAGCGCACTGATGGTGGCGGGTTATGGTCTGGTGCGTTCCGGCGCTCTGGAACCGGTGGGACGCATGTTGGCGAAGTCATGGAGCGTCAGACCGAAACTCTCATTTCTGCTGACCCTGCTCGTCGCCGGTCTCTTGAGCGCGTTCATCAACAACACGCCGATTGTCGTTCTGCTGCTGCCGATTCTCGTCAGCATGGCGTTGAAAACGCGAACCAATGCCTCTGTGCTGCTGATGCCGATGGGTTTCGCCACCCTTATCGGCGGTATGAGCACCACCATCGGCACTTCGACCAATCTGCTGGTGATCGGCGTTGCGGCCGATATGGGTCAACCGCGCATGGGCATGTTCGATTTCGTCCTGCCCGCCGCCATCGCCAACGGCTTCGGACTGCTCTATCTCTGGCTGGTCGCGCCCTGGATCCTGCCGAAGCGGGAAATGGTCCTGACCGATACTTCGCCCCGGATCTTTTCCGCCCATCTGGAGGTCCGGAAAGGGAGCAAAGCCGACGGCATGAAATTGTCCGAGGCCATCGCGATGACCCACGGGGCGATGAGCGTGGAATCAATCAGGCGCGGCGAGAACACCCAGATCATGCCGTTGCCCGATGCGTTGATCAAAGCGGGCGATCGCCTTCTGGTGTTCGATACGCCGAGCCGGCTGAAGGAGTTCGAGAATCTGCTCGGGGCCACCCTGTTCTCCGGCGCGGATGTGGTGGATGACGATCACCCCTTGAAGGCACCGGATCAGCAACTCGCCGAGGGGATCGTGTTTCGCGGCTCGCCGTTGGAGAACCGGACGCTCAACGAGGTCCGCTTTCTCGACAGCCACCAGATGGCGGTATTGGCCGTGCATCGGCCTAGACGCGAGATCGCGGCCATGCCTCAGGGAGTCGACAATCTGCCGCTGCGACTCGGCGATGTGCTGCTGCTGCAGGGGAAGCGGGAACAGATCGACCGGCTCAAGCAGCAGTCCATCGTCATGGTGCTCGATTCCACAACCGATCTGCCGCGTACGCGCAAGGCGGGACTGTCGCTGGCGATCATGTCGGGCATCATCCTGCTGGCGGCGCTGGATGTGTTGCCGATCGCGGTCAGCGCCACCTGTGGCGTTCTGCTGATGATCCTCTTCAAGTGCTTGGCATGGCGCGATGTGAGCCAGGCATTGAGCGTTCAGGTGATTTTGCTGATCGTGGCAAGTCTGGCGCTGGGCAACGCCCTGCTGGCCACGGGTGGCAGTGCATTTCTCGCCGATGGTTTTTTGCACTTGACCGATGGCGCATCGCCCCAGGTCATCTTGAGCGGCCTCATGCTGGCGATGGCGTTGCTGACCAATGTGGTTTCGAACAATGCGGCCGCGGTCATCGGTACGCCGGTAGCGGTGAGTATCGCTACGAGCCTGCAGTTGCCAGCCACCCCATTCGTGCTTGCGGTACTGTTCGGCGCCAATCTCAGCTACGCCACGCCCATGGCCTATCAAACCAATCTGCTCGTGATGAGTGTGGGCAACTACCGGTTCACCGATTTCATTCGGGTCGGGCTACCGCTGATACTGATCATGTGGCTGACGCTGAGCTGGGTGTTGCCTTTGTTTTACGGCCTTTAGCGCTATGCGGAACAGGGGCGGAGTCTGTGAGTGTTTTATATCAATGCTCAGCAGAGAGCGGGGTTGAACACAGAATTCTTTTTCAGCCAATGGTCGTCGAGGGACAATCCCGAGAAAGACTTGAAGTGGTCGATGAGATCCGGCATGAAGTGAGAGAAATCCTTTTCGATGTTCGTGAGTTGATCCCTGACGAGCGGCAGGTAGGCGAGCGTGCTTTCCTTACGGCGAACCCGGTCGGACAATCGCAGATCAAGCCGCCGAAAGGCCTCCTCGAGTCCCAGCAAGGTGTGGTAGTGCAAAAGATGCCCGGAGCGAATCAGTCTGCAGAGAAATGTGCGGGCAGGTTCGGGATAGTGGCGACACGCCAGTTGCGCATGCGTATGGAAACCGTTGATGAAATCGACCAAGGGTTGGTCAGAGTAATGTTGCCAGTTTTTTGCCAGCAGGTGATCGTAGGTGATGTCGATCACCACGGCCTTCAGGCGACCCTGAGGACCGATTCGCTGTTTGCTCCGCTTGACGAAAGGGTGCTGATCGGTAAAACGGTCGATGGCCTGATGCATGGCCAAACCGTCATCAAAACGTGGGCTGGCGCCCTGCCAGCTTTTACCCTTCAACAGATCGGCAAGCAGATTACCGAGCTGATACTCGATATGGTTATCGGACAGAAAGATGTGCGCCAGCCAGTTCATTCCGTCATTATAACCCGAAGGGGACAGAGCAAGTAGCCTGGATGGAACGAAGTGGGATCCAGGTAAAGCAAAATCAAAAACTAAGCCCCAACTGGAGCGCCGCGCCAGTCTGGTTCTTGCCAGTGCCATAGCTCAGATCGGTGTAAAAGTGACCGATATTGAAGCGAGCGCCAAATGTGTAGAGAGGCGATGTATTTTCGCCGCTTGCTGCTAGATTGCTGACTATTCCAGCGCGAAGAGAGTGATTGCCAATCATCCATTCGCCGCCAATGCCTAATTCCTGTGTCGGGTCACCCTTCGATAGTGGATCGCTCTCCAGCAAATCGAGATCGATCGCATAATCGCCCCATTCGGATTGGTAGGCGCCGCCAAGGCGTACCTGGGGTTGAAGTTCAATCATCCTGCCGGATTCGGTATGATATTTTTCCGCTATCAAATTATGCACAGCCAAGCCGACAGTAATTTGATCGTCCAGCTTCTTGGCCCAGCCCAGGTCTAGATTGAGCTTGACATTGTTGACGTGTTCCCCGCGTTGGGTCAGATGGCTGCTGACCGCGTCTGCGGTGAACTCATATGTGGTGATGCGTATGACTTTTGGCGTAATGCCCACCATCATATCCGTGTCCCACCAGGTAACAGCCCAGCCCATGCTCATCGCGAGTTCGTCGATCAAGAGGGCGATGGCATCCACCGATGAATCAAGCGTGTCAGACGGGTTGATCAGTTGCCCGCCTGAATACAACTCCGGGTGCAGGGTTGCCGGGGTGCCGCCGCCATTCACGTACCTCAGTTCCTCTAAATAGTCCGAGAGCAGTTCCTGGTCATTGGTTGTGTAGTCGATCTTGCCGTCAAAGACCCCTCTGCGACCAAAGTGAAATGCGCCACCCTCCCGGCGGTCGGGTATGCTGACGATCACATCCGCAAATACGTCAGCAAACAGGGGCTCAGAGGAAGTGTCTCTCAGATCATCGGAAAGTGCCTCCAGGCTACTGATCAAGGCATCGGGACTTAAGCTGTTGTTGAACTCAGTAACGCCATTAGTCAGTTGCTGATCGTATTCAGCGTCGTCTATATCAACCAGGTCACGAGTGTCGTTGGAGGCAAAACCGATCACGGAAGGCAAAGCTATGCGTTGATGCCCTCCAAGGTGCTTTCTTTCGGAGTAAATGGCCAATAAAGCCGGGTTAAAGTAGGCGGAGTTCGTGCTGCCCGCCAAGGCAACACCCGTCTTTCCCATTGCGGCTGATCGGGAATCGGGGCTGCCATAAGGAATGCTGTAGGCCAGGTCGAACACACCTAGCAGTGCGGAAAAACACAGCAAAAGCAAACAGTGCAGAGGGTTTATGTTCATGGTTGGCAATGACGGTCGTGGCTGTTTGGATTTACATTAGTCAGGCGGGGTATGGAGGTCAATCTTGCTACAAACAGAGGGAATGTAGTGTGAGGTGAGACGCATTAGAGTTATACCAAGCATAATGGCTAGAAGAGCAGGAACCCAAAACGAGGGATCAAGCAGCCAGATGTCCCTTTCGGCGATCCAGCCCTGGACTAGGGTAGCACCCGCAATGAGGAACAAGGCACTGATCGCTACACCGTACTCACATCTATCGGATGCCATTTGACGGCTTCAGGTAACGTCTCATGGACATCAGCAGTGTCCGCCACCTCTGCAATGGGTTCTGCAGTCTCCTGTGTCGCTACAGATTGGCTTTCAGACAGGATTTCGGATACCGAGCTCAGTAGGTTCAAAACGTCAGGGTCTCTTTCTCGTCCTGTCCAATCGACCAACTAGGCAGTCTGAACCCGACGAAACTCGAGAGGAAGTCTCACGGCATCGATTTGGGCTGGAACAAGTACTCCGCGGCTATCGCCCTCAGAGGCTTCGGACTAAACCCACCGCGAGGCGACTGAAGCATGTGACCAGACGACAATGACACATCTCGCACTATCAATAGCGGCTACGATCACGTCATCGGTACCTTCGAAGACCTGGATCAGCGCCTCGTTGCTGGCTTCACGGAACACACGACCGTTGCTGATGGCCCTGGTTTGGTGGCGGATGCGCGTGTGTTCGCAGATGATTGTCTTACGATTTGAAATCCAATTATGCGTTGAGTAAAGTTAAGCCTGCTCGGTGGATTGTTGCAATGGAGTGCTGGTGGAGAAACCCGAATGGAAGCCGGGTGCGATGGATTGTCGGCTATTCACACTTCTTTTTCTGTCACTCGTCTTCTTGTGTCGACAATCTGGTTATAGGTCAGAAGGTTTTCCCGTGCTTGCAGAACTCAACACGATCTTGATAGTGAAAGTTTTGTATCGATGACATGCTATTTCGTAAGGAGACGATTCAATGGCAATTCCCGCTTATATGTGGCTCAAGGATGATCAAGGCAATGAGATATCTGGCTCGGTGCAGGTGTCAGGTCGCGCAGGGTCGATTGAGATTTTGGAATATGCGCACAATATCTATATTCCGACCGATAGCGATACGGGTGAATTGACTGGGACCAGAAAGCACAGTGCGGTCAATATAATCAAAACATTAGATGCTTCTTCACCTTATCTTTTCAAGGCTTGTTGTAATGGCCAAAAATTGCAACAGGCGATTATCCGCTGGTACAACATTAATGATGCAGGTCAGGAAAAAGAATATTACGAGCACGTTCTTGAAGGAGTTAAACTCAACTCATATTCGCCGGGAATGGCGAATATTAAAAATCCAGCGATGGAGAACATTCCACATATAGAGCACATTGCTTTTCGGTACGAAAGGATAACGCATACTTTTCTGGACGGAAACGTCAGTTATTCAGATTCATGGGTGGAAGGTCGTTGATTATTCAGTTGTACGATTAAATCTCCAGCTACTTGGTTTCGCTCATTGCCCAATCAGGTGCTTTACAGCATCTGGTTAACTCACTGACATCTATGATGTCTCGCTGAGGTGGTTTGGTATGGCCGTCTCTTCACGAGACCCGAGTGGTGTGACAAGAGGTAACTTATGAACAAGAAAGAAAAAGAATACGTGGCCTCGGTAATAAACAATTTTAGTAATTCGAACATGGTGACGCCGGATAAAGTGAACGATCATGTAGTTGCAGCAGCCTATGAGGCGTTGCATGCTGCCAGCACTTGCTCAGCGGCTATGGATATAATGCCAAGGCCAACATACAGCAGGCCTGGTGTTAGTTACATTGTTAAGGAATTGGTAGGAATAGGAAAACGAATTAAGGAACGTGGTGAGGGTATTTATCACATATGTAGGGTGGTGATATCTGCTGACTACAGGACAAAAATACGTCTTGCGCTTGGCGGGCTTTGATATGAAAAAATAAGCTAAATATATTGTTTGTATTTTTGTTCTGGTCATGCGAGTTATATTCACAAGATGCGGTCCTGATTTATTCGGGAATGACGTTTAATATACCAAATGGGTACGGCGTTATTGGTTCTGCAAATCTTGGGAAATAATATGTTGGCCTTTCGATATGGTGAAGAGCGAGGAAAGAGGTTTGTCGCATTCTCCGATATATCGAATGACAAAATCATCGACTATGGATGCCCGGTAGGGGAGTTCTATATCGAGCATTTTTCTCCGACTGGAACTACAAGTTGTCATAAAAGAGAACTTGATGCGCTGACCGATGGATTTCTTAAAGGCAGTATTAAAAAAGTCTGGGAGACACCGGATGCTGTTTATAATTATTTAAGTAATGAGCATGATTTAAGGTCATTTGTGTTTATTTGCAGGAAAGATGGAAAAACATTTCAGGTTGATTCAGATTTTCTGACAGAGGATGATTATCGAAAGATGTTTGGTGAATTTTCAGATAATCAACAAGAAAATTAAATCCGTTCTTGTTCCCTCAGCACCTTCACCTGAAACAACGCATTGCGCTCCTCTTCCTCTAACGCGTTTTCGATGAACCGCATTGTATTCCGGTATCTCGGGATGATGTTGTAACACAACGCATTCACCCGCTTCTGCGCCTTGCGCTGTTCGGCGATGAGTCGGTTCAGGCTCATAGTGTAATTTTACTCAGACCCCATTGGTATTTCTTGACACCCTCCGAGAGACAATAAGGAAAATATTACGACTAATGACGTTGAGTATTTCATCTCTATCCTTTTTAGCTCCTTTGATCACGCGCCTACCCTATGTCCTGTAGTTCGATCATTAGGTCGGTGAAAGAGCAATCCCATTGCCGCGAGAGCCGCGAACGATGCTCCGGCAATAAATGTGGCCGAGGCACCGTACATGCTCCATAGTGACCCAGCGATAACGCTTGCCAGCAACAACACCCCACCACTTACCAGATTAAACACCCCGAAGGCCGTCCCGAGTAACTTAGGGGGTGCCGTATCTGCAACAAGTTTCGACAACAAGCCTTGGGTGAATGCCATATGCAGTCCCCAGAACGCCACGCCAAGGAAGGCAAGCGGCAGTGAAACAGCCATCGCTAAGATAACATCAGCGACGACTAGTAACCCAAGTCCGAACACTAATAGCTTTCGCGCCGAAAGTCGGTCAGCCGCCACGCCCGCCGGATAGGAAAATAATGAGTAGACAATATTCATCACAATCATAATTGCTGGCACATATGCGAGAGCAAGTCCGACGTCCTGTGCACGAAGAATTAGAAACGCCTCACTGAAGCGAGCAAGAGTAAAAACAGCTCCCAGCATAACGACAAACCAGTATCTGAGGGGCAGGCGTTTGGCATCCTTCAACGTCAGGTGATTTCTAGAATATGTGGTGTTTTCATTGGGCTCGGGTTCGCGGAGTGCAACAATCAGCAGAAATACCGCGATGAACGCAGGTATCACAGCTATCCACAACACTGATTTGATGTCGTTTGCGAACAAGATCATAAAGACAACCGCTAGCAGCGGACCGACAAAGGCCCCTACTGAATCTAGCGCCTGGCGCAGGCCATAGGCCGCGCCCCGAAGTTGTGGTGGTGTAATATCGGCGATCAGAGCATCACGGGGTGCGCCCCGAATCCCTTTGCCAATGCGATCGACAAAGCGTGCGCCGAACACCCATCCAATGGATGTTGCGAGTGGAAATACCGGTTTGGTCAAGGCTCCAATTGCATACCCAATCACAACGAGAATTTTGCGTTTCCTGAAGTAATCACTGAGCGTGCCGGAAAACACCTTCGTGGTCGCAGCGATGCCCTCGGCAACACCCTCGATAATCCCTACCGTGACCATGGAAGCGCCGAGCACCGTGGTCATAAATATCGGTAAGAGGCTGTGAACAAGCTCGGATGATATATCCATAAACAGCGAGACAAATCCGAGTACCCAAATACCGCTCGGCAACTTGCGATTAACACCCGTTGTGGAAGATAGCGATTCAGGGTTACTTGGTTGTGATGAGGTCATGAGCGCCTTTTCCTACGCTGCCCAACGTTCAGCATAAGCCGCGCGCGTTAGCGTGTCGGCCCTTGATGCGCTTGTTATGGCCTATTTGATTACTTCTTTTTCTCTTAAGTAATCTGCAACTACAAGTGCTTTGCTCCAAGCAAGAGTTCCTCCCATGCTAATAGCAACTGAGCAGGTTTCGAATATTTCTTCTGCTGTTGCACCAAGTTCTAATGCTTTGGATGTTTGAGAAATCATGCAATCTTTGCATCCTGCTTGAATAGCCACAGCCAAGGACATCAGCCTTTTAGTTTTGAGGTTTATGGCGCCTTCTCGATAAACCGCGTCTTTGACAGGCCCATAATATGCGTCCGCCAAATCGGGCATCTCCATTTTTGTGGCATCAAACAATTGCCACATTTTTTCTTCGTAATTCAGTATGGACTCATTCATTTCCTTACTCTTGGGTTTGTTTGCGCTATCAATCTTATCTGGCCATAACTATAATTAGACGACATAAAAGCCGCGTTGTAATGCGTCACTGAGGCGCCTAATCCCTGGTTGTGAAAGATAAATCCATGATAAACGTCCAATATTTATTGTGTTCGTGGTTTTATATTGCCTAATGCGCCTTCGTCTTGCCGTCTTGATCTTTGTTTGTGGATTGTAAGTGTGACTGGGCTAGTAAATATGACTCATTCCTGACATTTAATCTCAAATCCTATCCTGCTCCCGCAATACCTTGACTTGAAACAGCGCATTCCTTTCTTCTTCTTCCAATGCATTCTCTATAAACCGGATCGTATTCCGATAACGAGGAATGATGTTGTAACGCAACGCATTCACCCGTTTCTGCGCCTTGCGCTGTTCGGCGATGAGTCGGCTCAGGCTCATGGAGACCTCGCCCATCTTCGACAGCAGCAGTGACGCCTTGGCGAAGTGTTGTCGCGTTTCGTCGAAGCTGGGATCGGTGCCGAGCAGGCCGACGGGATTGAGGGGGAGCAGTTCGCCGCTGACCGAGGGGTATTCGACACCCAGGTTGCGGCGGGGCAGGATCTTGAGTTCGAGGGCGGGTTTGACGCCAAGAGCGGCCTGGTGCAGGGCGCGGCTGGACATGCGCAGTTGCAGCATGCTGAGCCAATGGTAGGCCTGTTTCACGGCATCGTGGGCTTCATCGCGTATCTTTCGGTATTCACCGATGCGTTGATAGACGAGTCGTGTCAGCAGTTCGCGTTTGCGCTCCAGCAGGCTGTGGCCGTCTTCCAGGAAGGCGAGCTGCCGCTTGAGGTTGAGCAGCGTGTTCTTGGTCGGGGCCGCTTTGAGGCGCTTGCCGGTCATTCGCCGCTCTGCCTGTGATACTTGGCCATCTCGGTTTCGGTGACGCGGGTCAGGGCCTGGGGCGGGAAGGTGGAGAGCAGGTCCCAGGCCAGGTTGAGAGTCTCCTCGATGCTACGGTCCTCGTCCTCGCCTTGCTGTACGAAGCGGGCCTCGAAGGCATCGGCGAATTCGAGATAGCGGCGGTCGCGGGCGGAGAGCTCGTCGGCGCCGATGATGGAGGCCAGGTTGCGGGTCTCCAGCGCCCGCGCGTAGAGGGCGTACAGCTGGTTGGAGACGTGGGGGTGGTCCTCGCGGGTGAAGTCCTTGCCGATACCGTCCTTCATCAGGCGCGACAGGGACGGCGAGATGTGCACCGGCGGGTAGATGCCCTGGTTGTTCAGCTCGCGGCTGAGCACGATCTGGCCCTCGGTGATGTAGCCGGTGAGGTCCGGGATCGGGTGCGTGATGTCGTCGCTCGGCATGCTCAGTACCGGTACCAGGGTGATGGAGCCGTGGCGGTCCTTGATGCGCCCGGAGCGCTCGTAGATCTCCGCCAGATCGGAGTAGAGGTAGCCGGGGTAGCCCTTTCTGGCCGGCACGTCGCCCTTGGCGGTGGCCACCTCGCGCAGGGCTTCGGCGTAGTGGGTCATGTCGGTCATCACCACCAGCACATGGCGGTCGAGATCGAAGGCGAGATACTCGGCGGCGGTCAGCGCCATGCGCGGAAGAGTCAGGCGCTCCACCGGCGGGTCGTCGGCCATATTGACGAACATCACCACGTTGCCGAGCACGCCGGAGGAGGCGAACTCCTCCTCGAAGAAGCGGGCATCGGCATAGGAGACGCCCATGGCGGCGAACACCACCGAGAAGCGGCTGTCGTCGTCGGGCAGTTTGGCCTGGCGCACAATCTGCGCCGCCAGCCGGTTGTGGGGCAGGCCGGAGGCGGAGAAGATCGGCAGCTTCTGCCCGCGCACCAGGGAGTTGAGGCCGTCGATGGTGGAGATGCCGGTCTGGATGAACTCCTTGGGATAGGTGCGTGCCGAGGGGTTGAAGGGCGCGGCGTTGATGCTGCGGCGCAAGCTGGAGACGATGGGCGGGCGGAAGTCGCGGGGCTCGCCGAGGCCGGAGAAGACGCGGCCGAGGATCTCGGGGGAGAGGGCGATCTCCACCGGCTCGTCGAGGAAGCGCACCCAGGTGTTTTCCATGTCGAGATCGTCGGTGCCCTCGAAGACCTGGATCAGCACCTCTTCGTTGGAGGTGAGGATGACCTGGCCGTTGCGCGTCCCGCCCTTCTGGTCGCGGATGCGCACCCGGTCGCCGAAGGCGATGTTGGGTATCCCGCTGACGGTCAGCAGGCCGCCGCGGGCGGCCGATGCGGTGCGGTACTCCTTGGCGCTCATGCTGTCTGCTCCCCGCGTTGCGCGTATTCGGAATGGATGGCCTTGAAGTCCTGCAGCGCCTCGTCACGGAAGGCGCGTAGCTGGTCGATCTGGGAGGAGTCGTAGAGCTCCTTGCAGCGGCGCAGTTTGGCCAGCACCGGCATCTCGGAGAGTTCCTGCACCGGCACGCCCATCTCGATGAGGGCCGCCCCCTCGTCGTAGACCGAGAGGATCAGGTCGAGCAGCAGGAACTGCTTCTCCGGCGAGGAGAAGGTGTCCACGGGATCCAGCGCGCTCTGCTGCAGTACGCCGTCCTTGACCAGCGCCGCACCCTCCAGCACCCAGCGTTGGGCCGATGAGAGCGCCTCGGGTCCGACCAGGTTGACGATGCGCGACAGTTCGGCGTCGCGCGCCAGCATGGCCAGGGCCTGGCCGCGGCGCTTCTCCCAGTTGCGGTCGATGTTTTCGTGCCACCACTCGGCGGCGGTGCCGACGTCGGCGGAGAAGCTGTCGACCCAGTCGATGGCCGGGTAGTGGCGGGCGTCGGCCAGCTCCTTGGAGAGTGCCCAGAAGGTCTGGATGATCTCTTTGGTATGGCTGGTGACCGGCTCGGAGAAGTCGCCGCCCGGGGGCGACACCGCGCCGATCAGGCTCACCGAGCCCTTACCGCAGTCCATGGTCTCGACCCGTCCGGCGCGCTCGTAGAAGGCGGCCAGGCGCGAGGCCAGATAGGCCGGGTAGCCCTCCTCCACCGGCATCTGGCCGAGGCGGCCGGAGACTTCGCGCAGGGCCTCGGCCCAGCGGCTGGTGGAGTCGGCCAGCATCACCACGTCATAGCCCTGGTCGCGGAAGTATTCGGCCAGGGTGATGCCGACGTAGATCGACGCCTCGCGCGCCACCACCGGCATATTGGAGGTGTTGGCGATGAGCAGGGTGCGCTCCATCAGGGGCCGACCGCTGTAGGGGTCCTTCAGCTTGGGGAAGCTGTCCAGCACGTCGACCAGCTCGTTGCCACGCTCGCCGCAGCCGACGTAGATGACGATGTCGGCATTGGCCCAGCGCGCCACCTGATGCTGCACCACCGTCTTGCCGGCGCCGAAGGGGCCCGGCACCGCGCACTTGCTGCCCTTGAGCAGGGGAAAGAAGGTGTCGAGGATGCGCTGGCCGGTGATCAATGGCTCGACGCCGTGGTCGCGGCTCTGGTAGGGGCGGGGTTTGCGCACCGGCCAGCGGTGGTAGAGCTTCAGGTGATGCACCCGGCCATGACGGTCGCGCACCTGGGCGATGGTCTCCTTCAGGTTGTAGTCCCCCTCGGGGGCCAGTTCGATCAGTTCGCCCTCCACATCGGGTGGCACCAGGATGCGGTGTTCTACGGTGTCGGTCTCCTGCACCGAGCCGAGGCGGGCGCCGCTGATGATCGGCATGTTGGGTTCCAGGTTTTCCCGTGGCACGAAATGCCACAGCTTCTCCCGATCGAGGGGAGCGGGGCTGAGGCCGCGGGGTATCTGATCGCCCGCCTTGAGAAACATCTCCTCCAGCGGGCGCTGGACACCGTCGAAGATGCCGCCGATGAGACCGGGGCCCAGCTCCACCGAGAGGGGGTGTCCCAGGCCCTCGACCGGCTCGCCGGGACGCACCATCTCGGTCGACTCGTAGATCTGCACGATGGCGTTCTCACCCTCCAGGGCGATCACCTCGCCATACAGGCCGAGACTGCCGATCCGCACCTGTTCGCCATTGTGCACGCCAGGCAGCCGGATGGTGACGATGGGGCCGTTGATCTCGAGAATGGTGCCTTTTCTGTGTTCTTGTTTCATCTGACTCTCTT
Source organism: Candidatus Thiodiazotropha sp. (assembly GCA_037384425.1). Lineage (GTDB taxonomy): Bacteria > Pseudomonadota > Gammaproteobacteria > Chromatiales > Chromatiaceae > Thiodiazotropha. Next base: position 18,088 of record JARROA010000045.1, on the reverse strand, counting down.
TTCGAAGTCGGTGTTTCCGGTGATATGAATCCCGCTTTGACGTCAGCTCAAGTGTCGCGATCTCGGGCCGGGTGGCGTGTCAGGGAGTAATCCCGGATTGTGGTGCGGCAAGCCGCACCGGATAACGTGCGCGTATCTGAACCTCTGTGCATCGCCTCAAAGCCCCTGCCCTTCGCCGATCGGTGGCAGCAGTCGTTCCATCAGCGCCTGATGGATCTTGCGCTCCAGACGGACCAGGCGGCCCTCGAAAGTGTGGTCGATCTGCACCCGTTTGTCGGGCGTAGTCACCAGGCAGCCGCCAACGGTCTCGATGCTCTTGTCGAGCAGTTGGAAACGCTTGCCGGGGACAAGATCGGCGGTCAGTTCGTTCCATTTGGGCTTCAGCCACCGCAGATCATCATGGTTGACCGAGACTTCCAGGGTGTCCTGTTCGATCTGCCGGGCCGCCTGGCTGAGCAGTTTCAAAAGCCAGTCGACGTATCTGCCCTCGTCCTCGGTCAGGGTCCGCATGCGCTCGGGCAGACGGTCGATCACCACCTGCACCAGGTTCCAGCGCATGTGATCCATCTTGCTGCGCAGTTTGAGTTCATCGGCCTGGACCTTGCGCAGGTAGGCGCGGTCGGCCTGGGATTTGGCCAGCAGGGTCTCCTTCTCCTCTTTGAGGTGCAAGCGCTCGCTGGCCTCGCGCAGGATATTCTTGCGTCCCGCCTCGGCGCGGTGAGCGCACTCGTCGGCCATCATCTGGGCTCGCTCGAGTATGGCTTTTTCCAGTGCTTCAACCTGATTCACATTCTCTCTCCTGGGGCCTGTTCAACCACCGGTCAATTTCTTCAGTTGGGCATCCAACTCGCACTGAAAGGTTTCGGGATCGTGCAGCGAAGGCACTTCCGAGAGCACGATGCGGCCGCCTTCGCTGCGGATCTGGTCGAGCAGTTTGGAACCCATTTGGTTGACCGACTGTTCGATGATGAGCAGAGCGCGCTGGCGCTCCCGCTGCAGGTTGCCAAGCAGCTGATCCAGTTGTTGGACGTCCGGATCCGTCAGGGTCTCGAAGCCGATCAGGCGAAAACCGTCGGTCAGCGCCGGACCGCCGATGAAGATGTTCCGGACAGGATAGGCGGATGCGTCGGCCATGGCGTCTCAGATTTTGTCCAGCAGCAGGATACTCATGACCAGGCCGTAGATGGCGATACCCTCGGCCAGACCGAGATAGATCAGGGTGCGGCCGAAGATCTCCGGCTTCTCCGCCAGTACCGCCAGGGAGGCGGCACCGATGGGGCCCACCGCGATACCGGCGCCGATGGTGCTGAGCGCGGTCGGGATGCCGACGCCGATGATGCCGAGTCCGAGACCGATGGAGATCTCCCCTCCGGCTTCGGCAACCGCCGGCGCAGCCATGACCTCACCGACCCCCATGAAGATCAGCACGGCCTGGGCCACGACGAAGATCGCCAGATTGGTGGCGATGGTCGGCTTGAACCAGGGTTTGGCGACCTTGGCCGGTTGCATCTCCATGACAATGCCGGTGGCGATGAGGCCGACGATGCCCAGGGTCATTACTGCGATAAGCCAGTACATGGTGCTCTCCTTTACGTTGAGTTATTAGTTATGAGTTTTTAGTTTTAAGTTTTGGTGTTCGCATCGCTCACACCTGTTTTTAAAGTCAACAGGCAGCGCCAAGCCGTTTGGCACTGCTCCCTCTGTTAACTCAAAACTAAAAACTCATAACTCAAAACTCTTAAGTCAAAGTGTTAGTGGCTTGAACGCCTTCCCATCCCCCGAATAGAAGCGGGAGAAACCTTCGTAGAATTCCAGACGCAGGACCTGGATGGCGACGATCAACCCCTCCAGGACCAGAATAAACACGTTGCCCAGCACCACGGTGATCCAGTGACCGGTCTCGCCCATCATGTTGGCCAGGGTGAACACCGCGATGGCCAGCGCCACGTGGTTGAGGCTGAAGGCGGCGACACGCAGGAAGGAGAGGGTGTTGGATACAAAGCCGGTGATGGTCTCGAAGCTCTCGATGAAAGCGACCAGGATACGTTCGCCGATGGAAGCCTCTTGCTCGATCAGTTTATGGGCGAAGATGCCGACAAGACTGAGAATGGCCAGGCTGGCCCAGAAGGCGTCGACGCTGCCGCTGCGATAGAAACTGTAGCCCGTGCCCAGCAGTCCGCCGTAGAGCAGCAGTGAGAGCAGCCCGTTGTCGGCGAAGAGGGCGCCATGGCGGTCTCCCTGGGCCAGGTGATTGACGATGTTGAGCAGGGTCACCAGGGTGATGAAACCGATGCCCCAGAGCAGGGCGACGGTCAGCATGTAGAGCGGGTCGGTCAATGGCGCTATCCAGATGGCGTGGAGTACATGCTCGTAGCCGAAGATGCTGCCATAGAGAAAGCCGAACAGCATCGACGAGAGTCCGGCGGCGATACCGAAGGCGGTGAAGCTGCCGAGCTTGCGGTGCAGCAGCAGTGCCGTTGCCAGTATCACTGCGCCATGGCCCACATCGCCGAACATCATGCCGAACATCAATATGTAGGTGAGCGCGAAGAGATGGGTCGGGTTGACTTCACCGTAACGGGGTACGCCGTACTGCGTCACCAGCTGCAGGAAGGGACGCAGCAGCTTGCTGTGGCGCATCACGGAGGGCACCAGCGAGCGTTCCTCGGGCAGCGGATTGCGGGCCTCGATGACGAAAGGCGTGGAGAGCTTTTCGCTCAAAGTGCGTTCCACCAGATCGAGATCCTCTGCCGGCACCCAGCCCTGCAGGCGGGAGAGATTGCCGCGATGCCGCGCGGCCTCGCCGAGTGCCACATAAGGCGCCGCCAGATGCAGCACACAGGCCGCCCTCTCCAAGGCCTCGCGCGACGTCTTGCCCCAGGCATGTACCTGCTGGTCGAGTTCCTGTATGGCCTGTTCAAGCGCATCGCGACGCTGATTCAGGCGCGATTTGACGACATCCGGTTCGGCCTGCAGCTCTGGCGGGATCTCGAGGCTGCGGAAGCCGGCGGTGTCGAGTACGGCATTGAGGTTCGACTCTTCTCTTCCGCCCGGTCCGAGGATCACTACGTGACTGTCGAGATCGCTCTCCATGAAAGGGAACAGCAGGTAGCCGTCGAGTCCCAGGGCGTCGCTCAGTTGGGACACCTGTGCCCGGTGCACCATGCCGATTCGGCTTTCGAGAAAACTGTTTTCGGTCTGCAGCTGGCCGAGATCGATATGGAGATTGCGAAAGTTGGCGAGGTAGCTCTCCAGTTGGTCGATGGTACGGCGCTCCTCCTGTTGAAGTCGCCGACTCTCCTCGAAACCGGAGCAGGTCTCCCAGCCCTCGCCCAGCCACTGATTGGTCTGCTCGAGCTGCTCCTCGGTGATGGGATCGGTACAGTCCGCTGTCGGCGCGAGATCGAAGTCGACCTGGGCGACGATCTTCTCCAGACGTGTTTTGGCCTGGCCGTAGAGGCCCCTGAACTTCTGACCCGGCACTTCGGGCAGTTCCTCCTCGGCATAGGGTCGTGGATCGGGACTGAAGCTTTCGAGCTCGGCCAGGATCACCGAAGCGCTCGGCAGGTCGTCGGTGAGTACCTGAAGACTGATGTGCTTAATCGGCAGCGGACTAAACATGACGACACACCCGTTGTACAGCGATCATGCCCTGGCCTCCGTCCCCATTGTCAGTGGATCGTCCGGTATCGCCGTGTCGATAAGATCAGGTTCCAGATTCAGTATCTTGCCTTGAATGATGGCGTAGAGCCGTCTCAGGTCGATATCCCTCGCGATCAGGTAGCCGAGCGCCGACATCACCGCGTCCGGACTGTGACGCATCAGTTTGCGCATCTCCAGGCCGACGATCTGATCGAGTCGCTGTCTGACCTGGGTGATGTTCTGGACGTTCGTCAGCTGTTCCCGAAAGGGGCTTGGCAGCTGGTCGATGATCGCCTCCAGCGAGTCCAGGTTGGCCAGCGTCATCAGGCTGGTGCGTTGTATCTGTCCCCCGCTGGGGATCAACAGGTAGTAGGCCTCACTGGAAGAGAAGCGGTAGACCAATCGATAGCGCGTCAACCAGAGGATGTTCTGGCGGTCGATCATTACCCCGATCAGTTTGCGTGCACCATGCTTGTCGCTGCTGTTCGCCATATTCAGATGTCGCATCATACCGGTGTAATAGAGGCGGTCGATGGCGGCGTCGAGGGAGAAGCCCTCGTTCTTCTCTTCATAGACGTGACGCGCCTGCCTGGCGATGATGGCATAGGGTCCCTGTTCCAGTTGACGCAGCATCTCCAGAACATTCTCTGCCTGCAGCAACGACTCGTGAGGCAGCCGAATGCCCTCCGGCAGATCGTGCAGGTTGTCTCTTATCTCCTCGAGGCCGAGACCGTTCAGCTTGCCCCGGATCAGGGTCTTGAGGTTATAGAGTTCGTACTTTCTCGGCCAGTAGAGCAGCAGGCCACGGGTGCGGCCGCTGAGGGGTCGCAACAGTACGGAGAATTCGTTCATGATTCGTGTCAGCAGGGCGTGTTCCAGCAGGCGGCTCTTCTGGGGCAGCTCCATGGGCTCCTCGAGTATCGGCAGCAAGTCGAAGGTTTCGCCCAGCTGATTCAGGGTCATGCCCTTGTAGCGTGCCGTGTCTTCGGGCGAGAGGAGGCGGCCTGCAAAGACCCCGACGCGGGTTCTCAGGTAAGCCTGGTCCCGGGTCGAGCTCATCTAGTCTTCGTCCGCACTTGGGTCGATCAGGACGGCGAAAGCGGCATCGAGCGCGTCATCCTCCCTGACCTCGGCATACTCCCGCAGTTGCGCGTGACGTTCGTTGAAGCGCTTCTTCAGCTCGGCAATGGTCTGTTCCGCGCGAGATTCGGCCTTATCCATGAAGTTCTTGTGAAGTTCGGGAATACGGGACTCGAAGTGATCCTCTTTTCGTTTGGCCTCTTTGAGGGCATCCTGGATGCTGCGCTCACGTGCCTCTTCGGCGCGAAGGTGTATCTTCTGCGCTTTGGTTTCCGCATCGAGCAGTCTTTGCAGTGACTCTTCCATTGGCCCCTTGTCCCCCAGCGTTTGCGATAGTCGTTTATTGTCCTGAGGTTGCGCCGGCTCATCGCTCAGGCGATGGGCGGTGTCGGCTATTAGTGTAGCCAATTTACCCCTGACTTGCAGAGGCTTAATCGGGCAGTCGTTTGAGCCAGATCATGGTTGCACAGGCATCCGGCTTACTTCTGTCAACGATGTCTGGTTTTCCCTTAGTCGGAACCTCAGTGCTTGCTTGCAACCTGATGGAGGTGGCTGTCGGCCGGCAGGAACGAGCGCAGGTGGCGGGTGATCGCGTCGAGAGCGGACTGTTCGTATGCTTCCCGCTGCTCTACCCCCCAGACCACCCCCGGCCAGCAGATGTCGTCCTTTTTACGCGCCACCACATGGACGTGCAACTGACGCACGATGTTGCCGATGGCGGCGGTGTTGAGCTTGTCGGGAGCAAAGGTCTGCTGCATGAAACGGGAGACGGTGTTCAGCTCGTCGAGCAGTGTCTGCTGTTGTGTCGCCGTCATTTCATGAATCTCCACCACCTCCACCCTCGGCACCAGAATGAACCAGGGCAGCAGGGCATTGTTCATGAGCAACAGCTCGCACAACGGCAGTGTCGCCAGGTGGTGGCAGTCCCGGGCCAGTCGCTCATCGAGCGAGAAGGGAGTGCTCATAGGGTATGCCCTGTTGCAGACAGGCGGGACATCCGAACCCTCGATCGCTCGATCATCCGCCGCCTTCCCGCGGTTTCAGCTCAGGCTCCTTGCGCTGATAACCGACCGCTTCCAGCTTCTCCAGATAGGCTTGCCAGAGTTCGTCACGATGTTTGCCCAGGTTATAGAGGTACTGCCAGTCGTAGAGACCGGAGTTGTGGCCGTCGTCGAAGTGGATCTTGACCGCGTAGTTGCCGATCGGATCGATGCGGGTGATGCTGACCAGCTCCTTGCCCTTCTCCAGCTTGGCCGTGGCGGGGCTGTGCCCGCGAGTCTCGGCTGAGGGCGAGTAGACCCGCAGGTATTCGCAGGGCAGGGAAAAGGCGGCACCGTCGTCGAACCTGATGTCGAGCAGACGGGATTGCTGGTGGACCTGGATATCCACCGGATGGGGTTTATCGGACATCGGATCTCTCCGGGTTGTAGGGTGCTGTCATGCCGAATGCACCTGAGCGTGATTCACGTGAAGGGTGCGGCTCGCCGCATCGTATGAATGATTGAGACGGGGTCGATAACGGTGCGGCAAGCCGCACCCTACGCGCTTTTCGGATATTGCGCGAAAACCATCGGCGTTCATTCTTCATTCAAGGACTCAATACGCTCTTCTTCCGGCCATCCCCGCACATGCCGGGCGATGAGATCGCCCAGCATGGCGATGTGATCGGCGCGGTCGTTGAGACAGGGGATATAGGCGTAGGACTGGCCGCCCGCCTGCAGGAAGTACTCCCGGTTCTCCTCGCCGATCTCCTCCAGGGTCTCCAGGCAGTCGGCGGAGAAGGCGGGACAGACCACCTGTACGCTCGCGACGCCTTGCGCGCCCCACTGCTTGAGGGTCTCGTCGGTATAGGGCTTCATCCACTCCTGGGCACCGAAGCGCGACTGGAAGGAGACCTGCCACTGATCGGTGGCCAGGTCGAGCCGCTCCACCACGCCGCGGGCGGTGGCGTGGCACTCGTCCGGGTAGGGGTCGCCCGACTCGTGGTAGTCGCGGGGGATGCCGTGAAAGGAGAACAGCAGCTTCTGCGCAGGCCCCTCGCGCTGGCGAAACTCCCGGATGCTGGCGCTGAGGGCATCCAGATAGGCCGGGTCGTCGTGATAGCGGTGGATGAAGCGGATCTCCGGGATCCAGCGCCAGCGCTGCAGCTCGCCGGTCACCGCGTCGAAGATCGAGGCGGTGGTGGTGGCCGAGTACTGGGGGTAGAGGGGCAGCACCAGCAGGCGCTGCACGTTGTGTCGCCTCAACTGCTCCAGGGCGACGGCTATCGAGGGATTGCCGTAACGCATGCCGAGGGCGAAATGGACACTGCCCCTCAGGCGCGGTTTCAGGGCCGTCTCCAGCCCTGCCAGCTGCTTTTTCGAGATCGCCAGCAGGGGCGAGCCCTGCTCGGTCCAGATGGAGCGATAGGCCTCCGCCGAGCGCTTGGGCCGTACCCGCAGCACGATGCCGTGGAGGATGATCATCCACAGGATACGGGGAATGGCGACGATGCGCGGGTCGCTCAGGAACTCGGCCAAATAGCGGCGCACCGCCGGCGTGGTCGGCTCGTCGGGGGTGCCCAGATTGACCAGGAGGATGCCGAGGCCGCCGTCGGGCTGTTTGAGCTGGTCGGACTGTTTGATGTAGTTCATGTGTCTCAGCTGTTGTTGGCTGTACGAATTCTTGCTTCGACCCGTGCACTATTCAACAGGGCCTGATTGTGTATTTTCGGGTAGAGACGCCATAGACGGTCGACCGCCTCCGCCTGGTTCACCGCCAGCCGTTCCAGGCGCTCACGGGTAGCCTCCCTGAGTGAAGGCAGCATCAGCAGCTGCGGTGCCTTCCAGCGGATGTAGTCGGCGATCAGGTCGCGTTCCTCGGCTTTGGACCAGTTTTCACTGATCGGCAGTTCCGGGAACCGCTCGGCGGCGAGTCGGCTCTGTGGATCGTCGCAGGCCGAGGCGCTGCCGTCCGCATGGCGCTGGTACCAGATACAACGCCGGGCCTGGCCGGCGCGGTCACGCACCATGGCCTCCAGAAAAGAGGCGTGAACCCGCGGATTGTAGCCGTCGTTGTTGGGCAGTTCCCGCTGCAACAGATGCTCGGAGATGAAACTGAAATCGCCACGCTCGGCCGCGATCCATTTGGGCGGGCTGATGCGACGTCTCTCCTCTTCGCTGCGGCAACTCTGCAGCAGCGCCAGGGGCGCGGCGGTCTCCTCGTCCAGCAGCCAGGCCTCGAACGGGTCGGCGAGGGGGAAGGGGAGGTCGTCCTGGGCAGGCCGCAGCGCTTCGATCAGTGCCTCCGCCGAGCGGATCATGTCGCCGATGTTGAACAGGGGGTTGATCGGCACCTGCCGCAGCCCCGTGTTTGCCGACCAGAGACCGAAGGTGTAGAACTGTTGACCATTGAAGGGCATGTTGGCCCAGAGTCCCTGAGGCCGGTCGCTGAGGACCTGGATCTCCCACACCAGACCGTTGGCGCTCAGGGCCCGCGCACGTTGGCCGAGGAATACCTGCAAAACCCCTCGGAAGGGGTTCAGCTGTCGGATGCTGAAGGCGTGCGTGTCGTGATCTTTCATGTGACTGCCGGCAGGGTGCGGATAAGGATGCTTGCACACTGTGCTCTACCGACATCTTACGGTAGCGTGCGGTCGATCTGCACCATAAATGCACATATTGCGCGGAAATCCACGACTCGGGCGCAAAAAGCGCCCCTTGTCTGTGCGCGGGACGGCCGCCGCATAACTGCCTGTTTGCATGCAAAATCGGGCTTGCTATAGTCGATCCATACCGATCGTACAGGGGGAGAAAAACAATGTTGCGCGAAGCTGCCGGTGTCAAACACAGTACCTATGGTCTGGAAAATCACGGTCTCTACAATCTCAACGACATCTACTGGAATCTGCCGACACCCCGGCTGATCGAACAGTCGATCGTGCGACGCGAGGGACAGCTCTGCCACCTCGGTCCCCTGGTGGTTCGCACGGGCCATCACACCGGTCGTTCCGCCAACGACAAGTTCATCGTCGACGAACCCTCCGTCAGCAAGGATATCTGGTGGGGCGACATCAACCGGCCGATCTCCGAAGAGGCCTTCAACAAGTTGCACGACCGGCTCGCCTCCTATCTGCAGAACAAAGATGTCTATGTGCAGGACTGCTATGCCGGCGCCGATCCCAACCACCGGCTGGCGGTGCGGGTGATCACGGAGAACGCCTGGCACAACCTGTTCGCGCGTAACGTCTTCATCCAGGCCAAGCCTGAGGAGCTGGTGGACCATATTCCCGGTTTCACCGTCATCGACGTGCCCCGCTTCCACGCCATTCCGGAGGTGGACGGCACCCGCAGCGAGACCTTCATCATCGTCAACTTCGCCAAGCGCCTGGTGCTGATCGGCGGCACCAGCTATGCCGGCGAGATCAAGAAGTCGATCTTCAGCGTCATGAACTACCTGATGCCGCAGAAGGAAGTGATGCCGATGCACTGTTCCGCCAACATCGGACCCAACGGCAAGTCGGCCCTCTTCTTCGGCCTCAGCGGCACCGGCAAGACCACCCTTTCGGCCGACGCCAGCCGCACCCTGATCGGCGACGACGAGCACGGCTGGAGCGACAACGGCATCTTCAATTTCGAGGGCGGCTGCTACGCCAAGATGATCAAGCTCTCGGCAGAGAACGAACCGGAGATCTTCGGCACCACCATGCGCTTCGGCACCGTGCTGGAGAACGTGACCATGAAGGCGGATTCCCGCCGGCTCGATCTCGACGACGGCTCGCTGACCGAGAATACCCGTGGCGCCTACCACATCAGCGCGATCCCGAACGCGACCCTGGACGGTGTCGGCGGTCATCCGGATACCATTCTCATGCTCACCGCCGACGCCTTCGGTGTGTTGCCGCCGGTCTCGCGTCTCAGCCCGGCGCAGGCGATGTACCACTTCATCTCCGGCTATACCGCCCGGGTAGCCGGTACCGAGAAGGGGGTCACCGAGCCCTCGCCGGTCTTCAGCGCCTGCTATGGCGCCCCTTTCATGCCGCTGCACCCGCAGCGCTATGCCCAGCTGCTGGGTGACCGGATCGAGAATCACAACGCCAAGGTCTGGCTGATCAATACCGGCTGGACCGGCGGCCCCTACGGGATCGGCCAGCGCATGCCGATCCCCCACACACGGGCGATGGTCAACGCGGTGCTCGACGGCAAGCTCGACGACGTGCCGATGCGCAAGGATCCGATCTTCGGCGTGGAGATTCCCACCCAGGTGCCGGACGTGCCCGACGATATACTGTTTCCGCGGGATACCTGGAGGGATCAGGCGGCCTACGATGCCCAGGCCCTCAAGCTGGCCGGGATGTTTCGGGAGAATTTCAAGAAATACGCCGACCAGGTGTCGGACCAGATTCTCGCCGCCGCGCCCAAGGCGGGGTGAGACACGGCAGAAGGACGGTGCCGGCCGGGTTGGAATGTGCCGACACGGCCTGATTCGAGCCGCGTGCTGAAGCGGACCCGGCACTCACATCCATTGGCAGAGGGGTGTCTAGCATGTTGGGTGCGGCTTGCCGCACCGTTTGCCTGATAGTGGAGAGAGTATTTGGCAGAAGAGGCCATTTCTCTGGGGGGGAAGGCCAATAACTCCGCGTGTGCCCATCGCTACTAAACAATCACCAACGACTCGCATGAACAAAGAGAAACGGCAGGCCATCTTCGAACGCCTGCGCGCCGCCAACCCACACCCGACCACAGAGCTCAACTACACGACACCCTTTGAGTTGCTGGTGGCGGTGACGCTTTCGGCGCAGGCTACCGATCGGGGTGTCAACAAGGCCACGGATCTGTTGTTTCCGCTGGCCAACACGCCGCAGGCGATCCTCGATCTCGGGGAGGCCGGGCTGAAGCGCCATATCAAAACCATCGGCCTGTTCAACACCAAGGCGAAGAACATCATCGCCGCCTGCCGCCTGCTGCTCGAACGTCATGGCGGTGAAGTGCCCGAGGACAGAGCGGCCCTGGAGGCCCTGCCCGGAGTCGGACGCAAGACCGCCAACGTGGTGCTCAACACCGCCTTCGGCCACCCGACCATGGCGGTGGATACCCATATCTTCCGGGTCGCCAACCGGACCCGCATCGCACCGGGTAAGACGCCGCTGGAGGTGGAGAAGAAGCTGCTTCGCTTCACACCCAAGGAGTTCCTGCAGGATGCGCATCACTGGCTGATCCTGCACGGTCGCTATACTTGTATCGCACGCAAACCGCGCTGCGGCAGTTGCGTCATCGAGGATCTGTGCGAGTACAAAGAGAAGACCGATTAGCGGGTAATCTGTAGCCCGGATGGAGCGCAGCGGAATCCGGGGAGCCGATCCGCCGGCTGCCCTGGACTCCGTTCTAGGTGCTGTGCATACCAGAAGACGCGCAAGTCGATTCAGTCGGCCTTTTCGGTGCGGCAAGCCGCATCCTACGGGGCATCGTGATGTAGGGTGCGGCTTGCCGCACCGGGTAACTCTGCTCGAAAGTGAGGTGTCCGGGTTGCCATTCACAACTACTATTGCTTAACGGCAGTAAGGATCTGGACTGTTTTTCGACATAGGTTCTTATGCGGAAAGCTTTACACTCACCCGGCCATGCCGGTCGACAGGCTTTCCGTATCCTTTCAGCGACACGACAAGCCCGATGGAGGAGAAAATGAATAAAAGCATAATCAATTTGCTGTTGGTACTACTCATGGTGCTGACCTGGAGCGCGCAAGCCGACACCGGCCTGGTCAACGTGAAAAGCGCCTTCAGTGTAGCGGAGACCGCGGACCGTTTCGCTGCCGCGGCCGAGCAGGCGGGCCTGAAGATCTTCGCGCGCATCGATCATGCCGCCGGTGCGGCCAAGGTCGGCCTGGAGCTGAGGCCGAACCAGCTGATCATCTTCGGCAATCCCAAAGTGGGCACGGCGCTGATGACCAGTGATCCCAGGGCCGGTATCGAACTGCCGCTCAAAGCGCTGGCCTGGCAGGATGCGGAGGGGAATGTCTGGCTCAGCTACAATAGCCCGGACTACCTGTTCGGGCGTTTCGCCATCGAGGATCGTATGCCGGTGAAACAGAAAATAACCGGCGCCCTGGCCAAGTTTGCCGCGGCGGCCACGAAATAGAGGGAAATAGAGGGCGTGTTTGGCGGCGAGCGGAATCAGATGCGTCGGGTCTTTTTCGAGGCTTGGCGCAAGCAACAGTCGGGTGAGGCGATGCAGCCCCTGGAGGAGATGATCGCCGGGGTGGTGCGCCAGCATCCGGAGTATCACGCCCTGCTCGAGGATTCCGAGGCCGGTCTCGAGCGGGAGTTCCTGCCCGAAGGGGGGGAGACCAACCCCTTCCTCCACATGGCCATGCACATCACCCTGCTGGAGCAGCTCTCCACCGACCGCCCGCCGGGTATCTGCGAACACTACCGTCGTCTCTGCCAGCGCCTGGGTGATGCCCACGACGCGGAGCACCAGATGATGGAGTGTCTAGGCCGTATCCTGTGGGAGGCCCAGTCGAACAACCGCATGCCGGACGAGATGGCCTATCTCGACTGTGTGCGCCGCCTGGCCGGGTGATGGCGAAACGCCCATTCGACAACTGCGTACTCTGTCGAGTCATGCGCGGATTGGCCTTCGGCGGGCTGGGTGCGGCCATCGGTGGTTACGGCTCGATGCTGTTCGGAGTGGACAAGGACCAGGCGATCTATTTCGCCCTGTTCGGCGCCCTGGCGCTGACCGCCTTCGTGCAGCGCAAGCGCGACAAGCGTTGACTCCCGGTCGAGTGCTCGCCTGCCGATACGGTGCGGCAAGCCGCACCCTACACATCATCACAGCGTAGGGTGCGGCTTGCCGCACCGGAATGGTCCTATCGATATTTCGGTGGGGCAGGGCCCCACCCTACAGGTAACCGTAGGGTGCGGCTTGCCGCACCAGATACTCCAGATTGAACGGTAGGGTGGGGCCTTGCCCCACCGGATACCGTCACGCAGAGCGATCGCTCAGAACGGATAGGGATGCGCAGCGCCCTGCACCGTGACCCAACGCAGCTGGGAGAAGTTCTCCCAGTTGGCGGGACCGCCGATGTTGCCGCCGTTGCCGGAACAGCCGCAACCGCCGAAGGGGTTGACGCACTCGTCGTTCACCGTCTGGTCGTTGATGTGCAGCATGCCGGAGTGCAACTGATCACCGATGCGCTGGGCGCGGGCGATGTCGTTGGCGATGATGCCGGAGGAGAGACCGTACTCGGTGTCGTTGGCCAGGGCGATCACCTCCTCGTCGCTGCTGAAGGTGATGACGTTGGCCACCGGTCCGAATACCTCTTCGTCGAAGGCGCGCATGCCGGGCTTGAGGTTGGAGAGCACGGTGGGCTTGTAGAAGAGACGGTCGTATTCGCCGCCGATCTCCAGTTTGGCGCCGGCTGCGACGCTTTCCGTGACGATGGCGTGCACCCGGTCGCGCTGGCGTTCGTTGATCAGTGGCCCGATGGCGACCTCCTCGGTGGCCGGATTACCCACCGGCAGACGGCCGGCATGCTCCACCAGGCATTTGATGAACTGATCGGCGATCTTTTCGTGCACGAAGATACGTCCGGATGCCATGCAGATCTGACCCTGATGCAGGAAGGCGCCCCAGGCGGCGTTGCTGGCGGCGGTCTCCGGATCGGCGTCGTCGAGCACGATCAGCGGGCTCTTGCCGCCCAGCTCCAGGGCCACCTTCTTCAGATGCTTGCCCGCAGTCTCGGCCACCAGCCGGCCAGTGGCGGTGGAGCCGGTGAAGGCGATCATGCCGACTTCCGGTGCGCTGCAGAGTGCGCCGCCGGCTTCACCGGCGCCAGGCAGTACCTGCAACACGCCTTCGGGCAGGCCGGCCGCTCGAAGCGCCTCGGCGATGATGTAGCCGCCGCTGACCGGGGTCTGCGGATCGGGCTTGAGGATCACCGCGTTGCCGGCGGCCAGGGCGGGCGCCACCGCGCGCATGGAGAGAATCAGGGGAAAGTTGAAAGGGGAGATCACGCCGACCACGCCCAGCGGGATGCGCTTGGCATAGCTGAGACGGCCCGGGGCGGAGGGGAGCACCACACCCTGGCTCTCCAGGCACATGCCCGAGGCGATGTTGAGCAGCTCCACCGCTTCCCGCACCTCGAGCTGCCCCTTGGGCAGGATGGCGCCGGTCTCGCGCACCACCCAGGGCGCCAGCTCATCCAGATGCGACTGCAGGACCTCGGCGGCGCGGCGGAAGATCATGGCCCGCTCCCGGGGTTGCATGTCGGTCCAGGCCTGCCGGACCGAGGCGGCCTTGGCCGCGGCCTGTGCGATATCGGCTGCATTGGCCATGCCCGCCTCGGCGAGCACCTCGCCGGTGGCCGGTTCGATGACCTGGTAGGCACCGCCCTCAGCCGCAGTCCAGCTGCCGGTAAAGATCTGTCCCTTCCACTGGCTGGGATCGAGTAGTTGTGCCTTGTCGTTCGCTGACATTCGGACGCCTCCTTAGAGTTAAGTGTTTGCTATTTTTTACAGGTTGATTTTGATGGTGGGCATTGAAATAGCAGGTGTCATGCCAGCTGGAGGCGGCGCCTGGAATGTTGCGCTGCACACTGAGGTAAATATCAGTTTGCTTGATAACTTAGCCCTGGGGAGTGGCGTATTTGTTGTGCTCTGCAGCAATCAATAAACAAGGAAATAAAGTTTGGATTTCATCAATTCATCAAGCCGTGTTCTGCCATGATTTGATCATTTCGTAACTTTCTTGCAAATTCGCTACCCATGTCCAAACGCATCTCCCTGGCCGCAGGCTCCCGCATGACCAGCCGCGTGCTCCCGGCTGACGAGGCCAGACAGTTCGACGACAGCCCCCCAGCCTGAAGCACCTCGCCGAGCACCTCTTCTTCTCGCCGGGCGACGACGCACCGGGCTCAACGAACAGCGCATGCTACTGGCCGGTACCCGGCTGCATTGCGCTGGGACTGCTAGTTAAACTTTGCTACGCCACTGTCAGACGCGCTATTCAGCGTGTGACAAGAATAAACAACCTTACCCAAACAGATTCTTCGCTTTGTCAAATGAGTCGGAGCATCGCTCATGAGGCGCGTGCCTGGTGTATTCTGGGACATCGATTAATGCTCACGGCTTTCCTGGTGTGGTGAGTGCGCAGGATTAATGCGGGTCCACGGGTTGTTATCTTCCGGGTTATCCATTTCTAACCTTTGTGCGCAGGAAGGTTCATGCTGTGGGAGAATGATCTGCCTTTGGAATCCTTTACATGCACCTCTAAAACACCTTTCTCCTGCGGCGTAAAACCGAATTTTATATCCGGGTCTTCACTGATGGAGATATCGGTGTCTGCGGTGAATACTTCTTCGCCATTGTAGGTGACCTCAATGGTCCGAATGAAATCCGCCGATATGTAGTAGCCGGTCGCAATGTTGTACTGCAGGCCGGAATTGTTCGGATGCATGATCTTCAATTTTGTGGCGACGAGATCGCCCTGCTGGTAATTCTCAGGCAGGTTAAAATTGATATTGCCCAATGTGGCTGCGGCAGCGACTTGATCCTTGACGGGAGGCGCTGAGCAGCCGCCTGAAACCTTGACAAAGTTGCTGACCATGTAGATCTCTCCGTCACTGAGTTCGGCGATGGCGCGCAGATCGGTATAGGCATTGACGCGCACCCTGGTCGACAGGGTCTCCCAACTGTGCTTCCCGGGAAAGTGAAAGACAGCCGCCAGCGGTGATGGATTATTATCGATCACCAGATAGAGGTTCTTGATATAGCGATCCGGCGTCTGATCCAGCTTTGAATCAATGGAAATGGGGACGATTGCAGCATCCATTGCCCTGGTCGGCGTGACTAATCCCAGTACTGCCTCGCCACTCTGAATGAGCTTATCCCCAAACAGTGAGGTCTTTATCTGAAACCAACGGTTTCCGTCGTCTGCTGCCCATACATGACTTGTAGTAAGCGAGATACTCAGCAGGATCAATGTGAGCCAGGATTTTCTTATCCAGCCGGGATAATCATTCGTAGAGAAGGCCATCATTGTATTTGTCCGGATGTTTCGCTGCATTTCTGACTCCCCATCAGATTAAGTTATTGGTTTTGGTGGTTAAATTATCGAGCTGGGTTTGAGAAACGGCAGGTGTCGTGCCAGCTCGGTATCGGGTTTTGAGTGGTGCGCTGCACAGTGCGCTGATTGTCACCTTACTTGATATTGTAATTCTGGAGAAGGGTGCTTTTGTTGTGCTCTGCAGCATTAGAAATCAAGGAATGAAAAGTTATTGTTTCATGAATTGATCAGACCGAGCTCTGCTATGATTTGATCATTTCGTAACTTTTTCAGTACCCGCTACCTATGTCCAAACGCATCTCCCTGGCCGAAGCCTCCCGCATGACCGGCCGCATGCTCTCCGCCGACGAAGCCAGGCAGCTCGACGACGCCCCACCCACTCTGAGGGATCTCGCCGAGCACCTCTTCTTCTCGCCGGGAGACGGGCGTATCTGGCTCAACGACCAGCGCATGCTGCTGATGCGCAGCTCGACCCTCGGCATCATGCGCAAGGAGCTGGTCTCCATGCTGGGCATGGAACAGGCGCGCAGTCTGCTCACCCGCTCCGGTTATGCCTCCGGCGTGCGCGATGCCGAGTTGGTGCGCGAGCAGTGGGCGGAGGCGGATCTCAGCGCCATGCTGCTGGCCGGCACCCGCCTGCATGCCTTGGAGGGCATGGTCGCGGTAGAGCCGCTGCAGCTGAACTTCGATATCGAGAAGGGGGAGTACCGGGGCGAGTTTCTGTGGCACAACTCCTATGAGGTGGAGGAGCATGTGGCGGCCTTCGGGGTTGGCGGGGAGCCGGCCTGCTGGAATCTCACCGGTTACGCCATCGGCTATGTCACCACCCTGATCGGCAAACTCATCATCTTCCGCGAGACCGAGTGCCGGGCAATGGGCAGCAATCACTGTCGCATCATCGGCAAGCCCGCCGAGGAGTGGCCCGATGTGGAGCAGGACCTGCGCTATATCAACGCCGAGGGCTTCATCAGCACCAGCGCCTACGCCGGTCGCTCCGAAGCCGGAGAGAGCGAAGGGCTGATGCTGCCGGACACCCCGTTTCCCGATGCGGAGACCAACCATATGGTCGGTGTCTCGGCCTCCTTCAATGCCGCCTGTCACATGCTGCGGCGGGTGGCGCCGACCCGGGCCACGGTGCTGTTCACCGGCGAATCGGGCGTGGGCAAGGAGCTGTTCGCCAACATGCTACACGACATCAGTCCGCGCAAGGAGCAGCCCTTCATCTCCATCAACTGCGCCGCGATCCCGGAGACCCTGGTGGAGTCGGAGCTGTTCGGCGTCGAACGGGGGGCCTTCACCGGCGCCATCGCATCGCGACCCGGACGTTTCGAGCGGGCCAACGGCGGCACCCTGTTCCTGGACGAAATCGCCACCCTCAGCCTGGTCTCCCAGGGCAAGCTGCTGCGGGCTTTGCAGGAGGGCGTCATCGAACGGGTGGGCGGCACCAAGCCGATCAAGGTCGACGTGCGGGTGGTGGCCGCCACCAACCTCAATTTACGTGAGGAGGTTGCGGCGGGGCGTTTCCGCGAGGATCTCTACTTCCGCCTCAACGTCTACCCTATCCATCTGCCGCCGCTGCGCGAACGTCGTGACGACATCCCGCTGTTGCTGAGCTACTTCCTCTACCAGTACAGCCAGCGTCATGAACGCAGCGTCAGGGGCTTCACGCCGCGGGCGGTGCGGGTGCTGCTCAGCTACCCCTATCCGGGCAACATCCGGGAACTGCAGAACCTGGTGGAGCGGGGCGTGATCGCGGTGGAGGATCACGGCCTGGTCGATCTCATCCACATCTTCCGCAACGAGGAGGTTTCCCTCGATGAGATCTACGCCCTGGGCAACGACGGCGAGTTGACCAGCCAGGCCATGAACGGCGAGAAGCCGACGGAGCGGAGCGGCTACCTCGACCTGCTGATCGGCGATGACGAAGAGCGTCCCGCTTTCACCCTGGAGTCACTGGAGCGCCGGGTGATCGAGGAGGCGGTCGAACATGCCAACGGCAATCTCGCCAAGGCGGCCAGGTTGCTCGGATTGACCCGGGCTCAGCTCGCCTATCGGCTGCAGAAGGCGGAACGGCCCGAGAGCTAGATCGGCACATTCGGAAGTCGCCTGTACCCTATTGTCGTCCCCAGTTATTCTTGACACCCCGGCGCATGCCTTTCTAGACTCCTGCGCTTCAAACGCACAAAAGGAACTGTGCTCATTGACGACTTCCACAGGGATGGATTCCCTCCCCGCCGTTGGATACCGGGTGGTTTCCACGACCACCCCGATACAAGGGCCAACACAAACCCTTCGCCCAATAGACAATCCCAGGGCCGCAG
>JARROA010000044.1:23999-35933 GCA_037384425.1 Candidatus Thiodiazotropha sp. | reverse complement strand
ATGCTGAACGAGTCGGGTAATCAGATCTTTATCACCAGTCTCGATGTGCATAATCTAATACATCAAAACTGGTCTGATGATATTTCGATGTTCCACGTGGAACATGGTGAGGTTACCGAGAGATCGAGGTAACCGATTTTCAATGAAATCTGTTCGTCTGTAGAGGGCCTGACGCGCTATAATGGTCTGTCGTTCCAAGTCAGGTCAATCCAAAGACGGAAAATCTATGAGCTACGATTCCTCGAATATTAAGGTTCTCAAGGGACTGGATGCTGTCCGCAAGCGTCCAGGTATGTATATCGGTGATACCGATGACGGGACCGGGTTGCACCATATGGTTTTCGAGGTGGTGGACAACTCGATCGATGAGGCCCTGGCAGGTTATTGCAATGAGATCAGAGTAACCATCCACTCCGATCAAAGCGTCACGGTTAGTGACAATGGTCGTGGTATTCCTGTAGATCTACACCCTGAAGAGGGCAGGTCGGCGGCTGAAGTGATCATGACCGTACTGCATGCGGGCGGAAAGTTCGACGATAACTCCTACAAGGTATCTGGTGGGCTGCACGGGGTCGGTGTCTCTGTGGTGAATGCCTTGTCTGAGGAGCTGAAACTGAAGATCCGGCGTCAGGGTAAAGTCTGGGAGCAGCACTACAAACACGGCGTTCCTCAGGGGGACCTCGTGGCAGTGGGTGAGTCCGAGAAGAGCGGTACCAGTGTCACCTTTAAGCCGAGTGATGGGACCTTTACGAATATCGAATTTCACTACGATATTCTGGCTAAACGGCTAAGGGAACTCTCTTTCCTGAATTCCGGTATCAAGATCATACTGAAGGAGGAGGCCACGGGACGAGAAGATGTGTTCGAGTATGTGGGTGGCATACTGGCCTTTGTCGAACATCTCAACCGAAACAAGTCGCCCTTGCACGAGCAGGTCTTTAGTTTCTCCGGTGAGCTGAATGGCATAACGGTTGATATCGCCATGCAGTGGAATGAGTCGTATCAAGAGACGATCTTCTGTTACACCAACAATATTCCGCAACGGGATGGTGGTACGCACCTGGCAGGATTTCGTGCTGCCTTGACACGTACCTTGAACCAGTACATCGAGCAGTCCGGCCTATCCAAAAAGCAGAAAGTGAATACCTCGGGCGACGATGCCCGGGAGGGACTCACCGCAGTGCTCTCCGTCAAGGTACCCGATCCGAAGTTCTCGTCTCAGACCAAGGACAAGCTTGTCTCCTCAGAGGTGAAGGGTGTGGTGGAGAACCTGCTGTCGGAGTACCTTAATAGTTTCCTGTTGGAGAATCCGGCGGATGCGAAAAATATCGCCGGAAAAATGATCGAAGCGGCGAGGGCACGGGAAGCTGCGAGAAAGGCCAGGGAGATGACCCGGCGCAAGGGTGCGCTCGATATCGCCGGACTGCCCGGTAAACTCGCCGATTGTCAGGAGAAGGATCCAGCCCTGTCTGAGCTCTATCTGGTGGAGGGTGACTCCGCCGGCGGTTCGGCGAAGCAGGGGAGGGACCGGCGTTATCAGGCGATTCTGCCGCTGAAGGGCAAGATCCTTAACGTCGAGAAAGCGCGTTTCGATAAGATGCTCTCGTCAGCGGAGGTGGGGACCCTGATCACGGCCCTCGGGTGCGGTATCGGTCGGGAGGAATTTAATCTGGACAAGCTGAGGTACCACCGTATTATCATCATGACCGATGCGGATGTGGACGGCGCGCATATTCGTACCCTGTTGTTGACCTTCTTCTATCGTCAGATGCCCGAGCTGATCGATCGGGGTTATATCTATATCGCCCAGCCGCCACTCTACAAGGTAAAAAAAGGAAAACAGGAACAGTATCTGAAGGATGATCACGATCTGAACAACTATTTCCTGCAGAGCGCACTCGACAATGCCGCGCTCTTTGTCAGTGCCGATGCACCACCGCTGGCCGGTGAGAGTCTGGAGACGCTATCTCGCAGCTTCCTGGCGGTAATGGCGAGTATAGGACGCCTTTCCCTGCGATACGACGGACCCATGCTGGAGAAATTGATCTACATGCCCAAGTTCGATGAGTCGTTGCTCGAGGACAGGGAGTCACTGCAACAGTGGATCGGAGAACTGGAGGGTAGACTCAATACCGATCTGGGCATTTCCGAGTCCTGCTCCCTCGAGATCGTTGGAGAGAGCGATACCGTCGAGGCGGGTATCCTTCTGACCCGAAAGATCCATGGTATCGGTAATGAGAGGCTGATTCCTTTCGATTTCTTCAACAGCGTCGAGTACCGCAAGATCAGTGAACTGGGCAGTCAATTGAACGATCTTTTGGCGGAAGATGCCTATGTGAAACGTAACGACAAGGAGCAGCCGGTGAGCAGTTTCCGTCAGGCCTTGGACTGGCTGATGGAAGATGCGAAGAAAGGTCAGCATGTACAGCGTTATAAAGGTCTTGGCGAGATGAATCCGGAACAACTGTGGGAGACCACCATGAACGCGGACAGTCGCCGGCTTCTGCAGGTGAGTATCGAGGACGCAGTGGCCGCGGATCAGATATTCGCCACTCTCATGGGTGATCAGGTCGAACCGCGTCGGGAATTTATCGAGACTCATGCCTTGACGGTCGAGAACCTCGATGTCTGATAAGTAGATGCCTTGCGTAGAGGGTTAAAACTCGCGGGAACGCTATTAACTTACTGATTTATTGTATTATTTTAGTTAGTAAGTGCTCACATTCTAGGAGTTCAACAACTACTCAGTCTTTGTGGTTGGCAAGGCATCCACAGTCGATTCGATCCAAGCTTCGGCTCGAGCGTTGATATCACTGGCGCTGAGTCCCTTGGTTTCAATCAAAGGCCCGATTACCACATCGATGGTTCCCGGGTATTTACGCAGACCTCGCCGCCTCCAGAAGATACCGGCGTTATGCGCCACCGGCAGTACTGGCGCACCGGTCTTTTCCGCCAGCATGGCGCCACCAACACCGTAACGCTTGCGGGTACCTGGTGCCACACGGGTACCTTCTGGGAAGACGATGATCTTACAGCCGCTGTTGAGGCGTTCCGTACCCTGTTCGATGATCTGATCGATGGACTTACGACCGGATTTCCGATTGATGGCAATCGGTTTGTAATACCACATGATCCAGCCGAAGATAGGGATATAGAGCAGCTCGCGTTTGAGGACCCAGGCCTTGCGACCGGGAATCAGACTCACCAGCGCGATGGTCTCCCAGGCGGACTGGTGCTTGGCCAGGACGATGCAGCTCTGTTTGGGAATATTCTCCGCGCCTTGGAGCCGAAAGTTGAGGCCGCAGATGGCGGATAGGCCCCAAAGATTGATGCGACTCCAGAAACTGTCGATGAGCGGTAGTTTGCTTTCAGGTACGGCCCAGCCGATGAGACTGCCTATGCCCGCGACCAGTATGGTCGTGATGACAAGGTAGACAAAATAGAGCGACGATCTTATCAGGATCATGCCGTTACTCCGTTCTCGATGAGCAGCATATCGACCGCGCTTGCCAGGTCATCGTAAACCGTCATGTGTGCGATTTCGTCCGCATGCTGGCGGATTGTGCGTTCACCTTTTCCTGTGCGCACGAGGATGGGTCGTGCTTCGACCGCCTCGGCGGCCTGCAGATCCCTGAAAGAGTCGCCGATCACCGGAACCTCCTTCAGTGATTGCCCGACGCGTCGGGCAATCTCCAGATAGAGCCCAGGTTTGGGCTTGCGACAGTCGCATCCGTCATCGGGACCATGGGGACAGAACAAGATGGCGTCGATAGTGCCGCCTCGGTGCTGAATCTCGTTGAGCATCTTCTGATGGATGGCATGCAGTGTCTCTATGCTAAAGAGGCCACGAGCGATGCCTGATTGATTGGTGGCAACGAAGATGCGAAAACCTGCCCGGCTGAGACGCGCGATAGCATTGAGGCTGCCTTCGATGGGTATCCACTCCTCAGGCGACTTGATGTAGTTGTCGGAATCCTGATTGATGACGCCATCCCTGTCGAGTATGACGAGTTTCATTATAGTGTGCGCTTACTCACCGTCTAGGCCGCGAAATTCGGAAACTCGTATGCGCCCGTTGATCATTCTCGAGGAGCGGGCATCGAGCTTCTCCATCTTCTCCCAGAAGGCCTTATTGAGATCGAAATCCTGTGCAATGGCGGTACCGATGACCAGGATCAGAAGATCGGCCACCTCTTCAGCCAGTTCGGCCTTGGGCTTGCCCTTGGTGACACAGGAGGAGATCTCACCCAGCTCTTCGGCCATCAGGGCGATTCGGTAGGTCATCTCTTCGCCGCCCGTTTCACGGAATCGGTGTTTATCGTGGAAAGCCTGGACCGCAGCCAACATATCGGTATAGCTGTCCGTCATGCCGGGGTCTCCTGCAGCAGCGAGATGTCGGCTACGCTGAGAAACTGGTTCTCAAGCTGTGACAGCAGCGCTAAACGGTTGATGCGCAGGCTTTCATCGTCGGTCATAACCATCACCTGGTCGAAGAAATCATCCACTGGCTTTTTCAGGCTGGCGAGAATGCGCAGTCCTTCTGCATAGTCCCCGCGATCGAACAGGGGTTGTGCCTGTGGCGTCAGCTCATCCAGTTTCGCCAACAGATCCCGTTCCGCCTGATCCTGAAACAGTGAGGCATCGGCCCGCATCGGCAAGGGCTCGGCATTCTTCTTCAGAATGTTGCGGATACGCTTGTTGGCAGCGGCGAGACTGGTGGCCTCAGGCAGCATGCGGAATTCGCTCATGGCACGGATGCGCTGGTCGAAATCAGCGATGGTTTCGGGCGCCACCGCGGCAACGGCCTGGAACAGGTCGACACTGAATCCCTCTTCGAGATAGATGCCCTTGAGCCGCTCCAGCATGAAGGCGTAGACCGCATCAGCCACTTCGGTTTCGGTCAAACGATCAGCCATGGTTTCAGTGACGGCCTCGAGTAGACCACGCAGGTAGAGAGTTAGTGAGTGCTCACGTATGATGCGCAGTGCGCCCAGCGTGGCTCGTCGCAGTGCAAAGGGGTCCTTGTCACCAGTCGGGCGCTGGCCGATGCCGAAGATTCCTACCAGGGTATCGAGCTTTTCAGCCAGCGAGATGGCGATGCCGGTGCGGCTCTGTGGCAGGCGGTCGCCGGAGAAACGGGGCATGTAGAACTCGTCCATCGCCTGCGCCAGTTCCGGCTCCTCGCCATCGCGTTGCGCCTGATAACGGCCCATAATCCCCTGCATTTCGGGGAATTCGAAGACCATATTGGTCATCAGATCGCAGCGGCTGAGCAGGCCCGCCCGATGGGCCAGGTCAGGATCGCCGCCGATCTCGATGGCGATCAGCTCTGCCAGCTTGGCGACCCGTTCCGATTTGTCGTACATGGAGCCCAGCTTGTTCTGGAACACCACGCTCTTCAATGAATCCAGGTGGTCCTCCAGCCGACGCTTGCCGTCCTGCTCCCAGAAGAACATGGCGTCGGCAAGGCGTGGTCGGATGACCCGCTGGTTGCCCTCCTGAATCAGTTCGGGCTGTGGGCTGTCGATATTGGCGATGGTGATGAAGTGGTTCATCAACCGCCCCTCGGCATCAAACAGAGGGAAGTACTTCTGGTTGCCCTTCATGGTGGCGACCAGCGCTTCCTGCGGAACCTCGAGGAAACGCGATTCGAAGCTGGCGCTGATCGGTACCGGCCACTCGTTGAGGGCGGTGACCTCATCGAGCAGCTCCTCGTCCAGGTCCGGATGGCCACCGACTGAGGCGGCGCTCTGCTCGACCGCCTGGCGGATCTTCTGCTTGCGTGCCTCGAAGCTGGCGATCACATGCCCCATGTCTTCCAGCACCGATGCGTAGTCATCGGGATTGAACAGGGTAATGGCTGATGGATGGTGAAAACGATGGCCGTAGGTCTGCCGGTCGGCCTTGGCGTCGAGCAGAGTACACTCGACTACCTGCTCACCATGCAGGAAAAGCAGCCAGTGGACAGGACGTACAAACTGGGCCTCGGAGTCGCCCCAGCGCATGCGCTTGGGGATGGGCAGTTTGTTGAGTGCCTGTTCGGCAATGCCGGGCAACAGTTGGGCGGCGGTCTGGCCCGGCTCTTCCATCAGATAGGCCAGCCAGGTGCCTTTGTCGGTCTCCTGCTTGGAGAGCTGGTCGACCGTGGTGCCACAGGAGCGGGCGAAACCCTCGGCAGCCTTGGTGGGATTGCCCTCCTTGTCGAAGGCGGCCTGCAGAGCGGGGCCGCGGCGCTCGATCTGGCGATCGGGCTGTTTCGTCATGCAGTCCTGGATGCGCAGGGCGAGACGGCGCGGTGTGGCGAAGCTCTCTACCGTGCCGTGTTCCAGGCCGGCCAGCTCCAGGCCGTTGAGGAAATGCTCGGTGAGGGCTTCGGACAGCCGTTTCAGGGCCTTGGGCGGAAGCTCTTCAGTGCCGAGCTCGAACAACAGGCTGGCGCGCTCAGCCATTGGCCACCTCCGGCGCTTGCTTGAGCATGGGGAATCCCAGCTTCTCGCGGGCATCGTAGTAGGCCTGGGCCACAGCGCGTGCCAAGGCCCGTACCCGCAGGATGTAGCCTTGTCGCTCAGTAACCGAGATGGCGTGACGGGCGTCCAACAGGTTGAAGGTGTGGGAGGCTTTCAACACCTGCTCATAGGCAGGCAGCGGCAGACCCGCTTCGACCAGCCGCTTGGAGTCCTTTTCACACTGATCGAAGAGACTGAACAGGAAAGGCACATCGGCGTGTTCGAAATTGTAGGTTGACTGTTCAACCTCATTCTGATGAAAGACGTCGCCGTAGGTGACCGGTCCCTGCGGACCCTGGGTCCAGACCAGATCGAAAACGCTCTCGACGCCCTGTAGGTACATGGCGATACGCTCCAGACCGTAAGTGATCTCGCCAGTGACCGGCCGGCAGTCGAGGCCGCCGACCTGCTGGAAATAGGTGAACTGGGTGACCTCCATACCGTTGAGCCAGACCTCCCAGCCGAGACCCCAGGCACCCAGGGTGGGGGATTCCCAGTTATCCTCGACGAAGCGGATGTCGTGCAGTTTGAGATCGAGACCGAGTTCCTGCAACGAACCCAGGTAGAGTTGTTGAAAATCTTTCGGTGACGGTTTGAGTACCACCTGATACTGATAGTAGTGCTGCAGGCGATTGGGATTCTCGCCGTAGCGGCCGTCGGTGGGTCGGCGCGAAGGCTGCACATAAGCGGCATTCCATGGCTCAGGGCCTATGGAGCGCAGAAAGGTGGCGGTGTGGAAAGTCCCGGCACCCACCTCCATGTCGTAGGGCTGCAGGATGATACAGCCCTGACGGGCCCAGTAGTCCTGCAGCTTGAAGATGAGTTGTTGAAAGGTCAGCATTTCGTTGGCTGGCTCCGATGAGGCTCGATTCACAGCGAGATCCCGCAAATGGTCAAGAAAATCGCGACAGTATAACGGTGCGCACAGGGGTTGGCTAACCTGGTACGAGCTGGCAGCCGGAAAATCGTGTCTCCCGGGTCGGTTTCTGTAGCGGACATGGCTTTGGCATCCGGACGTCGACCCGGAGCGGTCATGCGCTTTAATCCACGCGTACACCTGTGTAAGAGCCTGGCAATCACATCTTCGATGTCGGGTGTCTGCGGCGTTGGCTTGGCGTATAATCGACAGCTCGATCCATCCAGGGCAGATTCGCGCAATCCAGACCAGCCATCTCGGCGGTCACATTTTTGTATGAGCAGACAACGCAAAGCAGCGGCACTGATCTCCGGGGGATTGGACTCCCTGTTGGCGGCTCGGGTGATGCAGGAACAAGGCATCCACGTCGAGGGCATCAACTTTTATACCGGTTTCTGTGTCGAGGGCCACACTCACGCCATCCGCAAAAAAGATCGCCAGAAACAGAAGCGCAACAACGCTCTCTGGGTGGCGGAGCAGCTTGGGATCAAGCTGCACATCATCGATATCGTCGAAGACTACAAACAGGTGGTGATGAACCCCAAGCACGGCTACGGGGCCAATCTCAATCCCTGTCTCGATTGTAAGATTTTCATGGTCGGCAAGGCGGTGGAGTGGATCCGCGCCAAAGGCTTCGACTTCATCATCACCGGTGAGGTGATGGGCCAGCGCCCCATGTCCCAGCGCAAGGAGACCCTGCCCGTCGTGGCCGATGAGTCGGGCGCGGAAGATCTGCTGTTGCGCCCGCTCTGTGCCAAGAACCTGCCCGAGACGCTGCCGGAGCGAGAGGGCTGGGTCGATCGCGGGAAGCTTTACGACTTCTCTGGACGCAGTCGCAAGCCACAGATGGCGCTGGCGGAAAAATTCGGTTTCGAGGACTACGCCCAGCCGGCGGGCGGTTGCTGCTTTCTCACCGATCCGCAGTACGCGGTCAAACTCGCCGACCTGTGGCGGGCACGTGGTGACAAGCAGTATGAGATGGACGATATCATGCTGTTGAAGGTGGGCCGTCACCTGCGCCCCGCACCCCATTACAAACTGATCATCTCGCGTGAGGAGGGTGAGGGGAATTTCCTGCGTGGTTATCGTCACCAGTATCCGCATATGAGCACGCTCAGTCATCCGGGTCCCCTGGCCCTGATCGACGGCCGGATCGACGAGCAAGAGTTGCAACAGGCGGCTAGGCTGGTGGCCCGTTACAGCCAGGGCCGAGGTGCCGACGAGGTGGTGGTCGAATACACGGCACCGGGAGAGGCGCCGCGCGAGTTGCATGTGAAACCCCTGCAGCCCCACGAAATACCCGCCGAGTGGGTTTTGTGAAACGGCAGGTTGTCGATTGCCGCAGGCTGCTCTGCCCGATGCCGGTGATTCGCGTGCAGACGGCCGTGGAAGAACTGCCCGAGGGGACAGAGGTGGAAGCGGTGTGTACCGATCCGGGTGCCCTGACCGATATCCCTGCCTGGTCGAGAATCAATGGACACCGGGTGGTTGAAACGCGCAGTGATGGTGAAGAATATGTGGTTGTTGTTGAGGTTGGCCCCAGGAGTGGTTCATGAGCCCGCAGGCTGAAGCCAGGGATCAACGTTATCGTATCAGTCGCCAGTCGGCCATCGTCGGCGCGGCGGTCAATTCCGTGCTGGCGCTGTCGAAGATGCTCTTCGGTTGGTTGGGGCAGTCACAGTCGCTGGTGGCCGACGGTATCCATTCCCTGTCTGATCTGCTGACCGACGCCCTGGTCTTTTTCGCCGCCCGTCATGCCAAGGAGGAGCCCGACGCGGATCACCCCTATGGCCACGGCCGTTTTGAAACCGTCGGTACGCTGGTGTTGGGCGGTGTTCTCATCGCGGTCGGATTCGGCATCATGTGGGACGCGGGCGAACGACTGTTCGAACCGGAGCAGCTGAAGCATCCGGCACTCTTCACGCTCTATATCGCGGCCTTTTCGATCCTGGCCAACGAGGGACTCTTTTTCTATACCCGCCATCTGGCGAACAAGGTCAATTCCAATCTCTTGCGCGCGAACGCCTGGCACCATCGCAGTGATTCCGTCTCGTCGATCGTTGTGCTGGTCGGCATTGGCGGCACCCTGGTCGGCCTGCCCTACCTGGACGCCATCGCTGCCGTGCTGGTCGGTGTAATGGTGGTGCAGATCGGATGGAACCTCGGTTGGGGAGCGATGCAGGAGTTGGCCGATGCTGGTCTTGAGGAAGAGCACCTCGACAAGATTCGCGAGGTGATCTCCAGCGTTTCGGGTGTCAACAGCGTTCATATGCTGCGCACCCGGCGTCTGGGTGGTCATGCGCTGGCGGACGTGCATGTGCAGGTCGATCCCTGGCTGAGTGTCTCCGAAGGGCATCGTATCGCTGAGGTGGTGCAGTACGGACTGATCGATCAGGTCGAAGTGCTGGAGGACGTCACGGTCCATATCGATCCAGAAGACGATGAGGAAGGCCCCTCTTGCGCAGGCCTGCCACTGCGGCAGAAGGCCGAGGCCATGCTCGACGAGCTCTGGTCCCATCTCGTTTGTTATCAGGATCGACGTCGTCTGGTACTCCACTACCTCTCCGGGCGGATCGATATCGATCTCTATCTGCCCCTGGTCTGTTATCAGTCAAAGCCGGATGCCGACGAACTGCAGCACGCCTTCCAAAAGGCACTGGAAGACTCGAAGACCTTTCGCTGTGTACGAATCTGGTTCGGTTAGCACCATTTTAGTGCGCCATGCATGGTGTTGAGATCCAAATTGGTGCATATCTGTTTAGCCCGTAGCGGCGTGCTGGCAGAATGCTGTTGTTTTGGTTGCCTGTGCGGACCTTGAACAGACCCGATACGGCCGGGTAATTAGAGGCTAACTTGTTATTTTTCAGGACGAATTAATTTTCTCTACGGACTCTGTAGACGAACGGATCTAAGTAGAGTGAGAATGCCTTTTTCGTGGCATGAAACATGCAATCATGCGTTTTCCAAAGCGTCTGGTATAGTTTTCCGGCCGCCAAAGCTAATGAGTGGCTGACTTTGAATCAGCATTGAATAACCCAAAAAACTGGAGAAGACGATGGCCTTGAAAGCCCTGAAGATGATCAAAGACAATGATGTGAAATTTGTCGATCTGCGTTTCACCGACACCCGTGGCAAGGAGCAGCACGTCACCCTGCCCACCAGTCAGGTCGACGAAGACTTTTTCACCGACGGCAAAATGTTCGACGGTTCATCCATCGCCGGCTGGAAAGGTATCAACGAGTCCGACATGGTCCTGATGCCTGAGGACGAAACCTCGGTCATGGATCCCTTTGCCGACGAGAACACCATGATCGTCCGCTGCGACATCCTCGAGCCCACCACCATGCAGGGCTACGAGCGTGATCCCCGCTCCCTGGCCAAGCGCGCCGAGGCCTATCTCGCCTCCACCGGCATTGCCGACGCCGCCTTCTTCGGTCCCGAACCGGAGTTCTTCGTGCTGGACGACGTGCGTTGGAGCGTTGATATGAGCGGCTCCATGGTCAAGGTCGACTCCGAAGAGGCCGAGTGGAACTCCGAGCGCGTCTACGAGGACGGCAACATCGGTCACCGTCCCGGCGTCAAGGGCGGCTACTTCCCGGTCCCGCCGGTCGATTCCCTGCACGATCTGCGCGGCGCCATGTGTCTGGCCATGGAAGAGATGGGTGTGGTTACCGAGGTGCATCACCATGAGGTGGCCACCGCCGGTCAGTGTGAGATCGGTACCCGATTCAATACCCTGGTGACCCGCGCCGACTGGGTGCAGATCCAGAAGTACTGCACCTGGAACGTGGCCCATGCCTACGGCAAGACCGCCACCTTCATGCCCAAGCCGCTGGTGGGCGACAACGGTTCCGGCATGCACGTGCATCAGTCCCTGGCCAAGGGTGGTGAGAACATCTTCGCCGGTGACCAGTACGGTGGCCTGTCCGAGGCCGCACTCTACTACATCGGCGGCATCATCAAGCATGCCCGTGCCCTGAACGCCTTCACCAATGCGTCGACCAACTCCTACAAGCGTCTGGTGCCCGGCTTCGAGGCTCCCGTCATGCTGGCCTACTCCGCGCGCAACCGTTCCGCCTCCATCCGTATCCCGTGGGATTCCAACCCGAAGGGTCGTCGTATCGAGGTTCGCTTCCCCGATCCGACCGCCAACCCCTACCTGGCTTTCTCCGCCATGATGATGGCCGGCCTGGACGGCATCCAGAACAAGATCCACCCGGGCGACGCCATGGACAAGGATCTCTACGACCTGCCGGCCGAAGAGGCTGCCAACATCCCCACCGTCTGCCACAGCCTCGACATGGCGCTGGAGGCACTGGATGCGGACCGTGGCTTCCTCACCGCCGGCGGCGTCTTCACCGAAGATCTGATCGACGGTTATATCGAGCTGAAGATGGAAGAGGTCACCACCATGCGTATGACCACCCATCCGGTTGAGTTCGATATGTACTACAGCCTCTGATCAGCTCGACCCGGAGCTGACGACACAGAAGCGCCCTCCAGTCGGGGGGC
>JARROA010000044.1:0-23974 GCA_037384425.1 Candidatus Thiodiazotropha sp. | reverse complement strand
AACTGAATCGCTTGTTTCTTCATCACCCCATGGTCTATGCTTGGCTGCATGCGTAACGTCATCTTCCTGCTGATCTTTTTTGTCTCCCTGCCCTTGTTTGCCAGGGATGTGTACAAATGGACCAACGCCGAAGGCGTGGTGTTCTATTCGGACACTTATCGCGAAGGGGCTGAACGCATCCGTGTCCAGGACAGCAAATCCTCGTCCTCCAGGCCAAGCAAAGAGGGAGGAGAGGCAGAATCCGCCGAGCAGGCAGCTGATGCCGGAGCGGTCACATATGAGAGCCTGGAGATCGTGCAGCCCGCAAACGATGCCACCGTGCGTAGCAACGAAGGTACGCTCGCCGTCGGCCTGGCCCTGTCACCTGGCCTCGCGGAGGGCCACTCGATCAAGGTCCTGATCGACGGCAATGAGATGGCGGGTGAGGTAAAAGGCACCCAATTCTCTCTCAGCAATCTCAACCGGGGTACCCATAGCCTCGAGACCCGGGTGGTTGATGCGGACGGTAATGTGATGATCACCTCTAATCGCATCAACTTCCACTTGAGACAAGCTTCCGTCAATACCCCCTGATACTAAGCTGCACTATAATGGTGCGCGTGTGCTGAAGGCATCTGTGCGTGCGCGCATCAGTCATCTCCGGCATTCCCTCGTGATGGCCACAATTTCAGCCATAACGAACTGTTTCTCTTAATTTTTACCTATTGCCCTTCAGCGAAGCAGAGCATGCTCGATTTGTGTGCCTTTTGGTTCGCTTTTTGCTTATTAAGACGTCATGAAACCAGAACTCAAGAAAAGCAATCTCGAAAAGCAGGTTCTGGAGAACTTGAGCACCGCGATCCTGCTGTTTGATCGGGAATTCCGCCTCCTCTATATCAACTCCTCGGCCGAGATGTTGTTTGCAGTAAGCGCGCGCAAGGCCATTGGGATGCCGGTGTTGGATATGATCCGTTGTCCCGGAAATGTGCTGATGACCAATCTGAACCAATCCCTGGAGAGTGGTCAGCCGTTCACCGAGCGTGAGCACCAGCTGACGCTGCCGGATGGACGCGAGATCACCGTGGACTGTACGGTGATTCCGCTGCGCCATGGCTACCGAGTGAACGAGCTCCTGGTGGAGATCCAGCAGGTGGACAGACAATTGCGGATCACCCGGGAGGAACAGATTCTGTCGCGCAATGAGGCGACCCGGGCTCTGGTTCGCGGTCTGGCCCACGAGATCAAGAATCCCCTGGGCGGCTTGCGCGGAGCCGCACAACTGCTGGAACGCGAGCTGGAAGACGAATCGCTGACCGAATATACCCAGATCATCATCGAGGAGGCGGATCGGCTGCAGAATCTGGTCAACAACATGCTGGGACCGAACCGGGTGCCGGAGATGAAACCGGTCAACATCCATCAGATCCTGGAAAGGGTCTGCAACCTAGTGAAGGTGGAGAGCGGTCCGTCCCTGACCATCAATAAAGATTATGATCCGAGTATTCCGCAGATCATCGGCGACACCGACCAATTGATCCAGTCGTTTCTGAATATCGTGCGTAATGCGGTCAAGGCCGCGGGCAGCAAAGGCGTACTTGGCATTACGACCCGGATCCTGCGTCAGTTCACCATCGGCAATATCCGGCACCGCCTGGTGATCTCGGTGGAGATCGAGGACAACGGACCAGGCATACCGAAAGAGCTGCAGGAACGCATCTTTTTTCCCATGGTCACCGGGAGTAACGGCATGGGCCTGGGGCTGTCCATTTCACAGACCCTGATCAATCGACACCAGGGCCTGATCGAGTTTACGAGCAAGCCCGGACAAACCGTATTTCGCGTATTACTTCCTTTGGAGCAAGTTGATGGATAGAGCATGCCGAGTCTGGGTGATCGATGACGATCGCTCGATTCGCTGGGTGTTGGAAAAGACCCTGCAAAAGGCCGATATGGACGTGACCAGTTTCGAGAGCGCAGACCGGGTGCTGAGTTCGCTGGAGAAGGAGCAGCCCGACGTGGTGGTCTCCGATATCCGCATGCCCGGTATGGACGGGCTGGAACTGTTGGAGATCCTGCATGCCCGTTATCCGGGTCTGCCGGTCATCATCATGACCGCTCACTCGGATCTCGACAGTGCCGTATCGGCCTACCATGGAGGTGCCTTCGAATATCTGCCCAAACCTTTCGACGTGGACGATGCGGTACAGCAGATTCGGCGTGCCTGCCGGCAGCAGGCCGCGGCGGATGAGAAACCGCACCCGGATGGCCGCAAGGGGGCCAAGGAGATCATCGGCGAGGCGCCGGCCATGCAGGAGGTTTTCCGCGCCATCGGCAGGTTGGCCCGATCCAACATCACGGTCCTGATCAACGGCGAGTCGGGCACCGGCAAGGAGTTGGTGGCCCAGGCGCTGCATCGCCACAGCACCCGTGCCGAGGCCCCCTTCATCGCCCTCAACATGGCGGCCATTCCGCGCGATCTGATGGAGTCCGAACTCTTCGGCCATGAGCGCGGTGCCTTCACCGGTGCGCAGACCCGTCGCGAGGGCCGTTTCGAACAGGCCGACAGCGGCACCCTCTTCCTGGACGAGATCGGCGACATGCCGGCCGAGCTGCAGACGCGACTGCTGCGGGTCCTGGCCGATGGCGAGTTCTACCGTGTCGGCGGTCATGAACCGGTCAAGGTCGATGTGCGTATCATCGCCGCCACCCATCAGAACCTGGAGAATCTGGTCAAGTCCGGGGCCTTCCGCGAAGACCTGTTCCACCGCCTCAACGTCATCCGCATCCACCTGCCCGCCCTGCGCGAACGGCGCGAGGACATACCGCTGCTAATGAAGCACTTCCTGGAGTCGGCGGCCAAGGAGTTGTCGGTCGAGGCCAAGATGCTGCTGCCCGAGACGGAGGAGTTTCTCAGCCAGATGGAGTGGCCGGGTAATGTTCGTCAATTGGAGAACACCGCCCGCTGGCTGACGGTAATGGCCTCCGGGCAGGAGATCCACATCGACGACCTGCCCACGGAACTGCGTGAGAGCGAGTCGCCGTCGGTCTTCTACGATGACTGGCGTCAGCTGCTTCGCGCCTGGGCCCGAAAGCGTCTGCAGGAGGGGTGTGAGGGTCTGCTCAATGAAGCCGGACCCGATTTCGAAACCGTCATGATCGAGACGGCGCTGGAGCACACCGCGGGACGCCGGCAGGACGCGGCCCGACTGCTGGGCTGGGGGCGCAACACCCTGACGCGTAAGATCAAGGAGCTCAATCTCGATATCGACGATTGAGCAAGCGAAGGCCGCGGTTCGCAGCTCACTGAGCGGTGTTCTGGAGAGCTGGAAACCCCCTTCAACCAGGGGTTGCAGGACTTGCCTGCTGTCGGCAGCGGGTTATCATGCACGCCCACTCATGGTTAGTTTTACAGCAGGTGCCACCCATGGACTCCACCACCATCGATCTGCCCGGCAGCGAAATCGAATCGATCAGCCTGGAGGACGGCAAGCTCGTGATCCGCTTCTCCCGGGCCAACGTCATCAAGACCCTGAGCGGTTCGGTCGAACGTACCCGCTGGTGGCAGGCCGGCGCGTTGATCTTCGACGATGCCGAAGTGTCGGGTGAGCTGCCCGCCACCCCCTGTATCTGCGATGGCGGTGACGTGGGTGAGAACGTCTACACCTATCGGGACATGATCCCGGTGCCGCTGGAGAGCAAGGGGCGGGCTCACTGCAGTCTGAAGATTCAGGGTCAGGCTGAGCCTTTCCAGGCGTATGCCGCCGGTGTGCGCTTGGCGATGGAGGATCGTCCCCACTACATCGAGCATATCCGACCGGTATAAGCCCCAGCTGGCGGCGTGATTCACATTCGACCGGTTTGCCTGGTGCACCGTCCCACTCCATGGTGAGCAGGCCAGCAGGTTGCCTTCCGCTCATCACGCATAGTGCCCACGTCGATCCGCGACGCGTCTGTCACACCTTGGTGGGATCAGCCAGAGGCCAATCGGTGGGCGGCACGGGTGGTTTCGGGCAGTTTGTAGCGCGTCGTCGTCGCCAGCACATAGTCGATCGCGGTCGGCAGCGAGATGCGGTGGCCGATGGAGACATAGATCGGTTTCACACCCACACGGGTACGCAGTACGGCACCGATCTCCTCACCCTTGTCGATCAGCGGCGTCCAGCCCCCTTTCTCCTCCGGCACCTTTCCATGAGAGCCGATCAAGCGCGTCTTGCCGACCCCGATAGTGGGGGTGTCCGTCAACAGGCCGAGGTGGCAGGCCAGGCCGAAGCGGCGGGGATGGGCCAATCCCTGACCGTCACATAGGATCAGTTCCGCTGGTCGCGCGAGTCGTTCCAGTGCTTCAAGGATTGCGGGTATTTCGCGAAAGGAGAGCAGACCGGGCACATAGGGGAATCGGGTGGGCTGACGGGCGATGGCCTGCTCCAGGGGGGCGAGCGATGGAAAATCGAGCACGGCGACAGCTGCCCGGGTGACTTGCCCGTCCTCTTCAAAGCCCACATCGACGCCGGCGATGCGCGAAGGCGGGTCGAATCGATCTTCATGTATCACCCGATCGCGAAGACGCTGCTGTAAAACAATCGCTTCAGCGGGTGTCAGATCCCAAGGGTGGTCCAAATCGGCGCTCATCAAACTGCCAAGTCTTAGGCTTGGCTTAATTGTAACCTCCCGGTGAAAACACTGCTCAGGCGTTTTTGCAAGCGATTTGCAGGAGGAAAAGCGTGATTGTTTGAGCAATCCAGTTGCAATCTTGGGTGATCTGGTTAAGCTTCCGGAAGTTCTGTCGCTATAGGAACTTACAGGCGCCCCACCAAGGGGTTGACCGATCCCGGGTTGGAGATCACGGGTCGGGAACGATTCAGTCATACGAGAGAAGTCGTCAAGTTATGTCAGTCGAGCTATTCAACAATGGCAGCCACATCTGCGTTGCCTTCAGGGACCTGGTCAACGGAGAGGCTGTCCAGGCAAACCAATTTCTGATCTACGACCATCAGCACGCCGCACTGATCGATCCGGGTGGTGAGCTGACCTATTCACGGTTGTTCATGGCCATCAGCGACTATATGAACGTCAAGAAGCTCGACTATGTGGTGGCCTCGCATCAGGATCCGGACATCGTCGCCTCGGTCAACAAGTGGCTGGTGGGTACGGACTGCAAAGTGGTGGTGCCGGCTCTGTGGGAACGTTTCATCCCCCATTTCACCCGCCCCGGCCGCCTGGTGGATAGGGTGGTGCCGATTCCGGATGAGGGGACCAACCTGGAGTTGGGCAACATCCGTCTGATGGCGCTGCCGGCCCACTTCCTCCACGCCGAGGGTAATTTCCAGTTTTACGACCCGATCAGCCGCATCCTCTTTTCAGGCGACCTGGGCGCCAACCTGCCACCAGGTGATCTCAACAAGCCGGCCAAGAACATCACTGAGGTGATGCCCTACATGGAAGGCTTTCACAAGCGCTACATGAACTCCAACAAGGTCTGCCGGCTCTGGGCCAACATGGCGCGTCAGCTCGACATCGATATGATCGTGCCCCAGCACGGTCGTGCCTTTGTCGGCCGCAAGGCGGTGACCGAGTTCATCAACTGGATCGAAGGACTGCAGTGCGGTGTCGATCTGGTGACCCAGGACAACTACCGCTTGCCCTAAGCCGTCAGCCGTCATCGTTCTGCGCGCGCGCCTTCTGACGGTCGGCGGCCAACTCACCGATCCAGAAACCCAGGTTCTTTTCCAGGAACTCCGCCACCGGCATATAGTGGGAACCGTCACAGGAGAAGGTCAGTCCCAACATGCCGTTCATGATATTGATCGAGGCGCTGCGCAGGTAGATGGTCTCATCGGCAAAACGCAGTGACTTGAACTCATGCAACACCTCGCGGATCTGCGTGCTGGTGACCTTGGCTCTCGCCGGATAGGGATAGAGGGGATAGGCCAGCACGATATCAGGATTGATGATCTCCTCCACACCATGAATGCGGTAACTGTAAGGATCCTCCATGAGCCAGAATGAGCAGCGACCGCTGGAGTAGTGGACCTTGCAATGGAAGATGCCATGCTCCGACATCAAAGAGTGGATGGTCTCGTGCACCGAATCGATGTTCTCATCCAGACGACTGGGTATGCGCTGTTGCATGAAGAGGGTGCCGCGCACCGCCGGATCGCCCTTGAACTGTTGCCATTGGGGTTTGCGGTCGAGGCCGGTGACATCTGCGACCAGCTTGTCGAGTGAGAAGTCGGCGGCGATGAAACCCAACAGCTCGTCCCCGCGTCGGACAGCCTGCAGTGCGGTGACGCACTCACGATCGCTGAACTGACTGTGGTAGACCGAAGAGAGCATGATGCCCTTGAACGGCAGGTTGTTCTTGAGATAAGGGCGTTTGGAGAGGTCCCTTCCGCGCCAGCTCCGGTCCGCTCGTTCCGGTTGTACCAGTGAGGAGATCTCCTGGCCGTTCAGATCCCAGGCGTAAAGGAATTCGCACTTGGGAATGTTGTCGATGTGATCGAGCAGAACCCGATCGAGACTGTCGGCATTCTCCCAGGCGGCAACGCACTCGTCGGCC
Organism: Candidatus Thiodiazotropha sp.; assembly: GCA_037384425.1. Taxonomy (GTDB): domain Bacteria; phylum Pseudomonadota; class Gammaproteobacteria; order Chromatiales; family Chromatiaceae; genus Thiodiazotropha. The sequence goes on along the minus strand of JARROA010000044.1, from coordinate 17,439 downwards.
AGCTTGGAAAGCGGATCACCGATTTCACTGGCGAGAGCATCTTTTTTATTCAATATGATCTGTTGCAGTGCTGTCATGAGTACCTCGTCTTCGGAGGGGGATTATAACCCGACAGGTGCGGGTCTCTAGGATCGATTCCGTGACAGTGAGAAGCGTCAGGCGTTTGCGTGTACAATGCCGAGCTTCCGAATTGAGACGGTGAACGCCGAGGACAGAGTAAACTGTGACCCAATTGAAGAACGATCGACTGCTGAGAGCACTGTTACGTGAACCGGTGGACATCACCCCGGTGTGGATGATGCGTCAGGCCGGGCGCTACCTGCCCGAATATCGTGCCACCCGCGCCAAAGCGGGCAGTTTCATGGATCTCTGCCGTAACCCCGAGCTGGCTTGTGAAGTGACCATCCAACCCCTCGATCGTTATCCTCTGGATGCGGCGATCCTCTTCTCCGATATCCTGACGGTACCCGACGCCATGGGTCTGGGCCTCTATTTCACAGAAGGTGAAGGTCCCCACTTCGAACGTCCGGTGCAGGATGCCGCCGCCGTTCAGGCCCTCGGCCAGCCCGACATGGAGCAGGACCTGGGGTATGTCATGGATGCGGTGCGCACCATCCGTCGCGAGCTTGACGGACGGGTGCCCCTGATCGGCTTCAGCGGCAGTCCCTGGACCCTGGCCACCTATATGGTCGAGGGGGGCGGCACCAAGAACTTCTCCAAGGTCAAGGGCATGATGTTCGACCGTCCGCAGCTGATGCACCAGCTGCTGGACAAGGTCAGCGAGACGGTGACCGCCTATCTGAATGCACAGATTGCCGCCGGTGCTCAGGCGGTGATGATCTTCGATACCTGGGGCGGTGTGCTCACGCCGCAGCATTACCAGGCTTTCTCACTCGATTACATGCAGCGAATCGTCAACGGTCTCACCCGTGAGGCCGAGGGACGTCGGGTACCGGTAATTCTCTTCACCAAGGGCGGAGGACTCTGGCTGGAGCAGATGGCAGACACCGGTTGCGATGCCCTGGGCATCGACTGGACTCTGAGCCTGGCCGACGCCCGGGCCCGTGTCGGAGAGCGGGTGGCGCTGCAGGGAAATCTCGATCCCTGTACCCTCTACGCCTCACCGGAGCGTATCCGTGAGGAGGTGGCCCAGGTGCTGGCCAGCTATGGTCAGGGCAATGGCCATATCTTCAATCTGGGACATGGCATTCATCCCGAGATCGATCCGGAACACGCGGGCGTCTTCGTCGACGCGGTGCATGAGTTGAGCCGGGCTTATCACGAAGGATCGTAAAAGAGATAACGCAAAGGGCGCCATGAAGCGCGGAGACCGCAAAGGAAGTCATTCTCTCCACTCCTGATTCAGCTTTGGTCAAAATGGAGAGGTGTCGAACGCGGTTCCAACCGGCGGACCATCCAGTAATAATCGTAGCGCTCATTGCGCTTCATCGCGTGCTTTGCGTTATGCTTTCCGAACTCATTCCCTGGGAGCGCTGTGTATGAAAATCACTCTCCTCGGCCTCGGACTAATGGGGCAGCCGATCGCACTGCGTCTGGTTCACTGTGGCCATGAAGTGGTGGCCTGGAACCGCTCTCCGGAGCCGTTGCAACGGGCCGCCGAAGCGGGCCTGAGTACCGAGGCGGAGCTGACCCGGGCAGTGGAACAGAGCGAGGTGATCATCCTCACCCTGAGTGATGCGGCAGCGATTGAGAGCGTGGTGTTCGATTCCGCCGTGCTCCCACTGCTGCAGGGCAGGATCGTGCTGCAGATGGGGACCATCGCCCCCAACGAGAGTCGCGCCATTGCCAGGCAGGTGACTGAAGCGGGAGCCGAATATCTCGAGACGCCGGTGCTTGGCAGCATCCCCGAAGCCCGCTCCGGTCAGTTGATCGTCATGGCTGCCGGTGCGGAGCCGGTCTATCAGCACTGCCTGCTGATGTTGCGCTGTCTCGGCAAGGATGTGGAGCTGATAGGGTCTGTTGGCCAAGCTGCGGCCATGAAGCTGGCGATGAACCAGTTGATCGCCTCGCTCACCGCCGGATTCTCCCAGAGTCTGGGACTGATCCGTGCCGAGGGCGTGGATGTGGATCAGTTCATGCACCTGTTACGGGAAAGCGCGCTCTACGCCCCCACCTTCGACAAAAAGCTGCAGAAATTCATCGAGCATGACTACAGCCATCCCAACTTTCCCCTCAAGCACCTGATCAAGGACATCGGGCTGTTCAAACAGGTGGCCGAGGAATCGGGTATCGATGCGGCGATTTGCAACGCCATGCTGGCGGTCTTCCTGAAAGGGCAGCAAGCGGGCTACGGGGACGAGGACTACTCATCACTCTATGAAGCGATCAATCCGGGCTTCGATGCGGAGACCGACACCGGCTGTTGATCCCTTGCGGGGCGTAGCGCCCCGCGCGGAATGGGCTAACTCACGAGTACGGCGACAACTATGCCGAGAATGAGTATGCCCAGAGAGCCGAGAATGGCTTGGTTACTGCCTAACATTGTTGACCTCCTTCTATGCGTTTGCCGATGAAGAAAACCGTATGCAATGCCTGGTACGGTAGGGTGAATCAATTTTCACCACCTGTATGCTGAGACATGATGTCGCTTGGTAGGTTTTCAAGTTTCTAAGGAGAAAAGCAGGGTTTTTTTACTCATCAAGCCGCCTTTGGCTGATGGTCGAGCGGGTATGAAAACAGTCGTGGATAATCGTTTGTCATGAAACTCAATGATCCCTTCGGCCGCCTGGAGTCGCGACACCAAAAGGGCTATGAATCGATGCGGGCGGCCCTTCGTCAGGGAGGGATCACCACACCGGAAGCGGCTCGGGAGGTGATGCGACAGGCCGGTCGTCGGGCAGTGAGTCTGTTAGCGGTCGGTATCCTGTTGTTGCTGATGGTGGCGCTGTTGTTGCCGAAGATGGCGCCGCTGGCACTGGGACTGGGGGTGTTTCTGGTGGTCTGGGTCGCGACCTCGACCCTCAATGGCAGGCGCTATATCCACCGTTATATCGAGGAGGAACTCGATGCGCCATGATGGTGGTGTGTGAATGTTACGTGTTTCGAGTGTCTTGGGGCGGGATCACTCCCGCCCCGGCTGAATCATCCGATAAGCGCGATGGAAACGACGATACCGATGATGAGAATGGCGACAGCGCCGAGCAGAGCCTTATCACTTCCAAGCATGGTTTTGTCCTCCAAATGACGTACTGTTTGACAAGGAATCACCCGAGACCGGCTGATGGGTATAGGGTGATTTTATGACTGCGTTCAAGAATGTAATGAATCAGCGGCGGCATTTAACTGACATCGGTCAATAAACCATGACTATTTTAGGGCTAATGTGACGGCCATCGCGTATTGAGCGCGGCTTCGATCCGGCACAACAAGCCTTATCTGACAAGGAAAAGCTTCGAATTCCCGGGCCAATAGCTGCCCTTAAAGCGCAATTTCGTGTTAAAAAAGAGCCCTCATTCAAGAGGGGACGAGAGATCCCCTTTCAGGGGTCAAACATGCATCTGCACTTCAGCGAATTGCCCGGACGGCACGAACGACACCTGCTCAGAAAGCAGGACAATCCACTCTTTCCCGAAGCACAGCGAACCCTCAGTCAGAGTGAATTGACCGAGGCCCAGCGTCTCGATCACGAGGAGTTGGAGGCCTACATCGGGGACCTGCGTAAACTGGTTGGAGAAGCCGTCGCGCTGGGTCCTCACGAACAGAGCGATGTCATCCTCGAACTGAAGGAACGCCTCGACCAAGCTTATGAGACCGCCTGCCGATTGGCGGACGACCAGAGCCCCAACAAGGAGGCGATCCGCAAGTTGGTGGCGGTGATCATGCGAGCGGTATGGAAAGGGGCCGGTAACGACACCCTGGCGCATCAGGAGCTGGAGCAGGAAGAGGCCGCCCGCGCGGCTCACTACGAACTGCTGGAAACCCCTCTGGTGGCCGACCTGCTCGACCCCGAATCACTGATCCAGGCCGATGAACTGCTGGCGGTACTGTTGAGTGCGGAACGGGAAGCGTTCGAGGCGGCTGTCACCCTGTTCGATCCGGCTCAGCTCAGGACGCTGTGCGAACAGGGTGCAGCGCTGAAGCGACTCAAGGGGGCGCTCGATGCCCTGCCAGGCGCCCGCGAGCGGTTGAACGAGCTGGAACAGCTCCTCGCTTCACTCGGAGACAACGGCTGAGGCCTATCCTTCCGTGGTCTATTCGGAACCGAAGTGCGCGGCGATTGCCTCGGCGCACTCACCGCTATCGGCATCGAACGCCAGCGGCGCTCCCTGGGGGGAAATGCAGCTGATGGTCAACAGGCGATCGTCGGCTAATCCCACCACCCGCATCACCCGCATCGGATTGGCGCTGTAGCTGAGGTCGATCACCGCCAGCTGACGCTCGCCGATCCACTCATAGCGGCCGTTTGCCTTAGCGTGGCTGGTGCGCTCTTGAGCGGGAATGTTGTTGCGGTCATAGGCTTGCTGCAGGCTGGCCTCCGCCGCCTGGCGGGTCTCCTCCACGAGTTGTTGCAGATAGCCCTGATCGAACGAGGCGTCGGTCAGGCCCGCTGCCGGTTGTTCGCTGACCTTCACGTTGGAAGGCCCCAGATCGATATCGCAGGCAGCCAGCAGCAGGAGGCTCGAACAGAGAACGGACAGAGACTTCATCATGGTCCGACATTCTACAGGGATAGTGCAGTGGTGCCAGCAGCGAAGCCGTTTAATTGCCTGGATGGAGCGAAGCATAATCCAGCGGGTCAGTTACCGGTTCCCGGATTCCGCTAGGCTGTACCCGGGCTCTACTCACACTGATCGTAATCGCTTGCGTCCATCAACCGGTATTTCTCAACCCGGCGGAGATGGCATTGATGGAGCGCAACAGAGGGGTCAGCCAGAGTTCCCGAGTTTCGTCGCTCAGCTCGGGGTCACGATAGCGCCGCAGGAGTCCGAGCTGGATGTGGTTGAGAGGATCCAGATAGGCATCGCGCCGACTCAGGGACTGCTTCAGGACCGGCGTTTCGTCCAGCAGGTTGTCGATCTGGGCGATCTCGAGGATCTGCTTGCGGGTGCGTTTGTATTCGTTGCGGATCTCCGCGAAGATCAGCTTCCGTGTTTCCGCGTCGGTACAGAGCCGGGCATAGTCTTCGGCGATGGCCATGTCGGACTTGAACAGGGCCATCTGGGTGTTGCTCAAGAGGGCGCGGAAGAAGGGCCATTCACGGTACATCTTCTGCAGCTGCTTGAAGCGTCCCTTGCCCTGTTTGCGCCAGCTCTCCAGCGCCATGCCGATGCCGTACCAGCCGGGCAGGGTCTGGCGCGCCTGGGCCCAGCCGAAGACCCAGGCGATGGCCCGCACCGATGATTTCGAGCGGTTGCCCTTGGTGCGGTGGGAGGGGCGTGAGCCGATGTTCATCTGCCCGATCTCGCTGACCGGGGTCGATTCGTAGAAGTAGTCGAGGAAGCCCGGCGTCTCCTCGGTGAGGCGACGGAAGTGGGCCTCGCTCAGTTGCGCCATCTCCTGCATGGCGCTGACGAAGGCCTGCTGGTCGTCCTCAACGTCGCGCACCACCCCCTGGCTGGCCTTGAACAGGCCGGTGATGCCCATGGTCAGCTCGTAGATGGCGGTCTCCCGGTTGCTGTATTTGCTCGACAGCACCTCGCCCTGTTCGGTGATCTTGATCTCCCCTTTCACGGTGTTCGCCGGCTGCGCCAGGATCGAGGCGTGGGTGGGCCCGCCGCCGCGGCCGACGGTGCCGCCGCGACCGTGGAACAGGCGGCAGCGGATGCCCTGGGCCTCGGCCAGGGCGATGATGCGTTTCTGGGTCTGGTAGAGATGCCAGGCGGAGGCCATGATGCCGCCGTCCTTGGCCGAGTCGGAGTAGCCGAGCATCACCTCCTGATGGTTGTTGGAAGCTTCCAGCAGTGATTTGTAGCAGGGGTCGGCGAAGAGCGCGGCAAGGATAGACTCGCTGCGCCGCAGGTCGTCGATGGTCTCGAACAAGGGGGAGATCTCGAGCTGGCAGAACCAGCCGCTCTCACTGCGACCGAGCAATCCGCTGAGGCTGCCGAGGAAGGCCACCTCCATGATGTGGCTGGCCTGATGGGTCATGGAGATGACGTATTGGCCGATGGCATGGGGGCTGATCTCGCGCTGGGCTTCGGCGATGAGGTCGAACACCGCCAATACCTGGCGCGTCTGCTCCGACAGGGGCTCGCGCTGCAGCGGTTGTTCCAGGCCGTGGGTAATCAGGCGCGCGAGCAGCGCCAGCTGCTCCGCCTCGCCGAGGGCGGCGTAGTCCTCGGTGGCGCCGGTCTGTTTCAGAATTTCGTTCACGGCAGCGGCATGGACCCCCGACTCCTGACGCAGGTCGAGCCGCGTCAGGTAGAAGCCGAAGGTCTCCGTCAGGTGGATCAGGTCGAGCAGTCCGCCTTTGGCCGCCTGCTCGTCCCCATGGCTGCGCAGGGAGGCGGAAATCAGTTTCAGATCGCGCAGGAAGGCCTGTTCGTCGACATAGGCACCCTGGGTGTCGCCGGGCTGCTGTCCCTCGATAGCGGCCTCGGCGAGCGCCAGGTTGAGCTTCAAGCGCTGACGCATGATGAAGAGCTTGCGACGATAGGGTTCGTCCTCGAATCGTCTCGGGTTGTCGCAGAAGAGTGACTCGCAGATCCGGTTGTCGCGCTCGAGGCTTTCGCGGAAGGCCCAGTTAGGATTGCAGAAACGGTAGGAGAAGGTGAGTTCCGAGATCAGTTCATCGACCCGGCGGACGTATTCGGAAAGGATAGTCTGCTGCGACATGCGCAGGGCAAGGCGGGTGACATCAGGGGTGACGAACGGGTTCCCGTCCCGGTCGCCGCCGATCCAGGAGCCGAAATGGAGTAAGGCGGGCAGCTGTACCCCGTGATAGTCCGGGTGGTCGCCATAGATGCGTCGGATACCGGCATCGAGACGACGGTAGACCTGCGGCACGGCCTCGAACAGGCTGCGCTTGAAATAGTGCAGACCGAGACGGATCTCGTTGCGTACCTCGGGTTTGACCGCCCTCACCTCCTCGGTCTTCCACAGGGTCTGGATCTGGGTCTTCAGCTCGCGCACCGTGTTTTCGTACTGGTTGAGGCTGCGTTTGGGCGCGTCGAGCATCTCGCTGGTGACGAAGATGCGCCGCAGTAGGTTCATGATCACCAGCCGCTTCGACTCCGTCGGGTGGGCGGTGAAGACCGGGATATAGGCGGCATCGTCAAGAATGTCCTGCAGTTGCTGCGGATCGATGTGGCGTTGGCGAAAGCCGCGCAGGGTGTGGTCGAAGGAACCCTCCCACAGCTCGCCGCCCTTACCGGCGATGCGCCGACGCTGTCGGTGGAGGTAGGCCTCCTCGGCGATATTGACCAGCATGAAGTAGATGCTGAAGGCGCGAATAACGTCAGCCAAAGTCTCCGGTTGCAGCGACTCGATCAGGCGCTGCAGGCGATCGCTCAGACCCGGATCGGGACGCTCGGCGAGCTTGATGTAGCCCCGACGCAGGCGTTCCACGAAGGTAAAGCTCTTTTCGCCCACCTGTTCGCGCAGCACTTCGCCGAGCAGGGTGCCGAACAGACGCACGCGCCCGCGCAGTTCCTTGTCATGTTTGACGCATGCCTTGGTGAAGCTGTCTGACATGTGGAATTCCTTGGATTGTGAAGGCCGGGGTTCGCACTAGGATATACCGGGAGCGGGGATCATATAACACTGATGAGAGTGGGTTGGTTGTTGTTATCGGGCATAGCCGAGTGAATAGCGAAATTCGACAATGAAAGAGATCCATGGCCATCGACAGTGAAGGATCGTCTAATCGATATCGCGAGTGGTGCGGCAAGCCGCACCGAGCAGTATCAGACCAGCACCAGCTCGATGCCGTCCTTCAGCACCTGATCGATGAAGCGTTGCTGCCACTGCTCGCCCTGCAGGCGGCGGATCGTCTCCACCACGATGTATTCAGGTTTCAAACCGGTATCGTCGGTATAGCGACTCAGGCCCTGCTGACAGGCGGGGCAGGAGGTCAGCAGCTTGATCTCGGGGCGGTTGCCGTCGTTGACGGCGGTAAGGTCGATGATGCCCTGGTCGAGTTCCTCGTTCTTACGGAAGCGCAGTTGGTTGGCGATGTCGGGACGGCTGGTGCCCAGGGTGCCCGCCTCGCCACAGCAGCGGTCGCTGAGCAGTACCGTCTTGCCGGTGATCTGGCGTACCACCTGCAGCGGGTTGTACCGCTTGATCGGGGTGTGGCAGGGATCGTGGTAGAGGTACTCGGTGGCCTGTGTGCCGTCCAGCGCCACTCCTTTTTCCAGCATGTACTCGTGGATGTCGAGCAGCCGGCAGCCGGGGAAGATCTTGTCGAACTCGTACTGCAGCAGCTGGTCCATGCAGGTGCCGCAGGAGACCAGCACCGTCTTGATGTCCATGTAGTTGAGGGTATTGGCGATACGGTGGAACAACACCCGGTTCTCGGTGGTGATCTGGCGTCCGCGCGCCTGCAGGCCGGCGGCGGTCTGCGGGTAGCCGCAGCAGAGATAGCCGGGGGGCAGTACCGTCTCCGCGCCCAACTCGGTGAGCATGGCGAGGGTGGCTATACCGATTTCGCTGTAGAGCCGCTCCGAGCCGCAGCCCGGGAAATAGAAGACCGCGTCGCTCTCATCGTTGACCTTGCGCGGATTGCGCAGGATCGGCACCGACTTGGTGTCCTGCAGATTGAGGACGTCGCGCAGGGTCTTGGCCGGCGGTACCACCCGGATCGGTTTCTGCACCATCTCCACCATCAGGGTCTTCGGTTTGGGCGTACCGGTGGTGGCGTGCGGCGGTGTTTGCTTCGGTTTCAGCAGTCCTGCCTTGCCGGCCAGGGCGTAACCCAGGTTGAGTCCCTTGAAGCCCCATTCGGCCATGCCCTTGCGCAGCCAGCGGATGGTGGTCGGATTGGTGACGTTGAGAAAGGCCATGGCGGCGGTGGTGCCCAGGTTGCGCCGTTTCTTGCCGCGGTCGACCAGGATCTTGCGCATCAGGGCGGTGACGTCTCCGAAGTCGATGTTGACCGGGCAGGGATTCTCGCACTTGTGGCAGATGGTGCAGTGGTCGGCCACGTCGTTCATCTCGGCGAAGTGAGCCAGAGAGACACCGCGCCGGGTCTGCTCCTCGTAGAGGAAGGCCTCGATGATGAGTCCGGTGGCGAGGATTTTGTTGCGTGGTGAGTAGAGCAGGTTGGCCCGCGGCACATGGGTCATGCAGACCGGCTTGCACTTGCCGCAGCGCAGGCAGTGCTTGATCTCGTCGTTGAGGGTACCGAGCTCTGACTCCTCCAGAATGATCGCCTCCTGCTCCAGCAGGCGCAGCGACGGGGTATAGGCACGCTCCAGGTCGGCGCCCTCGAGCAGCTTGCCGCGGTTGAACCAGCCCTGGGGGTCGATCCTGTTCTTATAGTCGGCGAAGGCGCTGAGTTTGTCCGTCTCCATGTACTGCAGCTTGGTCAGGCCGATGCCGTGCTCGCCGGAGATGGCGCCGTCGAGGCTCAGGGCCAGGGCCATGACCCGGTCGACGATGCGGTCGGCCTGGCGCAACATGGCATAGTTGTCGGAATGGACCGGGATGTTGGTATGCACGTTGCCGTCGCCTGCGTGCATGTGCAGGGCGACGAAGAGACGCGCGTCGCGCAGCCGGGCGTGGATCTCGCGCATGGCATGACGCAGGCTGCGCATCTCCTGACCCGGGAAGATCTCGTCCAGGCGGGAGGCGACCTCGCGGCGGTAGGAGACCAGCAGATCCCGGCGCAGTAGCAGGTCGAGCAGGCGGTCATGCGGTTGGATCAGCGCCTGGATCTCGTCAGGCAACAGGTCAAGGTGATCCCTGGCCGGTTCCTCGATGCGATCGAGCAGGGTCTGCCAGCGCACCCGGGCCTGGGTGACCGCCTCGCGAGCCAAGTCGAGCTTGGCCTGCAGGATGGAGCGGTTCTCGTCGCTGGCTTCGAAGTCGTCGTCGGGCTTGCGCAGGGAGTGATCGCCCGCCAGGTAGACCAGCACCTCGTCGGCGATGGCGATCTTGTTGGCGATCGACTCCTCGATGTTGATGCGCTCGATGCCGCGACTGTACTCGGCCAGCCGGTCCAGCGGGATGACCACGTCCTCGTTGATCTTGAAGGCGTTGGTGTGGGCCGAGATGGCGGCAGTGCGGGCGCGGTCGAGCCAGAAGTTGCGTCGTGCCTCGGGGCTGCTGGCGATGAAGGCCTCGCCTTCGCGGGCCTGGGTCATGCGCACCACTTCGGCAGCGGCGGCCTCGAGCAGTTCGCCGTTCTCGCTGGCGATGTCGGCCAGCAGCACCATCTTGGGCCGATCGCTGCGTGGCGCCTTGGTGGAGTACTTGACCGCCTTCAGGTAGCGCTCGTCCAGATGCTCCAGACCGGCCAGCAGCACCTCGTCGTGTTGGTCGAGATACGCCTTGAGTTCGACAATGGCGGGCACCGCCTTGCCGATGTCGGTACCGAAGAACTCCAGGCACAGGGTGCGCACCTGGCTCGGCATGCGGTGCAGCACGAAACGGGCGGAGGTGATCAGGCCGTCGCAGCCCTCCTTCTGTACACCCGGCAGGCCGGAGAGGAACTTGTCGGTGACGTCCTTGCCCAGCCCCAGCTTGCGGAAAGCGCTGCCGGGCATGCGCAGGATCTCGGCATCGCCGAGGCGGGACTTGCCGTTGCTTTCGTAGCGGGTGACACGAAAACTGACCTCGGCCTGGTCATGGATCTTACCCAGGTTGTGGTCGAGCCGCTCCACCTCCAGCCATTCACCCTGCGGCGTGACCATGCGCCAGCTGGCCAGGTTGTCCAGGGTGGTGCCCCAGAGCACCGCCTTCTTGCCGCCGGCGTTCATGGCGATGTTGCCACCGATGGTGGAGGCGTCCTGGGAGGTGGGGTCGACGGCGAAGGCCAGCCCCGACGCCTCGGCCCGCTCCGATACCCGGCGGGTGACCACACCGGCGCCGGTATGCACGGTGGGGACCCGGCCCTCGACGCCGGGTAGTTCGCTCTCCTCCACCGGGCCGACCCGGTCGAGCTTCTCGGTGTTGATCACCGCCGTATGAGGGTCGAGCGGTACCGCGCTGCCGGTGTAGCCGGTGCCGCCGCCGCGGGGAATCAGGGTCAGTCCCGACTCGATGCAGGCCTTGACGATGGGGGCGATCTCCGCCTCGCTGTCGGGGGTGATGACCACGAAGGGGATCTCCACCCGCCAGTCGGTGGCGTCGGTGGCGTGGGAGACACGGGCGATGCCGCTGAAGTCCACGTTGTCGGGGCGGGTCAGGCCGATCAGGTTGCGTCTGGTGCGCCGACGCAGCTCCAGCTGATCGTCGAAGCGGCGTTCGAAGGCGGCCACCGCGTCGCGCGCCGCCGCCAGTAGCAGCAGGGCCTGCTGGTTGCCGTTGGCCCTCAGCTCGAACTGGTCGAGGCGGTGTTTGAGGGCGTCGATCAGGGCCTTACGCCGTTCTTCGTTATTCAGCAGATCGTCCTGCAGATAGGGATTGCGGGTAATGACCCACATGTCGCCCAGCACTTCGAACAACATGCGGGCGGAACGACCGGTGCGCCGGGTACCGCGCAGGTCCTCGATCAGGTCCCACATCGCCTTGCCCAGGAACCGGATGACGATCTCCCGGTCTGAGAAGGAGGTGTAGTTATAGGGGATCTCGCGAATACGCGGGGTGGAATCTGTGTTCATGCAAGGTGACAGTCGTGAGCGGGCCCGACATTCCGGCCGGAAGAAACAGGCGGGATATTGTAGCTCAATTGATCTCGCGGCTTAATGCCAAAATGCAAATTGTCGATGTCTTTGGTCAGAACCTATCTCATAATCCGCATGCGGGACGAAGAGATAGCTTCTAGTATCATTCAGCAAGGGAGAAAAAGAATGTCCGAGAAAACAAGCTTGAGCCTGGGTCTGGTGGGCGCCGTACTGTTGAGCGGCGTTGCATCGCACACGCTATCAGCCGGTGAACTGGAGCGAACGCTGGAGTATCGTCAGGGTGTGATGAACGTCTTCAGCTGGAACATGAAGGCCATGAGCGCCATGATGAAAGGCGAAAAGCCCTATGACGCCAAAGCCTTCGCGCGACATGCGGATGATCTGGCGACCGCGGCTTCACTCGATCTGCTTGCGGGTTTTCCGGAGGACTCCGACCAGGGCGAGACCGATGCCCTGCCCGATATCTGGCTCGACTTCGAGGGTTTCTCTCAGAAGCTGGATGCGCTGCGTGCGGCCAGCCGAAAACTCAGCGATGTGGCCACTAGCGGTGACAAGGCGGCGATGGGGGATGCCCTGGGCAAGACCGGGAAGACCTGCAAAGGGTGTCACGACAACTTCAAGGAATGAGCCGCCCGCCTATCAGGGAAAGGTCGAATCCGTCTCCTCTTCCCCGAGGATCTGTTCGATGGCGCATGCGATCTCGTAGCCGCCATCGGAAGCGGGTGTGCTGCGCAGCACGCTGGCGGTAGCCGTCAACGGTGGTGTGATGGAATTCGTCGGTACGATATACACCAGCAGTCGTGTGCCCGGGTTGATCTCCTGGGGAGCCAGCATCAGCAGGCCGGAAGCACTCAGATTCTTGACGATGCCATCGGTCATTTCGTCCGCGCCCTGGATACGGAACTGAGCCGGGCAGTCTATGCCCATGCGGTGGAAATCTCGCTTCTCGGCATACTCTTTCATTCGCGCTCTCCCGTGACTGTCGCGTCGAGTTCCCCTAAGGATATGGGGACTAATGTAGCAGGAAGTACAGGGGTACACAGCGTGAAATTGGGCTGAAACAGGCGTTTTTTTCCCGGATTTTCATCTGTAGTTTATGCTTGAAGAGTAAGGCTCATGAGTACACTTGCGATGTGTGATTCCGAATCATTGAGGAGTGACCTATGAACAGACCCCTCGGCCTGATAGTGCTCGCCTTCGCCATGCTGGCTCAGGCTGTCATAGGGGAAGAGATCTACCGCACTGTGGATGAACAGGGCAATGTCACGTTTACGGATACGCCGCCTGCCGGTGGAGTCGAGGTCGAGCGCGTGGAACTGCCGTCCGGTCCTTCGGAGCAGGTCCGACGGGAAGCCGAACAACGCAACCAGAAAATCTTGAATGCAGCCGAGAGGGCCGAGCAAAAGCGTGAACAGGAAAAAGCGCAGAAACAGACTCGCGTGAAGGCGGCAGAACAGCAGCTGCAGGAGGCGCAGGCTCACCTGGCCGAGGCCAAGGTGATCAAGGACGAGGACCGCCAGAACCTGGCCGGTGGCAAGCGAAGAATAAACCCGGACTATTTCGAGCGGGTCAAACAGGCCGAGCTGGAGGTCGAGCAGGCACGCAAAGCGTTACGGGAGGCGCGTGGTTACTGACGGCTTTTATCAATCAGGGGAGGCCGAGCGATCCCACGGCCCAGGTGCCGGGCTGAGGCGGGGTGGCAGTAGCGTCTGATGCAGATTTATCTGGTTGGCGGTGCCATCCGCGACAAGCTGTTGGGGCGGCCGGTAAAAGAGCGGGACTATCTGGTGACCGGCGCCACCACCGACGATATGCTGGCGTTGGGCTACCGCCAGGTTGGTCGCGACTTTCCGGTCTTTCTGCATCCGGAAACCCACGCGGAATATGCTCTGGCCAGGACCCGCAGAGAGAGCGCCACCGCGGGACGCCCCCACGCCCATCCTTCGGTAACCCTGGAGCAGGATCTGGCGCGCCGGGATCTGACCATCAACGCCATTGCCGAGACATCCTCGGGCGAGCTGATCGACCCCTTCGGTGGCGTCGAGGACCTGAGACGCCGGGTGTTGCGCCATGTCTCGCCGGCATTTGCCGAAGACCCCATCCGGGTGTTGCGGGTGGCCCGCATGATGGCCCGTTATGCCGACCTGGGATTCACCGTCGCCGAAGAGACCCTGTCACTGATGCAGCAGCTGGTCGACGAAGGGCGCCTCGACGGTTTGGTCTCGGAGCGGGTGTGGCAGGAGCTGATCGGTGCACTGGGCGCCTCCGACCCCAGGCCCTTCTTCGAGACCTTGCGCCGATGCGGTGCCCTGGCACGGGTCCTGCCCGAGATCGATGCCCTGTTCGGTGTGCCGCAGCCCACCCATTGGCACCCGGAGGTCGATTGCGGAGTCCATACCCTGATGGCATTGGGTGTGGCCTGCGAACTCAGTGACTCTCTGGAGGTGCGATTCGCCACCCTCACCCATGACCTGGGCAAGGCCAATACCCCCTCGCATATTCTGCCGAGCCACTATGGACACGAGGAGCGGGGCACACGGCGGATCGAGCGCTTGTGTCGGCGGCTCAAGGCGCCGAACCGGTTTCGTGAACTGGCCGTGAGCTGTGCCCGATATCACGGCTACACTCACAGGCTCTACGAGCTGCGCGCGAAAACGGTACTCAAGCTGCTGATGGGACTGGACGCCTTCCGCCGGCCTCAACGCCTGCGGCAGTTTCTGTTGGTGTGCGAGGCCGACTACCGGGGGCGGCAGGGTTTTCATGGGCGCCCCTATCCCCAGGCCGACGATCTGTGGCGCCTGTATGAGGTCGCACGCGGTGTCAGTTTGGGTGCCGAGGCGACTGCCGACAGCGGTTGGTTGCGGGGACAGGCGATCCAGCGTGCGCGGCTGCGCCGTGTCTGCGTGGCGATGGCGGAGCTTGCAGACCGCTCCGGATCAGCCGCTGAGACGGTCGAAGATACGGAAGCCGGCGACATAGGTGCCGATGGCGGAGCCCAGGGTGCTGAGAAAGAAGATCAGCAGGGTGCGTGAGACCCGATTGCGCCACCAACCACGCAGTTGGGTGGTGTCGCTGCGCAGGTGGCCGAAGTCGGCCACGGTCGGTTTACGCAGAAAGATCTCGGCCGCGGCGGTCACCATGCCGGCTCCGACCGTCGGATTCAGCGAGGTGATGGGGGCGGCAAGAAAGGCGGTCAAGACGGTCAGCGGATGGGCCGCCGCCAGTAGCGCGCCGAGGGCCGAGAGACCGCCGTTGATCACCACCCAGTCGAGCACCAGTTCCCAGCCGAGCCCGGGATTGCGTTGGAAGCCTATGATGAAACCGGTCAGCACCAGGGCTACGATGAGCCAGGGGATCAGCTTGGGCCAGCGGCTGGGACGCGGCAGCCTGTCGAGTTGCTCGATCACCTCGCGGGGAGCTCCCGGTGGCGTCTCCAGGTAGCGGGCGATACCGTTGAGATGGCCGGCGCCGACCACGGCCAACAGGTTTTCATGGCCCTGCTGCTCGATCTCCTGTAGCAGGCGGGAGGCCATGTAGCGGTCACGTTCATCGATCAGGGGCAGGTAGAGATCCTGGCGGTCTTCGGCGAATTCGGCGAAGGTGGTCTCCAGGATATCGCCCTCCTTGAGATGCTCGATCTCCGCTTCCGAGACCTCCTCGCGGGAGACGATGGCGCCGATCAGGCCGGCAAAGAGACCAAACCGCTTCCACCAGGCCAGGTTGCCGGCGACCCGTTTCAGGGTCACGCTGATCTCGCGATCGATCAGCAACAGGGGGCGATGGGACTCCTGTGCGAGCCGAATCGCCTCGCGCTGTTCGGCGCCCGGCTCGATGCCGAACTGCTCGGCCAGACGCTGTTGATAGGCGCCCAGGGCCAGGCTGGCCATGACCATCACCACGCGCCGCTCGCGGACCACCTTCAGCAGGTCCATTCTCGCCAGGTCGTCCGGATTGAGCAGGGCGTTATAGCGGCTGGGGCAGAGTTCGACGGCAACGGCATCGTAGTCACCGCTCTCGAGCAGGTGTTTGACCTGTTCCGCGCTGGCGCGGGAGACATGGGCGGTGCCCAGCAGTGTGATGCGGCTGTCGCCGATGCGGATCTCGCGCTGGGGTTCCTGGGCTGTATGAGGCATTTCTTCAGTTGTGTGGTCGTTTAAAGGCTGTGCATTCTATCAGCGTATGTGGGAAAAATGCCGGGAAACCGCCGGGGTTTGTGAAAATATTCTGAAAATCACACTGCGTTGCGGACGTCTCGGTTACACTATGGCGGATTGATTGCCGGCAGGTGTTGGATGTGATGGCCACAAGGCTGCCACCACCGGACTCCAGCACAGAAGGCAGGTCGCGACCTAATCAGGAACCAAGTACATACATGAACAAAGATATCGTTTGGCACAGTGCCACCGTAACCCGCGAGCGCAGGGAGAAGCAGAACAAACATCGGTCCAAGCTGCTCTGGTTCACCGGTCTCTCCGGATCGGGCAAATCCACTCTGGCACACGCGCTGGAGGAGGAGTTGCATCAGCGGGGTTGCCGTACCTATGTCTTCGACGGGGACAATGTGCGCCACGGCCTGTGCCGGGACCTCGGTTTCACGGTCGAGGACAGGACGGAGAACATCCGTCGCATCGGAGAGATGGCGAAGCTGTTTGTCGATGCCGGGGTGATTTCGCTGACCGCATTCATCTCGCCCATCCGTGAGGACCGGCAGCGGGCGCGGGGTCTGTTTCCCCACGGTGACTTCATCGAGGTCTATGTGAAGTGTTCCCTCGAAACCTGTGAAGAACGGGATGTCAAAGGACTCTACAAAAAGGCGCGTGCCGGTGAGATCCCCCACTTCACAGGGATTTCGTCACCCTACGAACCCCCGTTGAATCCTGAGATCATCATCGATACGGAAGACCGTGAAGTGGAGGACTGCGTTGCCGAAATGATCGGTATCCTGGAAGAGCGGGGTGTGATCCCGAACAATGTGGTTTAGCATGCTGTCGCTGCAGACCCTTCGCGAGACCACATGAAATCGCCAACTCGGAAGCGCCGTTTCGTCGCCATGGATAGAGGACATTTCCCTTGAGGAGAAAGAAGTGATCACTCGTTTTCTTATCGGATTGCTAGTCATCTTCCTGCTAACTGGCTGCCAGACCCTGAGTGAACGCAAGCAGGCCGACGCCCTGCAGGAGGTGCTGCGAACATACGGCGGCGTCGTACGTTGGGGCTCGTTCGATCAGCTTCGCCGTTTCGTGCGCCCCGATAGGGCCGGCGAGCCGGTTGCGGACACCTCGGGGCAGATCCGCGTCACCCACTACGAAGTGGTTCAGGGTCCCGCCCTGGTCGACGGCAACAAGGCGATTCAGACGGCGCTGATCCAATACGTCTTTGTCGATTCCCAGGTGGTCAAAGAGGTGGTGGACCAGCAGACCTGGGAATACGACGCGGAGCAGGAGAGCTGGTACCTGATCAGTCCCCTGCCCAGCTTGAAATAGATGGACGACAAGCACCATTTGCTGACACCGGTCGTCCGCCTGCTTCTCTCGCTGGCGGCCTTTATCGTCATCGTGGCCGGAATGCGGGCTGCGGAAGCGCTGCTGGTGCCCTTCCTGCTCTCGCTGTTCATCGCCGTCATCGCCGCCGCACCGCTTTTCTATCTCAAGCAGAAAGGCGTGCCCGGTGGGCTCGCCATGCTGATCGTCAT
>JARROA010000043.1:0-40224 GCA_037384425.1 Candidatus Thiodiazotropha sp. | reverse complement strand
GATTCGCGGTGGTCGGCCAGATACATGGGATGCAGGCCGTAGGTGGCGTGCAGCTCCGGATAGGTTTGGCAGAGCCGGCGGATGCGCGGCCACCAGTCGGCCTTCACGGCGGGGATCACCTGGGCCTCCACGCCGGCGGCATGGGCCCGCTGCAGCGCCGCCTCCCGATCGGCGTCGAAGCTGGCGTCGTCGAAGTGGGCGTGGGAGTCGATCAGCCGCGGACGAAGACCCATTGGTCACCCTTAGACTGTTGTTTGCTGAAGCGGTAGCCATCCGTCTTGAAGCGCTTGATCTGTTCCGGATCCTGCAGCCGGTTTTCGATGATATAGCGGCTCATGAGACCGCGCGCACGCTTGGCGAAGACGCCGATCATGCGGTAGTCGCCGTTCTTCTTCTGCTTGAACTGGGGGGTGATGATGCGTCCCTCGATCAGTTTCGGCTTGATCGATTTGTAGTACTCGTTGGAAGCGAGGTTGATGAGGATGTCGTCACCCTGGGCCTTGAGTGCCTTGTTGATCGCCTGGGTGATGGTCTCGCCCCAGAAGCTGTAGAGATCCTTGCCCTGCGGATTGGACAGCTTGGTGCCCATCTCGAGCCGGTAGGGTTGCATCAGATCGAGCGGCCTGAGCACGCCGTATAGACCGGAGAGGATGCGCAGGTGATCCTGGGCGAAGTCGAAATCCTCCTGGCTCAGGGTCTCCGCGTCGAGGCCGGTGTAGACGTCGCCCTTCATCGCCAATACAGCTTGCTTGGCGTTCCTGGTAGTGAATGGGGTTTTCCAATCGTGGTAGCGTTCGAAGTTGAGCTCCGCCAGCGTCATGCTCAATTTCATCAGCTCCGCCAGATCGAGGGCGGAGTAGTTGCGTAGGATATCGATCAGCTCCTGCGACTGCTTGAGCATGGCGGGCTTGGTGTGGTTTTTTGTGACTGGCGGTGTTTCGTAATCCAGGGTTTTGGCGGGTGAAATGACGATCAGCATCGGGGATCCCTAAACGGTTACAGCAGTCTTCATCATCGCCAGAGTGATGCCGAAAAACAACCGCCGTTGAGTGGGGGTAGTCCTACGGTGGGGCCATGCCCCACCAAATCGCCGGAAGCGTGAGACGCACAATCCGTCAGCGGCGAATCCCATCGATATGATAAAGCGTTTTGTGGCCGATTTTCCCTCATGTTAGGCTCCAACATTTCGCGGGAGAGAGGCATGAGTCAGGACAAGCTGGCCCTGTTCGAGCGTCTGTTGCCGGTGCTGATCGACCTGTACCACGAGACTGCCGGGCTGTCCCAGGGGGACGGTGAGCTCCAGCTCTGGTACAACCGGGGCTATGCCGACGGCATGGTGAGCACGATGCGCCGGCTGGACTTTGCGGCTCGTCTGGATGGCCTGGAGCTGCCAGCGCCGCTGGCGATCGACGATGCGGAAGCCTTTCTCCCCTGGGGTAAGGCCTATCGCCACGGATTTGAGATGGGCGAAGGCGAGACCCGTGAGGCTTTGGCCGATTGATCAACGCCCATCAGCGACCCGTTTCGATGCCGAAGTCGGCGCGAGGTTGAAGCGGTCAAATCGAGATCCAGTGAGTTACTGATCCGAAAGTAATATAGGCAACACTCAGAGCCCCAGGGATGGTTCGGATCAAGGCGTGACGCGCAGGCAATGGCAGGCCCTTGGCAAGCGTCGCAACGCAGAGCCGGAGCATTCCTGGGGCTCCCTGCGGGCTTGCCTGTGCGCTTTCACTGCGGTGTTGCCGCCACTTGCTGTAGAAGTGCTACAGTGGCGTGGCGGCGCCTTGCCGTGAAAGCGCACAGGCAAGCTGAGTGTTGCCTATATTACTTTCGGATCAGTAACAGGTTTGTGACATGAAAATCGTCTCTTTCAACACCAACGGTATCCGCGCACGCGCGCACCAGCTGAGCCGGCTGAAGGAGGTCTATGACCCCGACATCATCGGCATTCAGGAGACCAAGGTGCAGGATGCCGATTTTCCCCGCGAGATGGTGGAGTCCCTGGGCTATACCGCCCGTTTCCATGGACAGAAGACCCACTACGGTGTGGCGCTGCTGGCCAAGGCGGAACCGCTGGAGGTTAGTCTGGGTCTGCCGGGGGATGGGGAGGATGCCCAGCGGCGGCTCATTACTGGCTGCTACACTACACCCACAGGACAGGAGCTGACGGTGATCAACGGCTACTTCCCACAAGGCGAGAGCCGCAGCCATGAAGTGAAGTTCCCCGCCAAGCGCAAGTTCTACGCCGACCTGCTGCGCTATCTGCAGAGCGCATTCGATCCGCAGCAACCCCTGCTGGTCATCGGCGACATGAACGTGGCGCCGGTGGACAATGACATCGGTATCGGCGAGGACAACGCCAAGCGCTGGCTGAAGAGCGGCAAGTGCAGTTTTCTTCCCGAGGAGCGCGAGTGGCTGCAGGCGCTGCAGGACTGGGGCCTGCAGGACAGCTTCCGTGCGCTCAAGCCGGAGGTGGACGACCGCTTCAGCTGGTTCGACTATCGCAGCCGGGGCTTCGAACGCGAACCCAAGCGGGGCTTGCGCATCGACCTGCTGCTGGCCACCGCGCCGCTCGTCGAGCGCTGCCGGGACGTGGGCATCGCCTATGATATCCGTGCCATGGAGAGGCCCTCCGACCACTGTCCCGTGTGGGCCGATTTCGATCTCTGAATGCCATGGGGCAGGTTATCCTCAGGTTTTATGAGGAGCTGAACGACTTTCTGCCCGAGGCACAGCGCAAGCGCTCCTTCGCCTATCCGGTCAGGCCCACGCAAAGCGTCAAGCATTTGATCGAAAACCTGGGGGTGCCCCATACCGAGGTCGAGATCATCCTGGTCGATGGCTGCTGCGTCGACTTCGCCTATCAACCGCACGACGGCGACCACATCAGCGTCTACCCCATGTTCGAGCGACTGGACGTGTCACCGCTGATCAGGCTGCGTCCCAAGCCATTGCGCGACCCCCGCTTCATTGCCGACGCCCACCTGGGCAAACTGGCGCGGCACCTGCGTCTGCTCGGCTTCGATACTCTCTTCTTCAACGATGCCGGCGACGATCGGCTGACTGAGATTTCGGTGGCCGAGCGGCGGATTCTGCTGAGCCGGGATCGGGCGTTGCTGATGCGACGCGAACTCACTCACGCCTGCTTCGTGCATGCGATCGATCCCGAGCGGCAGCTGACGGAACTGCTTCGTCGACTCGATCTGTTCCGCAGTATGGCGCCGTTTACACGCTGCATGGAGTGCAACGGTCGCCTGCTGGTCGTCGATCGCACGCAGGTACTTCCCCTACTGCCCAAACGGGTGGCGGATCTCT
This sequence comes from Candidatus Thiodiazotropha sp., assembly GCA_037384425.1. Classification (GTDB taxonomy): domain Bacteria; phylum Pseudomonadota; class Gammaproteobacteria; order Chromatiales; family Chromatiaceae; genus Thiodiazotropha. The sequence continues at coordinate 36,909 of JARROA010000043.1, read as the reverse complement.
ATACTGAATTCTGGCGCTGCAGTGATTGCGCAAAAATCTATTGGAAGGGTAGCCATTACCGGGAGCTGACGGCGTTAGTCGAACGCACTGCGGCCGGCCTGCCGGAAAAACAATAATCAGGAGAGCGTCATGCGGCTCCGAGCCATCGCCATGTTTTTATTGTTGCTCTCATCGTACTCCGGTCTCCGGGCCGCCGATGGGAACGATGCCTGTCTGAAACTGGTCTTCGGTGACTATTGCCTAGGGGGCAGTATGCAACAGCTGTTACAACAGCGACCTTACGGCATGCCTGCGCAACAGAACGGTGATCGTACCGCCGTGATCTATCTCGAGGGTCGCGAACGCACCTATGTGATGGCCTACCAGGGTCGTATCTACAAGGTTCTGCACACATTCGAACCGTCAAGCCAGATCAAACTAAAGGATCTGCGGGAACGCCTTGTGTCGAAGTACGGTGACTATCGTGACCGAAGCAGCTATCCGGGCTATGCACGCACCCAGGCCTCGAGGATCGGCTCGATCCGCCGGGGGGAAGGGGAATTGCATTACGTCTGGTGGGTGCCGGATGGGAGCTGGCGCGTGGAATTGGCCTGGACCCGCAAGCTCGGTATCTCCCTGGCCTACCTGGCGAACGAGCTGGACAGGCAGCAGCAGGAGGTTCTGGACGAGGGGCTCTGAGTTTTGCCTATATTACTTTCGGATCAGTAATTGGCTACAGATCAAAACGCCAGCTGAGATTCAGATCGATGCCGATGTTGTGGGTTTCGCTGCGGGGCTCGAAGACGACGCCGACAGGCACGCCATCCACGGTCAAGCTTTGATCGCCACTACGGCCCAGCTCCCAATATTCGAACCAGGGCGAGAGTTGCAGGGCGATGTCGTCTCCCAATCTCCTGACCCATCCGAAGCTGATGCGAAATCCCGTCTTCTCCTTCAAGTCCAGATCCACATCGTCAAAATCACTGAGAAAGTGTGCCGAGAGTTCGGGCTTGAGCGTCCGTTGCAATTGAAACCCCGCGCTGAGTTCTGTCTTCGCATCCAGACGATGCTCGCCATGTAGACCCAGAAGCAGATAAGGCCAGCGATAGGTCTCATCGATGCCATTCGCATAGGCCGTGGAGCGGATATTCCGCCACCAGCTGTGGTAGCCGCCGCCGGCAATCAGGTGGAGACTGTCTCCGGTGGTGGAAAACAGAGGCAGGCCGAGGAACAGCGACAGATCGAGGATCTCTTCATCGGTGGTGGTCTCGGCGGACGGAGCGGTATAGTCCGCATCGCCCGACAGCCAACGGAGCGTGCCATCGAGCCGCCAGTCTGGCGTACGGTAGGTGAACCCCCCGTTCACTCCCGGTAGCAGGCCCTGTTCCCGATCAAGGCTGTCTCCCCGATCATCGAACTCCTCATAGTCGAAATCGAGCAGGGTCATCCCGCCCCAGAACCTGGCCGCCGACGGAACTGTTTCGGCGGCCAGGCGCTGGGTCGGGACCCACAATGCCAGAACCAGCAGCCAGCTTACGGGTGTTGTGTGTATGCGTATCAAAGCTGGCTGAGTAGCTGATCAGAGACTTTGCAACTCCGTCCAGGTGGTCATCACCGTCTCATCGACGGTATTGTCGCCATCCGTATCGATATCGATCTGGACGTTGACCCCGTCCGGTTGCGCAATCAGCCAGGCCTGGGAACTGTCGGCGCTGGTGGTGATATGCAGTTCTCCGCCTGTGGGATTGCCCGAACCGACGTAATCATTGCCCGTGAAGGGGGTGATGGTCGTATAGGAGACGGATCCGTCGATCTTGGTGCTGGCCAGCGTGCCCTGCAGGGTCACGCTGTAAGCGCCCGCGCTGCTATACATCATGTCATAGGCGTAGTTGGTCAGCAGTTCCGCTTCGCCGCCGGCCGAGGAACTCAGCGAACTGCCTGAGAGCTGCATGCTCTCGTTGCCCGAAGCATCCACGGACAACAACATGGACATGTCGCCGTTAGTGGAGATGACATAGCCGCTGTCGTTGACGCTGAAATTGGTCATCACCACATTGATGCCCAGTGTGAAGGGGGCGAAACCGTCAAAGCCCGCACTGACCTGAGTGAAGGTCATAGACATCGAACCGTTGATGACTACGCCGGAATCGCTGCAGTTGGAGAAGGATATCGTCAGCGTGTCGCCGGCAGTCAGAGTATTAACGTCGGCGATGTTTCCTGTTACGTTGAAAGTACCGCTGGTGCAATTGTAGGTCTCTGAAATGGCGACTCCCGAGAGGTTGCCACCCACGAGCATATCCTGACTCAGGAGTTTGTTCAGCTGGCTTACGATAAAATCGGGATAGTTGAAACCATCCGTTGTGGACACAACTGAGACACCCGTCAGTATGCCTACCCCTGCGGTTGATCCCTCGACGGTATCGACAGAATCCAGCACGGCGGCACTGACCGGTTTGGCGTTGCTGGTGGTGATACTGACGCCGGCGGTCGGCACATTGGTGCCGGGAACTCCACCGCCGCCGCCCCCGCCGCCGCAGGCAGCCAGAACCAGGGCGGTCAGGAGTGAGATCAAAATGGCAGTTGATTTTGATATGATGTGCATAATTCGACCCTCCAATAGCTTGTAATAATAATCATCCTGTCTATAAAGCCCGACAAACGTAACCCAGGTGCGTGGCGCTCAGCAATGAGCCACGTCAATCAAGTCCGTGGAGTGCCTTCGGATTCAGTCCTCGACGCGCTGTCCTGTCAGCTGCTGTCCATCCTCAGTAAGCCCTGAGAGTTTGACCTGAACGATCTGGTTTGCCAGAGAGGTTTCCGTTTCGGGCACAAGGCTGACGCGCAGAAAATTGGGCGTGTAACCCGCCCAGCCCTGCTCGCTTGGGCCTTCTATCAGCACGGGCAGGCTACGTCCGATGTAACGCGCCAATGTGGACGCTTTCATCTTTTCGCCCAACCGGTGGAGTTGTTCACTGCGCTGCCTTTTGATCTCCCGGCTCACCGCACCGGGCAGGCCGGCCGCCTTGGTGCCCTGGCGGGGGGAGAAGGCGAAGATGTGCAGGTGGCCGAAGCCGATCTCCTCCACGAAGTCTAGGGTCTGTTGCCACTCGGCTTCGCTTTCGCCGGGGAAGCCGACGATGATGTCGGTGGTGACGTTGAAGTCGGGGACTTCGGCCCGGGCCTGGCAGATCAGCTCCCGATATTCGTCGCTGCGGCAGCGGCGGGCCATGCGGCGCAACACGCTGTCGGCTCCGCTCTGCAGGGGCAGGTGCAGATGGGGCATGAAGCGGGGATTCTCGAACAGGGACCAGAAGCCGGGCGGCAGGTCCCAGGGCTCGATGGAGCCGATGCGCAGGCGGGGTATCCCGGTCTGTGCCAGTACCTGACGTATCAGGCTGGAGATGTCGCTGCCGATGTCGCTGCCGTAGCCGCCGATGTGCACGCCGGTCAGTACCACCTCTTGGATGCCTTCCCCATGCAGCCGGTTGATCTCCTCGATCACCTCGGCCGCCGGGCGGCTATGCTCCTCGCCCCGGGCCAGGGTGACGATGCAGTAGGTGCAGCGGTAGCGGCAACCGTCCTGGACTTTAATGAAGGCGCGCTGGCGCCCCCGCGCCAGCAGGCCGGTGGTGTCGGGTTCCATGGCCGCCTGGGGCATGCTGGTGAGATCGAGTTCGCGGCTGACGATCTCCACCAGACGGTCCTTGTCCCGGTTGTCGATCACCAGATCGACCCCCTCCGCCGCGGCGGTGGCACTGGGGTCGAGGGAGGCGTAACAGCCGCTGACCACCAGCCGGGCATCGGGATTCTGACGGCTGGCCCGTCCCAGCAGCTTGCGCGACTTGCGCACCGCCTCCTCGGTCACGGCGCAGGTATTGACCACCAGCAGTTCAGCCTCTTCGGCATCATTGGTCATGAGGTGCCCCTGGGCCTGGAACTGGCGGCTCCAGGTCTCCAGTTCCGCCTCATTGAGACGGCAGCCGAGGGTTTTCAGGTGGATGCGCATGGGATCTGCAATCGGGTGTTCGTATTCAAGAAGCTTTGTTCGGTGCGGTAAGCCCCACCCTACGTCAGAAAGCCGGGTAGGCTGCGGCTTGCCGCGCCGATGGACTGTTTCCGGTCAGGCCGTGAAAGGTAGAGACTGTCGCTTGCAAATGCAACCACGGGCTCGGGTTTTGAGCCTGTGGATGGGTTATAGTTCGCCCCATGGAATGGATCAACCAATTGTCGCTCGGCGAGCAGCTCATCGCTTCACTCGCAGCGTTGGCGGTCGTGCTGCTGGCCTGGGTACTGTTCTGGCTGGCACGTTCGCGGGAGCGGGAAGCGCGCCTGGAGACTCGGCTGGAGGCGCGGCAGCAGGCGTTGGAGACCCTGTTCCACGAGCAGGAGCGCCGGCTCGGTCGCGAACAGACCGAACTCCGGGAGCTGCTCTCCGAGCGTATTGCCCGGGGAGCGCTGGCCCAGCAGCGGCTGCTTCACACCCTGCAGCAAAATCTGATCGAGCGCTCCGACAAGCTCTACCAGGGGCTGGAGCGGCGCTTCGGCGAGATGCAGCAGCATCTCACCAACGACGCCGGCAATCTGCGGGTGGAGCTGCTGACCCAGTTCGAGGCCCTGCGCAAGAACGTCACCGAGACCCTCGGTGAGGGGCGTCTGGCGCAGCAGGAGAAGTTGAGCGAACTGCGGGAATCCCTGGCGCAATCGCTGGTGCGCCATCGGGAGTCCTTTGATGAGCGCCAGCTGGAGGCCATGAGCAAACAGCAGGAGACCCTGCAATCGGGCATGGGCGAGGTGCGCAAGCAGGTGGCCGAGGCGCTCAATCAGCACGCCAACGACCTGGGCAAGCGGGTGCAGGGGCTGACCGAGTCGACCGACCAGCGGCTGAAGGAGATCAGCGGCCAGGTGGAGAAGCGCCTCAACGAGGGCTTCGAAAAGACCACCGAGACCTTCACCCAGGTGCTCACCCACCTGACCCGCATCGACGAGGCGCAGAAGAAGATCACCGAACTCTCCAGCAACGTGGTCAGCCTGCAGGAGGTGCTGGCCGACAAGCGCTCCCGCGGGGCCTTCGGCGAGGTGCAGCTCTCGGCCCTGGTGCGCAATGTGATGCCGGAGTCGGGTTTCGCCCTGCAGCACACCCTGAGCAACGGCAAGCGGGCCGACTGCGTGCTGTTCCTGCCCGATCCCACCGGCAACGTGGTGATCGACGCCAAGTTCCCGCTGGAGTCCTACCAGCGCATGCTCGACGATACGCTCGCCGAGTCGGACCGCCAGCAGGCCCAGCGCCAGTTCCGGGTCGACATCAAGAAGCACATGGACGACATCGCCGCCCGCTACATCATCCCCGGCGAGACCTCCGACGGCGCGGTCATGTTCATCCCGGCGGAGGCGGTCTTCGCCGAGATCCACGCCCACTTCCCCGAGCTGGTGGAGGAGGCCTTCCGCAAGCGGGTCTGGCTGGTCTCGCCCACCACCATGATGGCGATCCTCACCACCGCCCGCGCGGTACTCAAGGACGCGGCGACCCGCGAGCAGGTGCATATCATCCAGGATCATCTGCGGGCGCTGTCCAAGGACTTCGGCCGCTTCAAGAACCGCATGGACAACCTGGCCAAGCACATCGGCCAGGCGCATCAGGACGTCAGCGACGTCAACATCTCCGCGCGCAAGATCAGCAGCCGCTTCGAGAGGATAGAGAAGGTGGAGCTGGAGGAGGAGCAGGGACCGGACCTGCCGGTCTTCCGCAAGACGGCGCTGCCGGATTCGGGGGATGCCGACGGGGAGTGACGAGTCCGCCTTCGGTACTCATCAGTACTGTCCCAGCCGAGGGCAACGTGTAGGGTGGCGCAGCCCCACCAACCTGTCTTTAGGATCCGCTCCGGACTGTCTCATGGCGTAGGGTGCGGCTCGCCGCACCATCGATCGAGACGTTGCCCGCTATGATCGGTGCGGCAAGCCGCACCCTACACTGCGATCCTTGTTGATTCGAGAACATTAGCGGTGTTTTTGTCCGCAAACTCAAATCGCCTGCTTGCGCCCCTCGTCGTCGAGACAGACGTAGGTGATGGTGGTATTGAAGATGCGCTCCTCGCGCCCGCTCTGCGGGTCCTCCGAAAAGACATTGGCCTCGTACTGCACCGAGGTATTGCCCTTGCGGCACTGGCTGATGTCGAAGCGCAGTATGGCCCCCTCCCGCACGCTGCGGTGAAACTCCACCCGGTTCATGCCGATGGTGACGAAACGCCGTCCCGGGTAGTCACGCACAGCGGCGATCCAGGCATATTCGTCGACCCACTTCAGCAGGTTGCCGCCGAAGAGGTAGCCGTAGTGGTTGAGATGCTGGGGCAGGACGAGTTTGTGGTTCTCCATGCTCAGCCCGCCTCCGGCATCTGAAATCCTGGGGGAGGGGGAGTGGGTGAGTTCTGATGCATCAATAGCTGCCACCCTTGGTCACCCTTGCGATAGACATTGCTGGCGTAGATCCCCTGCGCCTCGGCTTGTTGTGGAACCCTGACCCGCTCCTCCAGCAGGTGGATGGCGATCTCCGGGGTTTCGATCCAGCTCAGGTGGATGACTTCGATGTCCAGCGGCGTGCCAGCTTGCAGCAGGCCGGACCAGGCGTTGCGGATGGCGCTCCTGCCGCGCTGGGCCGGCATCATCGGCAGCAGGCAGAGCACCTCGTCGCTCGCTTCCCAGACCGACATCAGGGCCTCGATGTCCTGTTCGTCGATGGCGTCGTAGTAGGCGTCTTCGGCCTCTTGCGGGGTGGTGAATCTGGGATTCATTGACGGTACCTGTAATGGGAAGTGGAGCGGATTCTCTGCAATGATTCTAAAGGAACGTAGCCTCAGGCCGAAATGATGAGGAAGCACGCGTCTGATGTGCGGACGGATATCGACACTATTATTTAGGGGACAATCATGAGGCGAATCAACGTCGGCGCCAAGATCGGCGCCGGATTCCTGACTTTGGTCTTCGTCCTGCTGGTTACGGGAGGCACCAGCTACTGGATCATCAATTCTCTCTCCAGCTCCCTGAGCAATATCACCGGACCCGTGTGGGACGCCATGGCAACCACCGAAGCGGGCATCCGCACCGTGCAGAAAGAGTTGATCGCGGTCGACGCCATACTCATGGGGGGTGAGGAGGAGAGCGAGGCGATTCAGCAGGCCGAGCGCCAGGCCCAGGCGGCATTCGACAGACTGGTGACGAGCGGGCAGGTGGAACAGGCCGTGCTCGACGATCTTCAGGCCCGTATGCAGGCCTTCACCCGTTCCAGGGAAAGCTTGACCGGACTGCATCGGGATTACCTGCAAAATGAACAGGCGCTGACCAGCAACAGCACCGGCTTTCTTGATCTGCTGGTCGATGTGGAGCGCATCTCCAGCGAAGAGATGCTGCGTCAGGATATGAACGCCGATAGCGACGGGGAAGCGGTCGATGAACAGGACAGGTGGGTCACGATCAATGCGGCCGGTGAGGCCAAGCTGGCCCTGCTGACGCGTCTGGAGCTCTATCGCCGCTTCAAGGAGGAGACGCAGACGGGCGAAATTCTTTCCCGCATCGATCTGCTGCGCGACGATCTGGCTTACGCCATCGAGACCATTGGAGAAGATGCCCTGTTTGAACGTGAGGTAAAAAAGGGTGAGTTCGCCGGCATGCCGTACAAACAGGCGCTGGTCAGCCTGATGCAGCGACATCGGGAGCTGCTGCAGGCGGTGATGGAGGATCACCGTCAGGTGAGAGCGGCCCACCAGGAATACGCCCTGGCCGCAGACGGATTGATGCAGATCGGGGAGGGGCTCAATCAGCGAATTCGCCAGAAGGTGGAGGCGGAGAAAGCGGCTCTCAGTGGTCTGGTCAAGACGGGGTATCAGGTTGTGCTGTTGGCGATCGCCGTCGGCGTGCTGATCGCGCTTCCCGTCTACTGGCTCACGGTGCGGGCGATCGCGGGACCGATCTGCGAGATTCGCGGCCAGCTGGAGGCGATCTCCCAGGGCGACGGCGATCTGACGGTGCAGCTGCAGATCAAGAGTCACGATGAGCTCGGTGATCTGGCTGCGGCCTTCAACCGCTTCGTGGTCAAGCTGCGGGAGATGGTGGCGGGTCTGCAGGTCTCCGCCCACCGTCTGGTGGAGACCACCGCCCAGATCACCCAGGTGGCGGAGCGCACCGGACAGGAGGTCGAAACCCAGCGCCGGGAGGTCGAAACGGTGGCCACCGCCATCAACGAACTCTCCGCCAGCTTCCGCGAGGTGACCGAAAACACCACCCGCGCTGCTCAGCGCGCCGGCGAGGCCGACCGGGAGAGTGACAACGGTAAGCAGGTGGTGCTCGACATGGTGGCGAAGATCCACCTGGTGGCCGAGGAAGTCGATCACGCCACCAGCGTGATCACCGGCCTCGGCGAGCGCAGTCAGGCCATCGAGAGCGTGCTCGACGTCATCCGCGGGATTTCCGAACAGACCAATCTGCTGGCCCTCAACGCGGCGATCGAGGCTGCCCGTGCGGGCGAGCAGGGGCGGGGATTTGCCGTGGTGGCGGACGAGGTGCGTAACCTGGCGGCCCGCACCTACGACTCCATCAGCGAGATCCAGGAGATGATCGTTCAGTTACAGACGGGCACCACGGATGCCATCGCGGTGATCCAGGACGCCCATCAGCACGCCAACGCCAGCGTGGAGCCGGCCCAGCAGGCGGGCGACAGCCTGAACCAGATTGCCGCAACCATGGCTGCCATCGCGCAGCTGAATCAGGAGATATCGACCGCCACCGACGTACAGCACGAGACCGTGGTCGGTGTGGATCAGAGCATCGTCAATATCAACCAGGTCGCGGTGCAGACTTCGGGTAGCAGCGAGGCGCTGCGTGAATCGACCCATACCCTGCAGGCACTGGCCTCGGAGCTGGAGTCCCATGTGGGACGCTTCAAAGTCTGAATGCCAGAGGGTGATGCACCTGACTCAATGACCGGGAAGATCGGTGGGGCAGGGCCCCACCCTACCCGAGACCTACCCGAGACCTGTAGGGTGGGGCCCTGCCCCACCAGAACTTTCAGAAACCGCAAAAGCCACAGACGCGGGATGCCGTATCCCGCGTGCTGTTTCCGCATACCCCCCAAGATTGACCGATATCATGGCCGTCCCGCCATACGCTGCTGAGAATGGTGCTGTCATCAGCAACCGATCAGCCCCATGTGCATCACCATCCCCTCGTCCGCCAATGTCAGGAAGGCCCGCCAGTGGGTCGTCTGGCAATGGCTGTCAGCCTCGCCGCTAAGGCTCTATCTGATCGGGGGTGGGTTGATGCTGCTGGCTGCGCTTGCGCAGAGACTGGTCGGGATGGAGATGGCCGCGGGCTGGGCGCAGTTCAATCTGCTGTTTGCGCTGATGCCGATCTTGTTGCTGGGCGGCGCGTTCGAGTGGCTGCCGCCGCTGCTGAAGGTGACGCCACTGACCTATGTGCGCTTCGCATCCCTCTTCTTTCTGCTTCTGATCGCCCAGATTCTGTTCCATGCCGACGGGCTGTTGGGCGAGGCGCCGGGAGCACTCTACCTGCTGCCGCTGGGACTGGCATGGGTGACCTCCCTGTTGACCCTGCGCGGCATGCTGAGAATCAGTTTCACCGGGCTTGCCCCCATGGCCGCTGCCGTGCTCCATCTTTTACTGCTGGCAGGGACGGCGGGTCTGCTCATCGCCGTCGGGCTCGTCAGTGGCTGGCTGCCGTCCCTGCCGGCCTACGCCTGGACCGGTGTGTTGCCGCTCTATCTGTTCGCTCTCCTGGTACTGATCTATCTCCGGATCCGGGCCCGAACACACCAGCCCGGCTGACTGCGGTCGACGACGTCGACGGTTTTGTCGCGCGCTGTTTCCCTCGACGGGGCGCTTTCCGTATCATCTGCCATCATTTTTCATTTCAGCCGCAGATGAGGGCTGCATTACCGTTCCATGAGTGACCATAACGATCAGAGTCTCGAGGGGATCGAACAGGTCCCGCTAAGCCAGTTCACCGAGAAGGCCTACCTGGACTACTCCATGTACGTCATTCTCGATCGCGCCCTGCCGCATATCGGCGACGGCCTCAAGCCGGTGCAGCGGCGTATCGTCTACGCCATGTCGGAGCTGGGCCTCAGCGCCACCGCCAAATACAAGAAGTCGGCCCGCACTGTGGGTGACGTGCTCGGCAAGTTCCACCCCCACGGCGACTCCGCCTGCTACGAGGCGATGGTGCTGATGGCGCAAAACTTCTCCTATCGCTATCCGCTGATCGACGGCCAGGGCAACTGGGGCTCGCCGGACGACCCCAAGTCCTTCGCCGCCATGCGCTACACCGAGTCGCGGTTGACCCCCTACGCCCAGGTACTGCTTTCTGAGCTGGGACAGGGCACGGTGGACTGGGTGCCCAACTTCGACGGTACCCTCAAGGAGCCCTCGATCCTGCCGGCGCGGCTGCCCAACGTGCTGCTCAATGGCACATCGGGTATTGCCGTCGGCATGGCCACCGACATCCCGCCCCACAATCTGCGGGAGGTGGCGGCCGCCTGCGTGCATCTGCTGGAATCGCCCAAGGCCACCACCGCCGAGCTGATGATGCATCTGCACGGGCCCGACTATCCGACCGAGGCGGAGATCATCACCCCGACCCATGAGCTGAGCCGCCTGTACGAGACCGGTAACGGCTCGATCCGCATGCGAGCTGTCTTCGAGCGGGAGAACGGCGACATCATCGTCACCGCCCTGCCGCACCAGGTCTCCGGGGCCAAGGTGCTGGAGCAGATCGCGGCCCAGATGCAGGCCAAGAAACTGCCCATGGTGGAAGACCTGCGAGACGAGTCGGACCACGAGAACCCGACCCGCCTGGTGATCGTGCCCCGCTCCAACCGGGTCGACGTGGAACGACTGATGTCGCATCTGTTCGCCACCACCGATCTGGAGCGTACCTACCGGGTCAACATCAATCTGATCGGCACCAATGGCCGGCCGGCAGTGAAGGATCTGCGCACGCTCTTGAAAGAGTGGCTGGAATTTCGTACCGAAACGGTGCGCCGGCGCCTGCAGTACCGTCTGGATCAGGTCAACGAGCGGCTGCATATCCTCGAAGGCCTGATGATCGCCTACCTCAACATCGACGAGGTGATCGCCATCATCCGCCACGAGGAGGATCCCAAGGCGGAGCTGATCAAGCGCTTTTCGCTCACCGAGATCCAGGCCGAGGCGATCCTCAACCTGCGGCTGCGCCATCTGGCCAAGCTGGAGGAGATGAAGATCCGCGGCGAGCAGGCGGAGCTGGAAGCGGAGCGCAAGACACTGGAACAGATCCTGGGATCGAAGCAGCGCCTGCGTACCCTGATCCGCAAGGAGATCGAGGCCGACGCCGAACAGTACGGCGACGCCCGCCGCTCGCCCATCCGCGAGCGGGCGCCGGCCGAGGCCCTGGCAGAAACCGACCTGACTCCCAGCGAGCCGGTCACCGTGGTGCTGTCGGAAAAGGGCTGGGCGCGCACCGCCAAGGGACACGAGATCGACCCTACCGGCCTCAGCTACAAGGCGGGGGACGGTTTTCTCACCTCCGCCCGGTTGCGCAGTAACCAGCAGGCGGTGTTTATTGATTCCAACGGCCGTAGCTACTCGCTGCAGGCGCATACACTGCCCTCGGCGCGCAGTCAGGGCGAGCCGTTGACCGGGCGGCTCTCACCGGCCAATGGCGCGGTGTTCAGGGCGGTACTGGGGGGTGATCCCCAAACTCAGTACCTACTTGCCTCCGATGCGGGCTATGGGTTCCGCGCCAAACTGGCCGATATGTTCGCCAAGAACAAGTCGGGCAAGGCGCTGCTGACCCTGCCGAAGGGCGGCAAGGTGCTGCCGCCGGTGCCGGTCATCGATGCCGCCAGCGACCGGGTGGCGGCGATCACCAACGAGGGCCGTATGCTGGTCTTTCCGCTCTCGGAGCTGCCGGAAATGGCCCGCGGTAAGGGCAACAAAATCATCGGCATTCCATCGAAACGCATCGCCGCGCGGGAGGAGTTCCTGGTGGCCCTGGCGTTAGTGCCGCAGGGACAGAGCCTCACTGCCCATGCCGGAAAACGCTACATCGTGCTGAAACCGAGCGATCTCGACAGCTACCAGGGCGAACGAGGTCGTCGCGGGCACAAGCTGCCGAGGGGCTTTCAGCGCGTCGACCGGGTGGAAGTCGGCTGAGTGGAAACTCATCGGAATCAGGTTCAGGGAAAATTCTGCGTGTTTCGCATCGTCTAGTTGGTGGTGCGGCAAGCCGCACCCTACAGACAATCGAGGTGTAGGGTGCGGCTTGCCGCACCGTGACGGGCAATCCCGCCAAACCGACAGATCGATTGGCGTGGAGCCCGGGTCGAATCGACGTTATAATCGCCCGTTTGGCTATGGATTTTGTGTTGGGTTTACCTAGGACTAAAATAGGACGTGATAGCATTTTTGTGGTTGTGGATAGATTCTCTAAAATGGCTCACTTCATACCATGTCATAAAACTGACTCAATATTTTGTCAGTGACAGAACAGGCTGTCAGGAGAAGAGTCATGCAAGTTTCGGTGGAATCGGGTGAAGGTCTTGAGCGACGGATGACGGTCGAGTTGCCGGCGGAGCAGATCGAGGCGGAGGTCGACAAGCGCCTGAAGCAGATTGGCCGGACCGCCAAACTGGATGGTTTTCGTCCCGGCAAGGTGCCAATGAAGATGCTGCGCCGGGTCTACGGCGGTCAGGTGCTGCAGGAGGTCTACGGTCATATGATCGAGAGCAGCTACCAGGAGGCCATCGAGCAGGAGAAACTGCATCCTGCCGGTATGCCCAAGATCGAGCCCAAGGAGGCGAGTGAAGAGGGGCTGTTCGGCTATGTGGCCACCCTGGAGGTGATGCCCGAGGTCGAGCCGGCCAAGCTGGAAGGCAAGATAACCCGTCCGCTGGCCGAGATCACCGAGCAGGACGTCGATGACATGATCGAAAAGCTGCGCAAACAGCGCGCCAGCTGGAACAGTGTGGAACGGGCTGCTACAGAAGGCGATCAGGTCAAGATCAGCTTCGAGGGCAAAGTGGACGGTGAGGTATTCGAAGGCGGCAGTGCGGAGAATGTGCCGCTGGTGCTCGGTTCCAAGCGCATGATCGAAGGCTTTGAAGCGGGCCTGGTGGGCATGATCAAGGACGAGAAACGCACCATCGAGCTGAAATTCCCCGAGGACTACCGGGTGGAAGATCTGGCCGGAAAGCCGGTAACTTTCGAAGTCGAGGTCTCGGAAGTGGCCGAAGAGGTGCTGCCGGAGGTTGATGAGGCCTTCGCCAAGGAATTCGGCGCCGAAGCGGGTGTGGATAAGCTGAAAAGCGATATCCGCGAGAACATGGAACGTGAATTGGCACAACGCGTGCAAGGTAAAATCAAGACCCAGGCCATGGATCTGATCTACGAGCAGAACAAGATCGAGATTCCCAAGGCGCTGATCGACGAGGAGATCACGGCCCTGCAGAAGCAGACCCGTGAACGTATTGGTCAGGGTGCTGGTTCCCTGGAACTGCCCCGTGATATGTTTGAGGAACAGGCCCGTCGTCGGGTGACCCTCGGTCTGGTGATCGGTGAGATCATCAAGCGCAACGACATCCAGATCGACAATGACCGGGTGCGCAAGACGATCGAGGATTTCGCCAGCAGCTACGAACAGCCGGAAGAGGTAGTGAAGTACTACTACGGCAATCAGCAGCAGCTGGCTTCGATACAGAATGTGGTGCTCGAAGACCAGGTGGTCGACTGGGTACTGGAACAGACAGAAGTTGTAGAAGAGCCAACAACCTTTGCGACGCTGACGTCGGAAGGCTGACAACTCCGAGGTAAAACGCAGTTATGAGTCAACAATTCCCGGCAGGCATGCCCGATCCGCAAAACCTGGGCCTGGTACCCATCGTCGTCGAGCAGACCGCGCGCGGCGAGCGCTCCTTCGACATCTACTCCAGGCTGCTGAAGGAGCGGGTCATCTTCCTGGTGGGCCCGGTCGAGGATCACATGGCCAATCTGGTTGTGGCGCAGCTGCTGTTCCTCGAATCGGAGAATCCCGATAAGGATATCCATGTTTATATCAACTCACCGGGCGGATCGGTGACCGCGGGTCTGTCGATCTACGACACCATGCAGTACATTCGTCCCGATGTGAGCACCATGTGCGTCGGTCAGGCGGCCAGCATGGGGGCGTTACTGCTGGCGGGTGGCGCCAAGGGCAAGCGCTATTGCCTGCCCAACTCGCGCATGATGATCCATCAGCCCCTCGGTGGTTTTCAGGGTCAGGCGACCGATATCGAAATTCACGCGAAAGAGATTCTCCTTTTGCGCGAAAGACTGAATTCGATCCTCTCGTTTCACACCGGTCAGCCGCTAGAGAAGATAGCGGTGGATACGGAACGCGACAATTTCATGGGTGGCGAGGCCGCCGCGGAATATGGTCTGATAGACACAGTCTTGTCCAATCGCAGTGGCGATAGTGCGGAATAACCGGTACCACCAAGCGGTTGAAGCCCAAGGGTATTGACTTGATACTCCGATCAGTAATTGGGCAAACCGTCCTTGCCATCAGCGAGCGGTTGGATATGATTGAGTTAGAAAGGCTGGTTTTTCGGCTTGAAGGAGTGAACTATGGGCAGTGACAAAAGCGGCAAGGGTGACGACGGCAAATTGCTGTACTGTTCCTTCTGCGGCAAGAGCCAGCACGAAGTCCGTAAACTGATCGCGGGTCCTTCCGTCTTCATCTGTGACGAGTGTGTCGAGCTGTGTAACGACATCATTCGCGAAGAGATGCAGGAGAGCGGCGAAGAGAGTATCAGCCGCCTGCCGAAGCCCCAGGAGATCAAGAAGACCCTCGACCAATACGTCATTGGCCAGCAACGGGCCAAAAAGGTCCTCTCGGTGGCGGTCTACAACCACTACAAGCGGTTGGAGAGCATCGGCAAGGAGAGCGATATCGAGCTGGCCAAGTCGAATATCCTGCTGATCGGTCCCACCGGGTCCGGCAAGACCTTGCTGGCGGAGACGCTGGCACGGCTGCTCAACGTCCCCTTCACCATCGCTGACGCCACCACCCTGACCGAAGCGGGCTATGTGGGAGAGGATGTCGAGAACATCATCCAGAAGCTGCTGCAGAAGTGCGACTATGACGTGGAGAAGGCGCAGACCGGTATCGTCTATATCGACGAAATCGACAAGATCTCCCGTAAATCGGACAACCCCTCCATCACCCGCGACGTTTCGGGCGAGGGTGTGCAGCAGGCGCTGCTCAAGCTGATCGAGGGCACGGTAGCCTCGGTGCCGCCCCAGGGTGGCCGCAAACATCCGCAGCAGGAGTTCCTGCAGGTCAATACCTCCAACATCCTGTTCATCGTGGGTGGCGCCTTCGCCGGCCTTGAAAAGGTTATCCGTGACCGTTCGGAGAAGGGGGGTATCGGCTTCTCCGCCGAGGTGAAGAGCAAGGATGACAGCCGCTCCATCGGCGAGATCATCGTCGATGTGGAGCCCGAGGACCTGATCAAATACGGCCTGATCCCCGAGTTCGTGGGGCGCTTGCCCGTGGTGGCCACCCTGCAGGAGTTGGACGAGGACTCCCTGGTGCAGATCCTGACCGAACCGAAGAACGCGCTGACCAAGCAGTATGGCCGTCTGTTCGAGATGGAGGGCTGCGAGCTGGAGATTCGTGAAGACGCCCTGCGCTCCATCGCCCGCAAAGCGATGCAACGCAAGACCGGCGCTCGTGGATTGCGCACCATTCTGGAGCAGGTACTGCTGGATACCATGTACGACCTGCCCTCTATGGACGAAGTCACCAAAGTGGTCGTGGACGAGGCGGTCATCGCCGGCGAGAGCGAACCGCTGATGATTTACGAGCACAACGACAAGCAGTTGGCCGCATCCGATTGAGCCAGGCTCCTTACACAGTGTGAAACTGCTGTCACAGAGCGGTTGAAAACCGCGGGTTCCACCCCCATGTAAAGATAAATCCCGGCCCGGGCGGGCCGGGATGAACAAAGCTGATTCCAACCCTGTCAAATCCTGCATTGTCCGTCCAGCCGTTGAGATGAAGATTCCGGCACGGCATTTGCGAACATGACGATGGGGTGAGACGAACCCACCCTACCCAGTCCCAGGGCTGACACAGTCATCCCAGCGGTTGTGATAATTGAGCAGATGCTCTGCCAAGCGAGGATATATGGGCCAAGATTTAGAAAAAACCGGCAAAATGTTAGATCCCCTGAACACCGTGCCGGTACTGCCGCTGCGCGATGTGGTGGTCTACCCACACATGGTCATTCCCCTGTTCGTCGGTCGCGACAAGTCGATCCAGGCGCTGGATGCCGCCATGCAGAGCAACAAGCAGATTCTGCTGGCAGCACAGAAGAGTGCCGATGTGGACGATCCGGATGTGGGTGACATGTATGCCATCGGCACCCTGGCCAACATCCTGCAGCTGCTGAAGTTGCCTGACGGCACGGTCAAGGTGCTGGTCGAGGGCGGCGAGCGTGCCCGTATCCTCGAGTTCGTCGATGTGGACGACTATTTCACCGCTCGCCTGGAGAGCCTCAGCGATACCCTGGATCTCGACGGTAGAGAGACCGAGGTGTTGATGCGCTCGGCCACCAATCTGTTCGACCAGTACGTCAAGCTGAACAAGAAGGTCCCGCCCGAGGTACTCACCTCGCTCTCCAGCATCGACGATCCGAGCCGCCTGGCGGATACCATCGCCGCGCATATGTCGTTGAAGCTGGATGAGAAACAGCACGTGCTGGAGATGCCCAACGTGCGCGAGCGTCTGGAGCATCTGATGGGTCTGATGGAGGGCGAAAACGACATCCTGCAGATGGAGAAGCGCATTCGCGGCCGGGTCAAGCGTCAGATGGAGAAGAACCAGCGCGAGTACTATCTGAACGAGCAGATGAAGGCGATCCAGAAGGAGCTGGGCGATATGGACGACGCGCCCAACGAGATCGAGGATCTGACCAAGAAGATCGAAACCGCCGGCATGACCAAGGAGGCCAAGGGCAAAGCCACCGCGGAGCTCAATAAGCTGAAGCTGATGTCGCCCATGTCCGCCGAGGCGACGGTGGTGCGCAACTATATCGACACCCTGGTGGGCCTGCCGTGGAAAAAGCGCACCAAGATCCGCAACGACATCGCCGGCGCCGAACAGGTGCTCAACGACGACCACTACGGACTGGAGAAGGTCAAGGAACGCATCCTCGAATACCTTGCGGTGCAGCAACGGGTACGCAAGCTCAAGGGGCCCATCCTCTGTCTGGTCGGTCCTCCCGGTGTCGGCAAGACCTCGCTGGGGCAGTCGATCGCCCGCGCCACCAACCGCAAGTTCACCCGCATGGCCCTGGGTGGCGTGCGCGACGAGGCGGAGATCCGCGGTCACCGGCGAACCTACATCGGCGCCCTGCCCGGTAAGATCATCAACAATCTGAGCAAGGTGAAGACCCGAAATCCCCTGTTCCTACTCGACGAAATCGACAAAATGGCGATGGATTTTCGCGGCGATCCCGCCTCGGCACTGCTCGAGGTGCTCGATCCCGAGCAGAACCACACCTTCAACGACCACTACCTGGAGGTCGATTTCGACCTTTCGGAAGTGATGTTCGTGGCGACTGCCAATACTTTGAACATACCGCCTCCGCTACTCGATCGTATGGAGGTGATTCGCCTCTCCGGCTATACCGAAGACGAAAAGGTCAACATCGCCGAGCGCTACCTGGTGCCCAAGCAGATGGAGAACAATGGCCTCAAACCCGACGAAGTAGTGATCCGAGAGAGTACCCTCAGAGATATCGTGCGCTACTACACCCGCGAGGCGGGTGTACGTAATCTGGAGCGTGAGATCGCCAAGATCTGCCGCAAGGTGGTGAAAGAGATCCTGCTGAAACAGCCCAAGGGCACCATCACCGTCACGCCGAAAAAGCTCGATGACTATCTGGGCGTCAAACGTTTTCGCTACGGACGCGCCGACGAACACGACCAAGTGGGTCAGGTGACCGGGTTGGCCTGGACCGAAGTTGGTGGCGAACTGCTGCGCATCGAGGCGGCCCTGATGCCCGGCAAGGGACGGCTCAGTCATACCGGTCAGCTCGGCGAGGTGATGCAAGAGTCGATCCAGGCGGCCATGACCGTGGTCCGCAGCCGTGCCGACTCGCTGGGACTGGACGAGGAGTTTCATCAGAAGTGCGATGTGCATATCCACGTGCCCGAGGGGGCCACGCCGAAAGACGGTCCCAGTGCCGGTGTCGGCATGTGCACATCCCTGGTCTCGGCGCTGACCCGGATTCCGGTCCGGGCCGACGTTGCGATGACCGGCGAGATCACACTGCGTGGTGAAGTCCTGCCCATCGGCGGGCTCAAGGAGAAGCTGCTGGCGGCGCATCGGGGAGGTATCACCACCGTCATCATTCCGGAAGAAAACGAACGTGATCTGGTTGATATCCCGAAGAATATCAAACAGCATCTCGATATTCGGCCGGTACGTTGGATCGATGAGGTGTTACAGATTGCACTCAAGGAGATGCCGACCCCGAAAGAGTCGAAAACCGCCCAGGAAGTGACGGCCTCCAAGGAGTCAAAGTCGACGGAAACGGTCAAGAAAAGAGCTGCCCCGACAAAGCACTAATCCTCGCTGAAGCCCTGGATTTATTGGGTTTCGGTGACGCCGGTCGCTTGACAGGGTAGCGGTCAGCCGGTATAAATTCTGGCGTTTCGTGCCCCGTTCAGGGGCACAATTGTTATCACTTCTTTACAATGGCGGCACAATCCGCCAAGACCATCACAAGGGGAATACGATTAATGAATAAAGCCGAACTGATTGAGGCAATGGCAGATGCTGCGGATATTTCCAAGGCAGCTGCAGGACGCGCACTGGACGGAATGGTAGATGCGATCACCGACGCTATGAAAAAAGGCGACACGCTCTCCCTGGTTGGTTTTGGTACCTTTTCCGTAAAAGAACGTGCCGCGCGTGAAGGCCGCAACCCCCAGACAGGCGCAACCATCCAGATCAAGGCTTCCAAGATCCCGTCGTTCAAGGCTGGCAAAGCACTGAAGGATGCCGTAAACTAGCGCGCCTCCTGCGGGGTGCTTAGCTCAGCTGGGAGAGCATCGCCCTTACAAGGCGAGGGTCGCAGGTTCGATCCCTGCAGCACCCACCATCCGGAGCGGTAGTTCAGTTGGTTAGAATACCGGCCTGTCACGCCGGGGGTCGCGGGTTCGAGTCCCGTCCGCTCCGCCAATTTTAAGCAGAACGGGGTATCACACAGATACCCCGTTTTTTGTTTGTAAGATAGGGTCTTCCAGGTTCCAGAGGTCCTGGAGAACAAGTACGAGTCGAACATCATGCTGCAGAATATCCGAGACAAAGCCCAAGGCTGGATCGCATACGGTATCGTCATCTTGATCAGTGTGCCTTTTGCACTTTGGGGTATACAGGAATACCTGGGTATAGGTTCTGAGCCGGTGGTTGCCAAAGTCAACGGCACGGAGATCACTGAGCGCGCCCTGGACTCTCAGTTCCAGCGTTTTCGCCAGCAGTTGCGCGAGCAGCTCGGCAGTGCCTATCGGCCGGAATTGTTCGATGACAACCGCATGCGCAAGGAGGTGCTCGAGCGCATGATTCGCGACCAGCTGATCGAGCAGGTCTCCTACGACATGGGATTGCGAGTGAGTGACATCGAGGTGAAAAGCGTCATGCGGGGCATGGAGGCTTTTCAGAAACAGGGTCATTTCGATCAGCAGACCTTCGAGCGTGCGGTGCGCCTGCAGGGTCTGACACCGGCCGGATTCATGGAGCGCGTGCGCAAGCTCCTGCTCTCGCAGCAGCTTTCCCAAGCGGTCAGCGCCAGCAGCTTCGTCACTCAGCGTGAGCAGAAGCAGGCAGAGCAGCTCATGAATCAGAAGCGAGAGTTTTCCTATTTCGTCATACCGGCCGCCGACTATCTGGTGAACGCACCCGTCGACGATGGAGAGATCGAGCGTTACTACCAAGACCATCAGGATGAGTTTGCCGTGCCCGAGCGGGTCAAGCTCAACTACATCCATCTCGATGCGGCTACTGCCGGCAGCACCCTCGATGTCAGTGAGGATCAGCTGCGCCAATACTACGACAACAATCAGGACAAGTTCGGGCTGCCTGAGCAGCGCCGGGCAAGTCACATCCTGATTCAGGTGGCGCAGGACGCCGACGAGGCGACAGTAGCGGAGGCGAAGGCGAAAATCGACGCCTTGAGTGAGCGACTGGCGCAGGGTGAGGATTTCGCCGAGCTGGCCAAGGCCAACTCCCAGGATCCCGGTTCTGCCGCCAACGGGGGCGACCTGGGTTACTTCGGCAAGGGCGTGATGGATCCCGCATTCGAGGCGGCCACATTCGCCTTGGAGGCGGGGCAGGTCAGCGAACCGGTGCGCAGCGCTTTTGGTTTCCACCTGATCAAGCTGGTCGATATCAAATCAGGCGATGTAAAGCCTTTCGCAGAGGCCAGGCCGGAGGTCGAGAAGGCCTATCGCAAGGCCGAGGGAGAGCGCCTCTATTTCGAAATGGCGGAGCGTCTCGCCGATCTCAGTTACGAAGACCCGAGCAGCCTCGAACCGGCGGCCAATACGCTGGGATTGACTATCCAGCACAGCGACTGGGTCACCCGCGACAAGGGAGAGGGTGTCTTGAGCTCTCCGAAGGCACTCGCCGCCGCTTTCAGCGAAGATGTGCTAGTGGGTCACAACAACAGCGAGTTGATCGAACTCGATACCGAAAGCGCCCTGGTGCTTCGCGTGGTCGAACACGAAGAGGCGACAACAGAGCCGCTGGCTGAGGTTCGGGATCGTATCGTCGAACGACTGCTGCAACAGAAAGCCGAGGATCAGGCTCAGGCGGAGGCGGACAGACGCAAGCAGGAGATCGAGTCCGGGACCTCGCTGCAACAGGTGGCCGGCGAACTGGCGGTGACAGGACCCCTGACCCTGGCGCGAACCGATCGATCGCAGCCGCAGGGTCTGATCAATGCCGTGTTCACCAGCGACAAGCCGGCCGCAGGCGCCGTGACCGTCGATAGCGTACGCATGGCTAACGGTGACGTGGCGGTGTTTTCACTGCAGGCGGTGAAAGAGGGGGATGCGGCTGAAGAAGGTCTAGGCGCCATGCTGGCGCAGGGCCTCGGCAGGGAGCTGGAACGCAGTCTCTACGACCAGCTGGTCGCCGATCTCAAAGTCCACGCGGATATCGAGATTCTGCTGAATAAGAGCAGCGAGTAATTCGTCGAGATTCGGAATTCTGCTCCGGTCCTTGGCGATGCCAATGGTAGGTGGGGCTCCGCCTCACCACCTCGGACAAACCGCATCAACGCACTACGTCAGTGCCTGGTCCCGATCGGCAGTCGACCTTCGGCTCAGACCACAATGCGGCTTTCCTAAGCTGATTTCGGTGCGGCAAGCCACACCCTACACATGATCAAGCCGCAGGGTGCGGCTTGCCGCACCGTGATCCTTTGGCTAATCCGGTACCGTTTCGCTTAAGCTAAGCGTCGTTCGGCTCAGACCATACCGACGATGTGGTAACCGGAGTCGACATAGATGATGTCGCCGGTGATTCCAGAGGCCAGATCGGAACAGAGGAAGGCCGTCGCGTTACCGACCTCCTCGATGGTGACGTTGCGTCGCATCGGATTCTTCTCCTCCGCCTCGTCCAGCATACCCTTGAAACCCTTGATGCCGGAAGCGGCCAGGGTGCGGATGGGTCCGGCCGAGATGCCGTTGACCCGGATCCCTTCCGGACCGAGCGTGTCGGCGATGTAGCGTACACTGGCCTCCAGACTGGCCTTGGCCACGCCCATCACATTGTAGTTGGGGACGGTACGCACGGCGCCGAGGTAGGTCATGGTGACCAGCGAAGCTTTGCGCCCCTGCATCAGCGGACGGCCCGCCTTGGCCAGGGCGGCGAAACTGTAGGAGCTGATGTCGTGGGCGAGGGCGAAACCATCGCGAGTGAGGTTATCGAGATAACGGCCTTCCAGATGGTCGCGTGGGGCGAAACCGATGGAGTGTACGAGACCATCGAGACAGCCCCACTCCTTCTCCAGGGTACCGAAGAGCTCGGCGATCTGCTGGTCGTCGGTCACGTCCAACGGCAGCACGATCTTGGCGCCGAACTTCTCCGCCGCGTCATCCACACGCTTTTTGAGTTTGTCGGTCTGATAGGTGAACGCCAGCTCGGCGCCCTCCCGATGCATGGCCTCGGCCACACCCCAGGCGATGGAGCGGTTGCTGGCGATGCCGGTGACGAGGATGCGTTTGTCTTGTAAAAAGCCCATGGAACAGTTCCTTGGTGAAGTGATCGAAAGGAACGCGGTTAGCGGGCGAAGCAGTGCCCATGACGTTCGAAAGTTGAACCGGTAAAGGTACCGGAATTTGCCATCTGCGAAAAGTGCGGGTTGGTGCGGGTCCGTGGAGAGTGTGCCGCCTTTCAAGGGCCCGGAAAGCATAATAGACTCTGTAACTTCAACAAGTACCAAGCCAGGAGTGAGGGAGAGACCAGATGCAGCGTCGACTCAACGGTCGGGACATCCTCTACTTTGGTGGCCTGGGGGTGATCCTGATCACCCTCATCCTCGCCATGTACATGATCGACCGCCAGTGGCAGAAGATGGCCAGCATGGAGCAGCTGATGCGGGAGCAGGCCAATGATCTCAGAGAAATTGGCAGTCAGGTGAGGAATCTCGAGTCACGGATCGGAAGGGGAGTGACGCTGTCGGCAACGGGGAACGATGCGTCGCAACCTGTCGTGCCTCCCGCTTTTCAGCGAGCCTACGATGCCACCCGGCAAGCCGACTATGCCGAGGGTGACTGGCTGGTGCAGGCCTTCGGTGTGAATCTCAAGTCGCTCACACCCTTCATCTCGGCCGACGCCTACTCCTCCGAAGTGCAGGGCTACATCTTGGAGAGTCTGTTGATTCGGAATCCCGAATCCCTGGAGTGGGAAGGCCTGTTGGCGGAATCCTGGACCGTCAGCGACGATGGCTTGACCTTCGTCTTCAAGCTGCGTGACGGAGTGACGTTTTCAGATGGTGTTCCGCTGACCGCGGACGATGTGGTCTTCTCCTTCGACTTCATCATGAACGAGGCGATCCAGGCGCCCAGGGAACGGGCCTACTACTCGAAGATCGACTCGGTCGTGGCGCTCGACAAGCTGACCGTCAAGTTCCAATTCAAGGAGCCCTATTTCAATGCCCTCTCGCTGGCCGGTGGGTTATCGGTGATGCCCAAGCACTTCTACGCCCCCTATCTGGAGAAATCCAACGACTACAACCAGTCCAAGGGGCTGCTGCTGGGTTCCGGTCCCTATCGTCTGGAGGACCCCAGGAACTGGTCGCCCGACAAGGGGATGGTGGAGTTGCGGCGCAACCCCCGCTACTGGGCACCGATCCAGCCCTCCTTCGATCGGCTGATCTGGCGGGTGATCGAAAACGACAGCGCCCGCCTGACCACTTTCCGCAACGGCGATATCGATACCTACGGATCCCGCCCCATCGAATACCGCAAGCTGGTCGAGGACAAGGATCTGGCCAAGAAGGCGGAGCATTGGGAGTACATGAGCCCGGTGGCGGGATACACCTACATCGGTTGGAATCAGCTGCGCGACGACGAGGCGACCCGCTTTGCCGACAAACGGGTACGCCAGGCGATGACCTATCTGATTAATCGCGACCGCATCATCGAGGAGATCTATCTCGGTTATGGTGAGGTGGCGCTGAGCCCTTTCAATGCCAACAGCAAACAGCACGATCCGGCACTTTCGCCGCGTGCCTATGATGAGGGCAGGGGAATGGAGTTGTTGCGGGAAGCCGGCTACGAGGACCGAAATGGCGATGGTGTGCTGGAAGATGTCGCAGGCAATCCCTTCGAATTCGAGTTGGTCTACTTCCAGGGCAACGAAGACACCGGTCGCATGGTGCTCTTCCTCAAGGACATGCTGGCCCGCGCCGGCATTCTGCTGAAGCCCAAGCCCACCGAATGGTCGGTGATGATCGATCTGCTCAATAAGCGGGACTTCGAAGCCATCACTTTGGGCTGGACCAGCGGGCTGGAGACCGATCTCTATCAGATGTTCCACAGCAGCCAGATCGAGGGCGCCGGCAACAACTTCATCAACTATCGCAATCCGGAATTGGACCGGCTCATCGATGAGGCCCGCGCTACTGTCGATGAGGAAAAGCGCATGCCCCTGTGGCAGGCAGCGGAAGACCAGCTGTTCGAAGACCAGCCCTATACGTTCCTAATGCGACGCAAGAGCCTGATCTTCATCGACCGACGTATCAAGAATGTGGTGAACACAAAGGTGGGACTCAATCTGGGCAACCTGCCTATGGAGAACTATGTACCGGCCGCGGAACAGCGCTATCAGCAATAAACGGCCATGTTGACCTATCTTCTCCGCCGCCTGCTGTTGATGTTTCCAACCCTGCTGGGGATCACCCTGGTCGTGTTCGCGGTCATGGCCGCTTCCCCCGGAGGTATCAGCGCAAAGAGCCTGGTGGAGGGCCAGAACCTGGACCCGGAAGCGAAAAAGGAGATCGAGGCCTACTACAACCGGCTCTACGGTCTCGATGATCCGGCCTGGATGCAGTATCTGCGTTGGCTCAACAACGCCTCCCCCATCGGTTTCACCTTCGATGAGGAGAACGCGCTCAGCGGTTTCTCCTTCACCAAGGGCTCGGATCTGGGGCGCAGCTTTCGTTACGGTCGTCCGGTCACCGATCTGCTGTCCGAACGGGTGCCGATCACCGTACTGCTCAATGTGTTGAGCATCCCCATCGTCTACCTGCTGGCGTTGTTGGTGGGGGTGCGTGCGGCAGTGGAGCGGGGCCGCTCCTTCGACGTCAGCAGTGGCATGGTGATGCTGGGGCTCTGGTCGGTGCCGACCATGCTGGCGGGGGTGCTGCTGATCGGCTTCTTCGCCAACGAGCAGTACTGGCACTGGTTTCCCACCGCCGGTCTCAGCGACCGGGTGGTGATGGACCAGGTCTTCATGCCCCACTGGTCGAACCTATGGGACCTGGGTCTGCTGTTCCTGTCGGTGACCCTGAGCGCGGCCCTGTTTCTGAGCATGGCGAACGCCGAGCGCCGCTTGCGCATGGGTTTTATCGGTCTCTGTTGGGCGCTGCTGGGCGGGACCATGGTCTGGCAGCTACCCGAGGCGGGGCGCTCCCCGGTGCTCTGGCTGATGATTCCCGTATCCTTCACGCTGCTCGCCGTCTGGCTCGCCAGCAGCGACTATCGTCTGCTGCGCCAGCTCGGCTTTCTCACCAGCGGGCTGCTGGTCGGTCTGCTGCTGGCGATCCACTGGATGCAGGGCGAATGGCTGCGGGGGTTTCTGTTCGACCGGATCTGGCATCTGGTGCTGCCTGTGGTCTGCCTCTCCTACGGCGGTTTCGCCGGCCTGGCCAAGCTGACCCGCACCGCGGTGCTGGAGAATCTGCTCTCCGATTATGCCCGCACCGCCCGGGCCAAGGGACTGGCCGAGTCGGCGGTGCTCTGGCGCCATGTCTTCCGCAACAGCCTGCTGCCCCTGATCACGGTGGCGGCCAGTCTGCTGCCGAGCCTGCTGGCCGGCTCGGTGATCGTGGAGAGCATCTTCAGTATCGAGGGCATGGGCAAGCTGGCGGTGGAGGCGGTGCAGACCCGCGACCGGGAACTGGTGCTCTCCATTACTTTGATCGGCGGCATCCTGACCCTGCTGGGCTATCTGCTGGCCGACTTCCTCTACGCCCTGGCTGATCCGCGGGTGAGCTATGAGTGAACGTCCCGTGAAGCGGCAGAGCTACTGGCGACGCATTCTGGGCCAGACCTTTGTGCGCTGGGGCGCGCGGTTGGGACTGTTATGGGTTGGAATACTCGCATTGGTGGGTGTCTTCGCCCCCTTCCTCGCCAGCAGTTTTCCCCTGTTGTTGAGTCAGGATGGCGCGCTGTCGAGCCCGGTGCTCGAGCATTTGCAACCGGTGGATGTGCTGTTCCTGGTCGCCTTCGTGGCCGTGCTGGCCCTGATCCCCATGCAGCTCACACTGGGCAGGAAGTTGCTGCTGCTGGCGGGGGTTTTGTCCCTCAGCGCGGTCCTCGCCTATACCTGGGTCTCACCACCCAAGCTGGTGATCTACGAACAGTACCGGGTGGCCGAGGCCGCGGGGCGCTACGATTGGGTGCTTTATGCCCCGGTACCCTATTCCCCCAAGGACTACCAGCGCGACCGGGGCGAGACCGGATTGGAGGCGCCGCTGTCGAACGGTGAACGCACCCACTGGTTCGGTACCGAGCAGAATGGCGCCGACGTGCTCAGCCGCATGATCCACGCGTCGCGTATCGCCCTTGGCATCGGCTTCGTCGCCACCGGCATCGCCATGGTGCTGGGGGTGATCATCGGCGGTCTGATGGGTTACTTCTCCGGTGTGGTCGACATCCTCGGCATGCGCCTGGTGGAGATCTTCGAGGCAGTGCCGACCCTGTTCCTGCTGCTCACCTTCGTCGCCTTCTTCGGGCGCAGCCTCTATATCATGATGGTGATCATCGGCATCACCAGCTGGCCCGGCTACGCTCGCTATGTGCGCGCCGAGTTCCTGCGCCTGCGCAAGCAGGATTTCGTGCAGGCGGCAGAGGCGGCCGGCCTGCCGCTCTCCTCGATCCTGTTCCGCCACATGCTGCCCAACGGCATGGGGCCGGTGCTGGTGGCGGCCAGCTTCGGTGTCGCCGCCGCCATCCTGGCCGAGGCGACCCTGAGCTTTCTTGGCCTGGGTCTGGTGGACGACCCCTCCTGGGGCGAGATGCTGAATCAGGCGGTGCAGTCCTCCAGCTTCAACTGGTGGATGGCGGCCTTTCCGGGCGGCGCCATCTTTCTCACCGTGTTTGCCTACAACCTGATCGGCGAGTCGCTGCGCGACGCCATCGATCCCTACCTGAGCAAGTCGGGCTGATGCTGCTGTCGGTGAACAAGCTCCACACCTGGTTCCGCCACCAGGGGCGCACCATCAAGGCGGTGGACGACGTCAGTTTCACCATCGACCGGGGCGAGACCTTCTGTCTGGTGGGCGAGTCGGGTAGCGGCAAGTCGATCACTGCGTTGTCGATCATGCGCCTGCTGCCGAGTTCGAATCTGGACCGCCACGACGGGGAGATCCGCTTTCAGGCGGAAGGGGGGCTGACGGTCGATCTGTCGACGCTCAGCGGGGCGCAGATGCGCCAGGTGCGCGGCGGGCAGATCGCCATGATCTTCCAGGAGCCCATGAGTTCGCTGAACCCGGTCTTCACCATCGGCGAGCAGATCCTGGAGGCGGTCAATCTCCATTTCCCTGAACTGGGCGAGGAACAGGCCTGGGAGCGGGTGATGCAGGCCCTGCGCGAGGTACAGCTGCCCGATCCGGAGACCCGTATCCACGCCTATCCCCACCAGCTCTCGGGTGGCCAGCGCCAGCGGGTGATGATCGCCATGGCCATGGCCTGCGAACCCGATCTGCTAATCGCCGACGAGCCCACTACCGCGCTCGATGTGACCGTGCAGCGAGAGATCCTGCGCCTGATGAAGGCGCTGCAGCAGCGCACCGGCATGGCGATCCTCTTCATCACCCACGACTTCGGCGTGGTCTCCGAGATCGCCGACCGGGTCGGCGTCATGCAGCAGGGCAAACTGGTGGAGGTGGGGCAGACCGAGCAGCTCATTCGGCGTCCCCAGCACAACTACTCCAAGGCCCTGATCGCCGCCCTGCCGGAGAATCTGGCGCGACACGAACAGCACCTGCAAGTGGCAGAAGCGGAACCGCTGATCCGTCTGAAACAGTTCCAGATCCACTTTCCGGTACGCAAGGGACTGTTCCGCCGGGTAGTCGATTCGGTACGGGCGGTTGACGGTGTCGACCTGGAGATTCCCCGTGGGCAGATCCTCGCCCTGGTGGGGGAGTCGGGCAGCGGCAAGACCACTCTGGGGCGGGGCATCCTGCGCCTGACCGAACCGACCGGCGGCCAGGTGGACTTCGACGATACCGACATCACCCGCCTCGACCGGCGACAGCTGCGCCGTTTCCGTCGCCACATGCAGATCATCTTCCAGGACCCGGTCTCCTCGCTCAATCCGCGTTTGAGCATCGCCGCCATCATCACCGAGCCGATGAAGGTGCACGGCATCGGCGAGAACCAGGACGAGCGCATCGAGATCGCCCGCGACCTGCTGGCCCAGGTACAGATGGAGGAGGACGCCCTGTGGCGCTATCCCCACGAGTTCTCCGGTGGCCAGCGCCAGCGCATCGGCATCGCCCGGGCGCTGTCGCTCGATCCCGCCTTCATCGTCTGCGACGAAATCACCAGCGCGCTGGATGTCTCGGTGCAGGCGGAGATTTTGCGCATGCTGCTGCAACTACGGGCCGAGCGCGGGCTGACCCTGCTTTTCATTACCCACAATATCGGGGTGGTGGAGTATGTCAGCGACCGCACCGCGGTGATGTATCAGGGGCGCATCGTGGAGCAGGGCCCCACCGACGCCATCATCAACCGGCCGCAGAACGACTACACCCGGCAGCTGATCGCCGCGGTGCCGAGGGTGCGGCTCTGACTACAAGGCTGCTGGAGGTCGAAGCACTGCAAGTCCGTTTGGTCGAGGCGGGTGTTCCTCTGGTCGATGATATCCATCTTGCCCTGGATGCCGGGGAGACCTTCGCTCTGGTCGGTGAGTCGGGTTGCGGCAAATCGATGACGGCCCTGGCCCTGATGGGCCTGCTGCCAAGCGGTATCCGCACCAGCGGCGGCTCGATCCGGCTGCAGGGACAAGAGTTGCGGCAACTCAGCGAACGGGAGATGCGCCGGCTGCGTGGCGGCCGCCTGGGCATGGTCTTCCAGGAGCCAATGAGTTCCCTCAATCCGGTGCTGAGGATCGGCGAGCAGATCGCCGAGTCGGTGCGCATGCACGACAACCTGACGGGGGCCGCCGTTGACGCACGAGTGGTGGCCTTGCTGACCGCGGTGGGTATCCCCGACCCGGGGCAGCGGGCTCGGGCCTATCCCCATCAGCTCTCCGGCGGCATGAAACAGCGGGTGATGATCGCCATGGCCTTGGCTGGGCGGCCTTCCCTGCTGATCGCCGACGAGCCGACCACCGCCCTCGATGTCACCATCCAGGCCCAGGTGCTGGGGCTGCTCAAGCAGTTGCAGCGGGAGACCGGCATGGCGATTCTGCTGATCACTCACGACCTGGGTGTGGTGGCGCAGACAGCTGACCGCCTGGCGGTCATGTACGCCGGTCAGATCGTCGAAACCGCCGTGGTGAACGATTTCTTCCGTGCGCCTCAGCACCCCTACAGCCGCCAGCTCTTCGCCGCCCTCCCGGAGCGGCGTCCCCCGGGTAACCCTTTGGCCGTCATCGAGGGCAGGGTGCCGGCACTGGATCGCTTGCCGCCGGGTTGTCGTTTCGCGGCCCGCTGTGATGTCCGCGAGGCGCGCTGTGAGCAGGTTGAACCGACCTGGCAGGCACGGGAGTTGGCGGGGGTTCGCTGTTTTCATCCCGGTGAGTCGCCTGCGGCAGGAGCTGCCTCAAGCGGTTCGCGAGAAGCGTTGGATGCCTCTGTCGCGACTGGGCAGAAGGCCATTCTGGAAGTGCGTGGTCTCAACGTGCACTTTCCCCTGCACAAGGGCCTGCTACGCCGCGTGGACGGTGCGGTGCGCGCGGTCGACGGCATCGATCTCGATCTCGCACCCGGGCAGACCCTGGCGCTGGTAGGCGAGTCGGGCTGCGGCAAGAGCAGCGCCGGCCTGGCGATCCTGCAGCTGATCCGGCCCAGCAGTGGCAGTGTGCGCTATGGCGGGGAGGAGCTGACCGGCCTGTGCGGCGAGGCGTTGAGGCGATTGCGGGCCGAGCTGCAGATCGTGCTGCAGGACCCGCTTTCCGCTATGAATCCGCGCCTGCGGGTGGGCGAGATTGTCGCCGAGGGGATGCGGGCCCAGGGTATTGACCGGGTGACCCGCGAGCGTCGTGTCGTTGAATGCTTGCTTCAGGTGGGCCTTTCGGCGGAGGCGGCGAAGCGCTATCCCCACGAGTTCTCAGGCGGCCAGCGTCAGCGTATCTGCATTGCCCGTGCGCTGGCGGTAGGACCCAGGCTGATTATCTGTGACGAGCCAACCAGTGCCCTCGACGTCTCGGTGCAGGCACAGATACTCAACCTGCTGCAACAGCTGCAGACGGAGCTGGGGCTGGCCTATCTTTTCATCAGCCATGACCTCTCGGTGGTGGCCCACATGGCTCAGCAGGTGGCGGTGATGTACCTGGGACGTATCGTCGAGCAGGGGCGGACTCGGGAGGTGTTGGAGTCTCCGGCCCACCCCTACACGCAGGCGCTGCTGGCGGCCGTGCCGGTGGCCGATCCAGGGCGCCGGCGTGAGGTTATTCGCCTGCCGGGAGAGATGCCGTCACCGGCCGATCCGCCCCGGGGCTGCCATTTCCATCCCCGCTGTCCGCAGGCGGAGGCGGGCTGCCGCGAAGCCTATCCCGAGAGCGTTACGCTCAGCGAAAGCCATCGGGTGAGTTGCCGGCGGGTGAATCTGGGCGGCCATGGCGCTGAGGTTTGACCGCAGGCTTTCGCTCCGGCTTGCCGAACCGTTGGTGGTGTGATTGGTGGGGCAGGGTCCCACCCTACCGCTCGATTCAAGGTGTAGGGCGGGGCCCTGCCCCACTGCAAAGGCTCGGAGGGTCAGTTCGATGTCGGCGGTCTTCGAGGGGGCGGAGATGGTGCCATCAAGCAAGTATTTTCTGCTGATATCGATATTTTGATTCATACTTACTGACCTAAGTTGTTAGGCAAATACTGACTGGCGGACAATGCATTGTCTGGATTTGATGATCCATGGCGCTATCGAGATGCGCTCATCGATAATAGGCCATCAGAGTGATGCTCAGATTCGCTGATTTTGCGATCGATACCGACCGCTTTGAATTAAGCCGAAGCGGCACGCCGGTTGCCGTTGAACCCCAGGTGTTCAATCTGCTGCTGTATTTTGCGCAACACGCGAACACCCTGTTCAGCCGGGATGATCTCATGGCTTCCG
Organism: Candidatus Thiodiazotropha sp.; assembly: GCA_037384425.1. Lineage (GTDB taxonomy): Bacteria > Pseudomonadota > Gammaproteobacteria > Chromatiales > Chromatiaceae > Thiodiazotropha. Next base: position 5,833 of record JARROA010000043.1, on the reverse strand, counting down.
TGTGGGGTGGTCGGATCGTCTCCGATGCCACCATCTCAGGCTGTATCAAGTCCGCGCGCAAGGCGCTGGGCGACAGTGGCGACAAGCAGATCTATATCCAGACTGTGCATGGGCGTGGGTTTCGTTTTGTCGGGGAGGTCAGCCGGGATCAACCTGAGCCTGTCAGTTCAAGCCCCCCGGAGGCGGCTAATCCCATCGGACGATACGCGCCATCGTTGATTGTGCTGCCGTTCAAATGCATCAACGCACCGCCTGCCATCGATGACTTCGCCAGGGGTCTCGTCGCCGGTCTGGAGACCATACTGACCCGCATACCGCTGTTGCAGATCAGCGCTCAGGCTGCGGTCTACGCTCACCTCGATCCGGCACCGACTGCCCGGCAGATCCATGAGGAGACAGGCATCGACTATCTGCTCGAAGGCAGTGTTCAGACCATGGACGATCTGACCAGGGTAAGCGTGCAGCTCACCGACGCGAAAACCGGCATCCGCCTGTGGGCAGAGCAGTTCACGCAGACCAGGAATGATATCCAGAGCGGTATCGACAGAAATGTCATCCGCATCATTGCCAAGCTGGAGCCGCAACTGAACCGGGCCATCTACAACAGTGTACGCGCGGCTGAGGGATCGCCCGGTGCGCGGGCGCTCTACCTCGAGGCCAACGGCATGCTGGCCCTGAAGGGGTGGCATCGGGATACGTTTCTGGAAGCGGCGGCGCTGCTGCGCAGAAGTTCTCAACTGGACCCGACCTTTGCCCTGGCGCCCGCCTACCTGTCGCTGATTCTGGCCTTGGGACATCGTGTGGGGCTGCTGGGCGAACGGGAAGAGACCAAAGCGGAGGCCATTGCCGCTGCTGAGCAAGCATTGTGGTTGGACAATATGGATTCGGCCGTTCTCGGCTTTGCCGGTTGTGCCTTGGCGGACCTCGGTCTGGTCTACCGGTCGCTTCCCATACTCAGGAAAGCCGTTGAACTTGAGCCGGCGAATGCACAAGCCTGGGCCGCGCTAGGGTCCGCCTATCTGATCGACAAGCAGCCTGTGCTCGCCATACAACACCTCAGCCAGGGCATCGACCTCAGTCCATTGGATAGCAGGCTCGCTATTTGGGGGGCGCTGTTGGCGCTGGCGCTGATGCAGGCTGGCGATCTGGATGCGGCGAAGACCCAGGCGGCGCTCGCCTGTCAACGGGATGACCGAACCTATCTGTCGCGGGTGGTCCATGCGGCCGTTCTGCTGCGTTGTGAAAACCCCGCCGCCGCATTGCAGGCCCTGGCTGACGCCTACAGGATCAAGCCCGACCTTTCCGATGTGGAAATCGATGCCCTGATCTCCGCCAGACTCGGCGGGCAGTTACGTTTGCTGGCCAGTGAGGCCGGGCATCCTTGCCCCTGACCGCCCCCATATAATCTCCACAAAAAAGCCAGACTCTCCCCAAGCAGTGCCGGCTCAGCCTCTCTAGCATTGATAACAGTTGGACACAATCAACTGCAAATTCAATCAATGACTCGGGGGATGACCATGAGGAATACAGCGCAAGCGATACAACAGCCCACGCCGGACTATGCGGCGATCAAGGCCAAACAACAGATTGCCTGGAGTGCCGGCGACTACGCCCGGGTGGGCGTCACCCTGCAGATCTCAGGCGAGCAGTTGTGCGAGGCCATGGACCTGCGTTCCGGGCAGAGTGTACTGGATGTCGCGGGCGGCAATGGCAACGCGACCCTCGCCGCCGCACGCCGTTTCTGCAAGGTAATTTCAACCGATTACGTACCGGGTCTGCTGGCCCACTCCGAACAGCGGGCCTTGGCCGAGGGGCTGCCCGTCGAATACCGGCAGGCGGATGCGGAGGCATTGCCGTTTGCAGACAGTAGCTTCGATAACGTGGTTTCCACCTTCGGGGTGATGTTCGCGCCGGATCAGATCCGGGCGTCATCGGAATTGATCCGGGTCTGCCGCCCAGGCGGAAAAATCGGTCTGGCTAACTGGACCCCGACGGGTTTTATCGGCCAGGTCTTTAAGACCATAGGTCAGTATGTCTCGCCACCACCCGGCATCGACTCACCCGCGGCCTGGGGAACGAGGCAGTTTCTGCAGCAACACCTGGGTCCGCAGAGTTCGAGCCTGCAGATGGAATCGCGTCATTTCGTCTTTCGCTATCAGTCGCCCCGGCACTGGCTCGATCTGTTTGCCACCTACTATGGCCCGGTGCTGAAAGCCTACGAGGCGCTAGATGCGGCCGCCGGTGAGGCATTGAGTGGCGAGCTCTTGCGCCTGATTGGACGGTTTAATACGGCTGAAGACGGCACCATGGTAGTCCCCTCCGAATACCTGGAGGTGGTGGCGACCAAGAAAAAACTCTCGGGATGAACCACCCGCAGTGAGGTAACCGCTCATGGCCTTGGGTCAATAGATCCAAACCAACCAATTAATGAGGCTTTTTCAATGAACACACAAATCAGACTCAATGTTCGCGATCGACAGACGCCACTGCAACAGCGTTATCTGGTAAACCCTGATGAGGCGTTGATCACCGACCAGGCAAGCACCTCGGGGGGCGTGGAGACCGACCCTTTCCACGGCACGGTTTATCCGGGCAAGCCCGACACCAGTGTCGCGCTGCACTTCGGCATACATTCTGCCGTTGGCGGTTACCATGATGCGCCGAATCCGGGTGACCTGCTTTGCGCGGCCCTCGCGGCCTGCCTGGATTCGACACTGCGAATCATTGCCGATCGTCTGGGTGTGACACTTCAATCGCTTGAGGTTGCGGCTATCGGCGAGGTCGATGTGCGTGGCACGCTGATGGTCGATCGAAAGGTACAAGTCGGTTTTCAGCGGATGCGATGCCGGATAGACATCCAGGCAGAGAAAGACACAGACCCTGCACTGGTGGAAAAGCTCATCGCTGCCGCGGAGCACAGCTGCGTGACACTGCAGACCCTGCGCGCCGGAGTCGCCGTGGAAACCAGCGTAAACTCCGGCTGACGCATGCCCAATTTGCAGATAATCCTCTCGCATGGAGGTGAATCTCTATCAACCAGCGATAATCCAGGCACTTTCTCTGCAATGGGTTGGTGGATTTCGATAAGCGCCTGTAGCTGTCAGCTCGGTCTATGCGGGAACGGATTTTAGTGCAGGCCGAATAAACTTTTCCTGGCCATTTACGGATCGGTGGGGCAGGGCTCCACCCTACGACTACCGCTCGATTCAAGGTGTAGGGTGGGGCCCTGCCCCACCGCAAAGGCTGGGAGTGTCTGCCGCACGCCAATGTCGCTGGAAGTGCTATTCCAAGATCAACGTGATCAAGGCCTTGGGGCCGTGAATGCCATAGGCCAGGGTCTGTTCGATATCGGCAGTCTTCGAGGGGCCGGAGATGAGCAGGGCGTTGGTCGGCATGCCGTCGGTCCAGCGCTGGACGTCGATCAGCTGGGCGAAGTTCTCGAACAGGCGCTCGGCCTCGAGCAGCACGATGTGCAGGGGCGGGACCAGGGAGAGCAGGCGCGGTTCCTCGGCATCCGGCCACAGCACCAGGCTGCCGCTCTCGGCGAGACCGGCCAGGCTGCCGGTGATGCCGAAGTCGATGTCGTGGAACAGCTGTGCCTTCCACGATTCGATGGTTCTGTCGTAACGGTTCAGTTCGATCTCCTTCGCCGCGCCTGCCGCGAAGCGCCGACCTATGGCGCTGCTCCCGACCAGCGCGCGGTGGAGGCCGCGCGTCGGCATTTCACGGTTGATCCAATCAACCCACTGGCCCCGACCCAGCCGGTGCACCTCGCCCCGAACCGCCTGCATGCGCTCGGTGAACTCGCCGATGCGCCGCTCCCGGTTCCAACCCGTAGAGTGGCGGTAGACCGGTGGCGCTGCTGCCGCTTGCGGACGGTTGGCGCGCAGGCGCCGAAGGATGCTCTCTCTCGATTCACGCATGGGGGAAGCCTTCCTCGCGCGCCAGTTCGCGCAGGCTTTGCCGGGCGGGCATGGGTGCGCTGCGATAGTCTGTCCAGCCGCCCAGCCGGCGCGGTGTGAGGCGGCGCAGACGGGTGGCGGCGAAGCTGAACAGCCGATAGAGGCGGGGATGGCTGTAGAGCAGCCGCCAGAGTTTCCACAGACCGGCCTCGTTTGGCTTGCGTAGGCTGCCGCGGCCGATCAGGGACGAGGTCGTGCGTCGGGCGTCGACCGCCTCGGCGCGCAGCCGGTTGATCAGCCTGGGCAGGGGGATCTCCACCGGACAGACCTGGCCGCAGGCGCCGCAGAGGGTGCAGGCGGAGGTCAGGCTGCCGACCTGATCGAGGCCGATACGCTGGGGTTCGAGGGCGATGCCGATCGGTCCGGGATAGACGGTGCCGTAGGCGTGGCCACCGAGCTGTACGTAGACCGGGCAGTAGTTGATGCAGCTACCGCAGCGGATGCAGCGCAGGGTGTCGAGCAACTCCTCGTCGACCCGGATGCGCGAGCGCCCGTTGTCCAGCAGCACCAGGTGTACCGCTTCGGGACCGTCGAGCTCGTCCGGCTGGCGCGGCCGGCTGATCATGTTGAAGTAGGTGGTGATCGCCTGGCCGGTGGCCGACTTGGTCAGGATCTCCAGCAGGGGCGGTACGTCCGACAGCTTCTCGACCACCTTCTCGATGCCGGTGATGGCGATGTGCAGGCGGGGCGTGGTGGTGCTGAGGCGGCCGTTGCCCTCATTCTCCACCAGGCAGAGGGTACCGGTCTCGGCGACCATGAAGTTGACCCCGGAGATGCCGGCATCTGCCTGGGCAAACTTCTCGCGCAGGATCTGGCGAGCGCTTTGGGTGAGCTGGTCGATATCCTCTGTGTAGGGGATCTCCGGGTAGTGTTTGTGCAGCAGTTCGGCGACCTCGCGCCGGTTCTTGTGGATCGCCGGGGCGACGATATGCGAAGGCGCTTCCCCGGCCAGCTGGATGATGAACTCGCCCAAGTCGCTCTCCACCACCTCGATCCCGCGTTGCTCCAGATAGTGGTTGAGCCCGGTCTCTTCAGAGACCATCGATTTGCCCTTGACCACCAGGCGGGCATGGGCCGCCTTGAGCAGGCCATGAATGGTCGCGTTGGCCTGTTCCGGTGTCTCCGCCCAGTGCACGCGGATGCCATTGGCGAGCAGCTTCTCCTCCAGCTGTTCCAGCAGTTCCGGCTGTTTGATCAGGGCGTTGGCGCGCACCTGCCGGGACTGTTCGCGCAGGGCCTGCAGCTGTGCGTCGTCGGGAAACTGCGCCTCGCGCCGACTCTGGATGCCGCTCAGGGCGGAGCGGAAGTTCTGCCGCAGCTGGTCGTTGCGCAGGGCCTCGTCGATGCGCCGATGAAAGGCCGCGGTCTGGTTCATGAGGAGCGCTCCAGCAGAAACTCCGCGATGTGCTGGGTCTCCAGACTGCTCTCCTGTTTCTCCAGGGCGCCGCCGATGTTCATCAGGCAGCCGCAGTCCTGACTGATCACGCGCGCTGCCCCGGTCGCGTGTAGCGCGTCGGTCTTGTCCCTGACCATGGCGCCCGACAGGTCGGCCTGCTTGACGGCGAAGCTGCCGCCGAAACCGCAGCACTCCTCCCGGCGCTCCTGGGTCACCACCTCGACCTTGTCGAGCTGTGCGATCAGCGACTCGATGCGGTCGGCCACCCCCATCTCGCGGCGGGCCGAACAGGAGGTGTGGATGGCGACTTTCATGGGTTCGCCCAGGTCGTTCAGGCTGATGCGCAGGACATCGACCAGGAATTCGGTCAGTTCGTAGGTGCGCCCGGCCAGGGCCCGTACCCGGGACTCCTCTGGCTGACCGGCGAAGAGCTCGGGCCAGTGCTGCCGGATCATGCCGCCGCAGGAGCCGGAGG
>JARROA010000042.1:0-49806 GCA_037384425.1 Candidatus Thiodiazotropha sp. | reverse complement strand
GTCGTCCAGACGCGGTATTTGCTCAATCGTCAATAGCTTGGGCTATTGACTCAATCGCAAATCCGCATCTGAACAACGATCTCGGCACGATCATCGCGTTCCCGTATGAAACATTCGGGTTAAGGGCATGACGAGGAGAACGACGATGAACCGATTCCAGAACATCATCTATTTTGCCGACGGCGCCCGCGAAGCCGACCAGGCATTGCGGCGGGCTTTCCGCCTGGCCGAGAGCAACCACGCCCGCCTGACCCTGCTCGATGTGATCGAGCCGATCGATCCGCCCGGTGATCTGGCGCAACGCTTCAGCTCCGACCTGGCAACCATGCTCAGGAAACAGCGGCAGGAGGAGCTGGAAGCGCTCAGTGAACCGTTGCGGGGAGCCGACTGCCTGATCTATACCAAAGTACTCACCGGCACGCCGTTTATCGAGGTGATCAAGGCCGTGAGGGAGAGTGGCTACGACCTGGTGATCAAGTCGGCCCGCCCCCCTGGAAGCTTCTCCGATCGTCTGCTCGGCAGTACCGACCTGCACCTGCTGCGCAAGTGTCCCTGCCCGGTCTGGGTGGATAGGCCTGGAGGCGAGGCGCAATATTCGAAGATACTGGCAGCGGTCGATCCCATGGCGCCTGCCCAGGATAACTGTGCCCGCCTGGTGATGGATCTGGCGACCTCGCTGGCGCGGCGGGAGTCGGCGACGCTCGGGGTGATCCATGCCTGGCAGCTCTATGGCGAATCCCTGTTGCGTGACGGACGTTTCCCCATGGCGTCAGACGAGTTGGAGCGACTGCTGACGGCTACCAAGTTAAATCATCGGGCGCGTCTGGCAGAACTGCTGTCAGGCTACGGCATGACGCCTTATGATGCGGGGGTCTCCCTGATCAAGGCGGAGGCGGCTACGGCTATCCGCAAGACGGCAGAAGAGTTTCAGGCCGATCTCATCGTGATGGGGACCGTCGGTCGCAGCGGCATCCCGGGACTCTTCATCGGCAATACCGCCGAGTCGGTGCTGCAGACCACCCAGTCGTCGATTCTGGCGGTCAAGCCGCCGGCCTTCGTCACTCCGGTCAGATGAGCGCCGAGCCTGTGTCATGCGTTTGCCGGGGTTTCGAGGAAGATACGGACTGTTCACTGCAACGGCTAGAAAAGCAAACAAACTGGAGTGTACATGCAGAACCTCAAGCTGAACCTGAAACACCTGCGCTATTTCTGGTCGGTGGCCAGCCACGGCTCGATCGCCCGCGCTGCCGAAACGCTCTTCATCACCCCGCAGACCATCAGCGGCCAGCTGCGCGAGCTCGAGACACAGATCGGTGCCGAACTCTTTCGCAAGGAGGGCAGACAACTGGTATTGACCGAGACCGGGCGGCTGGTCTTCTCTTATGCGGACGAGATGTTTCGTCTCGGCGTGGAGCTGCAGGACGTGCTTTCGGGCCGCACTCCCGGCGCCGCCATCACACTCAAGGTGGGGGTGGCGATGGTGGTACCGAAACTGCTTGCCTACCGGGTACTCGAACCCGTGCTGCAGATACCGGGACCGGTCAAGCTGATCTGCCACGAGGCACCGCTGGTCGACCTGCTGGCCGATCTGTCGGTACACAAGCTCGACATGGTACTGGCCGACAGCCCGATCAATCCGGCCCTGAACATCCGCGCCTATAACCACCCTCTGGGCGAATGCGGCATCAGCTTCTTTTCCGTCCCGGCTCTGGCGGAACAATTGCGTGACGATTTTCCCAACAGCCTGAACGGCGTAGGGATGTTGATGCCGGGCAGCGGCAGCAGCCTTCGACGCACTCTGGAACAGTGGTTTCAACGTCACCGTCTGGAGCCGTCGGTGGTCGCCGAGTTCGAGGACCGCGCGCTGATGAAGGCCTTTGGGGAGCGTGGTACGGGGGTCTTCACATCGCCCAGCACGGTAGAACAGGATGTCCTCGACAAGTACGGCGTGCAAGTCGTTGGGCGAACCGAAGAGATCAAGGAGAACTTCTACATCATCTCCCCCGAAAGGCACATCAAGCATCCGGCGATCAGCGCCATTACAGAATCGGCCAAAAACCAGCTCTTTGGCTAACGGCCCACGCTGACCGCACTGATGAAACGATGTAGGGAAAGATAGAACGCCGACCATACCCAGTTCCAGCAACGGCCAGCCGCCGTTGAGTATCCCGACGATCGTGCGACTCGTTCCAGAGTCCCGCACGGAAAAAAATCAGTTTCGATCTATATCTGTCTTCACTGCTAATGGGATGGGTCCATCCCATTAGCAGTGATCCATCTTCATTTCGTTAGCACTCGGCTCTATGGCTTTCACGTCAACGCAGAAAACGGACGGGTGCTGTTTTGCAATGACATCCACGATCCCCACCCCAGGGATGGTTTCGGTGGTTTGGTGGATACGGCTGTTTGCGCACAACCGCCGCCGCCTTTCGATACGCGACAACATGACGGCCAACAATCAAAGCTTCGGAAAATCCGAACCAAATGAGCGTGTAATTCGAATTTTAATGAAGTTCGACGGCCCTAATATAGTTCTCAAGCGGATGAAGTGAGACATGAATGAGGAAAAGCCAAATGTCATCAGCGAATATACCCAGCATATCAGCCCAGGAATACCTTGAGCGAAAACGTCAAGGGGAATCCATGGTGTTGATTGATGTGCGAACTGCCGCGGAATACCGGGAGGGGCACATACCGACGGCAAGACTACAGCCCCTGGATGAATTGAGTGAGGAGTCGCTGGAGCGGGAACTCAAGCATCTGCAAACAGGTTCTGAAAGGCAGTTCGTGTTGACGTGCCACAGTGGTTTTCGTGCACAGCAGGCCTACGAACGTATGCGTAACGCGGGTTACCGGAACCTGGCTCTTCTGCAGGGCGGGACTGAGGCCTGGAAAAGCGCCGGCTACCCACTGAATCGCTGCAGCCAGGTGATTTCACTGGAACGCCAGGTGCAGATTGCCATCGGCAGCCTGCTGCTGTTGAAGGTGATCTTCGGCTTCACGGTACATGAAGTGTTCTTTCTGCTGGGAGCCGTGATCGGTGCCGGCCTGATTGTTGCGGGCATGACTCGCTGGTGCGGCATGGCCCGTCTTGTTGCCGCGATGCCTTGGAATCGCGAAGCGAATTGTATCGGCAAAGAACCCGCGTAACGGGAAAGCTGTGTTAATGAGGAGGCAGTTCCATGTTATTTCGTCAACTCTTTGATAAAGAATCTTCGACCTACACTTACCTGCTTGCGCCAAGCGAAGGTGGCGAGGCCTTGTTGATCGATCCGGTTGAAGCAAATGCGCAGCAGTATATTCAGTTAATAGATGAAATGGACCTGAAACTGGTTCTGGCTGTGGATACCCATATTCATGCGGATCATGTGACAGGCCTTGGGATCCTGAGAGAAAGCACCGGTTGCGCCAGTGCCATGGGGGAGATGACCCAGACGGAGTGTGTTTCCCTGCACTTCAGGGAAGGAGAGAAACTGAAAGTCGGAGCGCTTCAGCTTGATATTCTCTACACCCCGGGACACACGGATGATTCCTACAGCTTTGTACTGCCGGACCGGGTATTCACCGGAGACACCCTATTGATTCGTGGAACCGGTCGAACCGATTTCCAGAACGGGGACTCAGCCGCCCAATATGACAGTCTGTTCGGCAAACTTCTCAAATTGCCAGATCACACCCTGGTATATCCTGCCCATGACTATCATGGGATGACCGTGAGTACGATCGGGGAAGAAAAACACCACAATCCACGATTACAGGTGCCTGACAAGCGATCCTACATCGACCTGATGAACGGCCTGAAACTGGATAACCCGAAGCTGATGGATATTGCGGTGCCAGCAAACCGAAACTGTGGATTGAGATCAGTCGCTTGATGTGCGATGAAGTGAATCCTGATTTGACCTAGAGGAGATTGACAATGACTGTTGCAACATTTCTGACCATGACCCTGACAGGAAGCTTGATTCTGATGAAGCTTGGTCTCATGGCGATCGCGATAATGCTGCTGGTTCGGGGGACGCTGCGCGCACGTCATCCTGGTTCAATGGATCCCGACTGGCAGGAAAGAGCGAACGCACGTTTAGCGATGCCGAAGACCTGACTGGTCACGTGGAGCGTCGGACAAACGGCGTAAATCGCGTGATGACCGGCAGGTTGTGGATACATTTTTTATCGTGAGTAGGGGAGGAAGCTTACTTTCTCCTCGTACTGAGTGCAGTGAGTCGAGTATCTCTATTCAAGATGTTTCTGTCAGCTATCAGTTGCTTTCGGTCTGCGATTTCTTGATAGATGAACTTCTGCTTCTGGCCGAAACCGGCTATGGAAATTCAGTCATCGATTATCCTCGATTTATTCATGACGGACTTTATTACCGCTCAGCACCGGTTGGATGAGATCGGCATGATCGTTTTTGGGGCTGTTCACTCGTTTGCTCACAGGGTAGTACTCAATTTCACCTTCATGCCAAGGTGCAAGTAATTGTTTGAGTGTATCGGAATCGTGAGTGTCTGGATCCAGCCAGGCATCGTAATTCACAGGATCTATGATGATCGGCATTCTGTCATGTATGGGTAAGACATCACTGTTCGCCTCACCCACGATGATTGTACAAGAGTCTGTTTTGTTACCTGTCTTGTCTTCCCAGTGTTCATACAGGCCGGCAAAAGCGAATAGAGGCTTATTCTTGGGGCGTAGACAATAGGGTTGCTTGCCATCTGATTCGGTTTTCCATTCGTAGAAGCCACTGGCAGGAATCAGGCACCGACGGTATCTGAATGCGGCACGGTAGGCAGGCTTCGATGCTACAGTCTCGGCTCTGGCATTGATTGTCTTGTATCCGATCTTGTCGTCCTTGGCCCAAAATGGAACGAGCCCCCAGCGAAAATTGTCTGACTCTCTGTTCTGACCCCGGGAGAGAATCGCCAGGATAGTTTGTGAAGGTGCGATATTGTACCTGGGTTGACAAGTGGGAGCCGATTCCAGGTTAAAGTGGTTTTTCAATAACTCCTTGTCAGCATCAAGATAGAATCGGCCGCACATTTGATTTGTATATATGAGTTTTTACAAATTATCAGTAATCACTGTCAATTAGACTACAGCTTTGTCGCTGTAGTCGGTGGCGATTTGTCGAAACTCGTCCGCTAGCTGGAGAAAGGCTTCCACGATGTCGGGGTCGAGGTGACTGTGGGCGCTTTGACTGACGATTTCGACCGCCTGGTCATGGCTGTAGGCGTCCTTGTATACCCGCTTGCTGATGAGTGCGTCATAGACATCGGCGATGGCCATCAAACGTCCGCAAACCGGAATCTCGTTACCCTTGAGTCCGCGGGGATAACCCGTTCCATCCCAGCGCTCATGGTGGGTGTAGGCGATCTCCCTGGCCATCTGCAGAAAGTCGGTGCTTCCCAACTCGTGCTCCGCGCGCAACAGGGCGTCGTGTCCGTACTCGGCATGCTTCTTCATCAATTCCCACTCTTCCGGGTCGAGTTTTCCTGGTTTCAGCAGGATGCGATCGGGTACGCCGACCTTGCCGATATCGTGCAAGGGCGAGGTCTTGTATAACATTTCGATGGTGCCATCCGCCTGCAGATAGTCGCTGTATTTGGGGTGACTCTTGAGATGTTCCGCCAGCCGCTTGATGTAGTTCTGAGTGCGCAGGATATGAGCGCCGGTTTCATTGTCCCGGGTCTCGGCCAGGGACGCCATGCAGAAAATGGCAACGTCCTTGGTCCGGTTGAGCTCCTCGGTGCGCTCCCTGACCCGTTGTTCCAGCAACTCGTTGTGATTTTCCAGTTGCATCTGGGCCCGGTGCAGATCCAGATGTGACTTGACCCGGGCGCGCACGATCGGCGGGCTCATCGGTTTCGCGATGTAGTCGACCGCGCCGAGTTCGAAGCCTTTGACCTCGTCGGGCACCTCGCTTTTTACGGTCAGAAAGATCACCGGTATGGCATGGGTTGCAGGATTCTCCTTGAGTGCGCGACAGACCTCGTAACCATCCATGCCGGACATCAGGATATCGAGTAGGATCAGGTCGGGGGGCGGATTGTCGGCGGCCCGTTTCAAGGCCTGCTCGCCACTCTTCGCCACCACGGTCTGGTAATCGTCTTTCAGCAGATCGACCAGAATATCGATATAGAGAGTCTCGTCATCCACCAGCAATATTTTCGGTTTGCTATCATCCATCGCTTCTCATCCTCAATTGGTCCGAAAGGGCGGCCAAGGTCGCCCTGGCCAGATCGAAGTCATACTCCCTGATCTGTTCCGAAAGTTTTTCCAATAACGCTTGCGTATCCTCTCTGCCCAAGGTGTCGCTGACATTCAGAAACAGCCGCTTCGCTTCCGGATTGCCCTCGGCCAGCATACGATCGAGGGCATCGATCAGACTATCGACATCGGCGGCGTCAGCAGTTGCATGGCCTTGTTTGTCCACCTTTGCGGTCAGCCTTGCGATATTGTCCAAATAAGACCGGAGGCCCGTGAACAGTTCAGTAAAGGCGTCATGAAACTCCAGTGGCAGACCGTCCTTCAGTCCGGCCATATCCTGGATTATCTGGTCGTGCAGCACGGTGGCCGCCTCCTGCAACCTGTGCGCCCCGATGTTACCCGAGACGCCCAGCAGTGTATGCAGTGTGTGTCTGGCGTTTTCCTCTTTGCCCTGTTTCAGGGCGGCATCAAGATGTTCGGCATCGCGGTTGTGATGGCTGAAGAACTCATCCAGCAGAGTGAGATAGAGGCGGCTATTCCCGCCCACCCGTTCCAGCCCCCAATGCAGGTCGATACCCGGGATGTCGTCGGGTAGCTCGACCCGCTCGTCCTGCGTTTTGCGGATCTCCTCAGGTGCGGATTGCCTTGTGGCGGTCTTGAGAAAGCGCTTCAGCGTCGTGTAGAGGTGTTCGGGATCGATCGGCTTCGGGATATGTTCGTTCATGCCGGCGGCGAGGCACTGCTGGCGTTCATCGGCCATGGCGTGGGCGGTCATGGCGATCACCGGAAGTTTCGCGTAGCGCGATTGGGACCGGATCCTGCGCGTGGTTTCATAGCCGTCCATCTCCGGCATCTGCAGATCCATCAGCACCAGGTCGAAGTCGTGGTGATCAAGTGCGGCGATGGCCTCCCGGCCGTTGTTGACCGTATGCACCAGCAAGCCCAGATTCTCGAGCAGCTCCCGCGCGACCTGTTGGTTGATGATGTTGTCCTCGACCAGGAGTATACGGCCCGAGAGTCGCCGGCCTTGCGACTTCGTCTGTGGCTGTTTGACATCGATCTCCTCGTGTTCGCTGAGGGCGCGAATGACCGTGTCGTACAGCACCGATGGACTCACCGGCTTGATCAGGATGCCGTCCAGTCCGGCCTCCTCGGCCTGCAGGATGACCTCTTCACGACCGAAGGCGGTGATCAGGATGACGGCCGGGATGAACGACAGATTGTCGGTGTTGAGTTTGATCCGGCGTCCGGCCTCGATACCGTTCAGGCCGGGCATGCGCCAGTCCATGATGACGAGGCGATAGGGGTTGTGTTCCAGAGTGTCGGCCGTTTGCAGCAGATGCAGGGCATCCGTGGCGTTGGAGACCGAGGTGACATCGAAGGTGAAGGAGTCGAGACGTTCGCCCAACAGCTCCAATGCGGTGGGATTGTCATCCACCAACAACACTCGCAGCCCGCGTAGGCCGGGGTCGGGAATCCAGCTCTTTTTGGTGACGGCTTGACTGATATCAAACGGTAGGACAAAGCTGAACGTGCTGCCGCTTCCCGGACGACTGTCCACACTTAGCTCACCGTGCATCAGATCGACAAGATGGTTGCAGATACTCAGGCCGAGACCGCTGCCGCCATATTGCCTTGTGGTGGAACCGTCCAGTTGGGTGAAGGGGGCGAACAGACGCGGCAGTTCCGCTGCATCGATGCCGATACCGGTATCGCGTACGGCAAATCGCACGCGGACCTGAGCGTCCGTAGCGCTCTCCAGGGCGGCGCTGACGACGATTTCCCCCCGCTCGGTGAACTTGATGGCATTGCCGGTGAGATTGATCAACACCTGACCCAGACGCAGCGGATCGCCGATCAACATGCCGGGAATTTCGAGATCGCGGTTGAATAGAATCTCCAACCCCTTCTCCTCGGCCCGCATGCCGGTCAGGCTGGCTAGGTTCTCGAACACTTCGTCGAGGGAGAAGGGGGTGTTCTCGACCTCCAGTTTTCCGGCTTCGATCTTGGAGAAGTCGAGGATGTCGTTGATGACGCCGAGCAGGGCATGGGACGAGCTGTAGATCTTGTCCACATAGTGGTGCTGTCTCGGTGTCAGCTCTGTCTGCAGGGCCAGGTGGCTGAATCCCATGATCGCATTCATCGGCGTGCGGATCTCATGGCTCATGTTGGCCAGGAAGTGGCTCTTGAAGCGGTTGGCCTGCTCGGCCTCGGCCTTGGCCACGGCGAGCCTGACCTTTTGGCGACGTATCTGGGCGATCCAAAGCAGGGTGATCAGCAACAGCATGCCGGCCACGGCCAGTACCTGCCACAGGAGGGTGTAGTCGACCTCGACATCGTAGCGGATGCCCAACGATTCCTGACGCAGTGCCCGGCGCTCGTTGTCATCGATGGCGGCCAGGGCCTTGTCCATGATCGACTGCAACTGCGGCCAGTCCTTGCGTACCCCGATGGCGAGATCGTTGGCATATTCGGTGGGCGCGGCAACTTTCAGATTGCCGAGACCGAGACTGTCGATGAGGTAGCTGCCGAGGGTCAGGTTGCCGATGTAGGCATCCACCTCTCCACTGGCCAGCGTTTCCAGCGCCTCCGCGGTCGAGTCCATCAGGACCAGTTCCAGTGCGGGATAATCCCTTCGCAAATACTCTTCGGTGACATAATCCCGTTCGACCGCGATGCGCGCCTTGCCGAGATCGTCGATCCCGGTGATCAGCGGTGCCTCCTTGCGGGTGAAGACCATGAAGGGGAAGTGCAGGTAGGGTTGGGTGAAGCTGAGGTATTGGGCGCGTTCCGCCGAAGGCGTGATGGCGGGAAGCAGATCGATGTCGCCCGTCTTTGCCTGTGCCACGACCTGCGACCAGCTCAAGCCGGGGGAAAAGGTGAAGTCGACGCCCAGCATATCCCGGATGCGCGACAGGAAGTCGGCCGATATGCCACGATGCACGCCCTGTTTGTCGACAAACTCGATCGGCTCCCAGTCCGGGTCGATGCCGATGCGAAGTGTTCGATGCGCGTCGAGCCAGGCCTGTTCGCGCGGTGTCAGCGCGAGTCGCTCTTTTGCGGGGGAGGGTTTCGACTCGGCCTCGGCGTCAGGAACCCACTTTTTCAGTATCGTGCGCATCTCGTCGGGTGTGATGGTCGTCAACGCCTTTTGCAGAATGTCGCGTAGGATCGGCCAGTCAGCACGCACACCGACGGCATTGACGGAAGCGCTCTCTTCAATCTTGTTCTGTATCGTCAGATTCGAAATCAACTCATGTTCGATCAGGTAGAGCGCAGCGGCGCGGTTTCCGACATAGGCATCGGCCTCGCCTCGGGAGACCGCATCGAGGGCATCGCTGGTATCCCTGTACTCCAGCAGAGAGATTCCCGGATAGCGCTCGGCGATCAGTCTACCCACCATGAAGTCGGCCTCCACGGCAACCCGCTGACCGTTGAGGTCTGAGAGCTGGTTGTACTCGGGTTGGCCCTTACGCGTGACGATCACATGAGGAATGGTCAGATAGGGCTGAGTGAAATTGAACTGATGCATACGTTCCGGCGTCGGCGTGATGCCCATCAGCGCCGGCAGGCGTCCTTCGCTGACTGCCAGGTAGAGTTCGTTGAAGCTGCCGGAGCGCGGTTGCAGTACACCTCCCAGACGCTCATCGAGCAATTTGACGATATCGGCGCCGATCCCAACCGCCATTCCCGATTCATCGACGAAGTCCATGGGCGGCCAGGCGTTCATCATGCCAATCGCAATCTGTTGATGCTGCGATAGCCACTCGCGCTCCTGTCGGTTCAATACCAGGGCATCACGCTTTGTTTCATTATCCGATGCAAGCCACTTCGCTTGCAGCTTGCGATGCTCCTGCGGGGTGATGCTGGTGAGTGCCTTGTTTATGATCTGCGCCAGCGTCGGCCAATCCTTGCGTGTGCCGATACGCAGTTGGGTTTTACCGAATTCAGGTGACACCGGAATGCCTTTGAGACCTTCCATCCGATTTTCCTCGATCAGCCAGTCCGCGACGGTCTGGTTCCCGAGGTAGGCTTCGGCTTTCCCGCTACTGACCGCTTCCAGTGCTGCCCGGGTGGTGTCTAGGACCAGCAGGCGAGTTGTGGGGTATTCCATGGAGAGTCGCTCATGCAGCCAGTAGTCCCTCTCCACGGCGACCACATTTCCTTCAAGATCCGGCGGGCCATGGATATTGCCTGCTTCCTTGCGTACATAGAGTTTCAGCGGCGCGACATAGTAAGGTAGAGAGAAGCTAAGGTATTGTTGGCGTTCATCGGTCTTGGATATGCCATTGATCATGTCGAGTTCATGGGATTGGATGGCGTCGAGCATGGCTGACCACTCATCGTCGGATTGAACCGTGAACTCGATGCCGATGCGATTTTCCAGCAGCTTCAGATAGTCGGCGGCGAGTCCACGATACTTACCCTCTGCATCCAGAAAGCTGATGGGTCGGGCGTAGTTGCTGGTGCCAACCCGAATCCGGGGGTGGCGCTCGATCCAGGCCAGTTCCTCGGTGTTGAGCCCCAGCTGGTTGCGGTCTATCTGATCGTTCTCCAGGTAGATCCAGCGCCGTCGAATGGCGCTTCGTTCCTGCTCGTCGATCGAATCGAGGGCATTTTGCATGACGCGCGAGAGTATGGGCCAGTCATTGCGGCAGGCAATGGAAAGCTGACTTGGTTGACCCAATGTGCCGGCAATTCTCAGGTTGGTTATTTCGTTACGATCCAGCCAGTAGGCTGCCACGCCGCTACTCAGTATGGTGGCATCGGCCGCTCCGAATGCGACCTGCTGCAAGGCTGTCGAAATGTCCGGTACTTCGTTGATTTTGATATCCGGCCATCTGCCACGTATCAGGTCGTTGATCGAGTATCCGGTGGGAAGCGCCAGGATGTGTCCGGGCAGATCCTCCTCGGACTGGATTCCATCCTGCTGCCGACGCGTGATGATGTGGCGTTGGGAAATCAGGTAGGGCTCGGTGAAATCCAGATAGGCTTCTCTCTCCGGGGTGTGATTCGCCAGCGGCAGCAAATCCACTTTGCGCTCGCGCGCCAGCTGCAGTGACATTTCCCAGCTGTCCGTGGGGACCACAGTGAAATCGATGTTCAACTTGGGCGAGATCGTATGCATGATCTCGGCAGAAATTCCTTTGTGTTGGCCCTGCGGATCGGCGAATTCATAGGGCGCGAAATCGGGATCTATGGCGATACGCAGCGTCTTGTGATCATTCAGCCAGGCCTTTTCCTCGTTGTTCAGGTTCAAGCTCGATTGCAGCGGTAGTTCGATGCCGATGCGTGCGGACTGATCTATCCAGCGTCCGAGTATGGCATTCATCTCATCCAGACTGATGGCGGCGAGTCCGTCATTGATCTCCTGTAACAGGCTAGTGTCACCTGCGGCAACGGCAGCCCTCAGGTTGATCGGGTAGAGCGGCTTCTCGAGCGTCATGAAATCACCGCGTAGACCGAGGCGTAACAGGGCGAGATCGGAAGAGGGACGATCGGCGATGAAGGCGTCGATCTCGTTCCGCTCCACGGCGCTGATCATCTGCGGGATATTTTCGTATACCGACTGTTTGGCCTGCGGGAAGAGTTTCGAGAAAAGCGCCATGGGGATGGGGCCCTGAGAACCGATCCTGGTACCAGCAAAGTCACTGAGTGAACGGCTTTGTCCATCCGAGAACGGGTAGTGCAGATAGGCCGATGTCTTCAAAAACGGCCGTGAGAAATCCAGCCAGCTGTCGCGGGCCTCGGAAAGTAAGAGACCGGCGTGAATATCGGCACGGCCATCCCGCATCTCATCCAGTGACCTGTTGATGTCGGTGAGGCGGAAACGGATACGCCGGCCGGTCTTTTTCGCCCACAGGCGCCAAAGGTCGATACCGATCCCGACGGGTTCACCATCGGGATTCAACATGCTGAAAGGCGGTATATTGCTACTGCCGACAATGGTCAATATGGCATCCTGACCAGCCTCCGAGCGGAGCGGAGAATTCAGCGTCTTGACTGACTGCTCTGCGGCCATCCCGATAGGGGTCAGGAGCAACAGGCCGAGAACCAACCACATTGACTTGTTCAAGTGAAATTCCATCTCTATCGAAGATCCTTTGGGGTGAGAAGGTGTCAATGCCGTCCGGACTCGCCTGCCTGGATATTGCTGTTGTCTGACCAGGGGCTGAGCAACTTCCCGCTCTCAGTCAAGTTTGAGCGATGCGCCTGTTGAAAAGCAAGGCAGTCGCGTCAAACTCAGGAATCGGAAGTCTTGGCGTATCAGTGATTTCCCGCGGACTGCGTGCCCAACTCCGCCGCTGCGAAGCGGTATCGAACCCGATGTCGTATGCATGCGCGCACTGGCCAGGCCCGGGGAATACGGTTCGGGTTACGCGGACGGGCGGGTATTGCCGCTAGGTGTCAGGACTTTCGATGCGGGGCGAGAAGAGGTTGTTCAAATCAAACAGAGTGCTAGGGGGAAACAAAAAAGGCTTACATCATGATGATGTAAGCCTTTGTTTTAATTGGCTCCCCGGGACAGGCTCGAACTGCCGACCTAGTGATTAACAGTCACCCGCTCTACCGACTGAGCTACCGGGGAATGAATTGCGAGGGGCGCATATTAATGAGACTGACCCCCTGCGTCAATAGTTTCGCGGCCCGGATCAGTGGCCGCAGCTGAGTGGCGAACCGTCCCAACGTGTGTTGGATATTCGGCTGCGTCCGGTGTTGGAGAGGATCACTGCCTTGGGTGGGATGTCGCTTTCCGGATCGCAGAATGTGAGCGTGAGATTGCTGCCCTCGGAATGGCCGTCGGCCCGATAGACTACGTGGTTACGTCCGCTGGTGGATTGCATTTCGATGCCGACTTTCCCCGTGGGACGGCTGACATGCACCAGCAACTCCGTTGCAGAGCGCACGCCGTTTTCATCCTTGTCTTCGAACAGGATATAACCCTGTTTCCAGTCGGGCATATCAAGGCAGGTGCGGTTGTCGCGGCTGGGGCAGAGGACGTGGTCGCGTCCTGTCTTGACGGCATAGCTGCGGGCCAGCTGCAGGTGGGTGATAAAGCGATTGATCTCTGCCGTCTGTTGGGACCGGGCGCTGAGCGTATTGAAAGAGGGTACGCCAAGCGTAAGTGCGATGGCGACCAGCGCCAATGACATCAGAAGATTGAGCAGCGTGAGGCCGCACTGTTTCCCAGCACGGCAATGGGATGCATTCCGTTGCATCTGGAGTCCCTCCTTGGAACGGTTTGTATTGTCGGGGCGCCTCCTGCGCCCCGTCGTCGCCTGTCCAGGCTATCAGGCTTTCAGCACCTGCTCAATGCGGTCGAGGGCCTTCTCCAGGTTCTGCATGCTGGTGGCGATGGAGATGCGCACGTGGCCGGAGAGGCCGAATGCGGTGCCTGGTACCAGCGCCACGCCCGCCTCGGTGATCAGGTACTCGGAGAACTCCAGGTCGTTCTTCACCGTGGAAAGCTTGGCCAGCGCCCCTTCCACGTTGGGGAAGCAGTAGAAGGTGCCGTCGCTGGGCAGGCAGTCGATGCCGTCCATGCCGTTGAGACGCTCCACCACATAGTCGTGGCGCTGCTTGAAGGCGGTCAGCATTTCGGTGATGCACTCCTGGGACCCCTCCAGCGCCGCCTGCGCCGCCACCTGGGAGATGGAGGTGGGGTTGGAGGTGCTCTGGGACTGGATCTTCTTCATCGCCTTGATGATCTCAACCGGTCCGCCGGCATAGCCGATACGCCAACCGGTCATGGAGTAGGCCTTGGAGACGCCGTTCAGCACCAGAGTGCGCTCCTTCAGATCGGGGCAGACATTGAGGATGTTGACGAACTCGTTGCCCGGCCAGAGGATGTGCTCGTACATGTCGTCGGTGGCGATCAGCACCCGGGGGTGGTCGCGCAGCACCTCTCCCAGGGCCGCCAGCTCGTCGGCCGTGTAGGCCATGCCGGTCGGGTTGGAAGGGCTGTTGATGACGAACAGCTTGGTCTTGTCGGTGATCGCAGCCGCCAGCTGCTGGGCGTTGATCTTGAACTTCTGCGAGGCGCCGGCCGAGACCAGTACCGGTACGCCGCCGGCCAGGATCGACATGTCGGGGTAGGAGACCCAGTAGGGGGCGGGGATGATCACTTCATCGCCCGGGTCGAGCACCGCCTGGGCCAGGTTGTAGAAGCTCTGCTTGCCGCCGCAGGAGACCAGGATCTGCTCCGGCGCGTAGTCGAAGCCGTTGTCGCGCTGGAATTTGGCGATGATCGCCTGCTTCAGCGCGGGCGTGCCGTCCACTGCGGTGTATTTGGTGAAGCCGTCGTTGATCGCCTGAATGGCGGCGGCCTTGATGTGGTCCGGGGTGTCGAAGTCGGGCTCCCCGGCGCCGAGCCCGATGACGTCCTTGCCGGCGGCGCGCATCTCGGCGGCGCGGGCGGTGACGGCGAGGGTGGGGGAGGGCTTGACGGCTTTAACGCGGCTGGAGAGTTGTGAGTTCATTTCTGAGGTCCCGTGGTGCTCTGGGCTGTTCTTGTATCGATGACGCCATTCGCGGATGGCGCGGCCGGGGTGTCATAATAGCCAATTAAGCCAATCCACAGAATCCCCCGATGAGCAAAACTTTCCAACTCGTTTCCAAATTTGCGCCCGCCGGCGATCAGCCGACAGCCATCGCCGGCCTGACGGAGGGGCTCAACGACGGCGAGGCCGGCATGACCCTGCTCGGCGTCACCGGCTCGGGCAAGACCTTCACCATCGCCAATGTGATCCAGCAGCTGCAGCGGCCGACCCTGATTCTGGCTCCCAACAAGACCCTGGCGGCGCAGCTCTACGGCGAGTTCAAGGAGTTCTTTCCCAACAATGCGGTGGAGTATTTCGTTTCCTACTACGACTACTACCAGCCCGAGGCCTATGTCCCGGCGTCAGACACCTTCATTGAGAAGGATGCCTCGATCAACGATCACATCGAGCAGATGCGGCTCTCCGCCACCAAGGCGCTGCTGGAGCGTGAGGATACCATCATCGTCGCCACCGTCTCCTCCATCTACGGCCTGGGCGATCCGCGGGCCTATCTGGGCATGATGCTGCATCTGAGCCGCGGTGACATCATCGATCAGCGGGCCATCCTGCGACGTCTGGCCGAACTGCAGTACACCCGCAACGAGGTGGAGTTGCACCGCGCCACCTTCCGCGTGCGTGGCGAGGTGATCGATATCTATCCGGCTGAGTCCGATGCCGAGGCGTTACGGGTGGAGTTGTTCGACGACGAGGTCGAGCAGTTGTCGGTGTTCGACCCCCTTACCGGTGAGATCTTGCGCAAGGTGCCACGCTACTCGATCTTCCCCAAGAGCCACTATGTGACGCCGCGGGAGACCCTGCTCAATGCCGTCGATCAGATCAAAGAGGAGCTGAAGGAACGTCTCACCCAGCTCGAATCGGCGCACAAGCTGGTGGAGGCCCAGCGCCTGGCCCAGCGCACCCGCTTCGACATCGAGATGATCATGGAGCTGGGCTATTGCTCCGGTATCGAGAACTATTCGCGCTATCTCTCCGGGCGCAAGGCCGGAGAGCCGCCACCGACCCTGTTCGACTACCTGCCCGACGAGGCCCTGCTGGTGGTCGACGAGAGCCATGTCACCATTCCCCAGCTCGGGGGCATGTACCGGGGAGACCGTTCACGCAAGGAGACGCTGGTGGAGTACGGTTTCCGTCTGCCTTCGGCGTTGGACAACCGGCCCCTGAAATTCGAAGAGTTCGAGCGCCGTTCGCCGCAGACCATCTACGTCAGCGCTACCCCCAGGGACTACGAGATCGAGCACTCCGGCGGCATCGTCGAGCAGGTGGTGAGGCCCACCGGGCTGGTCGATCCGGAAGTGGAGGTGCGCCCCGCCTCCAGTCAGGTCGACGATCTGTTGTCGGAGATCCGCCAGCGGGTGGGGCAGCACGAGCGGGTGCTGGTCACCACCCTGACCAAGCGAATGGCCGAGGATCTGACCGACTATCTCAACGATCATGACGTACGCGTGCGCTATCTGCATTCGGACATCGATACGGTGGAACGGGTGGAGATCATCCGTGATCTGCGTCTTGGTGAGTTCGACGTGCTGGTCGGCATCAATCTCCTGCGCGAGGGACTCGATATGCCGGAGGTCTCACTGGTGGCGATCCTCGACGCGGACAAGGAGGGCTTCCTGCGTTCCGAGGGGTCCCTGATTCAGACCATCGGCCGCGCCGCGCGCAACGTCAACGGCAAGGCGATTCTCTATGCCGACCAGATCACCGGTTCCATGAAGCGGGCGCTGGACGAGACCGAGAGACGCAGGGAGAAACAGGTCGAGCACAACCGGCGGAACGGCATCACCCCAAAGACCATACTCAAGTCGATCGCCGATATCATGGAGGGGGCCTACCCCGGAGCGCAGATGAATGCCAAGCGCTACGCCAAAGTGGCCGAAGAGGAGGTGGAGTACGCTGACATGACACCCAAACAGATGGCCAAGCGCCTTCGCCAGTTGGAGGATGAGATGTACCGTCATGCGCAGAATCTGGAGTTCGAGGAGGCCGCACGAATTCGTGATCAAATAAAATCGCTGCAAGCACGGGGATTGGTCGCCTGATGCGTGTGGGTCGGTCTGTCGAGCACCCGATTCACCTGGCAGGTCGGACAGCACCAAAAACTCGTAACGGCTTGTAACAATAGTATTCATTTCATTTTCTGGGGTTTAAACTAGAATTAAAGTAGTTTTAAATGGTCGGGTGGCGTGGTTTACCTGCCGATACGACGGCTTTGATTCATGGGCGATCTCGAAGGCATGTTGCAGGATATTCGTGCGGAGGCGGACTACGTCTGTCGCATGACCGGTCGCGGGCAGCTGAACGACCAGACCCTGAACGCCATGCGACGCGTGCCACGTCAACACTTCGTCAGCAAATCCTTCCGTTCCCACGCCTATGAAAACAGCCCCCTGCCTATCGGTGGCGGGCAGACCCTGACCCAGCCGTTCATCGTTGCGCTGATGACCGACCTGGTCGATCCTAAGCCTGCGGACAAGGTGCTGGAGGTCGGTACCGGCTCCGGCTATCAGACCGCCATACTGGCTCAGCTGGCCGCCGAACTCTATACCATCGAGATCCTGCCTGAACTGGCGCAGGCTTCGCAGCATCGGCTGGACGAAGAGGGCTGCCTCAACATTCAGTACCGCATCGGTGACGGCTACTATGGCTGGCCGGATACCGCGCCTTTCGATGTGATCATGGTGACTGCCGCGGTGGAGACCATACCGGTACCGTTGATACAACAGCTCGCCCCGGGTGGGCGTATGATTCTGCCGGTCGGCAAACGCCGCTACACCCAGGATCTGATCCTGTTGCAGAAGAGTGCGGACGGGAACATTCACTCCACCAGTCTGTTGCCCGTCACCTTCGTGCCGTTGGCGGGGGAGCACGAAGAGCAGGTTTCATCCTGAGGATCGTATCGCTGGAACCGATTGTCGCCACGACATCGGAATGCGGTGTTGCACGGCGAAAGACTTCCTGAAATCCATGTTCAGTTTCCACTTTGCAGCCCCGTGGCAGCGCGCGCGCGCGAAGGAGCCATGGTACTGTCAAAGGGTTGCAATGGGGTGCGCGCAGCCTGTATGATTCGCCGTCTCACAGGCGCGTAGCTCAGTTGGTTAGAGCGCTACCTTGACATGGTAGAGGTCGTTGGTTCGACTCCAATCGCGCCTACCAAATAACGAAAACCGGTCACTGACCGGTTTTTTTGTGTCCGCCGTCGACGGCAGGAAGCCAGTAGCGGTAAGGGTAATCATGCAACTGATCCCGCACCGGCAATCGGCGCATACCCAAGCGCTCGAAAAACGGCACCGCCTCGGGCTGTGCCTTGACCAGCAGACCGTCGAAACCCCGCTTGGCGAGCCGCTGCCTCGTCCGTTCAATCAATGAGCGACCGATTCCCCGGCCTTGGTATGCCGGAGCGACATACAGGCCATGCAGCAACATGCCCTTAGCAATCTCAGGGGAGGGCTGAACGGTGAGCGGTTCGAGCGCGGCGACGGCGACCGTGTCACCGCTCTCTACCGACTCTGCCAGATCGATCTCCAGATGTTTCAGGTCATCCCCCCGGTACAGATAGCTCGGCAGTGCCAGACGCCTGACCCGCTCGGGTAGTGGCCACTGTTCGAAGGCCGAGGCGATGACACCGTTCAGGCGGTCGAGATCGATAGTCTCGGCGGGTCGGAAATGTATGGTGTTTTCACCCATGATTGAATGACTCTCGATGCGTTACTGGCTGACACCCTCTGCGACGACTCTATAGGATCGTGGATTATAAAAATAATTGAATAAAACAATGTGATTAATAGAAGATATCTAACGCGGGGCATGGCATTGATGTCGGACTCACTCACGAGAAGGGGGGCAGTCCGGTATGTTTCAGGCAGTCGCTGAGGGTGGTAACGGCCAGTTTCGACCATCCACTGTGTGTGCACGCAACATCCAAGCAGATCGGGTATTGGTCAGAACATTTGTGACTCACTCCACATCCGTGAAAAAAGATCCTTGTAATAGTTCACACTAATGCATGCTTTACTATTATCTTAAAAAACCATAATCTTTCTGAGGCAGTGATCCGAACCGGTTCTTGCTAATATTACAAAACTCAATAAATGAAGATTGATAAGTAGAAACTACCGCCAATTCCTGACTGAAAAGGGTTGGCTAAGTAGTTCGAATGTAAACTCCAGATTTTCATTTGATCCAGATCATTCTCGTGGTTTCGAAATCCGGTTTTTTTGCCGGATTGTTATATCCTCCTGTATAGGAGGTAGAGTAAATAAGATGTATCAAAAACCCTGGAAAAAACTCTATTTGTCACCTGGTGAAACGGCCAAGATCCTTGGTGTGACGCCTGCCACTCTGAGGGGGTGGACCAACCGCGGTCGCTTGCGTGCCGAGACCACGGAAGGGGGGCATCGTCGATATCCGGTCAGCGAGGTTCTGCGTCTGGCTAAGAAGAACGGCATAGAACTGCAGCTTCCGGAGGATTTATCGCTCCGTGTGCTGGTCGTGGATGACGATCAACAGTTCTCCCACTTCATCACGGAAGTTCTCGAGGGCATGCCGGAAGTCTCTGCCATAGAGGTAGCCCATACCGGATATGTGGCTGGTAATTTGATCCCCCGATTCAAGCCCGATGTGGTGTTGCTCGACCTGAAGATGCCGGGGCTTGACGGCTTCGAGGTCTGCCGGATGATTAAGGACGCTATAGAAACCCGCTTTATCCGTGTCATTGCCATGAGTGGATACTGTTCGGATGAAAATCGTAACGAGATCATCAAGGCCGGCGCGGAGACCTGTCTGGCCAAGCCCTTTACGGTCGCCTCATTGCAGCAAGCACTCGGCCTGGATGTTCAGGTGCCGCATCAGGAAGTGGTGAACGAGTGAATATCGCTCAGAGGACGTACCTCTATCAAACAGAGGTACGTCCCAGGATATTGGTGGTCGATGACGATCCAGGCCAATTGACGCTGCAGGCGGAGATTCTGCGGGAGATACCCGGCGCTAGCATACTGACGGCGTGCAGTGGAGAAGAGGCGCTGACTGTCATGCGGCGGCATGCGCTCGATCTGTTGCTGCTCGATAAACGGCTTCCCGACATCAGCGGGGATGAATTACTTCGCCTCATCCGTGAAGAGCAGGGCAATCGCCTGTTGCCGATCATCATGGTGACCGGCATGGGGGACAGCGAAAATCTGCGAAGCAGCCTCTCCCTTGGCGCCAACGACTTCATCAAAAAGCCGTTCAACACGATCGAACTCCTTTCCCGCGCCAAGGCGGCACTGGAGAAGAAACAGCTGGTGGACCAGCTGGACAACGCTGAATCCGTGTTGTTTACCCTGGCCAAAATGGTCGAGGCCAGGGATCCCAATACCGGCGAACACTGTAATCGGCTGGTCAAGACCAGTCTGATACTCGGTCGCGCAGCAGGACTCGACGAACGGGAGCTGAACGCCTTGATGAAAGGCGCGATACTGCACGATATCGGTAAGATCGGCATACCGGACTCGATACTGCTCAAGCCCGGTCCATTATCCGAGAGTGAATGGCTGGTCATGCGCCGGCATACGGAGATTGGCGCCGAACTCTGCATGCAGCTCAACAGCATACGTGATGCGGTGCCGATCATCCGTCATCACCACGAGCGTTGGGACGGCAGTGGCTATCCGGATGGGCTCAGTGGTGAGGAGATACCCCGGGTGGCGCGGGTCTTTCAGTGTGCCGACATCTACGATGCGCTTCGCTATAAACGAGCCTACAGTGATCCGTTGAGTGTGGAAGAGATCATCGACATCTTCCAGCAGGAGTTCGACAGGGGCTGGCGGGATCCCGTCATCGGCAACCTTCTCCTTGAAATGCTGCGTGAGAATCCAGCGATTTTCGACCTCGACTGAGCCGGGCACTTATCGTGGCCTGAGTTACCGCCTGGCCCGCTAGAGTTTCAGGGAAGTCAGCAGAAGCAGCAGCAGTCCCAGAAAACCGACCGCCTGCCAGATGCGATCGATGCGTCGGTGGGCGGCTCTGCGCTGCCTGACCAGGGTTTCGATCTGACTCACATCATTGGCGGGGATCGCCGGGTCGATCCATATCCGTTCGTGATCGAGATCCTCGGCCTCGACGCAGGCGATCATCTTGGTCAGCGGCTTGCGATAGATACGATTGTCCAGATCCACCAGAGCTGTATGCATGGCGTTGTGCACATGCATCATTCCCGCTTCGCCGTCCATGAAGCGGGCCAGGTAACGGATTTGGCTGCCGTCGTCCTGGGGCTTCAGGGCGGGCAGATCGTCATCGATGCGGACACGCACCAGATCCGGGTGTTGCGGATGGGTGATCAGGCTCAGGAAACCGGTCTTCATAGTGCCTAATTGTATCGCAGTCATACACTAGTGCTATCCTGGTTTTCAAGAACCGGTGATAGAGCGGTAATCGTAGCCGTTTCTAGTGCCATACTTGATGTATAGGAAGCGTGTCGAGTGAGCAGTTATGACAAACTATCAACACATCCTGGTGGCCATCGATTTTTCGGACGAGATCGATCAGGTTATGCACAAGGCGCTGGCCATGATGACAGGCCCTGAGACAAGAGTCAGTCTGATTCACGTCGTCGAGTATTCGCCTTACCTCTTTCCCCCCGACACTCCCCTACCCATCGACTTCGATCTGGAAGAGCAGTTTATCGAGAGAGCCAATGAGCGGCTGGATGAACTGGCGCAGCGCGTTGGCCTGACACAGGCTTCGCGGTTTGTGGAAGCCGGCTCGCCAACCCTCGAGATCGTGCGTGTCGCGTTGGAACAGGCCGCTGACCTGATTGTCATCGGCAGCCACGGACGACATGGCCTGCAGCGCATCCTGGGTTCCACCGCCAGCGGGGTTTTGCACACAGCACCCTGTGACGTCCTGGCGGTACGCATCGAACCAAAGTAGTGACACCGCATCAGGTAAACGCTATGCCAGTTTGTTTGCGGACTGGATTAAAACCTTACTTTTTGTTGGTCAATGCTGAGGCTTCATCGAAAGAGATTGGTAAGAAACTTTTCACAATTCCAATATATTGGAAGACAGCTTTCCGATGTAACCTCGCGCTGACTCCGCAAGCTGCATTAAGTAGTGCAGTAAATCAATAAGATAATCGTTAATCTCCTCTTGGCACACGGTTTGCGCATAAATCAGCCAAAGCGACATCAGCGCGATTGACCAGGGGGAGAAAATGATGGCTGAGCCTTCGGTTCTGATTCTCGGGATCGGCAATCTGCTGTGGGCGGACGAGGGCTTTGGCGTCAGGGCGCTGGAGTCCCTGCAGCGCAACTACCAGTTTCCACCCAATGTGCGTCTGATCGATGGCGGAACTCAAGGCATCTATCTGGTTCAGCATATCCGGGAAGCCGGGATCCTGGTGGTCTTCGATGCCGTGGATTACGGGTTGCCCGGCGGTACACTGAAACGGGTCGAAGGTGCCGAGGTACCCAAGTTCCTCGGCGCCAAGAAAGTGAGTCTCCACCAGACCGGCTTTCAGGAGGTGCTCGCCATGGCGGAGATGCTGGGGGACTATCCGCGGCATCTGCTGCTGGTCGGCGTGCAACCGGTGGAGCTGGAAGACTATGGCGGCAGCCTGCGCGACGAGGTGAAGGCGCAGATCGAGCCGGCCATTGAAATGGCGCTCGACTACCTGTCCGGTTTCGGCATCCAGGCCCAGCGACGTCAACTGGCGATCCATCCCAACCCCCTGACCCAGGGGACGATCTCCGATATGCAGCGTTACGAGGCGGAGCGACCGACCGAGTCCCAGGCCTGCCGTATCGGTGACGCACGCATCCTGGCTATTGAGGGGTTTCAGCCCGGATCGACGCTCGCCGGGGGGGAAGCCGGCACGCTCAGCGTCGGTGTTGACGCCCACCTCGACAAATACCGCAGTGGAGAGGATCTCTGATGTGTATCGGTCTGCCGATGCGGGTGATCGCCGCGCAGCCTGGCCGGGCGTTGTGCCGGGGCATGGGCCAGCAGCGGGAGGTGGATACGCTGCTGGTGGGGGACCAACCCGTCGGCAGCTGGCTGCTGGTCTTTCTCGACAGCGCCCGTGAAGTGCTCAGCGACGCGCGGGCTGAGCAGATCAGCGAGGCGCTGACCGCTCTGGAACTGGCGCTACGCGGGGAGACGCAAGTGGATCACCTGTTCGCCGACCTGATCGAGCGGGAGCCTTCGCTGCCGGCTCACCTTCAAACCAAGCCGGCTGATCCGGCATCTGGAGTCTGATCATGAGTTCACCCCTGATAGAGGATTTGATCGACAGCAAGGGGCTGCCCCTGGTCGATGAGGCTTCCCTCGAGGCGTTCTGCGCATCGCATCGCCATGTGCTGCTGTTTTTTACCGAGAATCCGGTGCAATTTCCGGAGAGCAACGATGTGGCGGTGGTGTTGCCGCTGTTGATGCAGCACTTTGGCGAGCGTTTCCGTGTCGGTGTGGTGTCGCGCGACAGCGAACGACAGCTCCACGCCCGTTTCCCCTTCGACAGCTGGCCGGCTCTGGTGCTGTTGCGCGACGGGCGCTATGTGGGGGCCATCAGCCGCATGCAGGACTGGGCGGTCTATCTGGCCGAGATGGAGCGGCTGCTCGAAAGCGAGCCGAGTACGCTGAGCGGTTTCAAGATTCCGGTGGTCAGCGCAGACGCCTCACCCACCTGTCACTGAACGGAGCACGACCATGCAAGAGATCAACATTCCGGTCAATCTCGTGGGGGCGGGCAGTCAGCCGGCCGAAGAAGACGGCGCAACACTCGATATCCTGCAGCTACCGGACGAGATGCAGACTTTTCGCATGCCCGAGATGCCCGAACACCTGTCACAACAGTTACAGGCAATGGCAATTATGACCGACTTACACGGGGCCCTGGTCGAGCAGGCGAATAGCAGACAGGTACGGGGCGAACCCCTCGACCTGGGGGAACTTGGCGGCGAGAGCCTCGAATTGATCGACCAGTTGCTCGGCGAAGGCGAGGTCAGCATGCGCTTCGAGCGCGATGACTGCCATGCGCGCATCCAGGAGTCGGTGCTGGCCGGAGTCTGGCGGGTGAAATACTTTTCGCCGGAGGGTGAACTCACCAGAGACACCATCGAGGTGGCCGATGTGCCCAAGCTCTGCCGTCGTCACGTCTTCACTCACGCCGCTCATCGCGCCGATATGAATCGGGACGACATCCCGGAGGAGGTCTTGAACGCACCGCCTCTGTTGGCCGAGATCAACGACAAGGTGTCCGAATACCGTCCAGGCCATGAGTCGCACGTGATCAACCTCACTCTGCTGCCGCAGACCGAGGAGGATCTGGGCTATCTCATTGGGCGGCTTGGCGAGGGGCCCCTCACCATCCTCTCCCGCGGCTACGGCAACTGCCGCATCACCAGCACTGCGGTAGAAAATGTCTGGTGGGTGCAGTATTTCAACTCCCAGGACAAGAACATCCTCAACACCCTCGAGATCGGCGGCGTACCGGCAGTGGCGGCGGCGGCGGTCGAGGATCTGCAGGATAGCGCTGAAAGGCTGGCCGAGATGATGGAGGCCTACCGGTGAACGACGCCTTTTTCGGCGGCTCCTATGGCGGCGACGATTCCAGGATCGATGACGAGACCTGCCTGGAGTGCAAGATCTGCTGGTATGTCTACGATCCCAAGCTGGGAGACGACTACTGGCAGATAGCGCCGGGCACGCCCTTCTCGCAACTGCCCGACCACTGGAGCTGCCCCAACTGCGACGGTCGCAAAGAGGATTTCATGGTCATACGGGAGGCGTCGTGATCTGCCCTGACTACCTCTGTGAGGGGCTGGAACAGGTGTTCCGCCGCATCGAGACGGAGCGCATGCAGGGGCTGCCGATCCTCAACGCCGCCTTGCGGGTGAGGGCGGTCGGCTTTCGCCATTGGCAGGGCCACTGCCTGGGGGTGCTGATCACCCCCTGGTTCATGAACCTGATGCTGCTGCCCAACGAAGGGGATGGCTGGCAGGACCTGAGCATCGGAGACAAACAGCTGCATCAATTCCCCTCCGGATCCTATGAGTTCATCGTCGGTGAAGAGCCGGGGGTGGGGCGCTACCAGATGTGCTCGCTCTTCTCACCGGTCTTCGAGTTCCCCGATCAGGAGACCGCCGAGGCCACCGCCCAGGCGGCCATGAGTGCACTCATGGACGAGGAGAATCGCGACACCGTCTCCACCCATGAGCAGGAGATCGAACGCCGCTGGCGTGGAGAGCCGGAACCCGGCAGCGAAGCGACGTCGGAAGCGCACGGGGAGCGGGCGTCGCTCTCGATTGACGAACGCCTCGAACAGCCCCTGAGCCGGCGCGAACTGCTGCGTGGCCGGTTGACGGGTGAGCGGCAGTCGTGAGCATCGAAGGCAAGCTGCGCATCGAGCTGCTGTGCCGGGACAATCGGGTCCGGCGGGTACGCATTCTTTCGAGCCGCCCTTTGCAGTTGCCGTTGCTGTTCGAAGGCAAGCCGGTACAAGAGGTGCTGCAGACCATCCCCATGCTCTACAGCATCTGTGCCACCGCCCAGGCCAGCGCCGCGGTCACGGCCTGCCGTCAGGCGGTGGGCGTGGAAGCGGAGCCTCGGGTTCTGATGGCTGAATCGATGCTGGTTTGGTTCGAGACGGCTCGCGAGCACCTGTGGCGGGCGCTGATCGACTGGCCCGGTTATCTGGGTGAGGAGGTCGACCGCCTGCAGCTGCCCGGGCTCTCGTCGATGGTCGCAGACGCCAAGCGGGCCCTGTTCGACGACAACGCCTCCGCCTTCAGCCTGGAGCCGGTCGTGCGGCCGGACCCGGATGCGCTTGGACAGCTGATCAGCCGCTTCTCGCAGATCATGGAGCGTACGGTTTTCGGCACCCCGGCGGAGGAGTGGTATGCCCTGGCCTCCGCGCAAGCGCTCGAGCACTGGATTCAGGCCAAGCAGACGGCTGCGGCGCGCTATCTGTACAAGTTGACGACAGCGGGTATGGCGCAACTGGGGCAGACCTGTATTGAGGCGCTGCCGGATTTTGATACGGAGCTGCTGCATGAGCGTCTGCAACAGCCGGATGCCGACGCCTTCATCGCCGCACCCGAATGGCAGGCAGGGCCATGTGAAACCAGTGCCTTGACCCGTCTTCGCGATCACCCGTTGATCGTCGCCCTGCAGCCGGTTTACGGCAAAGGATTGCTCACGCGCCTGGTGGCCCGGCTGCTGGAGCTGGCTTCGATTCCCGATCATCTGACGCACCTGCTGCAGCGTGCCGCATCACCTGAGACCACGCGCACCGCTCAGCGGCCAGTAGCCTCCGGCAGGGGGCTGGGCATGGTGGAAGCCGCCCGCGGACGGCTGGTTCATCGCGCCAGTGTGTCGGGTGACACCATCGCGCGTTATCAGATCCTGGCCCCGACGGAGTGGAACTTCCATCCCCGCGGTCTGGTGGCCGAGGGACTGCTGGGGCTCGTCTGTGGTTATGAAGCCCAAATGCGGGAGCAGGCCAGCCTCTTCATCAGCGCCGTCGATCCCTGCGTCGGCTACAGCTTCGAGTTCGTCTGATGCACGAAATGTCACTGTGTGAAGGGGTGCTGCAGATCCTGGAGGAGCATGCCCGCAGTCAGGGCTTCCGCCAGGTGAAGACCGTCTGGTTGGAGATCGGTGCTCTCTCCGGTGTCGATCCCGAGGCGATGTGCTTCGGCTTCGACGCGGTAATGAAGGGTACCCTGGCCGATGGTGCGACGCTGGAGATCATCCAGCTGCCCGGCCAGGCCTGGTGCCTGCCCTGTAGCAAGCCGGTGGCGGTGACGGCCCGTTTCGACGCCTGCCCGGAGTGCGGCAGCTACCAAGTCCAGGTCACGGGCGGGGACGAGATGCGGATCAAGGAGTTGGAAGTCGAGTAGTTTTCAACAGTTTTTAGTTTTTAGTTGTGGTGTACGCTCCGCGTAGCTGTTTTTTTAGCTTTCAGCTCAATGACATGTGAAACGTCGTGAGCGAAGCGAACACCACAACTCAAAACTAATAACTCAAAACTCAACACTCTTCAGTAAGGAGTTAGTTATGTGCACCGTCTGCGGCTGCGGCGAAGGCGAGACCCGAATCGAAGGTCATGAGCATGAACACGATCATGAGCATCATCGCGGTCACGCCCATGAGCATCACCACCATGACCACACCCACGACTACGGTCAGGGGCCGGCCCACGCCCACGCGCCCGGCATGAACCAGTCGCGCATGGTGCAGATCGAGCAGGACATCCTGAGCAAGAACAACCAGTACGCGGCGGCTAACCGCCACTATTTTCGCGAACACGCCATCCTGGCGCTCAATCTGGTCTCCAGTCCCGGTTCCGGCAAGACCACCCTGCTGACCCGCACCATCGCCGACCTCACCGATGATTACGAGATGGTGGTGATCGAAGGCGACCAGCAGACCGCCAACGATGCCGAGCGCATCCGCGCCACCGGGGTCAAGGCGCTGCAGATCAATACCGGCAAGGGGTGTCATCTCGACGGCCACATGGTGGGCCATGCCCTGGAGACCCTGCGGCCGACGGACGGCAGCCTGCTGTTCATCGAGAACGTGGGCAACCTGGTCTGTCCCGCCGCCTTCGATCTGGGTGAGGCGCACAAGGTGGCGATCCTCTCGGTCACCGAGGGGGAGGACAAACCGCTCAAGTATCCCGATATGTTCCATGCCGCCGACCTGATGCTGCTGAACAAGACCGATCTGTTGCCCTACTTGAATTTCGATGTGGAGCGCTGCATCGCCTATGCCCAGCAGATCAATCCACGCATCCGGGTGCTGCAGGTCTCCGCCACCAGCGGCGAAGGGATGCAGGCCTGGTACCAGTGGATCGCCGCCACCCGGCAGATGGAGCTGGTGGGGCATCCGGCGTTGTCGGCTTGATGGGAAAAGTCCGCAAATGCACGCAAACGTGATCTTTCGCAAAGTGAATCGCTGTCTTGATCGCCCTCTCTGAGCAGCCCCCTGCGGATGGCATGTTCGGGAATTGAATAGTGGTTTGAAACATTTTGTCTCTTTAGTGATGAGGTTTACTTGAGGTGTTCATTGCGCTCACGGGTCGTATTCCCCCCTCTCCCTGGACCTCTCCCGCAAGGGGAGAGGGGGCGTATGGCTCAGAGGCCGGAAC
Organism: Candidatus Thiodiazotropha sp.; assembly: GCA_037384425.1. Taxonomy (GTDB): domain Bacteria; phylum Pseudomonadota; class Gammaproteobacteria; order Chromatiales; family Chromatiaceae; genus Thiodiazotropha. The sequence continues at coordinate 21,918 of JARROA010000042.1, read as the reverse complement.
GCGCGCAGAGCCCGATACTGCGAGCCGAGAGGAAGCATTCGATATGCTTGAAAAGATCTTTCCCCCTCCCCTTGCGGGAGAGGGTCAGGGAGAGGGGTATATGAAACCGATGAGCGCAGCGAACACCAGTTTGCCTTCATTGGCGTCCATTTGCGGACTCTTTACCTTCAACCCGAATCTGCAACAGGAGTGACCGAACATGTGCCTGGCCATACCGGCGAAAGTGGTCGCCATCGATGAAGCCGGCGAGAACGCCACCGTGCAGTTGGGCGAGGTGCGCAAGCAGGTCTCGCTGGCTTTGGTGGATGGAGTGATGCTGGGTGAATATGTGCTCATCCATGTGGGTTATGCCCTCAACAAAGTGAGCGAAGATGAGGCGCAGAAGACCCTCGAACTCTTCGCTCAGGCGGGGGTGTCGCCATGAAATACGTCGATGAGTTTCGTCAGCACAGGCTGGCCAGGCAGCTCGCGGCGGCGATCCGGCAGGAGGCCGATCCGACACGCCAGTACCATCTGATGGAGTTCTGCGGCGGCCACACCCACGCCATCTTTCGCTACGGCGTGCAGGACCTGATGCCCGACAACGTGAAGTTCGTGCACGGGCCCGGTTGCCCGGTCTGTGTGCTGCCGATCGGCCGCATCGACGAGGCGATCCATCTGGTGGAGGCCCATGATGTGATCCTCTGCACCTACGGCGACCTGTTGCGGGTGCCCGCCAGCGGGCGCAAGAGCTTGATCAAGGTGAAGGCGGCCGGTGGCGACGTGCGTATGGTCTACTCGACCCAGGACGCCCTGCGCATCGCGCGCGAGAATCCGGACCGTGAGGTGGTCTTCTTCGCTATCGGCTTCGAGACCACCACACCTCCCAGTGCGGTGGCCCTGCAGCAGGCGAAGGCCGAGGGGCTGAAGAACTTCAGCCTCTTCTGCAACCATGTGCTGACCCCGGCGGCGATCCAGAACATCCTTGAATCCCCCGAGGTAAGGGAGCTGGGCACCGTCTCCATCCACGGCTTCTTCGGACCCTCTCATGTCAGCTCCATCATCGGCAGCCGGCCCTACGAGTTCTTCGCCGAGGAGTTCCGTCGCCCGGTGGTGATCGCCGGCTTCGAACCCCTCGATGTGATGCAGTCGGCCCTGATGCTGATCCGTCAGCTCAACGAAGGGCGCTACGAGGTGGAGAACGAGTACACCCGGGTGGTTACCCGTGAGGGCAACCAGAAGGCCCAACGCCTGGTGGGCGAGGTGTTCGAACTGCGCCGCAGCTTCGAGTGGCGCGGTTTAGGCCAGGTGCCCTACAGCGCGTTGAAGATCAAGCGGGATTACGAGGAGCTGGATGCGGAAAAGCGTTTCCCGATTCCGGTTTCACAAGCAAGCGACGTAAAGGGCTGCGAGTGCCCTTCGATCCTGCGTGGCGTCAAGCGGCCCACCGACTGCAAGCTGTTCGGTACCGTCTGCACGCCGGAGAACCCAATGGGCTCCTGCATGGTCTCCTCCGAAGGGGCCTGCGCCGCCTACTGGAGTTACGGGCGCTTCCGCGAACCGGCACAGCGAAGTGCTTGATGAAGGTTAACGAAGATTTATAACGCGAAGGGCGCAAAGAAACGCAAAGCACGCAAAGGTGATTACTGTAGGGTGCGGCTTGCCGCACCGATTGGGTCACCGAAAGGTTCACATCATTCATCAGCGATTTTGATGGATGTCGATGAATATATAACGCACAACACGTAATGAAACGCAAAGCACGCGATGTCATTTTTTATTGTTGAGATGAGCTTGACCCTGAGCGAGGAAATATGAACCAGCAACGGAACACATTAAGTAATCTTTGCGCTCATTGCGCTTCTTTGCGTGCTTAACAAAAGAGCAAAAGACAGGTGCCAACCATGAATACTGTCGTCAAACGTTTTCCTCTCCGCCTAGACACCCGTGAGGGTCGGGTCGACATGACCCACGGCAGCGGCGGCCGCGCCATGGCGCAGCTGATCGAGGAGCTGTTTCTGAAGCACTTCGACAACGCGCTGCTGCGCCAGGGTAACGACCAGGCTGCCTTCGACGTGAACGCGGGACGTATGGTGATGAGCGTCGACGGTCATGTCATTTCGCCGCTCTTCTTTCCCGGCGGCGACATCGGTTCGCTGGCGGTGCACGGCACCCTCAACGACGTGGCCATGTCGGGGGCCAGACCGCTCTATCTCTCGGCCGGTTTCATCCTGGAGGAGGGCTTCCCCCTGGCTGATCTGGAGCGCATCGTGGCGAGCATGGGTCGGGCCGCCCGCGAGGCCGGTGTGCCGGTGGTGACCGGCGATACCAAGGTGGTGGAGAAGGGCAAGGGCGACGGGATCTTCATCACGACCACCGGCATCGGTGTGGTGCCGCTGGGCATCAACATCTCGGGAGAGCGGGCACGGCCGGGCGATCGCGTCATCATCAGCGGCAGCATCGGCGACCACGGGGTGGCAATCATGTCGAGCCGCGAGAATCTGGAGTTCGAGACCAGCATCGCGTCCGATTCGGCGGCGCTGCACAAGCTGGTGGAGAAAATGGTCGCCGAGGCCCCCGGCATCCGCTGCCTGCGCGACCCCACCCGTGGTGGGCTGGCCACCACCCTCAACGAGTTGGCCATGCAGTCGGGGGTCGGCATGCGGCTCAACGAGGCCGAGATTCCGGTCAAGCCTGCGGTCGCCTCCGCCTGCGAACTGCTGGGACTCGATCCCCTCTACGTGGCCAACGAGGGCAAACTGGTCTGTATCTGCTCCGCTGAGGACGCTGAGCGGCTGCTGCCGCTGATGCAGGCCGATCCCCTGGGCGCCGAAGTCCGTCTCATCGGTGAGGTGGTGGAGGATCCGCACCACTTCGTGCAGATGGAGACCCTGTTCGGCGGCAGCCGGGTGGTGGACTGGCTCTCCGGCGAACAGCTGCCGAGGATCTGTTGACATGATTTGGGGAGAAAGGTCTTCGAAGGAATCCCGGTCTCTGAGGTTGTTCGGTGGGGCAGGGCCCCACCCTACGGGATCCGGTAGGGTGGGGCCCTGCCCCACCATTATCTCTCTAATGGCGACTCTGCCTGCAGAGAATGACATGGCAGAGCTATGCGCATTCTCTTCCTGACCCACGCCTTCAACAGCCTCACCCAGCGCCTCTTCGTGGAGTTGCGTGGGCGGGGTCACGAGGTGGCGGTGGAGTTCGACATCAACGACGCGGTGTCGATCGAGGCGGTGGCGCTCTGCCGGCCCGACCTGATCATTGCGCCTTTCCTCAAACGGGCCATACCGGAGGTGATCTGGCGCCACCACATCTGTCTGGTGGTGCATCCCGGCATCCGCGGTGATCGCGGACCGTCGGCCCTCGACTGGGCCATTCTCAATCGCGAGCGGCATTGGGGAGTCACCGTATTGCAGGCCAATGCGGAGATGGACGCGGGGGATATCTGGGCCAGTGCCGAGTTCCCCATGCGCGAGGCCGCGAAGGCCAGTCTCTACCGCAACGAGGTGACCGAGGCGGCGGTGGAGGCGGTACTGCTGGCGTTGGAACATTTCGCCACCGGCGATTACCGTCCGCAACCGCTGGAGGAGAGCGACCCCGATCTGCTCGGCCGCCAGCGGCCGTTGATGCGGCAGCCCGAGCGCCGTATCGACTGGCGGCGTGACGATAGCGAAACCGTACTGCGTAAAATCCGCTGCGCCGACGGTTTTCCGGGCGTGAAGGATGAGCTGTTCGGGCGCGTGTGCTTTCTCTACGATGCGAGAGCGGAGTGCCAGCTCGAAGGTGAACCCGGGGCACTTATCGCCCGCTGCGGTCCCGCCGTCTGTCGCGCCACCGTCGACGGGGCGGTCTGGATCGGACATCTGCGGGAGCCGGACGGGGAGCATCCTTTCAAGCTGCCGGCCACCCAGCTGCTGGCCGGTGAGATCGACCATCTGCCGGAGATCGTGCCCGACCGGCACACCGGCTACCGGGAGATCGGGTATCGGGAGTACGACGAGGTCGGCTATCTCTACTTCGATTTCTATAACGGCGCCATGGGCAGTGAGCAGTGTGAGGCCCTGCTGGCGGCCTATCGGGAGGCGAAGCGTCGAGACACCCGGGCCATCGTGCTCATGGGTGGTGCCGACTACTGGTGCAACGGCATGCACCTGAATCGGATCGAGGCGGCCGACAGCGCGGCGGACGAGTCCTGGCGCAACATCAACGCCATCGATGATCTTGCCCGTGAGATCATCACGACGGACAACCATCTCACCATTGCCGCCCTGCGCGGCAACGCCGGGGCCGGGGGCGTCTTCCTGGCCCGCGCTGCCGATGAAGTCTGGATGCGTCGGGGTGTCATCCTCAACCCTCACTACAAGGATATGGGCAACCTCTTCGGCTCCGAGTACTGGACCTATCTGCTGCCCCGTTATGCCGGTGAGGAGCGGGCGGCGCGCATTATCGAGCACCGCTTGCCCATGGGGGCCGGGGAGGCTCATGAACTGGGGCTGGTGGAGCGGATCATCGAGGGGCGGGGTGAGGATTTCGAGCGACAGGTGCGGCGGCTGGCGGAAGCGACAGTACGCACGCCGGCCTTCGCCGAACGTCTACAGTATAAAAGAGTACGACGGCAGGCTGACGAATCGGTGAAAGCGCTGGCCCGCTATCGTGAGGAGGAGCTGGAACAGATGAAACGCAATTTCTACGGTTTCGATCCGAGCTACCATGTGGCTCGCTACAACTTCGTTTACAAGGTGCCCAAGTCGCGCACGCCGCTGACCATCGCCAACCACCGCTGGGAGATCCCGGCCTGGAAGCACGTCTCATGAGCCGCCTGCCCACAGTACTCATTGTCGACGACGAGGTGCGCAGCCTGGAGACCCTGCAGCGCATCCTGGAGGACGATTTCGACGTCAAGACCGCTGAGAACGTGACCCATGCGCGACGCATCCTGGAGACCGAGTGGGTGCAGATCATCCTCTGCGACCAGCGCATGCCGGAGATCACCGGCGTGGAGTTCCTCAAGCAGGTGCGCGAGCAGTGGCCCGAGGTGATCCGCATGATCATCTCCGGCTACACCGACTCAGAGGATATCATCAGCGCCGTCAATGAGGCGGGCATCTACCAATTCGTGACCAAGCCCTGGCACCCTGACAGCCTCATCCTACTACTGAAGAACGCCGCCGAACTGTTCGAGCTGCAGCGTAAGAACGAGATCCTCTCCATCGAGCTCAAGATGTCGCCCAGCCGGATGCAGTCGGCCATGGATCAGAAGCGCAAGCGGTTGCGCGAGGACTACAGCTGCGACGATCAGATCGTGCGCAGTGATCAGAGCTGCATGAACCAGGTCTGCGAAAAGATCCGTCGCGTCTCGCCCTACGATGTATCGGTGCTGCTCACCGGCGAGTCGGGCACCGGCAAGGAGCTGGCGGCGCGGGCCCTGCACTACAACAGCCCGCGCTGGGACCAGCCCTTCGTGGTGGAGAATTGCGGGGCGCTGCCCGACGAGCTGCTGGAGAGCGAGCTCTTCGGCTACAAAAAGGGGGCCTTTACCGGCGCGGTGGAGGACCGCGCAGGCCTGTTCGAGCGGGCCAGTGGCGGCACCGTATTCCTGGACGAGATCGGCGAGGTCTCGCCTGCCTTCCAGGTGAAGCTGCTGCGGGTGCTGCAGGAGGGGGAGATCCGCCCCCTGGGCAGCAGCCAGACCCGCCAGGTCGACGTGCGCGTCATCGCCGCCACCAACCGGGATCTTGAGCAGGAGGTACGCGAAGGGCGCTTCCGCGAGGACCTCTACTACCGCCTAGCCACCGTCACCATCCAGCTGCCTCCGCTGCGCGAACGCAAGGGGGACATTCCGCTGATCGCGCAGAGTATCCTCGAGGCCTCCATGACCCAGCTCGGCAAGCGGGTGGAGGGCTTCACCCAGGAGACCCTGGCCTGTATGCAGGCCTACCACTGGCCTGGCAACGTGCGTGAGCTGCAGAATGAGATCCGCCACATGCTGGTGATGGGCGATGAGCAACTGCTTGGCGCCGAACTGCTCTCGCCGCGGGTGTTGCGCGCCGCTCCCGAGGAGGACGAAGCCGATCTGCAGATGCTCGACGATCTCGACGGTACCCTCAAGGAACGGGTCGAATCCCTGGAGGCGCGCATCCTCAAGGAGACCCTGATCCGCCACCGCTGGAACAAGAGTCAGGCCTCCAAGGAGCTGGGCCTGTCCCGGGTCGGCCTGCGCAGCAAGCTGGAACGATACGGTCTGGAGAAGATCGAGCAGCTGCGCGAGGACGAGGATATGGTCGGTTAGGTTTGTTTTTTCAGTCCGCAAATGAAAGTGAAAACACGCAATTCGATCAGATATTCGGTGCGGCAAGCCGCACCCTACAGGCAATCGAAGCGTAGGGTGCGGCTTGCCGCACCGTTTGCCCCTATCATTGTCTTCAATCGACAATTTGCATTCATTCGCGGACTGACAAAGATTCAAATAGGAAAGAGCCGTTGTGTGCATCTGATCGACGGCCAGCTGACAAGGAGTGACGATGTCTGAGACCAAAACCCGCTTTGGCACCAGCCTGATCGACAAGATCGGCATGAGTGAGCCCCTGCAGCTGTCGGAGACGACCGAGAACGCCTGGATCGAGGTGATCCAGAAGATGGATATGGTCTACGCCGACCTGGTCCGCTACCAGGTCGAGCTGGAGCAGAAGAACGCGGAGCTGGAAGAGGCCCAGCAGTTCATCCGCAGCGTGCTGGAGTCGATGACCGAGGTACTCATCGTCTGCGATATCCAGGGGCGTATCGTACAGGTCAACCAGGCCCTGGAGGACCTCACCGGTAAACCCAAGAAAGCACTGCTCAACCGACCTTTCAACGAGCTCTTCGGTCTCGAGTCCCAACCGCTGGTGGAGCAGTTTGCGGAGAAACTGGGCAGTGACGCCATCGTCGACTGCGAGGTCAACCTGCAGACCCTGGATGGCGGTTCCATGCCGCTGGCCATGAACTGCTCGTCCCGCTACGACGTCAAGGGGCGGCTGGTGGGCATGGTCCTGATGGGGCGTCCGGTGGGGGAGCTGCGGCGTGCCTATGAAGACCTCAACAAGACCCATCGGGAGTTGAAGCAGACTCAGGAGCAACTGGTCCATTCCGAGAAGATGGCCTCGCTCGGACGCCTGGTGGCCGGCGTCGCCCACGAGCTGAACAATCCGATCAGCGTGGTGTTCGGTAACATGCACGCCCTCAAGCGCTATGGTGAACGCATCAACGACTACCTGCTCGATGTGGGTGCACATCTCGAGCCCGAGTTGAACCAGCGGTTGCGCCGGAACCACCGTATCGACAAGATCGAGGCCGATATGGGGCCTTTGATAGAAGGCACCATGGAGGGGGCGGAACGCATCAGTAAGATCGTGCTCGATCTGCGCCGCTACTCCGGCATCCAGCGCGAAAAGCCGGAACCCTTCGATCTGGGCCAGACAGTGATGACGGCGACCCAGTGGGTGATCAAGGCGGCGCGGGAAAAACCGGAGTTGAGCTATGCGCTGCCCGACAACCTGGAGATAAGAGGTCGTCAGGGACAGGTGCATCAGATCCTCATCAACCTGGTGCAGAACGCCATCGACGTGATGGAGGGGCAGCTGCCGCCGAGACTCGAGATCGCCTGCAGCCGGGATGAGGAGAGCGCCTGGATCAGTGTCCACGACAGCGGCCCGGGTATTCCCGATGCCGATCTGAAAAAGCTCTTCGACCCCTTTTTCACCACCAAGTCGGTGGGCAAGGGCACGGGTCTGGGGCTCTATATCAGTTACGGCCTGGCCCGCGACATGGGCGGTGATCTCTGGGCCAGCAACCATCCCGATGGCGGCGCGGTCTTCACTCTGCTGCTGCCACTGGAGGGAGAGGCGGATGAGTGAGGGTCGGCCGGCATTGAATCTGCTCTGGCTGCAGTCCGGCGGCTGTGGCGGCTGCAGTCTGTCCCTGCTCTGCGCCGAAGGGCCCGATCTCTTCACCGCACTGGAGAGCGCCGGTATCCATCTGCTTTGGCACCCCTCGATCAGCGAGGCGTCGAACGGCGAATTCATTGCCCTGCTGGAGGCCATACTGGCCGGCGAGCAGCGGCTCGATCTGCTCTGTCTGGAGGGTTCCGTGGTCTGTGGTCCCAACGGCAGCGGCAAGTTCCATCGGCTGGCGGGTACCGGCAAGCCGATGATGCAGTGGATCGAGCAACTGGCACGGGTGGCCGGTCACGTGGTCGCGGTCGGCAGCTGCGCGGCCTATGGCGGCATCACCGCCGCCGGCGGCAATCCCAGCGAGTCCTGCGGGCTGCAATACGACGAGACCGTCGAGGGAGGGTTGCTGGGCGAGCGGTTTAGTGATCCGAGCGGCCTGCCGGTGATCAATATCGCAGGTTGTCCGATCCATCCCAACTGGGTGACCGAGACGCTGGTACAGATCGCCTTCGACGAGTTGCGCGCCGAGGACCTCGACGAGTGGGGGCGTCCCCGCAGCTACGCCGACCACCTGGTCCACCATGGCTGCCCGCGCAACGAGTACTACGAATACAAGGCGAGCGCGGAGAAGCCCTCGGACCTCGGCTGCATGATGGAGCACATGGGCTGTCTCGGCACCCAGGCCCACGCCGACTGCAACACCCGCTTGTGGAATGGCGAGGGCTCCTGCCTGCGCGGTGGTTATGCCTGCATCAACTGTACCGCGCCCGGTTTCGAGGAGCCGGGGCACACCTTCACCCAGACGCCGAAGATAGCGGGTATTCCGGTCGGCCTGCCGACTGACATGCCCAAGGCTTGGTTCGTGGCCCTGGCCTCCCTGGCCAAGGCGGCCACTCCCAGGCGACTCAAGGAGAACGCGGTGGCGGACCATATCCGGGTACCGCCCAGACGACGCCAGGGCGATAAATCGTGAGCCGCCGCATCGTCGGGCCCTTCAACCGGGTGGAAGGGGACCTGGAGGTCGAACTCGATATCGAAGCGGGCAGGGTGGTCTCGGCCAATGTCTCCTCCTCGCTCTACCGCGGTTTCGAGCAGATCCTGCATGGCAAGGAGCCGGCCGACGCCCTGGTCTACACCCCGCGCATCTGCGGGATCTGCTCGGTCTCCCAATCGGTGGCGGCGGCACGGGCACTGGCCCATCTGCAGGGGGTCACGGCGCCGCCCAACGGTGAACTGGCGATCAATCTGATCCTGGCCAACGAAAATCTGGCCGACCACCTGAGCCACTTCTATCTCTTCTTCATGCCCGACTTCGCGCGCGCCGTCTATGCCGACGAGCCCTGGTATCCGCTGATCGCCGACCGCTTCCGCGCCCACAGTGGCGAGGCGGCCCGCGAGATGCTGCCGGCGCGGGCCCAGTTCATGCACCTGATGGGATTGCTGGCGGGCAAGTGGCCCCACAGCCTGGCGCTCCAGCCTGGCGGTACCACCCGCGCCCTGGAGATGCAGGAGAAGGCGCGGCTGCAGGCGATCCTGTTCGGCTTCCGTCGTTTTCTCGAGAGCACGCTCTTTGGCGACGCTCTGGAACGGATCCTGGCGCTCGATACGAATGCGGCCCTCGCTGATTGGCGACATGAACGCCCGCCCGAGAGCAGCGATTTCCGCCGCTTTCTGGAGGTGGCGGAACAGCTGCGGCTGGACCAGCTCGGTCGCGCCTGTGATCGATTCATGAGTTATGGCGCCTACGCCTTCGGCCCGCGGCGTGAGCTGGCTCAAGGCGTGTGGGACGGCCAGTTGCGGCCCCTCGACCCCACGCGGATCACCGAGGATATCAGCCACAGCTGGATGGGCCATCAGAAGCAGCCCAAGCACCCCTACGACGGCATCACCCTGCCGGATCCCGATGTGCCGCAGGCCTACACCTGGTGCAAGGCGCCGCGACTGGACGGCCAGGTGGTGGAGGTGGGGGCGCTGGCGCGCCAGCAGGTGGACGGCCACCCGCTCATCCGCGAACTGATCGCCGAGAGCGGCGGCAATGTGCGCAACCGGGTGATCGCACGTCTGCTGGAGATCGCCCGCGTCGTGCTCCTGATGGAGCAGTGGGTGCGGCAGATCCGCCCCAGAGAGGATTTCTGCCGACAGGCGCCGATGCCGGACGAGGGGCAGGGATTCGGCCTGGTCGAGGCGGCGCGTGGCAGTCTGGGGCACTGGATACGCGTCAAACACGGCCGCATTCTCAATTATCAGATCATAGCGCCCACCACCTGGAACTTCTCTCCCCGCGATCAGGCGGGGCAGCCCGGCGCGCTCGAACTCGCGCTTCAGGGAGTCCGGCTGAGGGAGGGCGAGGAGGAGCCTGTGGCGGCGCAGCATGTGGTGAGGTCCTTTGATCCCTGCATGGTCTGTACTGTTCATTGACCCTATTGGACTTCAGATCAAGGACAGGCTGACGTCTGTGCCGCAACGTGGCATTCTGGGAGGTGGGGACCTACACTCAATCAGGGCCTGTTAACACTAATCCGATAGGCTCTGCTGGGGCTATTTTTCCGCCCATCAAGGCAGAATGAGCGTGGTGTAGCCCAGCTACATGAGCGAATGATAACGCCGCTGGGCGGAAAATAGCCCCAGCCCTTCCTTAGGGTTGCGCCTGAAAAAGCGCCACTCGGCGTTGCTCGTCGTTCATTTGGAATCACCAAACTTCTCTCCTCACGCCTTGATTGGCGCTTTTTCAGACGCAACAGAGCCTATCGGATTAGTGTTAACAGGCCCTAGTAAAAACTATAACCACCCGGACAGGAAGCTGGAACGACCATGGCGGAAAGGAAGAAGCCAAAATCCCATCATTTCACTGCAGCCATCATTACGTCGATCTACGCAGTGACGGCGGTGGCCTGGATATTCGTCTCCGACTTCGTCCTTGTTCTCCTGGTCGACGACCCCGACAACTTTATCCAATACCACTTGCTTAAAGATTGGGCCTTTGTGCTGATCACCACCCTGATGGTCTTCTATCTGGTGCGTTTTCAGTTGAGGAAATACAGCCACCATCTGCACAAGTTCAAGTCTCAGCGTAGTGAGCTGCACATGCTGAGTCAGTTCCGCAAGAGCATCATCGACAACGCCAGCATCTGGATCAATGTGCTGGACCGGCAGGGCTATGTCACGGTGTGGAACAAGGCGGCAGAGCAGATCAGCGGCTATCGGCGCGAGGAGGTGTTGAAGAACACAAAGGTCTGGGAATGGCTCTACCCCGATCTGGAGTACCGGGCCTCGGTGCGCAAACTGTCGCACACGATTATCGAAGAGGGGGCGGAACTTCAGGGTTCCGAGACCGTCATCCATACCAAGTCGGGAGAGGAGAAGATCATCTCGTGGAACTCAAGACGCTTTCTCAATGACAGGGGCGAGGTGAAGGGATCCATCGCCATCGGTCGCGATATCACGGAACAAAAGCGGGCCCAACACGCGCTGCAGGAACGTGAGCATCAACTGATGAACCTGATGGACAACCTGCCGGGCATGGCCTATCGCCGCTTGAACGATGAAGACTGGAGCATGAAGTTCGTCTCCAGCGGATGCCGCAAATTGACGGGATTTGAAAGCGGCGCGCTGACGGACAATCGGGAGCTCAGCTTTGCCTCGATCCTGCATGAAGAAGATCGACGCAACGCCAGGCGGGCGATCAGTCGCGCAATGGCGCTCAAGCGGCCTTTCGCCATGGAATACCGCATACGGCGACGCGATGGCAACTTGATCTGGGTCTGGGAGCAGGGCCGGGCCGTGACTGTCGGCAAGGAACGGTTTCTGGAAGGCATTATTCTCGACATCGATCGGCGCAAGATCATGGAGCAGGAGCTGGAGCGATTGGCGACACACGACCCCTTGACCGGGCTCTACAACCGGCGGGAATTGGAACAGCAGTTGATCGACGAACTGAACCGGGCCGAACGCTACCAGCGTCCGCTCAGTCTGTTGTTGCTCGATGTCGATCATTTCAAGGTCATCAACGATCGCCATGGGCATCTCGCCGGGGATCAGGTGCTGTGCCAGTTGAGCCAGCTTCTGCAGTCGAGCGTCCGCTCAGTAGACTATGTGGCGCGTTATGGTGGCGAGGAGCTGGTGATCGTGATGCCCGAAGTCGATGAGCAGGAGGCCCTGGAGATGGCTGAGCGCCTGCGTCGCCTGGTGGAATCGAAACAGATGCCGATAGCCGCTGACATGCCGGTCAGGGTCACGGCAAGTCTCGGTGTCGCCGCCTACCCGGTACACGGCCGCGAGATTGCTCATCTATTCATGAAAGCCGATGAGGCGATGTATCGTGCCAAGCGACAAGGCCGCAACCGGGTGGTCATAGCCGATAAGGCGGTGTGATTCACCACACGCGACGGTGTGACCCAGTCTTCATCCTTTCGCTACTGCCCCGGTGACGAAACAGTTCGACGCTGACGGGAAACATTTAGGAAACAGCTGCCGACTAGGATCTACCCGACAGTCAAGGCTGTGATCCCATTTCAAAGATCTCACAGCCGATTCATTGATTACCAGGGAGATCCCATCATGAAACGTATTGTGCTTGTTTTGTGGCTTCTGCTCAGCTTCACCATGCCGACCTGGGCCCACCATCCGGCGGCGGACATCGTTGATCCCGATATCTACGCCATGATCGATAGTCTGGTGGCGGATACGCCCCATGCGGATCTGGTGTTTACCGATATGGGCATGGGCATGACCGAGATCGAGGTGACCGCATCCAGTATTCGCGCGTTGGAGACGATGATTGATAATGGTCTGATGGACTATGCGCTCACTCTGGATGGCGATGTCTCCGTGACGATACGGGCCAATCCCGATGGCGGTGTCACGATGACCATCTCGCAGCGGCAGCTCTAGTGCCCCTGGTCTCTACTGCGGGTATCAACCGCGAGATTGTTTCAGCCCCGGATCATCCTGTTTCAAGCTGTTTCTATCGGCTTGAGGAAGTGCATTCCGGGTGCTGTGATATCCATTAGCTTCTCCTTTTCCCCCACCGCATCCAAAGGGATGCCGTTTTTCCTGCCCTTCCCCCAAAGGGCAGGTTTTCTTTTTTCACACATCCTCATCCGACAAGAGCGCGAAGCTGACATGCGCGTCCTGTTTGTCGAGACGCACCTCCAGCAGACAGCTTTCGGTCAGGGTATCCAGGGGCGTGGGATCGTCTGCACAGCTGCAACCGGCAATGACGCCGCTATAGAACACCCTCGCTATGGCCAGAATCTGGCTGTCGTTTTCGTTTACTCTGAGAATCATGACCTGGAAGGGTTCGTCGCTGACGGCGCTGCTGTGACTGAGCCCCTGCTGTAGGGGCAGTTCCGGGTGGGTTTCAAATAGGGCATGAAAGGTCCGGGGGTGGGGGGATGGGTGGAGAGAGCAACGGCTTGACGTGATGCGGACACCACATCAAGCGCCTCCATACGAATAGAATCGGCATCGATAGCGAGAATGTTTGATATTTATAAAATTCCATAAATTCGAAAAGCACTCGTCCGGCTAAAGATGCTGCCACCAATCCTGGCTATTCGTGGAAAGAGATTTCCTGTCTACAATCTGAATAGGTCACCTCTGAACAAGCCACGGATTGGTTCACTTTGGATCGGCAATTCGATCCGGCCGGAGTTATTCTGAGGTATCCTGTCGACAGTGGTCCCAGTGGAATCTGTACTCGAAGTTGAAGGATTCCACGCAGGATCATAGAGTACGATGTTGAGCCTTGGCTTGCCAATTATAGCAACTCGATGGTGATGTGATTATTGTGGTCAGCTGTTGTAAGTCAGAAAAATCGTCATGTACATGGGGGATCGAATTCGCTTGCTTCTTGGATTTGCGTACAGCGTTTACTGACCGTTCGAGCATCAAACGGTCGAATGCCTCACGCTACAACGGCCTGAGGAATAGTCTGCAGTCAACAGAACTGCGCCTTCCCCTAGAATAAGAAAGCCCGTATGCGAACAGAAATACAACACCCTATGATCCGAACAGTGTCCAACAACCACTATCGAAGCTTGAACGTCAATGCATATTCAGTAAACGAATGCGAAACCGTTACACGCCTGCGTCAATATTTCGCATGCAGCGGACACGCCCCGGTTTGGGTGATGGTGCTGTTGCTGGCGTGTCCACCTTTTGCGCAAGCGGACCAAACCACCCAGGGTAGCGAGGACGCGGGGCGGGCAAATGAACTGGCCGATCTGGATATCGAGCAGCTGGTAAAAGTCAGAGTCACGCCATTCGATGTTGCGACCTACCTGGACAAGGGGTACCGGGCCTCAAATTCCGTTTCTGCCTCACGCTTCGACGCACCGATACGGGACCTGCCCTTCGCCATCCAGGCCTTCACCCAGAACTTCATCGAAGACCAGGAGCCGGAGAATCTTTTCGACATCGCCCGCTACTCTCCGGGGGTCACCTACCGCAGCAACGATTTCAACGAGGGCAACGCCAATCTGGCGATTCGCGGTTTTCCCGTCAGTGCCACCAAGGGCAACATTCAGGTGCTGCGTGACGGTTTCCACGGTCCATCGATCTTCGATTTCACCAACATCTCCCGGGTCGAGGTGGTCAAAGGTCCCTCATCTTTTCTTTACGGTCAGGTCGCTCCGGGTGGCATCGTCAACGTCATTACCAAGAGTCCGTTATCCCGTCCCGCCTCGCGTGTCGACTTGAGCTATGGCTCCTATGACGAATATCGGCTGGATGCCGATATCACAGGACCGGTCTCGAACGAACTCTTCTTTCGCCTCGCCACCTCTTATGACGAGGATATCCATTACTGGGAGCCCTATGATGCCCATTCATGGGACTTCGCGCCTTCGCTGCTTTGGCAACCCAACGATCGTGTGAGCCTGTCTCTCAAGTTTGAGAAGTATAAAAAGGTCGAACGGCCACAGGTGATGCAAAAGCCGGGCTACAATACACAAACCGGGATCGTGCCGACTGCAGACGATCCCAACCTCTCGGGGGTCGACGTGCCTGGTTTGCCGGACGATTGGAGCGGTCTCTCCTACGCAGACTATCGCAACAGTGACACCCGGAACTTCAGTGCCTGGATCGACTACAGGATCGACGATCGCTGGAATCTGCGCACCGGCTATGCCCATCAGAACTATGTGATCGACGCTTTGTTTACCGGCAATTTCGGTATGGCGAACAACACCACACTGCTGCAGGGACGGCGGGTCCGAGGACAGATCTACAGTAACGAGGGCGATACCCTGGAAGCTCATGCCATGGGCAACTATGACTTTGGCGCCACCAGCCTGAAGTTGCTGTTGGGTGCCCAGTATGTCGATCGCCAGTTCAGCGACTGGGCCGCCCAGGCGCCCAACGATCCGGCGCTCGGCAGTGATCCCACCGCCTCGCCCCTGCCGTTGTGGGATCTAAGTGATCCCTCGACCTGGGATCGTGATGCCACTGTTCCATACGCCACGCTGACCGAGAACAAGACCGATACCACCATCGATTATCGGGACAAATCAGTCTATGCCGGCAGTACCTTCGGCTTTTACGATGACCGGCTGCTGTTGCTCGCCGGCTGGCGTTTGACCTCGACGGAAAACAGGCTCACCGATCACCAGACCGGGCTTAGCGGACCCACCTTCTCGGAGCGTGAGGTGACGCCGCAATACGGCATGCTGTATAAACTCAACCCGGAATTCTCTCTCTTCGCCTCCTACGCCGAGTCCTTTCTGCCAGGCTCGCAGGTGCTGCGACATCCCGATGGTTCAACCTCCACGGCCGTTGCGACCGAGGGCCAGGGCTTCGACATCGGACTCAAGGCCAACCTGTTCGGCGGCAGGGTCTCCGGTACGCTCACCTTTTTCGACATTCGCAACCGCAATATCGTGAACGATCTGGCCAGAACTGACGCTTCCGGCTCGGTGACCATCTACAACGTGCAGAGCGGCGAACAGCGCTCACAGGGGGTGGAGCTCGATACCACCGCTACCCTGAGCGACAACTGGCAGCTCTATCTTTCCTACAGTTACATGGATGCCCGCATTACCGAGTTCAGCGGCAATGACAGCGCCATTTTGGCCCAGGATCCGGCGACGCTCAGCGAAGCCGAGCAGGAGAACTACCGCAACGTCAAACGCTTTCACGATAAACCCTTACAGATGAGTGCGCCGCATCTGCTCAATCTCTGGACCCGCTACGATTTCACGGGGGAACCATTGCGAGGAGCCTATATCGCCGGCGGCGTCAATTATGTGCATGACCAGACGATTCTGCCGGACGGTCCCGATTCCTCCCATCAGACCTATACCCTGGTCAACGCCAAGGCCGGCTATGAATGGAACTGGCATGGCAAGCTGTTGAGTCTCGATCTCATGGGCAAGAACCTCACCAACGAACACTATAGGCCTTCACAGAGCACCCGCAGTCGCCCGCGAGAGTTCCTGCTCACGCTCTCGGCCAGGTTCTGATAACGTTAGCCGATGAGAACGGATCTCACGAATACACGATATGAGTCTTACAGGCGCGAATCCGTCCGCGGGTTGGCCTTTTCTATCGTCGAGGGTGTCGGCAGGAGAAGAAACCGTGAGCTTGCGGCCACTCGGTTTCTAATCCTGAGCGGCCTGTTCGGACTGCTGCTTGGCTTGTCGCTGCTGGCGTCCGCACAGGAACGGACAAGGGTGGATTCACGCAAAGTGGAGGCTGCCTTTCTGCGCAATTTCACCCACTACATCACCTGGCCCGATGAGGTCTTTGCCGATTCTCAATCGCCCTGGCGCATCTGCATAGTGGGTCAAGACCCATTCGGTGAGTTGTTGGAGAAGACCTTCGAGGGACGTACAGAGGAGGGTCGGCCGTTCACCATCCTGCGCACCCGCAACACGGACGAGCTGCAACACTGCCAGATCGTTTACGTGGCATATAAAGTGAGTGCCAATCGCCAGGCTGCACTGTCCAGTCTGAAAGGCCTGCCCGTATTGACAGTAAGCAATGCCCCCGGTTTTTTGCAGGAGGGCGGAATCATTCGCTTCAATGTGACGGACTATGTCGAGCTGAGTGTCAATCTCGATCAGGCACGGGCTGCTTCGCTGACAGTGCAGACAAAAGTGCTTGAAGTCTCACGAGCCGTTCTCGAGAATGGCGCATTGCGCAAAATCAGATAGGCGATGTTTCGTAAAGTCAGTATTCAGAAACGACTCGCGCTGGTGCTTTGGGGATCAGTCCTGCTCGCCTTCTTGGTCGCAGGCAGCGTGTTGGCGACCTACCATAACCTGACTCTGAAAGCACGCGCATTGCGCATCATGCAACCTTACGCTCAGCTGGTCTCCGTCGGTACGGATGCGGCCGTCGCCTTTCAGAATCCCCAGCGCGCGCAGGAGATCCTCGCCACCCTGAAGTCGAATCCTCATATCATACAGGCGGATATCTTTCTGGATGACGGTCGTTTCCTGGCCGGCTTCAGTCGAGGGGGCGAATCGCAATCACACACCGTTCCGAGTAGACAAACCGGTGTCTATATCGAGCGGAAGCGCGCCGTATTGTTGCGCGATCTGCCACATGACGCCTTGCTGCGTATCAGCATGGATCTTGACCAGCTCAACGAACAGACCCGCCAGATCATATGGGTGTTCGTTATCGGTGCCTTGATCCTGCTCGCCGCCACGCTGGGCCAGTTGGTGATTCTGCGACGAATGATCGTGCAACCCATTGCCACGCTGACCGAGGCTGCCGAACATGTCCGCCTCGAGGCGGATTACGAACATCGCGTACCGGCTGTCGGTAACAATGAAGTGGCCAGACTCGGTAGCAGCTTCAATGCCATGATGAAGGCGATCCAGGAGAAGCAAGAGCTGCTGCTCGAGGCCCAGCAGATCGCTCATATCGGCAACTGGCGGCACGACTTGACGAGCGGGGAAGTCTACTGGTCAGACGAGATATACCGGATACTCGGACGCGAACCGGGCCAGGCCACCGACGCGACGGATTTCTCGTGGGTTCACCCGGATGATCGGCTGTCACTGCTCCAGGCGATGGAGGCTCCACTGTCAAGCAAAGGCGAATACGGCAAGGAGTTCCGTATCATCCGCCCGAGTGGCGATATTCGCTGGGTCTACAACAGCTGGGTGCGCCTGTTCGACAACAACGGCCGAGAGACGGAACGTGTCGGTACCTATCAGGACATCACCGAGCGCAAGCTGGCCGAGCAGGCACTGCGGCGTCTGAACCGCGAGCTGCGGGCCATCAGCGAATGCAACCAGATCCTGGTTCGTGCCGAGGACGAGCAAAACCTGCTGGATTCGATCTGCCGTATCGTCTGCGAGGAGGCCGGCTATCGTATGGCCTGGGTCGGCTATGCCGATCAGGATGAGGCCAAGACCCTGCGACCGGTTGCCTGGGCCGGTCATGATGAGGGCTACCTGACGGCAAGTCGTTTCACCTGGGCGGACGAGCCGCGCGGGCAGGGTCCGAGCGGTCGCGCCATCCGTAGTGGCAGGATTCAGGCTATCGAAAATTTCGCCACTGACCCCACAGTGGAGACCTGGCGCGAAGCCGCCCTGCAGCGTGGTTACCAGTCATCCATCGCCCTGCCGCTGAAGGATGACGGTCTCACCTTTGGCGTACTCTCGATCTATGCCGATGCGCCGGGTGCGTTTCCCGACGAAGAGCAGCGACTGCTCGATGAACTGGCCAACGACCTGGCCTTCGGTATCGTCACCCTGCGCACCCGTGACGAACACAATCGGGCCGAGGAGCAGATGCGTATCGCCGCCACGGCGTTCGAAGCCCAGGAGGGCATCGTCATCACCGACGTTTCACAGACCATCCTGCGGGTGAATCGGGCCTTCACCGAGATCACCGGCTTTTCCTCGGATGAAGTGGTGGGTGTCACACCCAGAGTGTACCGCTCGGATCTGCACGACGAAGCGTTCTTCGATGAGATGTGGGATGAGATCAATTTGAATGGGGTCTGGCAGGGGGAAGTATGGAATCGCCGCAAGAGTGGCGAGAACTTTCCCGCCTGGTTGAATATCACCGCGGTGAGGAATCCGCAAGGCGAAGTCACGCACTATGTCGGAACCATGACCGACATCACCGAACGCAAGGAGGCGGAGAAAAAGATCGAGCATCTTGCATTCTACGACCTGTTGACCGACCTGCCGAATCGACAGTTGCTCCTGGACCGTCTGCATCAAGCGATGATGGGCAGCTCCCGCAGCCATCACATGGGTGCGTTGCTCTTCATCGACCTCGACAACTTCAAGATCCTCAACGACACCTGTGGTCACGACGTCGGTGATCAGCTGCTGATCGAGGTGGCCCATCGCCTGGCGACCTGCGTACGCGAAGGTGACACCATCTCCCGTCTTGGGGGCGATGAGTTCGTCGTCATGCTGGAGGATTTGAACGAACATTCGTCCGAGGCCGCCGCGCAGGCCAAGGCGGTGGCGGAAAAGATCATTGCCGTCCTCAACCGGACCTATGTGATCGCTGATCGGGAACACCACAGCACCCCCAGTATCGGCGCCACCCTCTTCAGCGGTACGGGCAATTCGGTGGATGAGTTGCTGAAACAGGCCGACATTGCCATGTACCAGGCCAAGACCGCGGGTCGTAACACCCTGCGTTTCTTCGATCCCGACATGCAGGCCAACCTGGCTGCACGCGCTGAAAACGAAGCGGCCCTGCGTCTGGGCGTTCAACGTGGCGAATTCGTGCTCCACTATCAGGCCCAGGTCGACAGCGAGCGCGGGATCATCGCGGCTGAGTGCCTGTTGCGCTGGAGTCGGCCGGATCGCGGTCTTGTGCCGCCGGCAGAGTTCATTCCACTGGCCGAAGAGACCGGCTTGATTCTGGGGATCGGCCAATGGGTGCTGGAGAGCGCCTGCTGGCGACTCGCGGACTGGTCTGCCGACTCCCGGAAAAGTCAGTTGGACCTGGCGGTCAACGTCAGTGCCCTGCAGTTCCGTCAGAAGGACTTCGTGGAACAGGTGAAGCGGGCGCTGTCGCACAGTGGTGCCCCGGCCAATCACCTGAAGCTGGAACTGACCGAAAGCCTGGTACTCGACGATATCGAGGATTCCAACAACAAGATGCATGCCCTCAAGGCGATCGGCGTGGGATTCGCACTGGATGATTTCGGTACCGGATATTCGTCCCTCTCTTACCTCACCCGGCTGCCTCTCGATCAGTTGAAGATCGATCGCTCTTTCATTCGTAATCTGCCGCACAATCCCAATGACGCGGTGGTGGCTCAGACCATCATCACACTGGCCTGCAGTCTTGGACTCAGTGTCATCGCCGAAGGTGTGGAGAGCGAAGCTCAACGGGTGTTCCTCGCGCAGCATGGCTGCCCGGTCTATCAGGGCTACCTGTTCAACAAACCGATGGCTTCGGCAGAATTTGAACAGCTCTTGACGGACAGCCGATCACCACAGCTTGGCTAGTGACACCCACTCCATTCGGCGTCCCCTGAATCGGACGATGGGGTATGATTGGTATTCGTCATTGAGCTAGTCACGGAGACGAACGATTTGAAGCCACGACAGTCAGTGAAGCGAGGTTTGCGCCTGTTTCTGGCACTGGCCTTTCTCATTTTCTCGCTGCTGATTCTGTTGTTGGCGTTGCAGCTCACAGAGTCGGCGCTCAATATCTGGGGCATGCTGGATCAGCAGTCTCCGCTACTTTTGGCGCTCTACGCTGTCGCATTGATCGGATTCCTCCTGCTGACTCTGCTGGTACTTTGGTGGTTGCTCAGGCCGCAAAAACAGCGCATCGACTCCAGCGATGCAACAAGCCAGGTCATACCGGCACCGCAAGAGCTGGAGCAGGCCATGCGATCGGCCGAAGACGAGGGCGTGGATACCGCCGAGACCCGCCGCGAACTGATCGAACTCGAGCGGCGTAAAGCGGAGGCTCTCCCATACGTGGCCTTCTTCGGCAGTGTCTCATCGGGTAAGAGTACGTTGATCGGCGCGATAACCGGCGATGCGGAGATCGAAACCGACCCTCGGGCCGGTACCACCCGGCAGGTCGCGCACTATCGGTTCGGTGACGGCGGGAGTAGCGATCTCTACCTGACCGATGCGCCAGGTATCCTCGATCTGGATGAGGAGAAGGTCCGCATCGCCCGCGAGGAGGCGAGACGGGCCGATCTGGTGGTCTATGTCTGCGATGGCGAACTGACCCGGGATCAGCATGCCGAAGCGCTCGAGCTCATGCGCTATGAGCGGCCGTTGGTGGTGGCGCTGAATAAGAAGGACCGTTACAGCGATTCGGATCTAACCGATATCGTGCAGCGGCTACAGGTCCAGCTGCCGGGGATCGAGATCGTCCCTGTGCAGGCGGGGGGACAGGAGCGGGTGGTGCGTCTCGATGCGGAGGGTCGTGAGACGGAAGCGGTGCGTGAGAGGCCAATCGATATCGAGCCGCTGATGACACTGCTGCGTGAGAAGCTCGCTATCGAGAGCGACAAGCTGAGCCGGCAGCGGGATGAGAGCCTGATGCGCTTGGGCGCAGAAAAGCTGGCACAGGCCAGGCAACGACAGCAGCGTGAAGCCGCCGAAAAGGTGGTCAGGAATTCTGCCCGAAAAGCGATGGTAGGCGCCATGGCGGCGGTAACTCCGGGTACTGATGTGCTGATTCAGGGCTATCTCGGCGTGCAGATGGTGCGCGAACTGGCGCAGCTGTATGGCGTGAAGGTAGGGCAGGCCGATCTCGATCGCTTCATAGCGATCGCGGGTGAGCATGTCGGCAAGCGTCTGACGTTGTTGCTGGCGCTGGCCGGCAACGTGCTCAAGGCCTTTCCGGGTATCGGCACGGTGAGCGGCGGACTGTTGCATGCGGTGGCCTATGGCATGATTTTCGAGGGGCTGGGCCGCGCAGTGGCCAGAACCCTGGATGAGAGTGGCGATCTTCAGCGCCGCCAGGCTTTGGACTATTTCGAGGAGTATATCGGTGGAGATATGGAAGGCCGTGCGAAGCATTTTGCCCGGCTGGCTTGGCAAGAGTTCGTCAGCAA
>JARROA010000041.1:0-45317 GCA_037384425.1 Candidatus Thiodiazotropha sp. | reverse complement strand
AGATCCTCTTCGAGCATGAACGTCTCCTTACTGCCCATGAATATGGAAACCGCTCCTGTCATGATAATCAGGCTCAGGAGCAGCGCTATCATGAGTTCAACGAGCGTCAACCCCTTGCATTTCGGAATATTCCTAAATCTACTCATGGTATAAGACTCACTCTATACGCCATCAACGGGGTTTCATTACCGGCGCCATCCGTAGCACCTCGATCATGGTCCCACCAAATCTTGATGGCGAACATGCCCGAGGCCGCATCGCCATCGCAGCCATTCTCGCCGTCCGCACTGCCGGTGCCGTCATACGGCGTACTGTCGCGGCAGATAACTCCCTGACCGCTCGGCAGCTGTTGCTCTATAGTCGAAATCCACTCAAAGGCATCATAGGCTGCCAATTCGGCATCGCTGCAACCCGTGTCGATACAACCCGGATCTGTTCCGGCCGCCAGGATTTCATCGTATTGACCACTGGCCGCACCAGGTGAATTTGCACGCACCCTATCGGCTCCATCGGCTGCGAGCGATGCCGCTATCGAACGATGAAGAGCCTGCTGGTTTCCGCGCAGGGAGTTATACTGAATACTTACCACCCCGAGCAGACCCACGGTAAAAATGACGAGGGCCACCAGCACCTCCATCAGTGTGAATCCATCATCCTTTCTCACTGGCGATCTTGTTCGACTACTCATTATTCGATTCTCATGTCTCATCATACAGACAACTAAAAACAGGCTGACCGATTGGCTTCAGCGCGTCCCAGTTTGCTGATACTGATCGTCCTCGCTTGATTCCCGCTGCAGTGTGAAAGCCTCATTGAAAAATCATTCACACTACCGCTCGTTTCACCTGAGGCGAGGAACCGGATGCTGTTTGGCGTCGTCCCGCTGAAGACAATGCCGCCTTCTGGCGCCGTCCACACTCGAATGAGATCATCCGTTCCCGCTGTATAAGTGCGATCATTGTCCGGATCTGTAAACACCAGCCAACCATTTACCCAGTTATTGTTGTCGCAGGCGTTATAAGCGGCATTGCTGGCGCAAACCGTGACACCTTCACCGCGTTTAACCGCCTCACTGCGCGCCAACCTGAGAGCACCGATAAGATCATTGGCATAAGCTGTAGCCCGGTTTCCCGACATCAGATTGGTAAATGCCGGTATGCCGAAACTCAAAATGAGGATGCCCACGACCAGGGCTACCATCAATTCGACCAGTGTGAAACCTGTGTACGCTTTTTTCATACTCATCTCTATAACAATACAATTCAGCTGTGTCAGTCGGAGAAAGGACAAAATGTCACATTCTCCCGACAAACGGCTTTCAAGATATGAATCCGAATCCCAAGAGATTTCGCATCTGGACCCTCAACTCCGATTACCGGAGAATATCGCGAGACTCAGAATCGACCCGACACCCCATTCATCGACCGAATCCGGATTATATTGAACAGCGGAACATCTCCTCATGCATGACTGCATCATCATCGGAGGCGGCCTAATCGGCATGCTCACCGCCCGGGAACTGGCCATGGCCGGCAGGCAAGTCCTGCTGATCGAGCAAGGCCAAACCGGACGGGAATCCTCATGGGCCGGCGGCGGAATCATTTCGCCACTCTATCCGTGGCGATACCATGCTTCGATTACAGCACTGGCGAGCTGGAGCCAACGGCACTACCCGGCTCTGGCTGACGCACTGCAGGCAGAAGGCGGGATTGACCCGGAGTACATCAAAAGCGGTCTGCTCATCATCGAACCCGAGGATATCGAGTACGCCATGGAGTGGGCCGGTTCCGCTCAGCAGATACTGCAGAAAATAGACCAGAGTGCCGCACGGAATTGTGAGCCCGCACTCAAAACGGAGTTTCATTTCGCGGCCTGGATGCCCGAGGTGGCACAGATCCGCAACCCGCGATTGGCCAAGAGCGCCTATCACTCCATTCACAACCGTGTGGAGATCCGGCAACAGACCCAGGTGACCGGATTTCTTACCCATGGAGACCAGATCAGGGGGGTGAGCACAGCGTCTGAAAACATACCGTCGGCATGTGTCATCGTCTGTGCCGGCGCCTGGACAGGAAACTTGCTGCAGGAATTTATCCCTCCCCCGAAGATCGAACCCGTGCTGGGACAGATGATCCTGTTCCGTACCGACCCGGGAACCATCTCCCGCATCGTGCTGCATCAGGATCGCTACGTCATCCCCAGGCGGGATGGAAGAGTATTGGTGGGCAGCACCCTCGAGTATCGGGGATTCGACAAGTCCACCAGCACCGAGGCCAAGAACTCACTTACAAGCTTCGCACTCAAGCATTTTCCGCAGCTCTCGCAGTACGAGATGGAACATCACTGGGCCGGACTCAGGCCCGGCTCACCTCAGGGCATTCCCTACATCGGACCCGTGCCCGGGGTGGAGGGCCTCTATTTGAATGCCGGCCATTTCCGCAACGGCGTGGTGCTCGGCCCCGCCTCCGCTCGCCTGATGGCCGACCTGGTCCTGGGGCGGGAGCCCATTGTTCCCCCGGTACCCTACGCCATCGACGCCCCCCGTGACAAAGCGGCTAGACCGCGACTCAGCTAGCCGACTATAATTGCCGGCTTTCAGCCGATGTAGCTCAGTCGGTAGAGCAACTGATTCGTAATCAGTAGGTCAGCGGTTCGATTCCGCTCATCGGCTCCAATCGCACCCTCCGCCCAGACGCCAGTTCTGACCGCGGACAGGTCAGAAGGGCGCTGAAGCCAATAACTATGCGCATATTCAAGATCGTCTTTCTCAACCAGGGAAAAGTGTACGAAATCTTCGCCCAGACGGTGCGCCAGGGCGAACTCTATGGTTTTGTCGAAGTCGAGAACCTGATTTTCCAGGAGCACAGCACCCTGGTGGTCGATCCATCCGCCGAACGGCTCAAGGAGGAGTTTTCAGGCGTTCACCGCACCCGCATCCCGATCCATGCCGTCATACGCATCGACGAGGTGGAGAAGGATGAGCACGGTCCCGGCAAAATCACCGAGATAGACGGCGCTTCCAACATCACCCCTTTTCCCCACCATTATCCCGGTCCGGGAAAAAAGTCAGATTGACTCCATTGCGAAACCGCATTGCCGCGTCCGGCTCTTATTTCGACAATTACAGTATTCTCAACAGCCTGCCCGGTCCGTTATGCCTCTGCATCACCGATCCCTTTTACTTCTGCTTTGTCTTACGCTTGCCGCCTGCTTCGAGGCCAACGAGACAGCGTCCGTGTCAGACCAGCCACCCCCTCTGATCGATGCAGCCGAAAAGGGCGATCTTCCCGCCATTTCCCGGCTGATTGGCGAGGAATCCCGGGTAGACGTCCGCGATGCCTGTCTGTGGACACCCTTGATGAAGGCTGCCCTCAATGGCCATGTCGAGGCGGCAAAGCGCCTCATCGGGGCCGGAGCGGATGTCAATCTGACCGATAAGGGGGGCTATTCCGCCCTCATGCTCGCCGCATCCAACAACCACGCCGAGGTGGTTGACCTCCTGCTCGCCGCCGGCGCCGATCCCAATCAGGTGGAACAGACCGGAGGCTTCACTGCCTTGATTTGGGCCGCTCAGCGCGGTCATGCGGAGAGCGTATCGCGCCTGCTTCACTCTCCGGCAGACCCTGCTGCGCGCGACTTCAGCGGTATGAGTGCAGCCGACTGGGCCGCACACAACGACCACAATTCCGTACTCGCACTGCTCCAGGCAGGCGCAGGTCCGACCCCAGAGAGCAAACAGACCAGTAAAGAGGTACATTAGAATCTACTAAATGACTGACCTACGTCATGCGCCTTTTCAGACTCACCGTCTATGCTTGGCTTGTGACTCTGCTGTCTGAGTGCGTCTTTAGTGGACTGCAAATGGCCTGGAGGTGGATCTCATGCCGACTCAAATCACCAACGATCAGCAACTGCGAGAGGCTCTGAACAGCCTCACTCCTCAACAACAACGGGAGCTGGGAGGCTTGTACGTCTCCAATGTCAGTCATCTGAGCGACGATCCGCGCATCAACCGTGCCGTTGAGGCCGCAGCCAAGGCGGATATCTCGCCCCAGGAACTGGAAGACACCTACAAATCCGTCAAGAGCTTCGCCACCCAGAGCTACACCGCCTGCGGACAGGATGCGGACTGGGGGGCGCAGGCAGAACACTTCGTCGCCGCTGCGGCCACCGCCTGCCTTGCCCAGGAAGAACCGAGCGGATCGAAAGCCAACAGCGCCTGGAAGGCGGCCATGCAGGCGCGTATGGCGAAAAACTGCGAAATGATCCAGAAGGACGAGGGCGAATTGGCCAACGAGGCCGAAAAGCAGTACCGGATCGCCGAAAACTACCTGAACGGCGGAAACTGACGGCAGCGAACGGACGGCTACTGCTTGCCGTCCATCAGGGTGATACCGTCGAGACCATCAACCAGCGCGTCCTTGGCCTTGGATGCGCCGAGCTTGATCATCAGACGGACATCGTTGGCGGAATCGGCATAGGCCAAGGCGTTCTCGTAGCTGATCACACCCTCCTCGTAGAGTTGAAAGAGATGCTGATCGAAGGTGATCATGCCGTGCTCTGTGGAGCGTTTCATCAACTCTTTCAATTTGTGGATCTCGCCCTTGCGGATCAACTCGGCGGCCAACGGCGTGTTGAGCAGCACCTCAATGGCGGCGCGGCGCCCATGGCCATCCGCCTTTGGAATCAGCTGCTGGGCGATAATCGCCTTCAGGTTGAGCGAGAGGTCCATGAAGATCTGATCCCGCGCGTCCTCCGGAAAGAAGTGGATGATACGGTCCAATGCCTGGTTGGCATTATTGGCGTGCAGGGTGGAGAGACAGAGGTGCCCGGTCTCGGCGAACGCGATGGCGTGTTCCATGGTCTGGCGGGTGCGGATCTCGCCGATCAGGATCACGTCGGGGGCCTGACGCAGGGTGTTTTTCAATGCAACCTCGTAGGACTCGGTATCCAGCCCCACCTCGCGCTGGGTAATGATGCATGAATTGTGATCATGGATGTATTCGATCGGGTCCTCGATACTGATGATGTGGCCGTCGCCGCGGGTGTTGCGATAACCGATCATGGCGGCCAGCGAGGTCGATTTACCGGTACCGGTGGCGCCGACGAAGATCACCAGGCCACGCTTGGCCAGTGAGAGGTCCTGTATGATCGGCGGCAGATAGAGGGACTCGAGGGTCGGAATGCGCGTCTCGATGCGGCGCAGCACCATACCGACGGCATCGCGCTGAATAAAGGCGCTGACACGAAAACGCCCGATTCCCTTGGCGCTGATGGCGAAGTTGCACTCCTTGGTCTCGTCGAACTCCCGCTGCTGGGCATCGGTCATGATGCTGTAGGCCAAGGCCTTGGTCTGCTTGGCGTTGAACGGGTTCTTGTTGACCGGGTGGATCTTGCCGTCCACCTTCATCGAGGGTTCACGCCCCGCCGTGATAAACAGGTCGGAGGCCTTGTTCTTGACCATCATGGAAAGCAGCGGGGCCAGTTCCATATTCAAATCCTCTTTGTCGCCATTCATTATATTAGATCAGTCACAACCGGCAGCAGCCGGAAACATTAGAGCTGATCCTTGTTTTGCGCCTTGGCCTTGGCATCCAGACGGCTGACGATACCCTTCTGTACCAGCTCCTTGAGCGCCTGGTCCATGGTCTGCATGCCATAGGCCTGGCCGGTCTGGATGGCGGAGTACATCTGCGCCACCTTGTCCTCGCGGATCAGGTTGCGGATGGCCGGCGTGCCGACCATGATTTCCCAGGCCGCGATACGGCCACCACCGATCTTCTTTAACAGGGTCTGGGCGATAACGGATCGCAGCGACTCCGACAGCATGGAGCGCACCATCGACTTCTCGCCAGCCGGAAAGACATCGATGATACGGTCGATGGTTTTGGCCGCCGAGCTGGTATGCAGGGTGCCGAATACCAGATGACCGGTCTCGGCGGCGGTCAGCGCCAGGCGGATGGTCTCCAGGTCACGCAGCTCGCCGACCAGGATGATGTCCGGGTCCTCACGCAGGGCGGAGCGCAGCGCCTCGGCGAAACCGAGGGTGTCGCGGTGCACCTCACGCTGGTTGATCAGACACTTCTTGCTGGAGTGGACGAACTCGATCGGGTCCTCGATGGTGAGGATGTGGGAGTAGTCGTTGTCGTTCTTGTAGTCCATCATCGCCGCCAGGGTGGTCGACTTGCCCGAGCCGGTCGGACCGGTGACCAGCACCAGTCCGCGGGGCACATCGACAATCTCCTTGAAGGTCTGGGGGCAGCCCAGATCCTCCAGCGTCAGTACTTTGGAGGGGATGGTACGGAACACGGCGGAGGCGCCGCGGGCCTGGTTGAAGGCGTTGACACGGAAACGGGCCAGGCCTGGGATCTCGAAGGAAAAATCGGTCTCGAGAAACTCCTCGAAATCCTTGCGCTGCTTGTCGTTCATGATGTCGTAGACCAGCGCGTGCACCACCTTGTGCTCCAGCGCCGGCACGTTGATGCGGCGGATATCGCCATCCACACGGATCATCGGCGGCAGCCCGGCCGAAAGATGCAGGTCCGATGCGTTGTGTTTCACACTGAAGGCGAGTAATTCAGCGATATCCATTCATTCCCCCACTAACTGACTGAATTGCGTTTCAAATGCTCCTAGTCATATCGACCCGAAGCCTGATAAGTTTAGAGCACTCATGTCATAGGCGGCCTGTCCTGCGCGTTCATGACTTGAACTGGGTGCTGCCCGCCCCCACATGGCGTAGGAAGTAATATACTAGCCGCTCGATCAAAAATCTTTCGAAATTCATAGCAGTTCCACATATCCGTGCCCGAAGACAACAGTTTGAAACAACGCTATGAACGCGTACTGGCCCGCATCGGCGATGCGGAGTCGGCAGCCGGCCGAACGCCCGGTTCGACCCGCCTCCTGGCTGTCAGCAAGACCCGCAACGCCGACGAGATCCGCGCCCTGGCACAGCTGGGGCAGCGCCGGTTCGGCGAAAACTATCTGCAGGAGGCCGAAGAGAAGATCGAGCGCCTACGTGAGCTGTCCCTGGAGTGGCACTTCATCGGTCGCATCCAGAGCAACAAGACCCGACCGATCGCCGAACGCTTCGACTGGGTCCACAGCCTGGCCAGTCTCAAGCACGCCCGCCGCTTGAGTGAACAGCGCCCACCCCAGCTACCTCCCCTGAATGTCTGCCTGCAGGTCAACACCAGCGGCGAGGCGAGCAAGGACGGCCATACGCCGGCGCAACTCGAGGCGCTCATCGATGACTATGCCAGACTGCCAAATCTGCGCCTGTGCGGCCTGATGACCATCCCCGCACCGGCCGCCGGGGAGGCGCAACACCAGCCCTTTCAGCTGCTGCGACAGCTGCGCGATCGTCTGGCAACCCCTGACCATCCGTTGGAGACACTCTCCATGGGCATGTCGGACGACCTGGAGGCCGCCATCGCGGAAGGTGCGACCATGATCCGCATCGGCACCGCAATTTTCGGCCCCCGGGCGTATAATCGCTGAAGATAAGGAACACACGGACCACCACAAACCGAGGCATGAAAAGACTGACCCGCATGACTAGCAGCAAAATCACCTTCATCGGCGGCGGCAACATGGCCAGCAGCCTCATCGGCGGCCTCATCGCAGACGGCTTCGACAGCCGGCGCATCACCGTCAGCGACCCCGACAGCGACAAGCTGGCCCAGCTGGCGGCACGCTTCGACGTGCATACGGAGACCGATAATAACGTGGCGATCAACCAGGCCGAAGTGGTGGTCCTGGCAGTCAAACCCCAGGCGCTGGAAGCCGTGGCCCGCGACATCGCCGACACCGTCGCTCGCGTCAAACCGCTGGTGATCTCCATCGCCGCCGGCATCCGGGAGTCGGCCCTGCGCGACTGGCTGGGCAGCGAGGTGGCGCTGGTGCGCAGCATGCCCAACACCCCGGCCATGATCCAGTCGGGCGCCACCGGCCTGCATGCCGGCCCCGGTGTCAGCGCCGAACAGCGGGATATGGCGGAAAGCATCCTGCGCGCCGTCGGACTCACCCGCTGGGTCGACGACGAGTCGCAGATGGACGCGGTCACCGCGCTCTCCGGCAGTGGTCCCGCCTACTACTTCCTGGTCATGGAGGCGATGGAAGCGGCCGCCTGCGAGATGGGCCTCGACCGGGAGACCGCCCGCCTGCTGACCCTGCAGACCGCGCTGGGTGCCGCCCGCATGGCGATCGAGAGCAGCGACTCTCCGGCCACCCTGAGGCAGAAGGTGACCTCCCCCGGCGGCACCACGGAACGGGCGCTGAAAATCCTTGAGGAGGGTAAGCTGCGGGAGCTCTTCGCCGAAGCCCTCAAGGGCGCACAGACCCGCTCCCGGGAACTCTCCGAAATGCTGGGGAACACGACATCATGAGCGGCAGCTACCTCACCAATCCGATCATCTTCCTGATCCAGACCCTGTTCGGCCTCTACATCCTGGCAGTGCTGTTGCGCTTCCTGCTACAGCTGGTGCGGGCCGACTTCTACAATCCCATCTCCCAGTTCCTGGTCAAGGCGACCAACCCACCGTTGAAGGTGTTGCGCCGCATCATTCCCGGACTCGGCGGTATCGACCTCGCCTCCCTGGTGCTGGCCTGGCTGCTCAAAAGCATCGAGATCCTGCTCATCATCCTGGTCAGCGGCAGTGCGGTGAATCTGCTCGCCCCGCTGCTGTGGGCAATCCCGGAACTGATCGAACTGGTGATCAACATCTACTTTTTCGGCATCCTCATCCAGGTCATCCTCAGTTGGGTCAGCCCCGGCAGCTACAATCCGGCCGTCGCCCTGCTCTACAGCCTGACCGCGCCGATCATGCGGCCGGCGCAGAGGATACTGCCACCGATGGGCGGTCTCGACCTCTCGCCCATGCTGGTCCTGATCGGCCTGGTGCTGCTGAAAATGCTGCTGCTGCCGCCGCTGCGCGCCATCACCGCCAGTCCCTTCGCCACCCACGCCCTGCTGTGAGCTGGTATCGCTGGGAGGGCGATGAGCTGATCCTGCACCTGCGGGTGCAGCCCAAGGCCTCCAGGGATGCCCTCGTCGCCCCCTATGGCGACGACGAATACAAAGTCACCCTCACGGCTCCCCCGGTGGACGGCAAGGCCAACACCCATCTGCTGAAGTTCATCGCCAAGACCTTCGGCCTGCCCCGCTCACGGGTGACCCTGGAATCGGGAGCCCACTCCCGCAGCAAGTGCCTCAGGTTAAAGTCCCCTACCCGCCTGCCGTTACCTTTGGGGAGTGACTGAGCCAAACTCTCGGCGTCACAGTTTGGTATTGCACGAGACCTGGCGTATCATTGGATAAGGTGTGTGCGTGGGGATAACAGCCTGTCCAGGCTGAAAAATAACGGTAAGGGCGAAATGGAAAAGGTACGATTTCAAGAACAGCTGCAGGCCTACGAACAGTGGAAAAAGGACGTCATCAACACGATCGAGGAGTACGGTCCCTGGCTGGAAGAGAACGGCATGTCCTCCCAGGACGTGCAACAACGCATCGATCACACGCTTGAGGCCCTGCGCAGCGATAAGCTGACTATCGCCTTCGTGGCCGAGTTCTCCCGTGGCAAGACCGAACTGATCAACGCCATCTTCTTTGCCGATTTCGGCCGGCGGCTGCTGCCTTCGGACGCTGGGCGGACCACCATGTGTCCCACCGAAATCTTCTACGACGAGGTGCGGGACGAGGCCTATGTACGGCTGCTGCCCATCGAGACCCGACTGCAGGACGCCAGCCTTGCCCAGCTGCGCAAGGATACCAAGCAGTGGGTTCACTATCCGCTCGAGACCGACTCAGTGGAACAGATGCAGGCGGCCCTCAACGAGGTCATTCAAACCAAGACGGTAACCCTGGAAGAGGCCAAGCATCTTGGACTCTACAGCCCGGACCTGCATCCGCACCAGAGCCAGCCGCCGGAGATGATCGAGATCCCCAAATGGCGGCACGCCCTCATCAGTTTCCCGCACCAGCTGCTGAAGAAAGGGCTGACCATCCTCGACACCCCCGGCCTGAACGCCCTCGGCACCGAACCCGAATTGACCCTCAACATGCTGCCCGCGGCCCAGGCCGTGCTCTTCGTGCTGGGCGCCGATACCGGCGTCACCCGCAGCGACATGGAGATCTGGCAGCACCATATCAAAGGTTTTCAGAGCGGCCGCCAGCGCGGCCTGATGGTGGTCTTGAACAAGATCGACACCCTCTGGGACGACCTGCGCGAACACGAAGACGTCAGTGACGCCATTCGCAATCAACAAAATTCGACAGCGGGTCTGCTCGGTCTCGAATCCCGCGCCGTCTTCCCCGTCTCCGCTCAGAAGGGACTGCTGTCCAAGATCAAGAGTGACGAGGGACTGCTGGAGAAGAGCGGCCTGCTCGACCTGGAGAACTATCTGGGTCAGGACGTTCTCGGCATCAAGCAACAGATCATCCTCGAGACCGTCGGCTCCGATGTCGGACAGATGCTGGACAACAGCCGCAGCGTGCTGTCGGGCAAGCTCAACGACACCAAGCGTCAGCTGGAAGAGCTGGAAGAGCTGAGTGACAAGAGCGACGACGTGATCACCAACCTGATGGAGAAAACCCGCACCGAACAGGCCCAATACCTGCGTGACGTGGAGACCTTCCAGCAGAGTCGCAAACAGCTCAAACAGCAGGCGGAGCAGCTGAGCCAGACACTCAACATGGAAGCCCTCGACCAGATCATCGATCGCTGCCGCAAGGAGATGGCCAACAGCTGGACCACCAGCGGCATGAAGGCGGCGATGAAGAGTCTGTTCGAGGATATCCGTCGCACCATGCTCAACGTGGTGACCCAGAGCGAGCAGACCCGCAAGCTGATCCGCTCCATCTATCGCAAGTTCCAGAACGAACACGGCTTCGCCGTGGTGCAACCGAAGATGTTCTCCATCGTCAAGTATCGGGTGGAACTGGAACTGCTGCACCAGGAAGCGGAGATATTCCGCAACAGCCCGGTGACCGCCATGATGGAACAGAATTTCGTGGTCAAGCGCTTCTTCTCGGCGCTGGTACATCGGGCGCGCGAAATCTTCGAAAATGCCGATAGCGAAATCGACGGCTGGCTGACGACCACCCTGGAACCCCTGGTCATGCAGATCAAGGACCATAAAGAGATGATGGAGAAGCGTCTCAACAATCTGCAGAAGATCGGCCAGTCACGCAACACCCTGCAATACCGGATCCTGGAGCTGCAGGAGCAGTATACCGAGCTCGCCCGTCAACTCACCGCGCTGCGCAACATGGCCAACCGCATCAAGAACAGCCGACCGTTGCATCAGGGTGAACGACCAAAGCCCAAACTGGTCAAGCAGTCCGCTTCCTGAGACTGCGCATCCTCACAGAGTGGCGGTCCCATGGACCGCCACTTACACCTCCGGTCCATCCCCACATCGCTTCAACCTTCTTCGAGCATCGTCTAAACTCGGAGGCTTAAGATCGGTCAATAAAGACCGACTTATGAAGGAGATGACCTATGACGATAATTAAAAAAATCCTGGTGCTGCTTATTGTCTGTTTCAGCAGTGCCAGTGCCTGGGCGGAAAACAGTACCACCATAAACGGCTACACCATTCACCACAACGCCATTCCCAGTGCCTCACTCGATCCGGCCATCGCCAAGCAATACGGCATCCAACGCAGCAAATACCGTGGCATGCTGAATGTGAGCGTGATCAAAAACGAACCCGGTACCACCGGCAAATCGACCCCGGCCGTAATTCTGGCCAAGGCAACCAACATCCGCGGACAACTGATCAGCATTCCGATGCGACAGGTTGAGGAGGGCGATGCCATCTACTACATTGGTGAATTTCGCATCGCCGATCAGGAGACGCTCAACTTCGAACTGCAGGTTCAACCCCGGAGTGAAACCCGCTTCTACAAGGCCTCATTGAGTCAGCAGTTTTTCATCGACGATTGATCAAGCGGAGTAACGCGGCGGCGCTTGCCGCCGCTTACTGACCCATGAGGCTGCTCAGCTGCGCCGAACCGTAAGCCTGTACCAGGGCATAGACACCGAAGGCGATCACCAGAACGCCCGCAAGGCGGCGTACGCGAATATCCTTTGACCAGTGCGCCAGACTACCCGCCACCATCCCCATGGCGAATAAGTTCGGCAGGGTGCCCAGACCGAAGGCCAGCATCAGACCGGCCCCTTTCAGCACACTGCCGGCTGATACGGTCCAGACCAACATGCTGTAGACCAGGCCACAGGGAATCCAACCCCAGACCAGTCCCAGCATCCAGGCCTGGCCTGGACTGCGCACCGGCAGCAAGCGACGCGCGAAGGGTTCGATGCGCGTCCACAGCCTGCCACCCAAACGCTCGATGCGCGCCAAACCCATCCACCATCCGCCCAGGTAGAGACCGAGTAGAATCATGAAAATCGCGGCGATCACCAACAACGCCTGCTGCACCGGGTAGATAGGCACCACCTCGGCCAGCAACATGCCCAGACCGCCCATGATCGCCCCGGCCACTACATAACTGGTAATACGCCCGAAGTTGTAACCCATCTGGTAGGGCAGCGTATGGGTGAAGTGGTTGCGGATCTTCTCCGGCAGGCCGAAGGTGAGCGCGCCGACGATTCCGCCACACATCCCGGCACAGTGAGCGCCGCCAAGCAACCCCACCACGAAAGCAGCCAGGTAACTCCCCTGTTCAACCATCTCCTTCTCCACTGCTTGCCGGCAGATAGCGCATGGCAAGCAGAATCAACACCAGTACCGGCACCCCCATTGACGTGGTAAGGAGAAAAAAACTGACATAGCCGTTATGGTCGACCAGCACCCCTGAGAACCCACCAATAAACTTTGGCAGTAGGAGCATCAGCGAACTGAACAGGGCATACTGGGTAGCCGAGTACGAGACATTTGTGAGTCCGGAAAGATAGGCCACAAAGGCGGCGCTTGCCAGACCCGCGCTGAGGTTGTCAGCAGAGATCACCAGAGAGAGCATGGCAACATTGTGACCGATCCCGGCCAGCCAGGCGAACAACAGATTGGTCGCCGCCGCCAGTACGCCCCCAAGCAACAGAATTCTCATCACCCCCAGGCGGGCGACCAGCAGCCCGCCTAGCACGGCACCCAGGAGGGTCATGGCGATGCCCAACAGGTTGATGATTGCGATCTCTCCCTCGCTGAACCCCATATCGACATAGAAGACATTCGATATGACTCCCAGCACAACATCGGAGATGCGATAGGTGGCGATCAGGGCCAGAATCAAGACCGCGTGCCAACGATAGCGGCTCACGAAGTCCGCAAACGGACTGATCACGGCACCATAGAACCACTCCGTCGCCAGCCGCAGGCGTTGCGGCATCCACCCCAGGTGTTCGATGGCGCGATCGACCTCGGCTTCCCGCTCCCGGGTCCGTGTATCCGGTTGACGCGCCTGTTCCGAGATCACCAGTACGGTCACCACCCCTACCAGCATCAGTAGCGCCATAGTGAAATAAGCACTGGACCAGGCACTCAACTGATAGACGCCTCCCTTAGCGCTGAACCAGCTGACCAGTGCCAGCAGACCGCCACCGCCACTGATCATGGCGAGTCGGTAGCCGATCATGTAGCTGGCAGCCATGGCGCCCTGCAACCGGACCTCCGCCCGTTCGATACGGTAGGCGTCGATGGCGATATCCTGAGTGGCGGAGGAGAAGGCCACTAACAGCGCCAACAGGGTAAACAGCGGCAGGTTACGCTGAGGATCTGCAAGAGCAAGCCCGCAGAGCCCCGTGATCACGCCCAGCTGCGCCAGTAACATCCAGGCCCGCCGCCTGCCCAGCCGCGCAGTCAACCAGGGCAGTCGCAGGCGATCCACAAGCGGCGCCCAGATCCACTTGAAGGCGTACGCCAGGGCCACCCAGCTGAGGAAGCCGATAGTGCTGCGTTCGATGCCGGCCTTACGCAGCCAAAACGACAGGGTGCCGAACACCAGCAGCAGGGGAAGGCCGGCGGAGAAGCCCAGAAACAGCATGCTGCGCACACCCGGCTGCCAGTAGACCGCGATCGACTTCAATCCGTGACTGCTATTCCCCATAGGTCACCGGATGTTGGCTGGAGAGTATCTGACTCGACACGACAGAGACCGACGGCAACGGGTGAAATTCGATTTCACACCCGCGAAAAAGATCTGACGAGAGAGAGATTGAGGTTGCAGTCACGTAGCACCCAAGGATAATGCGTCGCAGCATTATAGGCGCATGACCGCGCCAAGTCCCCTCGTGATGGGGACGCGTTATTCAGCAGATTGCATCTTCAGGTGACTACTATGCAGGACTATCAGCGCGAATTTCTCGACTTTGCCCTCGATGTGGGGGTGCTCCGCTTTGGCGAATTCACCCTCAAGTCGGGACGTATCAGCCCCTACTTCTTCAACGCCGGACTCTTCAATACCGGTGCCAGCCTGGCCCGGTTGGGGCGCTACTACGCCCAGGCCATCGTCGACTCGGGCATCGAATTCGACGTCCTCTACGGTCCGGCCTACAAGGGCATCCCACTGGCGGCAGCCACCGCGGCCGCCCTCTATGACCAGCATGCCATCGACATCCCTTACGCCTTCAATCGCAAGGAGGCGAAGGATCACGGTGAAGGCGGCATGATTGTCGGCCACCCGCTTCAGGGGCGCATCCTCATCATTGATGACGTCATTTCGGCCGGCACCTCGGTACGCGAGTCGGTAGAGATCATCCGGGCGGAGCAAGCCCTGCCGGCCGGCGTGGTGATCGCCCTCGACCGGCAGGAACGGGGCCAGGGCGAACGCTCGGCGATCCAGGAAGTGGAAAGTGACTACGGCATGCCGGTCAGCGCCATCGTGAGGCTGGAGCAGTTGATCGAATACCTGCGTGAGCGCAATGACCAGGCAGCCCTGGAGCGGATAGAAGCCTATCGTGATACCTACGGTGTCTGACACGGCGTGCCTGTCAGCCCGCCGTCAAACAGTGCCGTTCCTTGTTAACAAAGACGCGGGATGCGGCATCCCGCAAGTGGATTCTCACTAGCACTGATCCCATGACTTTAATTCCCCCGGGAACATGGCTAACCCCACACCAGTTTACTACCCACCAGCAGGGTCACCAGCTCGAATCCCCGCTTGATCCAGCGATTGCCTTTGACGATTGAGAGATGTGCGCCCATGTAGCCACCGAGAAGTGATCCCAACAGCAACACGGGCAGCCAACCCCAGCGCACCTCACCAAGCAAACCGAGGGTGAGGGCACCGCTACCGTTCCAGAAGACCCCGACCATGACCAGGGTGTGGGCCACCGCTCTCCGGTAGTCGAGCCCAAACCAACGCACCAGCCAGAGTGTCACGAACAGGCCGGTACCGGAGGTCAGCGAACCGTTCAACAGACCAATCAGAAACAGTCCCACCCCGCCAATCGCCAGCCCCTGTCGATTACGGTGGATCGGCTGATAGATCTGTCCCAGCGAAGGACTGAGAATGGAGTAGACACCCAACCCCAGCGTCAGCAGACCGAGTGCAATCTCCGCTGCACGATCAGGCACTTGCAGAATCAGGCTGGCCCCGATGACCACACCGGGCACACCGGCCACCAACATGAAGATCACGAACTGTCGCTCCAGCCCCCCCTCTTTCAGGTGGCGCACGGTGGCACCCACTCCAAGGGCGACGGAGGCGATCTTATGGGTGGCGAGGGCCACTCCGAAGGGGAGCCCGAGAAAGATCAGCGCCGGTAACTGCACCAAACCCGCCCCGCCCCCGGAGAAAGCGGAAAAGAGATTGGCCAGTAAAGAGATGACAAAAAGGGTGAACTGTTCCACAAAGTGGCTATCTTATCTCAAGAAGCACGCAGTATAATCGATCTTTAGTGCTTGAGATAAAAACGGACTGATACGCTGTCTATGTCTTTGAAAATCCTGATCACCACCTTCTTCATCCTCAGCAGCCTGGCGACCACGGCCGAAGCAGCCAAACTCTATAAATGGGTGGATGAAGAAGGGCATACCCACTACTCGGACAAGCTGCCTCCCACTGAAGTCAAGCGCGCGCGTTCCCAGCTCGACGAACACGGCGTCACGGTAGATCGTGTGGACGCGGCCAAAACCCCCGAACAGCTGCGCCAGGAAGCAGAGGAGCAGCGCCTGCGCCGGGAACAGGAACGACTGGCGGAGAAGCAGCGACAGGAGGATCGTGTGCTACTGCGCACCTTCCGTTCCGAGGATGACATCGTCATGGCGCGTGACGGCCAGATCCAGGCCGTGGACACCTACATTCGCGTCACCGAGTCGAACATCAAACGCCTCAAGCACACCTTGACCGAGATGCAGAAGAACGCCGCTGAACTCGAACTCAGCGGCCAGGCCATCTCCCCCAGATACCGCAAGGATATCGAGGACAAGCGACAGGCGCTGAAAGACTCCTATCAATCCATCGTCCAACATGAAGAAGAAAAGAACCGGATTCGCCAAAGCTTTGCCAAAGACCTGAATCGTTTTCGCGAGCTCAAACAGCTGGTTCAGACCAATGACCCCATGCAGGAGGCCAATCAGTCGTATACGGAAGCCCTCAAAAACGTCTACGACTGCACAAGCGACAGCGATTGCGAACAGCCGTGGCAGCGTGCCAGGGCTTATGTGAAAAAGCACAGCACCACACAGGTGAAGATGGATGGTGAAAACATTCTCATGACCGGAGCGCCGGTGGAAAACGACGATATCAGCATCACCGTTTCACGCATCCGCGACCGCAAGACCGACCAGACACTGATCTTCATGGACCTCCAGTGCAAGGAGACCTCTCAAGGCATCGCGCTGTGCAAGGGGGGCGAGAGAGTCAGACGGATCAAGGAGGGGTTCCAGGCGGCACTCGACGGCACATCCCAAGCTGATGAAAGCCCGGCCGGAACCGAGCTCGCAACACCTAATCGCTGAACAGGCGGGCCTCCAACAGCCGCCACTGGGCCTCCCATTGAGCCAGTGGCGAGATCGTAAAACGGCTGCGCAGGTACTGATGCATCAGACCCTCCACAAGCGCCAGCATGAGGTTGGCCGATGCGTTGACATCACCCCCCGCCATCGACTCTCCACGCATTCCAGCTTCCCTCAGAATCTGCTTCAACTGAGTCTCCAGCCGGGTAAAAAACTGCCCGACCCGCACCAGCAGACGTTCGGTCTCTCCAATCAGGGCCTCACCCAGTAGAACGCGGGTGATGCCGGGATTGCGGTCAGCGAAGGCCAACAGCAGATAGAGCACTTGCCGGCAGCGTTCCTGAGCGGAGGGTTGTTCCCTGAGGATCTGGTTGATGCGGGTAAAGATGTTCTCCTCGGCGAAGTCGATGAGTCCCTCGAACATCTTTGCCTTGCTGGCAAAGTGACGGTAGAGGGCCGCCTCGGAAACCCCCACGGCGCGACTCAGTGAAGCGGTGGTGATGCGCTCGCCCGGATTCGCCTCCAGTTCACGCGCCAGCGCCTCGAGAATCAGCTGTCGGCGCGATGGTTTGGCGGCACTCATCAGCGGCGCCGAATCAAAGTGCCGACACCTTCGTCCGTGAAGAGCTCCAGCAGGACCGCATGGGGCACGCGGCCATCGATGATATGCGAAGTACCCACCCCCGCCTTGACCGCTTCCAATGCGGTGGCGATTTTCGGCAGCATGCCGCCATGGATGGTCCCATCGGCCACCAACTCGTCGACCCGTTCTGCAGACAGGCCGGTCAGCAGACCGCCGTCCTTGTCGAGCAGGCCCCGGGTGTTGGTCAGCAGAATCAGTTTCTCCGCCTGCAACACCTCGGCCACCTTGCCCGCCACCAGGTCGGCGTTGATATTGTAAGAGTGACCGTCCTTACCCACGCCGATCGGGGCAATGACAGGAATGAAGTTACCGTTGACCAGCATATTGACCACGCTGACATCGATACTCTCAACCTCGCCCACATGACCGATATCGATGATCTCGGACTCCTCCAGCTCCGGACCCTTGCGTTCGATCATCATCTTGCGGGCATGGATCAGGTCTCCGTCCTTGCCGGTAAGCCCCACCGCGGCGCCACCGGCGCGGTTGATCAGATTGACGATATCCTTGTTCACCAACCCACCCAGCACCATCTCCACCACATCCATGGTCTCGCTGTCGGTGACCCGCATGCCCTGCACGAATTCGGAGTCCTTGCCAAGGCGTTGCAGCAGATGGGCGATCTGTGGGCCGCCGCCGTGAACCACCACGGGATTGATACCCACCAGCTTCATCAACACCACATCCATGGCGAAGCTGCTCTTGAGGTCCTCATCGACCATGGCATTACCGCCATATTTGATGACGATGGTCTTGCCGCTGAAGCGTTGAATATAGGGAAGGGCCGAAGTCAGTACGTGGGCGACATTCTGCGCCTGTTCGGGAGAGAGACTCATGATGAAAACACTTTAAATAAGTTTTGAGTTGTGAGTTTTTAGTTTTGAGTTGGATGCGTGCGGTTTAACCGCACTGGTTGTAGTCTCTCCTCTCCCAGGGAGTGAAGGCTATAAACAGTCGTGAGCGAAGCGAACACCATCAACTCAAAACTAAAAACTCACAACTCAAAAACTGAAAAAACCGCTGGCACAATACTACCACCCTCAGGCTGCAAATCAGATATCCGTGTACTGCCTAAAACGGCGGCGTCAGTTCGGGCGCCACCTTGGCCAACAGATCGCGAAAGATCGACTGCACCTGCTCCAAGCCCTCCTGAGTGTCGGCTTCGAAGCGGAACAGCAAGGTCGGTGTGGTGTTGGAGGCGCGCACCAGACCCCATCCCTGTTCGAACTCGGCCCTCAGACCATCGATCTTCACCATGCGCGCACCGGGCAGATCGGGCAGCTGCTCGATGGCGTTCATCACCTTCTGCGGCTGACCCTCTTCCAGACGCAGCGGAATCTCCGGCGTCGATATGGCATCCGGCAGTTCTGCAAAGACCTCGGCACTGCTGCGATAGTCGAGCGAGAGGATTTCAAGCAAGCGGGCACCGGCATAGAGCCCGTCGTCGAATCCATACCAACGCTCTGAGAACATGATGTGACCACTGAACTCACCCGCCAGCAACGCATGTGTCTCACGCAGTTTGCCCTTCAGGTTGGAGTGACCGGTCTTCCACATCAGGGGGCGACCGCCGTTGGACAGCACCACATTGGCCAGATGGCGGCTGCACTTCACGTCATAGATGATGTCGCCACCGGGTTCACGGGTCAGCACATCCATGGCCAGGTACATCAATAACCGGTCGGGCCAGATCAGCTTTCCGGAAGAGTCGACCACGCCGAGTCGATCACCGTCCCCATCGAAAGCCAGACCCAGCGCCGCTTGATGTTCGACCACCGCCTGCTGCAAGGCCTGCATGTTTTTCGGGTCACCCGGATCCGGGTGGTGATTAGGGAAGCTGCCGTCGACCGTGCAGTAGAGTTCCACCACTTCACAACCCAACTGACGGTAGAGTTCCGGCGCCACCACCGAAGCCGCTCCGTTGCCGCAGTCGATGACCACTTTGAGCGGTTGGCCCAGGCGAATGTCGGAAACGATGCGCTCGATGTAGTCCTCGATGATGTCCCGGGAGTCGAACGAACCTTCCCCCTGCAACAGCTGTCTGGCGTCGATGCGTCGCCGCAGTTCCTGGATTGCTTCGGTGGTCGGGCTTTCGCCGCCGACAATCAACTTGAGGCCGTTGTACTGGGGCGGATTATGGCTGCCGGTGATTATGGCACCGCATTCGATGTTGAGCTCATGGACTGCGAAATAGAGCAATGGTGTGGGCACCAGTCCGATGTCGATGACATCCCTTCCACTCGCCATCAGACCCTGTATGAGTGCACTCTGCAGACTGTCGCTGGAGGTTCTGGCGTCTCTCGCCACCAAGACCGATTGAAATCCTCGTTCAAAGACCTCGCTGCCGATACCCTGGCCGAGCGTCGTGACGGCCTCTTCCGTCAGGGTCTTGCCGACAACCCCGCGAATATCGTAAGCCCGGTAGATGGAAGGATCGACGTCGACCGGCTCGCTCAAGCCCATACGCGGCTGCTGCGCGGGTACCGGGGACTCCTCCGAGACCGCGATCCCCGTGCCAGGGCCTTCGCCCTCCGAGATGGCTGTGCGCAGCTTGGCCCGCTCCGCCCGACTGGCCCGGTACTCCTTTATCTGATGCTCCAAGACATCGAGAGTAGGCTGGAGATCCGCCAGTTGCGCCGGTACCGCCTTCGGGGGCCTGCCGGTGGTGACCGCCTCGAACAGGGTCAGAATAGTATGCTGATCCTTTTTCAGGGCCTTGACCATGCCTTGCGCCAACACAAAGAGGATGACGGCCGCGAGCAGGAAGAGTGCCAGGTAGGGGGCGATCAGCATGACCGTGTCGATCGTGCTCAGGCCTGAGCCAACCCCTGCCCAGTAGGCCAACTGCCAGATGGTGCCGGCGATCTGAATGACCTGGTCGGGCGCCCCGGCGGCCTCCGGCCCTTTGCCTACTAAGGTAAAGGGAGGTTTGTCCGTTGCCAACTGCTGCAGCTCGACCCGACCGGCGTAGTCGTCCACGGAATCGATCAGTTGCAGCAGACTATTGGCCGGAAAGGCCGCGTGGATGACACCGAGCGCCCGTCCGCCTGCACCCGAAAACACCCCGGCAGCGATGGCGATATGCTGATGTGCGGTGCCGAATTGGTGAACTTCCGAGGGCAGTACGCGGTCGCTACGTTCGGCCTGCCTCAACATCTGCAGAGAAGCGTAGCCCATGTGGGGAGTCAGTGTGGTGTCCGGTTCGCTGGTGCCGACCGGTAGAAGCCTGACCTGTGTCACCCCGGGAACCAGTTCGGTCAGTTTCTCTGACTCGGCCTTCAGCGCGGCCGTGTCACCCGTTTCGAAAAGGGCGATGATGCGCGGTTCCCTGGCCAATCCCTCGATCAGATCTCTGCGCTGCCAATTGATTGTTTCGACAGCGGCCGCAATCGCCTGGGCGGCTGCACGGGTATGGCGACCGGCCTGACTCTTGGCCGACAATTGGGAGAGAAAAAAACTGGCGGCTGCCGCCACCAGGACCAGGACAAGCAGCGCAACCAAACTGATCATCCAGTAACCGCGTACACCCCGTCCCCCGGCTGCCGGCTTGCCCGCGCTCTTTTCTCCCGAACTCTTCATCAACCCCATAGCGTCTTCCCCAGTAGCTCGAAACGGACCCTCACGGGTTGCCCGTCTAGTTCTGCTTTGTCTCTATCAGGCAAACTCCGCTGCACAAACTTGATCAAGCCTCTGCGGTACAGGTACAGCCCAAATCCTTTCCCCGTTGATCTCCCAGATCATAGGCACACGGCAACCTTTCGCCCCTTCACAGGTAGCCGCAGGGGCCCAGCATAACGCGAACGCACCAGGTTGCGTAAGACTCGGGCCCGGTTCCGGCTCATCAACGCAGGGTCTCAACCACCGAGTCGACACCTCTCTGCGCATGATACTGCGTGGCAATACGTTCGGCGAGACGCCGTGCCAGTGCCCTCTTAGTCATCATCGGCAGGGTTTCTCGTCCTCCCTGCCAGAGCAGGATCAGCGAGTTCTCGTCACCCTCGAATCCACCCGTCTCCGCGCCGACCCGGTTGGCGGCAATGAGATCGACCCCTTTGGCCTGCCTTTTCGCCTCGGCGAAGTCCTCGACTTGCTCGGTTTCGGCGGCAAATCCGACAGTAAATGGCGGACTTGCCTGCGCCGCCACATCGGCAAGTATATCCGGATTCCGCACCAGCTCGAGTTGCAGGGTATCCGACCGTTTCTTGATCTTCTGCCCGACTGCCGACTTTGGCCGATAGTCGGCCACAGCGGCGACTCCTATGAACAGATCACACTCCGCAACCCGCTCCATTACGGCCGCGTGCATCTGCTGGGCCGTCTCCACGGAGACCCTGCTCACACCCGCGGGCGTCTGCAATGTCACCGGTCCGCTCACCAGCGTCACCACGGCACCCAGGTCCCGCATGGCCTCGGCGAGGGAAAAACCCATCTTGCCGGAACTCCGATTACCGACAAAACGTACCGGATCGATCGGCTCCCGGGTGCCGCCGGCAGTCATCAGCACGCGCACCCCCTTCAGCGTACCCTGGGCAAACAACGCCATCGTCCGCTCACACAATGCCTCCGGCTCCAACATCCGGCCGGGGCCGGTCTCGCCGCAGGCCTGCTCGCCCATGTCAGGCCCCCAGAGCCGAATCCCCCGTGCCGACAGCGTCTCCAGGTTGGCTTGGGTGGCCGGATTCCGCCACATGCCCTGGTTCATCGCCGGCGCCAGCGCGATCGGTGTCGTCGTGGCCAGACAGAGGGTAGTGAGCAGA
The DNA here is from genome assembly GCA_037384425.1 of Candidatus Thiodiazotropha sp. Taxonomy (GTDB): domain Bacteria; phylum Pseudomonadota; class Gammaproteobacteria; order Chromatiales; family Chromatiaceae; genus Thiodiazotropha. Next base: position 22,994 of record JARROA010000041.1, on the reverse strand, counting down.
TCATCGGCCAAGCCATGCGCCAGCCGGGCAATAATATTGGCCGTGGCTGGCGCCACCAGCACCAAATCGGCCCAGCGGGCGAGGCTGATATGGTCCATCGCCGCCTCCTGGACGGGATCGAGCATCTCGGTATAGACCCGATGCCCGCTGAGGGCCTGAAAGGTCAGCGGCGTGACGAAGGCCTGGGCCGCCCGCGTCATTACCACGCGAACCTCGGCCCCCTGCTGCTGCAGGGCTCTGAGCAAGACGGCGCTTTTGTAGGCGGCGATACCGCCGGTGACGCCCAGGAGGATCTTTTTCCGATCGAGTGAGGACATAGGGTTTGAATTGATCAGGGTAGAGAGGCGCAGAGTAACCCATGCAGCTGATAACGTTCAATTAATCCTAGAATCTATCTAAAACGCCGCATCACTTGAGCTGAACCCCCAAGCTGCCTTGGACAGACCCGCAAGCAGCTCCTGTTCCTAATTGCCGTGAGCGGTCTGTTGCAGCAGAATGTGCGCTCGTACCAATCTACCTTGAGACAAGGAGGTCTCGGATGCCCATCACCGATTGGCCCCACCCGGAGCGGCCGCGGGAAAAGTTACTGTTGCGCGGTGCCACGGCCCTCTCGGATGCGGAACTGCTCGCCATCTTTCTGCGCACCGGGGTTCCCGGACAGACCGCCGTCGATCTGGCGCGCAGCCTGTTGCAGGAGTTCGGCGGTCTGCGCCAGCTGTTGGGCGCCGACCGGCAGAGTTTCTGCCGCGGCAAGGGGCTGGGACTGGCCAAATTCGCCCAACTGCAGGCGGTTCTGGAGATGTCGCGCCGCTATCTCCGGCAGCAGCTTCAGGAGGGTGATGCGCTCACCAGTCCCGCCGCCACACGCCGCTACCTCCAAGCCCGGCTGAGACACCTGCCCCACGAGGTCTTCTCCTGCCTGTTTCTGGACAACCGCCACCGTGTGATCGGCTTCGAGGAGTTGTTTCGCGGCACCATCGATGGGGCCAGCGTCCACCCCCGCGAGGTCGTCAAGCGCGCCTTGGCCTACAACGCAGCCGCGCTGATCATGGCCCACAACCACCCTTCCGGCGTGGCCGAGCCCAGCGAGGCCGACCGGCACATCACCGCCCATCTGAAGCAGGCCCTGTCGCTGGTGGATATCCGGGTGCTCGACCATATCATCGTCGGCGAAGGGGAACCGGTCTCGCTGGCGGAGCGGGGCTGGCTGTAGGGCGTTGCCCAGAGCGGGAGCGGGATTTCTCGGTTGTCCGCGCCCCGCCGGGGCGCAATCCCACTGTCGAATCCGCCCCATCCGACTTGCCTCCCATGGTCTACTCTGATATAAATACGCGCCTTTCGCCCCAGGCATAAAAAATTTTCGAGGTTTTGACCATGTCAAAAGTCTGCCAGGTAACCGGCAAGCGCCCGGTCACGGGAAACAACGTTTCCCATGCGCACAACAAGACCAAACGCCGCTTCCTCCCCAACCTGCACACTCACAGGTTCTGGGTCGAGAGCGAGAACCGTTGGGTGCGTCTGCGTCTCTCCTCCAAAGGCATGCGCATCATCGACAAGAAGGGCATCGACGCGGTCCTGTCCGATATGCGCGCCCGCGGCGAAAAAGTCTGACCACAGGAGCACTGAGCCATGCGTGACAAAATCAAACTCGTCTCCAGCGCCGGTACTGGACACTTCTACACCACCACCAAGAACAAGCGGAACCAGCCGGGCAAGATGGAGATCAAGAAATTCGATCCCAAGATCCGTAAACACGTAATCTACAAGGAAGCGAAGATCAAATAAGATCCCGCGCCCCATCCTGGAAACCCGCCGCTCGGCGGGTTTTTTATGCGCTCCACGAGCGGCAAAATACCCTGAGCTCGATCCCCCGCCACGCCGATGGCACCGCAAAAAGCGATACTTCATGAAGGACATCTACCTCGGCAGACAGGCCATCTACGACCGCCACAGCGCCCTCTACGCCTACGAGCTGCTCTATCGCTCCACCGATGCGGACAACGACGGCCTCAAGACGCTGCTCGACGCCGATAGCGCTTCCTCGGAAGTGCTACTCAACACCTTTATGGAGATCGGACTGGAGCGCATCGCCGGCGACTCCCGTATCTTCATCAACCTGACCCGCAACCTCATCGACTGCGACCATCCGCTGGTGCAACAGAAGGACCGGGTGGTGATGGAATTGCTGGAGGACATCCCGGTCGACGAGCAGTTGATCGAGGAGGTGATCTGCCTCTCCAAGCTGGGGGTCACGCTGGCCCTCGACGACTATGTCTTCGATCCGATCTGGGACCCCCTGCTCCCCTGGGTAAGTATCGTCAAACTGGAAGTCCCCGCCCTCACCCTGCAACAGATTCGTGAGGGGCTGCCGAAGCTGCGTGGGCACAACCTGAAACTGTTGGCCGAGAAAATCGAGACCCGCGAGGAGTACGAGGCCCTGTACGAGATGGGCTTTGATCTCTTTCAGGGCTTCTTCTTCTCCCGCCCGGAGCTGGTCGAGGGCCAACGGCTGGAGGAGAATCAGGCGGTGGTGCTGCGGCTGCTGGCGACCCTCAACAAGGCCAATAGCGGCATCGACGAGATCGAGGCCCTGATCAGCCAGGACACGGTGCTCAGCTACAAGACCCTGCGTTATATCAACTCGGCCGCGATCGGCATCCCGCGCAAGATCGACTCCATCGGGCAGGCCGTGGTCTACATGGGATTCAGGAGGATCCGCGCCTGGGTCAACCTGATCGTGATGGCCGGTCTCAAGGACAGTCCGGAAGACCACTACCTGATGGCGCTGGTGCGCGCACACCTCTGCGAAGAGCTGCTGCAGCGGGCCGAACCTCATAACGGCAGCGGCTTTCTGATTGGCCTCTTCTCGATCCTCGAGTTGATGTTGAACCGTCCCCTGGCCGAGATCCTGGGCGACCTCTTGCTCTCGGAAGAGGTCAACGATGCCCTGCTGGCGGGCCAGGGCATTGCCGGCCAGGCGCTGCGCTGCACCCTGCAGGTGGAAGCCGGCGAGTGGCATCGGGTGGAATTCCCCGGCCTCAGCCGGGAACAGATACACGCCCTCTACCTCGACGCCAGCGAACAGGCCTTTCTGGAAAAACGGGCGCTGCAGAACCTCGGTTAATTTCCGTGCGTCACTCGTCGTCCCGGCGGAGACGACGACCCAAGGTGCGACGGCTTGCCGCACCGACCCTGCTGTGATGCGGTCAACCACGACTTCGCGTCAACCGCCAACACGCTCCAACAACAGATTGCCCGAAACATCCAGAGTGGCCAGCCAGCCCGGAGCCAGCCAGGTGGTCGATGCCATCTCGGTGATCAGCGCCGGCCCGGTCAAACGCTGACCGACAGCCAGATCACTGCGTTCGAAACGCGCAACCGGCGTATCGATGCCGCTGAGGCGCAAGGTCTCGATGGCCTCGGCGGGTTGCCTCGGAGGCACCTGAGTGAGGCTCAGACCCGACTCGGGCCCGCTCAACGCGGCACGCAAATTGACCAGTTCCACTGGGGCCTGCATACGATGCCCGTAGCGCTCCTCGTGCAGGCGATGAAACTCCGCCAGCGCCCGTTCGAGATCCTGCCAGGGCACATTCAGGGTATAGGACTGTCCCAGATAGCGCAGGTCGAGGCTGTAGTCCCGGGTGATGGTATCGGCCTTGAGCCCCTCCGCCTGCAGATCCTTCACCCCGCCCTGCGCCAGGGCCTCCAGCGCCTGCCGCAACTGACGCTCATCCATCTCCCGCAGCAGTCCGGGATGGGCATGTACCAGCTGGCGCCCAGGCCGTGCCGCCAGCATGCCCAGAGCGGAAAGCACTCCCGCATGCACGGGCACCAGTGCTTCACGCACTGCCAGGGCATCGGCCAGTGCACACACGTGCAGACCGCCGGCGCCACCGAAGGAGACCAGGGTGTAACCACGCGGATCGATACCCCGTTGCACAGAGATCACCCGCAGGGCACGGGCCATGTGTTCGTTGGCGACCCGGATGATCCCCTCCGCCGCCGCCTCCACCGACAATCCCATGGATCGGGCCAGCTCACCCACCACCCGCAGCGCCGCCTCCCGGTCCAGACTCATGCGTCCGCCGAGAAAGGCCTCGGGCCGCAGGCGTCCCAACACCAGGTTGGCGTCGGTCACGGTCGGCAGCGTCCCGCCCTGGGCATAGCAGGCCGGGCCGGGATCGGCGCCGGCCGACTCCGGTCCCACCTGCAGCATGCCGCCCTCGTCGAGACGGGCGATGGAGCCACCGCCGGCGCCGATGGTGTGCATGTCGACCATCGGCACCGCCACCGGCCAGGGTCCGATGCGTCCCTCCCGGGTCAGACGCGGAGCGCCGTCGATCAGGGCCACGTCGGAGGAGGTCCCCCCCATGTCGAAGCTGAGCAGGCGGCTGCGGCCCGAGACCCCGGCAGTAAAGCCGGCGCCCACCAGGCCTCCTGCCGGTCCCGACAGCAGCATGCGCACCGCCTGGTGAGCGGCCTGCTCCGCCGCGATCGCCTCCCCGGCACTCTGCATGATCGAGACACGCGCCCCCGGCAGCCCGGCCTGCAGGCGTTCGATATAGCCCTCGACCAGGGGACCCACCCAACTGTTGAGCCAGGTGGCGATGCCCCGCTCATACTCGCCGCCGGCGGGCAGCACGGTGGAGGAGCGCGAGATGAAACAGGCCTCCGGCAGCGCCGCCTCGATGGCCCGTTCGAAACGGTCGTCCAGATAACTGTAGAGCAGATTGATCGCCACCGAGCGGGCACCGCTGGCGGCCACCCGCTCGGCCAGCCGCGCCAGTTCCGCCCCATCCAGCGGCTCGATCACCTCGCCCCGGGGCGTAATGCGCCCCCCTGTCTCCAGGCAATCCCCGGCGGGCACCGGCGGCGCCAACGGCTGTGGTTGCAGATTGTAGAGTTCGCGTCTGGCCTGGCGGCCAATGGTGAGCAGATCGGCCAAGCCCCGGTTGCCGATATAGAGAGTGCGCACCCCCTTGCCCTCGAGGGCAGCGTTGGTGGCCACCGTGGAACCGTGGATCACACGCAGACCGGCCGGCTCGAGACCCAGCTCCCGGATGCCCTGCAGAATGGCCGTTTCCGGCGCTGCCGGGGTCGACAGCACCTTGTGGATACGGATGCCGTCGGGCAGGAAGAGCACGAAATCGGTGAAGGTGCCGCCGGTGTCGATACCGATCAGAGGTGCGCTGTTTTCCGCCATTATGCTGCCGCCGCTGCTGTCGCCGTCTGAGAGTGAACCGATTGCGAAGCGTGATATGTTTATGCGCCGGAATCAACCCGAAGCGACCGCCACAACCCGCTCTCGGCAACCGGCCAAGGGAGATGTGCGCAAGGTCTTTTTCAACCGAACCGGATTCCTGTATCTTGCTGCCGATGTCGACCCTTCTCAATGCAGTCCAACTCCAGCGCAGCTTCCACGGCAGGCAGGTGGTCAAGCCATTCGACCTGCAGCTGAAGGCGGGTGATATCCTGGGACTGCTGGGCCCCAACGGCGCTGGTAAATCGACCATCATGCGCATGCTCTGCGGCGACCTGGCCCCCGGTGGTGGCGCGGTGGAGATCTGCGGCGAGGATCTGCTGCGCAGCCCGATCCAGGCCAAGGGGCATCTGGGATTCCTGCCCGAGCACCCGCCGCTGCTGAGGGACCAGACCGTCGACGAGTACCTCTCGGACTGTGCCCGGCTGCGCGGTCTCGCACGCAGGCAGCGCCCGCAGGCGCTGCAGCGGACCAAACAGCTGTGCGCACTCGATGCGGTGGGGCCCCGTCTCATACGCAAGCTCTCCAAGGGCTTTCAGCAGCGGGTCGGCCTGGCCCAGGCGATCATCCATGAGCCGGAGGTGGTAATCCTCGACGAGCCGACCGACGGCCTCGACCCGGCGCAGATCCGCCAGGTCCGCGAACTGATCCTGTCACTGGCCGAACAGCGCGGTGTGATTCTCTCCAGCCATATCCTCTCCGAGATCCAGGCCACCTGTAACCGGGTGGCGATCCTGCGCGAGGGACGCATCGTCTACCAGGGCGACCTGGCGCCCTCCGGAGAAATCAGCTACCGGGTTGGTCTGGAACAGAATCCCGAACCGGCCGAGATCGTCGCCCTGGCCCCGGTCGCCGAGGTGGAACGGCTGCACACCGACTACTTCCGCGTCGCTCTGCATGCCGATGCCCGGGTCAGTGAGCTCTCGCACCTGATCCAAGAACGGGGATGGGGTCTCATCGAACTGACCCCGGAGCAGGTCAGCCTGGAACAGCGCTACCTCGAAGCCACCACCGGAGGTGAGGCGTGATCCTGCAGCTCGCCTGGATGGAGTGGCGACGCCTGATGCGCACCCCCCTGGCCTGGGTCGTGCTCGCAGTGGCGCTCTGCCTGCTCAGCTGGCAATTTCTGGGCACCCTCGAGGCCTTCGTCGGCATGCCCACCGAAACACGCACCCTGGGCCTGAGCCACCACCTGGGACTCCAGCTCTTCGGTCTTGCCGCCGTGTTGCTGTTGATCATCACCCCGATCCTGACCATGCGCAGTTTCAGCGACCTCTTCCGCAGCGGCGCCTACAGCCTCTACAGCAGCGCCCCGGTCAGTCTCAGCGCCCTCCTGCTGGGCAAGTTTCTCGGCCTGCTGCTGTACCTGCTGCTGTTCGTCGCCCTGCCCGGCGGCCTCAGCCTGCTGCTGCTGGCCGGAAGCCCGATCGACCTGGGCCTGATCGCCGCCGCCAGCCTGGGCCTGCTGCTGCTCGCGGTTCTGTTCCTCGCCATCGGTCTCTACACCTCGGTATTAAGCGAAAACCCAGGGGTCGCCGCCGCCGGCGCCTACGGCCTGCTGCTGCTCGTCTCACTGCTGGACCAACACACCGAAAACACCAGCTTTCTGCATTGGCTGGCCTGGCCCAGCCACTATCTGAACCTGCAGATCGGGCTGGTGCAGACCAATGACCTGGCCTATTTTCTAATCCTCGCTGGGTTATTCCTGGGCCTGGCCCTCTACCGCCTCGACCGGCGCAGGAGCGGATGAATGTCGGCCCGGCTCCAGGAACTGATTTTCCACCTGCTGATGCTGACCCTGACCGTCCTGCTGGCCTGGCTGAGCGGACGGTACGCGCTGCAGTGGGACTGGACCCGAGCCGGCAGCAACAGTCTGAATCCGGTCAGTGTCGGCATCCTGGAAAAGGTCCCGGGCCCCTTGACCGCGGTTGCCTATACCCCGGAAAACAACAGCCTGCGCGACCGCATTCGTCGCTTCGTAGCCCGCTACCAGCAGTACAAACCGGAGATCAGCCTGAAATTCGTCGACCCGCTGCGCAATCCCGACCTGACCCGGCGTCAGGGGATCAGCCTCGCCGGCGAGATCCAGCTGCGCTATGGCGAGCGCGAGGAGCGTCTACAGCAGTTGGACGAGGAGCGCTTCTCCAATGCCATCCTGCGTTTGGCGCACAGCGGCGAGCACTGGGTCGCCAGTCTCAGCGGCCATGGCGAGCGGGATCTGCTCGGCACGGCGAACTTCGATCTGGGCGATTTCGGCATCGCCCTCAGTCAGAAGGGCTATCAGGTGGTGGGGCTCGATCTGGCCACCTCTCCCACCCCACCCGACAACACGGCCCTGCTGGTCATCGCCTCGCCGGAGCGCCCCTTCCTGGAGGGGGAGCTCGAGCGCCTGGAGGCCTATCTCGAGCAGGGCGGCAACCTGCTGTTATTGAGCGATCCGGAAAATCAGGTCGCGGCGTCACTGATGTCCCGTCTGACCGGTCTCGATCAGCTGCCCGGCACCATCGTCGACGCCAATGTCAGCGAGCTCGGCATCGACAATCCGGCGGTGGCGCTGGTACCCGACTACCCGGACCACCCCGCCACCCGTGATTTCAAACTCATGACGCTCTTCCCCCAGGCAGCGGCGCTATCCGCGCCCGACAAATCGCTATGGCGGATCACCCCCCTGCTGCAGACCCTGGCTCGCAGCTGGAACGAGACCGGCTCCCTCAGCGGGGAGATTGCGCGCGATCCCCTCGCCGCCGAGGAGGCGGGTCCGCTCACTCTTGGCTATGCCCTCAGCCGGCAGCGGGAGACGGGTGAGCAGCGCCTGCTGGTAGTCGGTGACGGCGATTTCCTGTCCAACAGCTACCTCGCCAACGCCGGCAACCTGGATCTGGGACTGGCCCTGGTGCGCTGGCTCGCCGGCGACGACCGTATGCTCGGTATCCCCACCCCGGCCGCCGATGACCGGGAGCTGCTGCTGTCGAAACCGGCCATCGCTGCCATCGGCCTCGGCTCGCTGATCCTGGCCCCGCTGATGCTGCTGAGCACCGGCCTGCTGCTGGCCTGGCGCCGCAGCCGGGCCTGAACATGGACCGGCGGCTGCGGCTTAACCTGATCCTGCTGGCGGCAGCCGGCCTGCTGGGTCTGGTCATCTGGCTGTCGCATCCCATCGGTCTGCCGCTGCTGACAGGACTCGATCCGGCAAGGATCGAACGCATCGAGATCGGCGATCTTTCCGGCCGACAGATCCAGCTGAGTAAAACCGCCACAGGCTGGCGTAGCGGACAGGCAAAGGCCGATGGCCAACGCGTCGAACAGCTGCTCGGTATCTGCGTCACCCCGAGTCTGGAACGGTTTCCGGCACCGGCGGATCTGACGCCGTTCGGTCTCGATCCGGCGCCGATCCGCTTGAAGCTGGATGATCTGACGCTCGATTTCGGCACCACCGATCCGCTCAACGGCTGGCGCTATGTGCTCGTTGGCAAAGAGGTCCACCTCATCGCCGACGGTTTCTACCACCATCTGACCGCCCCACCCGAAGCCTGGCTGGAGCATCGCTGATGCCGGAGCTGCCCGAGGTCGAAACCACGCGCCGGGGAATCGAGCCGCACCTGCTCGGACGGCGGGTCAACGCAGTGATCGTGCGCCAGCCCCGCCTGCGCTGGCCGGTAGCCCCCGAACTCCCCGGCTTGCTGAAGGGACGCAAGGTGCTCGAGATCGGGCGCCGGGGAAAGTATCTGCTGCTGCGCTTCAGCCATGGCCACCTACTGATCCACCTGGGGATGTCCGGCAGTCTGCGTATTCTCGACGCGGACACCCCACCACAAAAGCACGACCATTTCGACCTCTGCTTCAGCGGCGGCCGCTGTCTGCGTCTGCGCGATCCCCGGCGCTTCGGTGCCGTGCTCTGGACCGAGCGGCCTCCGGCCGAACACCCTCTGCTGGCCGCATTGGGACCTGAGCCCCTGAGCGACGCGTTCGACGCCGCCTACCTGCACCGGCTCGGCTCTGCGCGTCGCAGTGCGGTGAAAAACCTGATCATGGACAGCCACGTGGTGGTCGGCGTCGGCAACATCTACGCCAGCGAAGCGCTGTTTCGCGCCGGCATCCATCCCTCTCGGGCCAGCAACCGGATCTCGCTGACACGCTATCGGGCGCTGGTGGACGCCATCCGAACGGTACTCGCCGAGGCCATCACCCAGGGCGGCACCACCCTGCGCGATTTCCAGCAGGAAGACGGCCGACCCGGCTATTTCGCGCAACAGCTGCAGGTCTATGGTCGCACGGAGTCACCCTGTCCCGTTTGCGGCGAACCCATCAGGAGTCGCGTCATCGGACAGCGCTCCAGCTATTTCTGTCACCATTGCCAACACTGATGCGCCACGCGACCCATGTGAGCATTCTTCTTGACCCCCCCTGCCCCCCCTCCTAGCATTCGGTAGTTTTTTGTTCAGTCATAGCGCTCCATGGATATAACAACGATTCGCCAACTCATCGCCAACGACATGGATTCGGTCGACCGGCTGATCATCGAGTCCCTCAAGTCGGACGTGGTACTGATCAACCAGATCGGCGCCTACATCGTGCACAGCGGAGGCAAACGCCTGCGTCCGATGATCGTGCTGATGGCCGCCCAGGCCTGTGGGTACAACGGAAACAAGCATATCGACCTGGCCGCCATCATCGAGTTCATCCATACCGCCACCCTGCTGCACGACGACGTGGTCGATGGCTCGGAACTACGCCGCAACCGGGAAACGGCAAATGCAGTGTGGGGCAACGAAGCGAGTGTGCTGGTGGGCGACTTTCTCTATTCCCGCTCCTTCGAAATGATGGTCGGTGTGGGTGCGATGCGGGTCATGGACATTCTCTCCCACGCCACCAACCGCATCGCCGAGGGCGAGGTGCTGCAACTGCTCAATGTACACAACCCGGACACCACCGAGGCTGAATACATGGAGGTGATCAAGCGCAAGACCGCAACGCTGTTCGAGGCCGGGGCCCGATTGGGCGCCGTCATCGCCGGCGTCCCCGAGGAGCAGGAGCTGGCCCTCGCCGCCTACGGCCTGCATCTGGGCATCGCCTTTCAGCTGGTCGACGACGCGCTGGATTACGACGCCGGTACATCGGATATCGGCAAGAACGTCGGTGACGACCTGGCGGAGGGCAAACCGACCCTGCCGTTGATTCAGGCCATGAAGCAGGCGGATGACGCCACCCGTCAGCGGCTGAGCGATATCATCGAACAGGGCGGGCTGGACCAGATCGACTTCGTGATGGAGTCGATCGGGGCCAGCAATGCCATCGCCTACACCCAGCAGCTGGCACGGGAAGAGGCGGAACTGGCGAAACAGGCCCTCGAACCCCTGCCGCAAAGCCCCTACCGGCAGGCCCTGGCCGATCTGGCCGACTTTTCGGTGGCCAGAACCAATTGAATCGCCCCAGCGTTTCCATTACTATGTGCCGCTCGCTGCGGTCGCATCAGTGCACCACAGCACATTCGGGGTGTAGCTCAGCCTGGTAGAGCACTGTCTTCGGGAGGCAGGGGCCGGAGGTTCGAATCCTCTCACCCCGACCAATCACTCATCATCCACACCATTCCGCCCAACCCAGATTGAAGCCCAAGCGTTGTTATCGCTTTCGCCTGGTGTGTGGCTTTCCAATGCACGCAACACCGGCAGACGCCTCAACCGAAGACGCGCTGCCGGATTTGCATGGTGGGTATGCGTGAGCGACGGGGGTCATCCGATAGTCGGGAGTCTGCACCCGACTCCGGGGACGCCGCATTGGGCTTGCATGGGCGCCGGATGCGGATCCCGCAAGCGACACCACCTGCCGAAGCTTGGCGCCAAACCCATTCAGACAAGCAAAGTGTCGGGTTCGGTTGGCTTAACCTCATGCGGCATGGCGAAACGGCGCCGGCCATCGGTTGCCGACACTGTCCTATTCACTCCCGATCACCCCGTCCTATGGCGTAATAGGAAAAACCCTCAGCCTGCATGCGTTCCGGATCGTAGAGATTCCGCCCGTCGAAAACGACCGGAGCATTCATCGTCTGTTTCATGAAGTCGAAATCGGGGCTTCGAAACATCTGCCATTCAGTGACGACTACCAGCGCATCGGCATCCTGCAGGGCTTCCAGATTGTCGGCGCAATAGACCAGGTCATCCCGTTCGCCATAGATGCGCCGGCACTCGTCCATCGCTTCCGGGTCATAGGCCTTCACCTTCGCCCCGGCCTTCCAGAGTGTTTCCATCACCACCCGACTCGGTGCCTCTCGCATGTCGTCTGTGTTCGGTTTGAAGGCAAGTCCCCAGAGGGCGAAGGTCTTGCCCTTCAACTGCCCGTTGAAATGGCGCTCGATCTTTTCACATAGAACCCGTTTCTGCCGATAGTTGACGGCCTCGACAGCAGTCAGCAGTTGCGCCTCGTAACCCACCTCATGGGCCGTTCGCTCCAGCGCGCTTACATCCTTGGGAAAACAGGAGCCGCCATAACCGCAACCGGGATAGATGAAGTCATAGCCGATACGGCTGTCGGCACCTATGCCATGGCGCACCTGCTCGATATCGGCGCCCAGGCGCTCAGCCAGATTGGAGAGTTCGTTCATGAAGCTGATCTTGGTCGCCAGCATGGCGTTGGCGGCATACTTGGTCAGCTCGGCGGAACGTATGTCCATGGCGATGACCCGCTCGTGATTGCGGTTGAACGGTGCATAGAGGGCACGCAGCAATTCGGTGGTACGGGGATTATCGGTGCCGATGATGATGCGATCGGGTTTCATGAAGTCTTCCAGCGCGGCTCCTTCCTTGAGAAATTCCGGGTTGGATACCACGTCAAACTCGACCTGCTTGCCCATCGCTGTCAGGGTTTGCTGAATGCGCTGTTTAACCTTGTCCGCGGTCCCTACCGGTACCGTCGATTTGTCGACGACGATCCGGTACTCCGTCATATGTTCGGCGATCGCCTCGGCCACAGCCAACACATACTTCAGGTCGGCCGAGCCGTCTTCATCGGGAGGCGTACCCACGGCAATAAACTGAAACAGTCCGTGATCCACCGCCTCCTTGGCGTCTGTGGTGAAATGCAGCCGTCCTGCATGGGCGTTGCGCTCGACCACCTTGTCGAGCCCCGGCTCGTAGATTGGGATTTCCACCCGCTTCAGCATCTCGATCTTGTTCTCATCCACATCCATGCAGAGCACATCATTACCCACTTCGGCGAGACAGGCCCCCGTAACCAAGCCCACGTAACCGGAACCGAACACTGTAACTTTCATGTAAGACCCTATGGTGACAAAACTGAAATATCAATCTGCAAGTTGCCACATTGAAACAGACAAAGATGACAATAGGTGGGTATGGTAACGCCTGCCTGACGTCCAGACCATAACGCTAGGCAGGACCGCTTCCAGTAACAGCCGCCTCGATGGATTCAACAACCTGCTCCGACGACATGTGATCCGCCTCGATCAAGGGAAGCAGCTTGACCCGCACCCGCCCCCTGACGAAAACGGATGAGATGACATGACCCTCCCGGGCCACACCCCGGATACGCAAGGGAACAACCGGCGCTTTACTGATCACCGCCAGGCGCGCCGCGCCGGCTTTGGTGCGCCGTGGCGGATCACTGTCCAGATGGATCTTGCCGTGCGGAAACAGCGCCACGACCTCGCCCTTGCGCAATGCCTTGAAGGCCTGTCGCAACGCCTTTTCGGGCGAACGCTCACGATCAACCGGGATACAGCCGGCCGCGCGAAACAGCCAGGTCAGGCCGAAACGCCGATACTGTTCACGGGCGATGAGAAACCGCAATGGACGGCGGCTGCAGGCGATCATCACGAGCGGATCAAGGCCGGAGATGTGGTTTGAGACCACAATGGCCGGTCCCGTTTTCGGCAGTGGCAGATCGACCGGCTTCAATCGATGGTAGTGGATACAGAGCAGACGGATCAAACCATCCAGCCAGTTGAGCCAGCGGGAACCCCAGTCTGTCCGATTGGTCCTGAAACAGTGTCGCGAAAGCCATATCAGCCCGACGATCAGAACACCGGACAGCAATAAGAGTATCGTCACCCTATCCACGCTCTCGCATCCGTTCGATCTGCGCTCAGGAGCGCCCTTTGCCGCCTTTGCGATAGACCTTGCGCTGAAACAGGTCCGTCCGCCGGCTGACCAGACGATCCACGAACAGCATACCATCGAGATGATCCACCTCATGCTGTACGGCGCGCGCCTCGAAACCCTCCATCTCGAATTCGAGCGGTTCACCGAAAGGATCCTGCGCCTTCAGCTTGATACGCTCCGCACGAATCACGTTTCCGGTGTAGTCGGGTACCGAGAGGCAGCCCTCGCGCCCCAGCTCGAAACCGTCCCATTCGGTGATCTCCGGATTCACCAGCACCAGCCTGCCGTGGTTGGGTACCGGCTTGCGGGTGGTGGAGCAATCGACGATGACGACACGCTGCAGGCATCCCACCTGGGTCGCCGCGATACCGACAGCGGCGGGACCGTTGAGGCGGGTCTCCTCCAGATCGTCGATGAAGCGACGCAACTCGTCATCGAACTGCTCGACCTCCTGCGCGACCCGCTTCAGCCTGGGATCAGGCAGCTTGAGTATCTCCAGAATTGCCATGCTTCACCCGATCAGTGTCTCGATCGGGGAGACATGTACGTCGATATCCTGTGCTTTCAGCGGCTCCAGAGCGCCTTCCAGCGCCTCCAGGGTGGCCTCGGTGTAGCCTTGGATGGTCATGATATAGACCGGCTGCTGTTCCGACCCCACCACGTCCGACTCCAGTTCGAGGATATTGAACCCGCATCCCGCAAGGGCGCCGGTCACCCGCGCCACGATGCCGGCCTGATCGGCGCCGTTCACCCGCACCTGAAAGTTGGGCACCCGATGCTGGTGCAGGGCGCCACGTATCGGATCGGTATGGATCTGAAGACCCAGCGCTTGCGCCACCGGTTCGAGCAGGGGCACCAAGCGAACGCTCTTGGGACCACCCACCATCATCATAATCGTGAAATTGCCGCCAAGCCGGATCATCGAGGTCTCGCCGAGATTGAAGCCCCCGCGATAGAGGGCATCGGTCACCTGCGCCACGATCCCGGGCTGATCTTCACCCACCAGCGTCAGCATCTGCCAATCCATCAAGCCATCCTCATAGTCAATTGTCACTCCCTACCGGTTCCAACCAGATAAGAGAGGCCATTCTACCGGTCACGCCATCGCGCCGATAGGAGTAAAACAGGGACGATTCCGTCCAGCTGCAGTGGTCGCCGCCCCCGACGTAGCTCACGCCCAATCGTTGCAGACGCAACTCGGCCAGCCGGTAGATGTCCGCCAGCCAGCGCCCTCGCCGGTTGGGGACGAAAGCCGTCTGATCCTCGTCGTGCCGTTCGACGAAAGCCTGGCGCACCTCGTCGCCGACCTCGAAGGCCGCGGGACCGATGGCCGGCCCCAACCAGACCAGCAGTTCAGCCGGCGGCGTCGACATCCGCGCTACGGCGGACTCCACCACGCCGGCGGCCAGGCCGCGCCAACCGGCATGCACGGCACAGACCACGCCCCCGGCCCGATCCGCCATCAGCAGCGGCAGGCAGTCCGCCGTCAATACGGCACAGACCCGGCCCGGCTGGCGGGTGAACACCGCGTCCGCCTCGCAACCGGGCGTATCGCTGGCGCCGTCGGCCACCGTACAGCCGTGGACCTGATGCAGCCAGAAGGGGTCGGCTGGCAGACCGCAGGTCTCCCTCAACAGGGCCCGGTTACGCTCCACCGTTGCCGCTTCGTCCCCCACGTGCCGGGCCAGATTGAAGCTGTCATAGGGCGGCCTGCTGAAGCCGCCCTGGCGGGTGGTGATCAGGGCCTTCACAGTGGCCGGGGCCGGCCAGTCGGGAACTAACGTTCGGATCATCACTCCGCGTCCTGTTCAAGCACGCTCAGCAGCTCACGCATGTCGGCCGGCAGCGGCGCCTCCCAGGAGAGGCGTTCTCCCGTCCCGGGATGCTGCAGGGTCAGTCGCATGGCGTGCAGCGCCTGCCGGCGAAAGCCGCGCAGGGTCTCGACCAGGGCGTCGCTGGCCGCGGGCGGGAGTTTGAGTCTGCCGCCGTAGAGCGGGTCGCCCACCAGGGGATGGTGAATATAGGCCATGTGCACGCGGATCTGATGGGTGCGTCCGGTCTCCAACTCCACTTTGACATAGGTGTGGGCGCGAAAGCGTTGCAGCACCCGATAGTGGCTCACCGCCGGCTTGCCCGATTCGATCACCGCCATGCGCAGCCGGTTGACCGGATGCCGCGCGATGGGCGCGTCGACGGTGCCGCCCGCGGTCATCACGCCCTGCACCACCGCGCGGTACTCCCGTTTCACGCTGCGGGCCTGCAGCTGAGACACCAGCGCGTTCTGCGCCGGCAGGGTTTTGGCCACCACCAGCAGGCCGCTGGTCTCCTTGTCGAGCCGATGCACGATCCCGGCGCGGGGAATCCTGGACAGGGACGGGTGATGCGCCAACAGCCCGTTCAGCAGCGTTCCCTTGGGATTGCCAGCCGCCGGATGCATCACCAACCCGGCCGGTTTGTTGACCACCAGCAAGGCGTCGTCCTCGTAGAGGATATCCAGCGGCATTGCCTCGCCCTGGTCGAAGACCTCCGGCTCCAGTTCGGGCCGCAGCAGGATATGCTCTCCCCCCCGAAGCCGTTCCTTGGCACGGCAACTGCGTCCGTCCAACAGTACCCGGCCGGTCTTGATCCAGTGCTGCAGCCGGCTGCGGGAGTAGTCGGGACAGCGCTCCGCCAGCAACTGATCCAGCCGGTAGCCGGCTGCCGTGGGCGGGACCATGATTTCCAAGGGCTGAACTTCCGCGGCCGGGTCGCGGTCAGACACCATCGCTAACCCCCAGAAAGCGGTTTCCGTTATACTCTCGCCTCACAACATCACCCCAGGTATCGCTGTTCCACCCATGATCGTCCGCAACCTCGTCGCACTCTTCACCCTGCTGCCCCTGATTTTCGCCTGCGCCGTACCCGATCTGCAGGACGAGACCAAGGATTGGAGCGCCAGCCAGTTCTACTCGGAGGCCAAGGATGCCATGATGGGCAGCGAATACGACAAGGCTATCAAATACTACAACGGGCTGCAGGCAAGATACCCCTTCGGCCCCTATGCCACCCAGGCGCAGCTCGACATCATCTACGCCCACTACAAAAACAACGAACCCGACTCGAGCATCGCCGCCGCCGACCGCTTCATCAAACTCTACCCACAGAATCCCTATGTGGACTATGCCTACTACCTGAAGGGGCTGGCCAACTACAACCGCAACACCAGCATTCTGAGTCGTCTGATCGAAACCGACCCCTCGCAGCGGGATGCCGGGGCCGCGCTCACTTCATTCAACGATTTCGCGGAACTGGTACGCCTATTCCCCGACAGCAAGTACTCCGCCGACGCCCGGCAGAGAATGCTCTACCTCCGCAACAACGTCGCCATGTACCAGATACACGTTGCGCGTTACTACATGAAACGGGGAGCCTATCTGGCCGCTGCCAACCGGGCCAATCGGGTGGTGACCAATTTCGAACGCACGGACGCGGTGAAAGAGGCGCTGGAGATCATGGTCGATGCCTACACCCGTCTCGGCATGACGGAACTGGCAGCCGACGCGGAACGGGTGCTGGCGTTGAATCTGGAAAAGGGTAATCTCGGTCAGCCGACGGTGGAGGAGGAGGATTCAGGCATCCTCTCCACCTTGCTGGCACCGCTGAATCTGGACAAGTGAGCAGCGCCCCATACAGGGGCGCATGATCGGCATCAGATAGCCGCTTCGTCCTCTTCACCGGTGCGGATACGGATCACCCGATCCACGGGGGAGACGAAAATCTTGCCGTCGCCGATCTTTCCCGTGCGCGCGGCGTTGGTGATCGCATCGATACAGGCATCGACCTGTTCGCTGGCCACCACCATCTCGAGCTTCACTTTTGGCAGAAAATCGACCACGTATTCGGCACCGCGATAGAGTTCGGTGTGGCCCTTTTGCCGCCCGAAGCCCTTGACCTCGGTCGCCGTCATTCCGGTGATGCCCACTTCCGAGAGGGCCTCCCTCACGTCCTCCAGCTTGAACGGCTTGATGATTGCTACCACTTTCTTCATATCGACGCAGCTCCAGATGATGAATTTATTGGTTTTTTAGTCGGGTCCGGGGAGTTTAACGCCCCACCACCAACCCCGTCCAATCCGTTGCGAACCCAGGTCCGGTCAACGCGAATACTCCTTGCCCCAGGTCAGCGGATAGCGACGATCACGCCCATAGGCGCGTTTCGTGATCTTGATGCCCGGGGGCGCCTGCCGTCTTTTGTACTCATTGCGGTCGACCATGCGGATCACCCGGTCGACCGTCTGCGCATCATAACCGGCGGCCACGATCTGCTCGATGCCCTGGTCCTGCTCCACATAGCGTTCGAGGATAGCATCGAGTATCGCATAGTCGGGCAATGAGTCGCTGTCCTGCTGATCCGGCGCCAACTCGGCCGACGGCGGACGTTCGAGCACCCGCTGCGGAATCACTGCTGACACAGTGTTGCGGTAGGCACAGAGCCGATAGACCAGGGTCTTGGGCACATCCTTGATCGGTGCGAAACCACCGGCCATATCGCCATAGAGGGTGGCGTAGCCGACCGATGTCTCGCTCTTGTTGCCGGTGCTCAACAGAATGCGTCCCTTCTTGTTGCTGATGGCCATCAGGATGATGCCGCGACAGCGGGCCTGAATATTCTCCTCGGTGACGTCCACCGGTTTACCGGCGAACTCCTCCTTCAGCATGGAGAGAAACGCATTGAAGGCCGGTTCGATCGGGATGGAGCGGTATTCGACACCCAGCGCCTCGGCCTCGGCCACCGCATCCTCGTTGCTCATATCCGACGTGTAGCGCGACGGCATCATCACCACCTCGACCTGATCGACACCCAGGGCATCCACCGCGATGGCCAGGGTCAGGGCGGAGTCGACACCGCCGGAGAGGCCGAGGATAGCGCCGTTGAAACCGTTCTTGCGTACATAGTCTCGCACACCCAGCACCAAGGCCTCGTAGATGCGCTGCAACTCCTCCATCTCCACCATGATGGCCTGGCCGATGGGCATGGGCGGCGTCTGCGTGGTATCGATGCGCAGCGTGGTCGTGCTCTCCTCGAAGAACGGCAGTCGCTGCTGCAGAGTGCCTGTCGCATCGACCACGAAGGAGCCGCCGTCGAATACCAACTCATCCTGCCCCCCCACCAGGTTGGCGTAGACGATCGGCAGGCGGTTCTCACGGGCGCGCTGCTGAACCAGACCCTCCCGCTCGGGCGCCTTGCCGATGTGAAACGGCGAGGCGTTGATATTGAGCAGCAGTTCGGCGCCGGCAGCCTTACTCATCGCCGCCGGCTCCGCCTGCCAGATATCCTCGCAAACCGTGAGGCCGATGCGCACTCCCGCGACCTCGAAGGTCACCGCCTCGTGCCCCGGTACGAAATAGCGTTTCTCATCGAACACGCTGTAGTTGGGCAGCAGATGCTTGGCATACTCGGCGATGATCTCACCATCCCTCAAGACGCCCGCCGCGTTACACAGCCCCTGCGCCCTCCTCAGGGGATAGCCGACCACGATATGGATACCGCGCACCCGGGAGAGCACGTTGGCCAGCGCACGCTCCACACGCTGGATGAAGTGATCGCGCAGCAGCAGGTCTTCCGGTGGGTAGCCGGTCAGCGCCAGTTCGGGAAAGACAATGATATCGGCATCACCGACCGCCGCCGAAGCGGTCTCGATAATGCGCTGGGCATTGCCCTCGATGTCTCCGACCAGAAAATTGAGCTGGGCGATTCGGATGTTAAGACTCAAGATGGATACTCCTATGAAACCGGCTCGGCACCACAGCCCCGGAATCGACTGCACGCATCACAAAGAACCCGCCTTCTGTTATGCTGACGCAAGGGACCTCCGATCGTCTCACGGATCGCTGTGCAAGGTAACGCCACAGCGGTCAACTGCCCGAACGACTCACCCGCAGCTGCATATTTCATCCCGTTGCGGTCCCGATCGGGCTGGTGGATGAGGCTCCTTCAAACCCGGCTACAGCCGGATTCGGGTATTATTTCAAAAAGCGGGTCGTTACAGAATCTACCCATGGGACTCAGATATCTCCTGCTCGTTCTCGCCTTGTGGGGGCTCTACCTCATCATTCGTCATCTGCTCCGCCAGCGGCGGGAACAGCGGATACGGCCGGCCAAGCCCAAGGCAGTCGACAGTGTACAGTGCATGCACTGCGGTCTTCACCTGCCCCGCGAGGAGGCACTGCGAAGGGGAGACCACTTCTACTGCAGCCAGGCGCACCTCAAGGCCGCGGAACAGGAGTCTCCACCCGACTGATGGCTAACCTACGCGACCGCCAGGACAACCTGCAACGAAAGACGGTCATCGAAAGCCGTCGCCTGGATCAGGCCGAAGCCCTGCATTGGAACTCTCTGCGCCTGTTCCTGATCTACCGCATCGTCATCGCCATGGGCCTGCTCTACCTGTTCTATAGCGGTTCCGGCCCCGACTTTCTCGGCCAATCGGCACCGGAACTGTTCGGCTTCGTCAGCATCCTCTACATGGCCCTGACCATACTCTCGGCCCTGTTCTGGCACTGGCGCGTGCCCGAACCCGAACTGCAGGCCTACATCATCGTCTTTGTCGACATCGCCGCCATCACTCTCATGATGCACGCCAGCGGCGGGGTACACAGCGGCATCGGCATGCTGATCGCCGTCTCCATCACCGGCGGCGCACTGATCATGGGGGGCAGGGCCGCCCTGCTGTTCGCCGCGTTGGCCTCCCTGGCGGTCATCGCCGAACAGCTCTTCAACCACTTCAACGGGATCCCGGGGGTGCGTTTCTCCCAGGCCGGATTTCTCGGCACCGTCTTCTTCGCCACCGCGCTGCTGACCCTGGTTCTCAGCGGCCGCGCGCGCGCCAGCGAGGCGCTCGCCAAGGCCCGTGCCGACGAGCTGGGTCACATGGCCAAAATCAACGAGTACGTGATTCAGCACATGCGTACCGGTGTTCTGGTGCTGGATGCGGACAACCGGATCCTGATGATCAACAATCCTGCATGGCATCTGCTGGGCATGCCGGCTGCTGCCGTCGGCAGCACGCTGCAGGCCGCATCGCCGGAGTTGAGTCGCCACCTGCGTCACTGGCGACGCGATGTCACCAATGATCCGGAACCCTTCCAGGCCCATCACCAAGGCCCCGAACTCAAGGCGCAATTCAATCCGCTGGGCAGCCGCAACGAAGGCGATGTCCTGATCTTTCTAGAAGACACCTCTCAGATCACCCGCGAGGCACTGCAGCTGAAGCTCGCCTCGCTGGGCCGCCTCACCGCCAGTATCGCCCATGAGATCCGCAATCCCCTCGGCGCCATCAGTCATGCCAGTCAGCTGTTCGGTGAATCACCCGACCTGACCGCCGCAGACCGCCGGCTCACCGAGATCATCAGGACCAATTCGGAACGGGTCAATCAGGTGATCGAGAACGTGCTGCAGATCTCGCGTAAAAGTTCCGGCAAACCGGTCCTGATTCGGCTCAAACCCTGGTTTCAGGAACTGACCACGGAGTTGATCAGGAACCAGGGCTTTCACGAAGGCACCCTGCACACCCAGATCGAGCCCGAAAATTGCAGCATCATTTCCGATCCCGAACAGCTGCGCCAGGTGATCACCAACCTCTGCAACAACGCTCGCGAGGCGGTCGACAGCCCCGAAAATCTCGAATTGCGCATCGTTGGCGGCCTAACCAAGGAGTTCGACCATCCGGTGCTGGACATCTTCGACAACGGATCAGGTATCGAACCCGAGGTGGCGAAACAGATCTTCGAGCCCTTCTTCACCACACGTAACACGGGCACCGGACTGGGACTCTACATCACAAAGGAGCTTTGCGAGATCAACAGCATACGCCTGGAATACATCCCTGGCCCCACAGGCGGAAGCTGCTTTAGACTGCACTTCGAGCGATGGAAATCGGAGAGACAGACCTGATGACACAGCCATTGGCGCTGATCGTCGACGACGAACCCGACATCTGTGAACTGCTGGAGATCACACTCCTGCGCATGGGCATAGATGCCCAGTCGGTACTCGATCTCGGTGCGGCACGTCAGCTGCTGGAGACACAGCACTTCGATCTCTGCCTCACCGACATGCGCCTGCCCGACGGCAACGGCATCGACCTGGTACGCCACATCAGCACCCATCACCCCGAACTACCGGTCGCCATGATCACCGCCCACGGCAATATGGAGTCGGCCATCGAGGCATTGAAGGCCGGCGCTTTCGACTTTGTCTCCAAACCGGTGGATCTCGATGTGTTGCGCAAGCTGGTGGAAAAAGCGATCAAACTCGGCACACCGCTGAAACACCCCCAAACGGACCAGAACCGGGCCGCCGAAGAACCCATCCTCCTTCTGGGCCAGTCGAAATCGATGGAGCGGGTGCGTCAGCTGATCAGCAAACTGGCCCGCAGTCAGGCGCCTGTCTACATCAGCGGGGAGTCGGGTACCGGCAAGGAGCTGGCGGCGCGGCTGATCCACCAGCAGGGTCCCCGCGCCGACCACCCGTTCGTCGCCGTCAACTGTGGCGCCATCCCTCAGGAGCTGATGGAAAGCGAGCTTTTCGGACACATGAAAGGCAGCTTCACCGGCGCCAGCAGCGACAAGGACGGCCTGTTCCAGAGCGCTGACGGCGGCACCCTGTTCCTCGACGAGATCGCCGATCTCCCCCTGCACATGCAGGTCAAACTGCTGCGGGCGATTCAGGAGAAGCGGGTACGTCCGGTCGGTGGCCAGCGAGAGATTCCGGTCGATGTGCGCATCATCAGCGCCACCCATAAACAGCTGGCGCAGCTGGTGGAGCACGGCGAGTTCCGCCAGGACCTCTTCTACCGCATCAACGTGATTGAACTGCCGTTGCCACCGCTACGCGAGCGCAGCGAGGACATTCCTCTGCTGGCCCAGCACTTTCTGACCCGGCTATCGCGTCAGAACGGCATCCGAAAACCCAGGATTTCGGGCACCGCCATGACGGCGCTGATGGCCTACCCGTTTCCGGGCAATATCCGTGAACTGGAGAATATCCTGGAACAGCTCCCGGAACAGCCTCCAGGCGCCCAGGCGCAAATCGATGCCCAACCCCTGGGCGACATGATGGAAGCGGTGGAGCGCGAGGCGATCGTCAAAGCCCTGGAGGAGACCCGCTGGAACAGAACGGCTGCGGCCCGAAAACTCGGTATGTCACTGCGTTCGCTGCGTTACCGTCTGGCCAAACTCGGAATCGAATAATCGGTCCCCACTCTGGATTCGTGACCACAATCACATTCCTTGAAAGTCCTGCCGAATCAGCCGACCAGCACACCACATTTCGAAAGAAAATCTTCTCGCACGCCCCCTGCGAGAAGTGACAATTTTTGTCACTATCTGACAGCCAGGGTCATACCCGATGTTGAAACCGGCTAATGGCAAATACTGAATCCGCGCTTCATCAAATCAAAAGACACACCACATCCAATTGATTATGAAAGAATTAACACGCCATACCGAAGCTCATGCCGAACCATCAAGGAGAATTGGCACAGGGCGTGCACTTAACCGGGTAACCCCGTGAAAACTCGGGCTAAAGTTTCACCGAACCACGCCGACAACCCAGGCACTCACTTGAAAATGGAGCCTATA
>JARROA010000040.1:0-42200 GCA_037384425.1 Candidatus Thiodiazotropha sp. | reverse complement strand
GGGTGCGGCTTGTCGCACCGGCAATCCGATACAACTAACGACCTAACGTAGACAAGCGTGAATCTGCAACAAGAGACACAAAAGCAGTGGCAGCAATGGTGCGACAAGCTGGCCGAGGCCGGTCATGCGCGCCCCGACAGTGAAGACTTCAACAGCCAGTTGATGAAGGTCTGGGAAGCCAGCGACTATGTTGCCCAGGCTTCGTTACGCCAGCTCGATCTGCTGCCCGAACTTTGGCGCTCGGGGGATCTGGAGTGCAGCTACCCGACCGGGGAGTTCGCCGCCAAGCTGGATCATTGGCTTTGCGAGGTAAATGACGAAGCAGCGCTCTCCCGGGAGTTGAGGCTGTTTCGCCGCAGGGAGATGGTGCGCATCATCTGGCGCGATATCGCCCGCCTGGCGCCACTCGACGAGACATTGGAGGATCTCACCGCGCTGGCCGATGCCTGTATCGAGCGGACACTGCAACGGCTCTATGACTGGACTGTGGCGGAGGTGGGCATCCCGCGCAATGCCGATGGCGAGGCTCAGCCTCTGGTGGTGCTGGGCATGGGCAAACTGGGCGCCCGCGAACTCAACCTGTCTTCCGACATCGACCTGATCTTCGCCTACCCGGATACGGGACAGACCGACGGCCAACGACGCCTGAGCAACGAGCAGTTTTTCGTCCGATTATGCCAGCGCCTGGTGCAGGCGCTCGACAACCATACCGCGGAGGGCTTCGTGTTCCGGGTCGATACCCGGTTGCGGCCCTTTGGCAGCGTCGGTCCCCTGGCCATGAGTTTCGCCGCTATGGAGAGCTACTACGGGTCTCAGGCGCGGGAGTGGGAACGCTATGCCATGATCAAGGCCCGGGTGGTGGCCGGCGACCTGCAGGCGGGTAGTGAGCTGATGGCCATGTTGAGGCCGTTCGTCTACCGTCGCTATCTCGACTTCGGCGCCATCGGGTCGCTGCGAGAGATGAAGCAGATGATCAGCAGCGAACTGCACAAGAAGGGCATGGATGCCAACATCAAACTGGGTCCCGGTGGCATCCGCGAGATCGAGTTCATCGGCCAGGCCTTTCAGCTGATTCGCGGCGGCCGCGACAAGGCGCTGCAGATCCGCCCCATTTTGCAGGTGTTGCAGGTGCTGCAGCAGCGGGAGCTGATGCCCGAGTACGTGGTGCGGGAGTTGACCGAGGCCTATATCTTTCTGCGTCTGGTAGAGAACCGCATTCAAGCCTGGCAGGACCGGCAGAGTCATCTGTTGCCGGGCGATGAGAGCGGTCGACTACGCCTGGCCCGTGCCATGGGCTTCGGTTCCTGGGAGACCTTCGTGCCCCTGCTGGAGTCGCATCGCAAGCGGGTGCAGGGCCATTTCGATATGGTCTTTGCAGCTCCCCAGGCCGAGAGCGAAATCGAAAGTCAGCCGCTGACCCATGTCTGGTCGGGGGCGCTGGATGAAGAGCAGGCCGTGGTTGCCCTGGTCAGCTCCGGCTTCGAGGATGGCGTCGCGGCCCTGCAGCGTCTGCAGGCCTTCCGTGACAGCCATGCCTGCCGCCGTCTCAGCACCAAGGGACATGAACGGCTCGACCAGCTGATGCCGCTGCTGCTGGAGGCGGTCGGCAGTTCGGAGCGGGCCGATGTAGCCCTGCAGCGGGTGTTTGACCTGCTCGAGGCCATCGTGCGGCGTACCGCCTATATCGCCCTGCTGGTGGAGAACCCGATGGTCCTCTCCCAGTTGGTCAAGCTGACCGGTGTCAGTCCCTGGATCGCCAATTTGCTCACTCACCACCCCATCCTGCTGGACGAACTGCTCGACCCGCGGCGACTCTATTCGCCGCTCAAACGGGATCCCCTGTCGGCCGAACTGGCGGCCCAGTTGGCGCACATCGACGAGCAGGACCTGGAGAGCCAGATGGAGCGCCTGCGCCAGTTCGCCCAGAGCAACATGTTGCGGGTGGCGGCCGCCGAC
This sequence comes from Candidatus Thiodiazotropha sp., assembly GCA_037384425.1. GTDB lineage: Bacteria > Pseudomonadota > Gammaproteobacteria > Chromatiales > Chromatiaceae > Thiodiazotropha. The sequence goes on along the minus strand of JARROA010000040.1, from coordinate 40,244 downwards.
ATCACCGGCCGCATCCCGCTGATGGTGGTCAGCGACTACCTCACCTGGATCGCCGAGAGCGTGGTGGAGCAGGTAATCGGGCTCGCCTTCCGCGAGGTGACACGCCGCCATGGGCGGCCACCGAACCTGGCACCCGATGAGATCGGCTTCGCCGTGGTCGGATACGGCAAGCTCGGCGGCATCGAGCTGGGCTACGGCTCGGACCTGGATATGGTCTTCCTTCACGGCTGTCCCGACAGGAACGCCATGACCGACGGCGACAGGCCGGTCTCGGTGGATCTCTTCTTCGCCCGCATGGCCCAACGCATTATCCATCTGATGAGTACCCGCACCCCCTCGGGTGTGCTGTATGAGGTGGATATGCGGCTGCGCCCCAACGGTTCCTCGGGGATGATGGTCAGCTCCATGGAGACCTTCGAGACCTATCAGCATAACAACGCCTGGACCTGGGAACACCAGGCTCTGGTCAGGGCCCGGGTGGTGGCCGGTGACCGGCGGGTACAGGAACGTTTCGAGGCGATTCGCTGTGAGATCATCGGCCGCGAGCGTGATCCTGATAAGCTGCGTGCCGAAGTGGTGGAGATGCGCGAAAAGATGCGCGCCAGTCTGGACAAGAGCACCCCCGTGCAGTTCGATCTGAAGCAGGGTGTGGGCGGTATCGTCGATATCGAATTTATGGTTCAATACACGGTCCTTCGTTGGGCCCACGACCATCCCGACCTGCTGGTCTGGACCGACAACATCCGCCTGCTGGAGACCCTGTCGCGACTTGGTCTGCTCAGTGACAACGCGGCGGAGCGCCTGATGGGGGTCTACAAGGTCCTGCGCGCCGCCTATCACCGCAGCGCACTGCAGGATCAACCGCCCCTGGTGGCGAGCGACCAGCTGGTCGAAGAACGAGCCCTGGTGCAGGACATCTGGTCCTGTCTGATGCAAGAAAAACAGAGTTAGGAAGAGACGTTTCCATGATGTCGACAATGGCAGACCGCGACGGAGTCATCTGGCTGGATGGCGAAATGGTCCCCTGGCGCGAGGCCAAGACCCACGTGCTGACCCACACCCTGCACTACGGCATGGGCGTCTTCGAAGGGGTGCGGGCCTATCACGCCGAACAGGGCACCGCCATCTTCCGCCTGCAGGAACATACCGATCGGCTGTTCCGTTCGGCCCACATCCTCAACATGCCGATGCCCTTCGACCGCGAGACACTGAACCAGGCGCAGAAAGCGGCGGTGCGGGAGAACAATCTCGATTCCGCCTACATCCGGCCCATGTGTTTCTACGGCTCCGAGGGCATGGGGCTGCGCGCCGACAATCTCAAGGTCCACTGCATGGTGGCGGCCTGGGAGTGGGGCGCCTACCTGGGGGCGGAGAACATGGAAAAAGGGATTCGCATCCGCGTCTCCTCCTTCACCCGACACCACGTCAACATCACCATGTGCCGGGCCAAGGCCAACGGCAACTACATGAACTCCATGCTGGCGCTGCAGGAGGCCCTGCACGACGGCTATGACGAGGCCCTGCTGCTCGATGCCGAGGGCTATGTCATGGAGGGTTCGGGTGAGAACATCTTCATCGTCCGCGACGGTGTCATCTACACCCCCGATCTGACCTCGGCCCTCGACGGCATCACCCGCAAAACGGTGATCGAGCTGGCCGAAGAGATGGGCTACCGGGTGGTCGAGAAGCGCATCACCCGCGACGAGGTCTATATCGCCGACGAGGCCTTCTTCACCGGCACCGCGGCGGAGGTGACGCCGATCCGCGAGGTCGACAACCGGCCCATCGGCAGCGGTACCCGCGGCCCGATCACCGAAAAGCTGCAGAAGACCTATTTCGATCTGGTGCATGGCCGGCTCGACAGCCATCGGGATTGGCTGGCGCTGGTTTGAGGAGAAATGAGCATGACTCAGGCTGAACAGCAAACCCCGCAACGGGAAGCCATCAAAGTCACCCGTAACGACCTGCCCCTGAGTTGCCCGCGACCGGGCGACGCGGTGGCGGGGTTGCATCCCCGCGTCTACCTGCCGATCGAAAAGACCGGCACCGCGACCTGTCCCTACTGCGGCGCCCGCTACCAGCTTTCCGACTGATCCCACCGCCAGGTCGATCCCGGAGCCGGATATCAGGATGCGGAGACCCAAAGACGGCGGTCAGGCTCCGCATATTCTGATCGTCGGTCCCTCCTGGGCCGGTGACATGGTGATGGCACAGGTCCTGTTCAAGGCGCTCAAGCGGCGCAATCCGGATGCCGTCATCGATGTGCTGGCGCCGGCCTGGAGCCGTCCCCTGCTGCAGCACATGCCGGAGGTGGACGGCATCATCGACCTGCCGCTGGGTCACGGCGAGCTGGGACTGGGCAAGCGCTGGCGGCTCGGCCGCAGCCTGAAACAGCGGGGCTACGAGCAGGCGATCCTGCTGCCCAATTCCCTGAAATCCGCCTTGATCCCCCTGTTCGCCGGTATTCCCCGGCGTACCGGATGGGTCGGCGAAACCCGTTACGGGCTGCTCAACGACATCCGGCGCCTGGACAAGACGCGTCTGCCCATGATGGTGCAACGCTTCGTGGCGCTGGCGGCGCCCGCCGAGGCCGATGAGCTGCCCGCCATCGAGGCGCCGAGCCTCCAGTTGGAAGCGGACGAAGTGGCGCAGGCGCTTCGGGTGCTGGGGCTCGAGCACGCGAGCGGAAGTTTGCTGGCCCTCTGTCCCGGGGCCGAGTTCGGTCCCGCCAAACGCTGGCCGTCGGCGGCCTATGCCGAGCTGGCACGCCACTATCTGCAACGGGGCTGGCGGGTCTGGCTCTTCGGTTCCGCCAAGGACGCGGAGGTCTGTCAGGAAATCGATCGGTTGACCGACGACCGCTGCACCGATCTGAGCGGGCGCACCACCCTGGCCCAGGCCGTGGCCCTGCTTTCCCTGGCCGATGGAGTGGTCAGCAACGACTCGGGGCTGATGCATGTGGCGGCTGCCCTGCAGCGGCCGCTGGTGGTGGTCTATGGCTCCACCGATCCCGGCTTCACCCCGCCCCTCAATCCCAATTCGCGCATCGTGCGACTCGGACTGGAGTGCAGTCCCTGTTTCAAGCGGGAGTGCCCGCTTGGCCATCTCGATTGCCTGAACCGGCTGCCCGCCTCGCAGGTCATCACCGCCCTGGAGAGCTTGCTGGCATGAGGGTGCTAGTGATCAAGACCTCCTCCCTGGGCGATGTCATCCACACCCTGCCGGCCGTGACCGATGCCGCTGCCCGGATCGCCGGGATTCGCTTCGACTGGGTGGTGGAGGAGTCCTTCGCCGAGATCCCGGCCTGGCATCCGGCGGTCGAGCGGGTACTGCCCGTGGCGCTGCGTCGCTGGCGAAAAAATCCCTGGCGCGCCTGGCGCAGTGGTGACTGGTCCGGTTTCCGTCGGGCCTTGTCGCAATACCGTTACGACCGGGTCATCGACGCCCAGGGCCTGCTCAAGAGCGCCTTCATCACCCGTTTCGCCGATGGCCCCAGCTACGGGCTGGACCGGCAATCGGCGCGTGAACCCCTGGCGTCGCGTTTTTACGACCATCCCCTGCCGGTGACCAAGGGCCGGCACGCCATCGAGCGCACCCGATCGTTGTTCGCCCAAGTGCTCGATTACGAACTGGGGGGAGAGCCGTTGAACTACGGTTTGGATCCCTCACGTCTGCCTGAATCGCCTTATCCTTCCCCCTATCTGGTCTATCTGCACGGCACTACCTGGCTCAGTAAGCACTACCCGGAGACCCACTGGCAGCGCCTGGTCGCCCTGGCGGAGGATGCCGGTTATCGGGTTTTGCTGCCCTGGGGCAACCCGGAGGAACGGCAGCGGGCGCAGCGCCTGGCCGCGACCCGGAAGACGGTGGAGGTGCTGCCGGCACTCGAGCTGAGCCGGCTTGCCGGTGTCCTGGCCGGCGCCGCGGGGGTGGTTGGCGTGGATACGGGGTTGGCCCATCTGGCCTCGGCGCTGGAGCGGCCCGGGGTGTTTCTCTATGGGCCGACCGATGTGACCCTGACCGGGGTTGCCGGCCCCGCGCAACGGGCCATGCAGGCCGATCTGGATTGTGTGCCCTGTCTCAAACGGCGCTGTTCCCGCCCTGAGGCGTCCGCAGGTGAGCCGGTCTGTCTTCAGCGGATCGATCCGGAAGTGGTGTTCAGCGCACTGCAGGAGTTCATTCCGCCGGCTTTATGAAGCGTCGACTCGAGCCCGCCCTGCCCGAGCCTCATGCTTGCGCCATCGTTTGACGGAAGATGCGATCCACGCGTTGCGCGAAAGTCCCCATGGAAAAGCGTTCGAGGTGTTCCCGGGCAGTGCGGGGGTCGAGCCGCTCCGTTGGCCGGGTCAGCTGAGAGATCAGGGCCTTGAAATCCTTGCCGGCATCCTCCCGCGGGTCGGTATAGAGCCATCCCGATTGACCGTGTACGACCGTCTCCCTGAAGGGGCCGCCGTCCACTGCCAGTATCGGTGTGCCGCAGGCCTCCGCCTCAAGCACATTGAGCCCCAGAGCCTCCCGCTCTGGTAGTCCGGTCATCAGATAATCGAGGCGGGGGTAGACGGCCGCCACCTGCTGCTGGTGGCCCCACCAGCGGGTCTGTGCGGCGATCGGTTTGAGGGCTCTGCGCAGATCGCGCACCGAGGCGTAACCGCCGGCGCCGAAGATCTCCAGATGCAGCTGCGGAAAATCGGCGATGATCGGGGCCAGCAGCGTGAAGAGTTTGTCGAACTGCTTGATGGTGGTGATGCGCGAGACGATCCCCAGGGTGATCCCCGGTCTCGTTTCGTAACCTACCTGTGGGCGCAGCGCCTGGTAGAGGGGATATAGCCAGGAGAGCAGCCGGTCACGACCCTTGCGCAGATCCCAGTCATAGCGGGAGGCGCGAACCAGTGGCAGGTTGTCGGTGGGTTGACCCCCGCGCAAATCGGCCACGCCGTAGAGCGGCTCCGGATGGACCCGTGAGACTTGTTTCTGATTCAGGGTGTCGATCACGTAACGCGAGACGCCGAAAACCCGATGCAGCCCTGCAAAGCCCTCGACGCTGCGGTTGTGCACCGGCATGTGGGCGATGGCACAGAGCGGCCCTCTGCGTTGCAGGGCTTCGTGGATCGCCTTGGGAGGATGACCATGAGTGATCAATAGCCTGGCATCGGTCGTATCGCCAATGCGCCCGGGGACCTCGCTGGCGTCGCCGACAAAATGGATACGAGTGCCTTTCAGGTCGAGGTGGTGCCAGAAATCGGCCGCGCGATGGGCGTAGAGTTCGACCTCCCAGCCCTGACTGATCAGCGCTTCGCTGAGAAAACGGGTGTAGACCTCGCCGCCGCCGAAATGCTGCTGCAGATTGATCTGGATACAGGTGGGCATCGGACCACGGTTGTCCCTGAAGAGATGGCTTGGCGGGCACTCTATCGATCGGCTTCAGCCACTGTCAACCGGTGCCGGTCAGATGCAGGGCTTGGACCACTGCGGGGCCAGCGATGGTATCATGCAGCGTTTGAATTCCATGGACTCCACGTCAAGCCATGACCGCCACACAACTCAGCGCTGTCATCATCACCCACAACGAGGCCGATAGAATCGGTGACTGCCTGCACAGCCTGGCCTTTTGCGATGAGATTCTGGTGGTGGACTCCGGCAGTGACGACGGCACCCAGGAACTCTGCCGGGCTGCCGGGGCCCGGGTAGTGGAACAGACCTGGCTCGGCTACGGGCGGCAGAAACGCTTCGCCGTGGCGCAGGCGGTTCACGATTGGGTGCTCTGTATCGACGCCGACGAGCGGATCACACCGGCACTGGCCGACTCCATCGTAAGCAGGCTGCAACAGCCGGACTGCAAAGCCTATGAGATGCCGCGCTGTAACCGTTTCATGGGGCGCTGGCTGCGTCATGGGGAGGGCTATCCGGACCTCTCCCTGCGGCTGTTCGATCGCCGACACGCCAACTGGAGCGAGGACGCGGTGCATGAACGGGTCGTCTGCGAGAAGGAGGTCGGCCGGCTCGAAGGCGATCTGCTTCACGAATCCCAGGAGTCACTCTCCCGCTACCTGGAGAAGCAGAACCACTACACCTCGCTGCAGGCGAAAACGATTGCGGATAGGGGTGGAGCGGCGCCCTATGCCAAGGTGGTGCTCAGCCCGCTGGTACGCTTCATCAAGTTCTACCTGTTGCGCCTCGGGTTTCTCGACGGCGTGCCGGGATTGGTGCATATCGCGATCGGTTGCATGAACACGATGATGAAATATGCCAAGGCGGTCGAGCTGATGGCCCGCTGTGGGGTGGCACGTGAGCGTTGAAAGCCATCCCGTCCATATCCTGGTGATCCGGCGTGACAACATCGGCGATCTGGTCTGCACCACGCCACTGCTGACGGCCCTGCGGCAACGTCATCCGCAGGCCCACATCAGCGTGCTGGCCAACAGCTACAATGCCGCCGTGCTGGAGGGCAACGATGACATCGACGCCCTCTACACCTACACCAAGCGCAAGCATCGCGGCGAGCGCGGCACCCTCGCCATCTACTGGGAGCGTTTCCGCATGTTGCGGGCGTTGCGGCGTCAGGGGGTCGATCTGGCGATTCTGGCCACGCCCGCCAAAGATCGTCACGGCCTGAAGCTGGCCCGCCAGGTCGGGGCCAGGCGTATCATGGGCGTCGATGACGGCTCCCTGGGGTTGGACCACGCCATCTCGCCCGCCGCGCTGGTGGGGCTGCATCAGGTGGAGCGAATCTTTCTGCTGGCCGGGTTTCCCAAACAGACCGATTACCCGCTCAAGGTCGTCGTCTCAGAACAGGAACGGACCTGGGCCGTGGCGCGGCTGGCAGCGGCCGGTCTGCCCGATGGAACCCGGCCTGTCGGATTGCACATCAGCGCCCGTAAACCGTGCAATCGCTGGCCGGTGGAGCACCATCTGGCGCTGATCCGAAAGATCCATGCGTCCAGCGGACGACCGGTGGTGCTTTTCTGGAGCCCGGGTTCGGCGGCCGACAAACGCCATCCCGGGGATGATGAACTCGCCGAGCGGATCATGCGTGAGGCGGGGGACGAGGTCACGCTGATCGCTTTCTCCACTGCTGAGCTGCGCCAACTGGTGGCGGGACTGGACCAGGTGGAGGCCCTGGTCTGCAGTGACGGCGGGGCCATGCATCTGGCGGCTGGACTCGGGCGTCCGGTCGTCTGCCTGTTCGGCTATGATGGCGGGCGCGAATGGGCCCCCTGGGGCGAGCATCGTCTGCTGCATGCCGAACCCCTGGATCGATTGGATCCCGGGCAGGTCTATTCCGCTTTGCAGCACTACCTGTAACACCGACAGGAGTACCGGATTCGAGCATGTCGTTGAAAATATTGCACACAGAATGGTCCGAGGGTTGGGGCGGTCAGGAGATCCGCATCGTCGCCGAATCTCTGGCATTGATGAAGAAGGGCTACCAAATGCGCATTGCCTGCCAGCCCGGCAGTGGCATCATGCGGCATGCGCAGGAAGCGGGTATTCCCACGGTGGAGATACCCATGCGCAAGGGTTTGAGTCTCTCGACGGTGCGCCGTACCATGCGTGTCATCGAGGAGTATGGAATCGATATCGTCCACACCCACAGTTCGGTGGATGCCAAGAACTGCGGACTGGCGGCCCGGCTCAAGGGTATCCCGGTGGTGCGCAGCCGGCATCTGAGCGCGCCGATAAAGCGCAGCCCGTTGTCCAAGTTCGTCTACATGAATCTGGCCGATTGCGTCATCACCAGCGGCAAGGCGATACGTGACCGCATGGTGGAGGTCAACCGGATGGATCCCGAACGGATCTTCTCGGCGCCGGCGGGGGTGGATGTCGGGCGCTTTCGTCCCGATGTGGATGCCACGGAGGTGAAGCGGGAGTTCGCCATCCAAGCGGATGATTTCATCGTCGGCATCGTGGCCGTGATTCGCACCTGGAAGGGACATCCTTACCTGGTCGAGGCGGTAAAGGAGCTGATACAGCGGGGCTATGACCTACGCTTGATGATCGTCGGTACCGGGCCCTACGAGCCGACCCTGAAGCAACTCGTGGCCGAACTGGGTATCGAGGATCGGGTGATCTTCACCGGCCACCGCAAGGATGTGCCGGAGCTGATCAAGGCCATGAGCTGTCTGGTGTTGCCATCGACCAAGAATGAGGCGACATCGCAGGTACTGCCTCAGGCGATGGCGGAAAAGGTGCCGGTGGTCTCCTCCGATGCGGGAGGGCTCGCCGAAGTGATTCCCTCGCGGGAGGTGGGTCTGCTGGTGCCGGCCGCGGATGCCGGGGCGCTGGCGGATGCCATCGCCTGGATCCACGACCATCCGCAGGAGAGCCGGGATATGGCCGAGAAGGGCTATGCCCACTGTCTGGAACACTTCACGTTCGAGAAAATGATCGAAACGACCGAGGCCGCCTACCGCTTCGCACTGCGCAGAAGTGGGAACTGAAGCGGTGTCAGTGCCAATGCAATCACGTACTGTAGCGTTGCCCCGGTAGGGCAATGGGAGTGCTTGCAAAACAACCTTTCGGCGGTGGTGCCCTATCGGGTAGGAACTCTACCGGCTGGCGAAGACTCACATATCGGCAGTGAATGTTGCAGCTCGTCGGCAAGCGACCGTGGCGTCTATCGCCGGTGATACGAATCGCTATGAATCAATTGGGTGTCTCAGTTCGTAGCCAAGCATGATAATTAATGAAAATACAGGATCCGATCTAGTGAGAGGGATGATTTCGCTACCCAATCGCGTCACCGAACTGTTCGGCCAAATTGGTCTGATCTGCGGGGCGATCTACCTCATGGTGCTGCCGTTGGGACATGTCACTGCCATCCGCAGTATATCCATTGTCCTGGCCCTGGGGTTGGCGACACTGCTTTGGATGCAGCACGAGGACAAGCGATTGCCGCTGGCGCCGCTTTTCGTCGTCTGGTTCTCCGTCGCCGGTCTGTCTCTGTTCACAACGGTCGATTTCCCAGCCTCAGTCGACGCCATCAACTACGAAGTCGTCCGCTCGGCGCTGGTCTACTTCATCTTTTTCACCCTGGCCCAAAGACTGGGTGCCTTTCCCGTGTTCAGTTGGGCCACCATCGTCAATGCTTTCATACTCACGGGGCTTGCGGTACAGACTGTCTTGACCAACCACCAGTGGGTGCATGGCTATCTTCCGGCGCTGGGCGATTACGCCACCACCGCCATTACCCTTATCCCCTTGTTGGCTGTCGCTACTCGGAACGAACGCCGGTTGTTGCGCGGCGCGGCATTCTTTGCGCTGGCCGGCTTGGTTTTGGGCGGCTACCTGACACACAGTCGCGGATTCTGGCTGACACTGATCTGTGCCGGTGTCGCAGCAGTCGCTGTCCGCGCCTATCACCGGCGACGTTTGCATTGGAAGCCGGTGATTGCCTTGATGGTTATCGGTGCCATCTCCGTTGGCATGGCGGCCAAGGTTGCCGGGGTAAAAGGGCGCAGCCTCGGCTATTTCGACGATCGTTCGATCATCTACACCTCTGTGGCGCAAAAGCTCGGCGACAATCCATTCACCGGAACCGGTTATGGTCATGAGACCGATCACCTGTGGTACCAGACGATTCCGGACATGGGCCCAAGAATCTACCACGCCCACAACATTGTCCTGAGTTATCTCGATCAGATGGGGCCGCTCGGCTTGGTGGTGCTGTTCGCCATCTTCGGTGTTCCGACCATCTTCCTGCTTCGCAGGCTGAACCTGACCGGTGCGCTCCCGTACGTGTCGGCCGGTTTTGCTCTGCTGGTCGCGGTGTTTGTGAAAAACAGTCTCGACTATTTCTTTACCGGGGCGAACCTCTGGCTCTTCTTTGCCCACCTCGGCATCTTTACCGGCCTTCTCCATCGGATGCAGTCCGCACAGAGCGGCGACACTTGCCCTGAGAGTGCGCCCCAACCGATGTCATGAAGATCGTCTGCCACGTGGGGCTGCACAAGACGGCGACCACCTATCTCCAGGGGCAGGTCTTTCCCGCTTGGCGACAACCCGGTTTTTTCTACAATCCGGCACCGATCAGCGGGCGTATCCGGTCGCTCTTTCTGCTGGCCGAAGAGCGGGAGAAGCACCCCGAGCTGTTTGCCGCCTGTAAGCGGCAACTGGTGTCGGAACTGTCGACCTTTCAACGCCAGCATCCCCAGGCGACCCTGCTGCTCTCCTATGAGAAATTCAGCCAGTTCGATTTTTGCCAGAACTATGCTGAAAATGCTTCGCTGCTGCACGAGTTGTTGCCGGAGGCGGAGGTCCTGCTGTTTTTGCGGTATCAGCCGGATTGGCTCTTCTCGCTGTTCAGGCAGGCGATCGGCTCCGGTGATTATCAGGATCCTTTCACCCTCTTCGGCTATCGCGAGGGACGCTTCGCAAGCTTCGAGCGTCCCTGGGGCGAGGATGGCCTGTTGAAGATCGATGCCCTGCGAGCGGATTGGGGGGCGCTGATCAGAGGTTACACAAACCTGTTTGGGGAGGATCGGTTGAAGGTCTATTTCTATGAGGACTTTGTCGCCAGTCCCGATCAGGTGTGTCAGCAGATCGCAAACTCCCTGGGATTGGAGCGCCCGGCCCTGGTCAAACAGGAACGTGCCAACGTGGGCTTTTCGATCGCCCGCTGCCAGGAGCTGGATGTGTTGGCTCGACGCCTGCGCGCCTGTGGACTCTCCTGGCTGATCCACTCTTCGCAGAAGGAGTACCGCCGGCTGTTGCAGCGACTGCGTTACAAGGATGACCGCCTCGCCTATCTGCTCCACACCCGGCCCAAGCTGCTGACCCGCAGTCTCGACTGGATGCCCGGGCTCGTCTCCGGAAGCTCCGGGGGCGAGCGATTCAAAGCGCAGCTGGAGACCCTGGGGCCTCTGCTCGACAGCCACTATCGTGATCTCAATAGCGGACTGCCGGAGCTGCTTCCCGAAGTTGCGCTGCCGTCCGTCTATCTAACCGGAACTTGAAACAATCGCCAGGCGATAAAGCCCGGTGTCCGCAACGAGGGGGTAGGGGTACGGTTTGACGAAAGGCGCCAGACTTTCCATGGCGCGCGATGTGGCCAGGCTTGAGCCACCTTAACGGTCTGTGCCCGAACCGCTCATTGCAGTCAGACGGTCGAAATGTCGGCGCACCGTTTCCAGACTGATCAGTCGCATACACTCCGCCTGTCGTTGACACTGTTGGGGGCTGCGGGCGCAGCGGCGCACCCAGGGGATCTCCCGCTTGAACAGCAGCGGCTGGTCGCGGCAGTCGATCGGCTCGCTCAGGGCCTGGTAGCGGTCGGAGCGCCAGAAGCGGCTTTCGCCGTAGAGCTGGGCGGAGCCAGGGCCATAGAGCACGAGGGTCGGCGTGGCGGCGATACGTCCCAGGTGGGCCACCCCGGTATCGGGGCAGACCAGGGCACGGGCACCTTTCAAAAGATGCCAGAGCTGGGCCAGGTCGAGCGCTTCGGCCAGGCTCAGGAAGCGGCCCTCGGGATCGACCGCCTCCACATAGCGCTGTTCGCCCGGTCCGCCGCTCCAGACTAGGCTCAAGCCCTTCGCAGTGGCATGATCGGCCAGCGCCCGCCAGCGCTCGGCGGGCCAGAGCTTGAGCACGGAGCTGGCGCCCACATGGAACACCACGTAGTTTTCGGGCAGGGTCGGCAGCGGCGCGGCAGCGGGTGGCGGCCAGTCATCATCGGCCATGGGCGGCGGCATCGGGCCTGGGATCAAACCGCAATTGGCATCCGGCCAGGGCGTCGGCGTCTGCGGATAGCCATGGAGTTCGTCCACCGGCCAGCTCTTGTAGCCCGGCCGGTCGCCGTCGAAGGCGACGATCCAGCGGGCACCCATGGCATAGGCGAGCCAGCTATAGCGGTTGTCTCCGGGTACCAGCGCCAGGTCGTAGGGGCCGCTGGCGAACAAGCGGGAGAGCGAACGGCGATCGGCCGGATGAAAGGGTAGCGGCTCTACTCCGTAGGGGCGGCCAGTATAGAGCGGAGCGATCGCCTTCTGCATGCTCATGGCGATCTCGGCCCTGGGGTATTGCTGCCTCAGTTTGGCCAGCAGCGGGGTTAGCATCAGGGTGTCGCCGAGCAGCAGGTGGTGGGCGATCAGAATACGCCCGGGGGTTGCCGGGGCGCGCCGGCGAAAATGGCCGAGGGCCTGCAGGCCGACCCGGCCGAAGGTGAGCAGGCGTGCGGGCAGGCGGCTCAAACCGGCGTTCCCGCCTTCACTTCGAGCAGTTCGCGATAGAGCGCAAGCATCGCCTCCACCATGCGCTCGATGGGGTGTTGTTCGGCGCTGGCACGGGCGGCATCGCGATAGCTGTCGTAGCCGGAACGGGCCAGTTCCAGGGCCTGCACCAGGGCCTCGTCGGTGTCCGCATCGTAGCGCTGACCATTAATCCCGCTCTCGATCAACTCGCCCGCGCCGCAGTATTGATTGGTCACCACGCCGAGGCCGCAGGCCAGCGCCTCCAGCACTACATTGCCGAAGGGTTCGTAGAGACAGGGGTGGACCAGCAGATCGGCGCAGCGGTAGTAGGGAGTGACATCGGGCACCACGCCGGCGAAGCGGACCCGCTGCTGCAGCCCCAGGCGCTCGGCCAGGCGTCGGTAACGCGCCTGATGCTTGTCGCGGCCGATCACCGCAAGGTGCCAGTCGCTGCCCTGCGCAGACAGGGCATGCAGCAGCTGGGCCAGTCCCTTGCGTTCGAAGCCGGAGCCCACAAACAGCAGTAGCGGAGCGGAACTCAGCCCCAGCTCGTCACGCAGACCTTGCCGCGTCTGTGCGTTGGCTGCCGGTGAGAAGCGCTGCAGGTCGATGCCGTTGTAGATGACCCGTAGTTTGTCGGCATCGACCGGGTAGTGACGCTGGATGTCGTCCCGCACCATCTGCGAGATACAGATCACCCGCCGCAGCGCCGGATGGGTGAACATCGCCCGTTCGGTCTCCAGCATGTAGCGGTGAAAGCGACTGATGCGCAGCCACAGCCGCTGCAGCGGCGAGGCGATGGCGGCACGGCGCGCCAGCCACTGGGCATGCACCCCGTCGCCGGCGCGATAGAGGGAGCAGCCGGGCAGGCGCTCGTTGCTCTGCACCAGATCGAATTCCCGGCTGCGCAGGATGGCGCTGACCTGTTGCACGAAGTGACGGTGTCTGGCCACCCGGCCCAGACCTTTGCGGGATATCGGAAAGTGATGAACGCCATCGCGCTGCTGCCACTTTTCGCAGATCAGCGAGAGATCGAGATCACCATAGACCCGCAGGCCGTCGAGGGTGCGGCTCATGATCTGCTCCGCGCCGCCGTCCGGGCGATAGCTGCGCCGGATGAGGGCGATACGCAGCGCTCTGTCAGCCATCGAGCAGTGCCTCGGCGGCCTCCAGCACGCGTCCGGTCTCGATGCTTGTCAGACACTCGCTGACCTTACCGCCACCGCAGCCGTCCTGACCGCAGGGGCGACAGGGGTGGGAGGAGGTGATCACCTTTGCCCGGTTCTGCCAGGGGCCCCATTCGTGCTCGCCGCTGGGGCCGAACAGGACCACCGTGGGCGTCTGCGTGGCGGAGGCGATGTGCATCGGCACCGAATCGACGCCGATGAAGAGTTCGGCGCGTCCGATCACCGCCACCAGCTCCTTGAGGCTGAGCGCGCCCGCCAGGTTGGTGACGGGTTGGGTCACCCGGGCCAGGATCCGCTCCACCATTGCCAGTTCGCGGGGATCGGGACCGGCGGTGATGACGATGCGGCGGCCCTGCGAGGCCAGCCGTTCGATCAGCTCTGACATGGAGGACTCGCGCCAACACTTGAAGAGCCAGCGGGAGGTGGGATGGATGACGATCCAGGGTGGCGCCAGGGCGTTCAGCTTCTCCGTCAGGCTGATTTCGGCGTCGCTGCCCGCCACCGCCTGTAACCGCTTCTCGTCTTCCGCTGGGTGAAGACCGAGATGGCGCAGGGCGTCCAGGTGGATCTCCACCATATGGCGGCGGTTGCCGCCGGGGGCGCTGTAGTGGTGGGTGAAGCTGTTGAGCCAGAGTTTCGAACGTCGGGAGCCGTAGCGGCGGCTGATGGCGTAGCGCGGTTTCAGATAGCGGCTGAGGATGGCGCCGCGCCAGCTCTCCGTAAGGTGGATGATCAGATCGTAGCCCTGTGCCTTCAGCGTCCGCATGAGACCGAACTCGCGCGCCAGGTGGCCGCGCGTCCCCAGCCGCTTCCACGACTTGTCGATACAGTGGATGGTGCGAATGTCCGGATGCCCGGCCAGCATGGGCTCGGTATCCCGGTAGACCAGGGCGTCGATCTCGAGCTGGGGATAGCGGGATTTGAGCAGGGCGAACAGCGGTGAGGTGAGCAGCACGTCGCCATGGTGGCGCAGCTTGATGACGAGCACCCGCTGCAGGTTCGAGAAGTCGATCTCCCGCTCGACCCGGCTCATGAGGCGGCCGCTTCGCTGGTGAGTTGGGTTTCATACAGGCGCCGGTAGACGCCATGCTGCTGCATCAGCTGGTCATGCGCACCCTGCTCCACGATACGTCCGCCCTCGATGACCAGGATGCGGTCGGCATTCTCGATGGTGGAGAGACGGTGGGCGATGATCAGGGTGGTGCGGTTGTGGGTCAGGGTCTCCAGGGCCTGCTGGATATTGCGCTCCGACTCGTTGTCCAGCGCCGAGGTGGCCTCGTCCATGATCAGGATCGGCGCATCCTTGAGCAGGGCGCGGGCGATGGCCAGCCGCTGCCGCTGACCGCCGGAGAGCCGCACCCCCTTCTCGCCGATCAGGGTGTCCAGCCCTTCCGGCATCTTCTCGATGAAGTCCATGGCGTAGGCCGCTTGCGCCGCCTCCACCACCTTGGATCTAGGCAACCCGCGCATCTCGCCATAGGCGATGTTGGCTTCCACGCTGTCGTTGAACAGCAGCACCTCCTGGCTGACCAGGGCGATGTTGCGCCGCAGGTCCTTCAGGGTCATGGTCTGCAGATTGATGCCGTCGATGCGGATCGCTCCCTCGCTCAGGTTGTAGAAGCGGGGAATCAGGTTGGCGATGGTGCTCTTGCCGCCGCCCGAGGGGCCGACCAGGGCGACCCGCTCGCCGGCCTCGATGGTCAGGGAGATGTCGTCGATGGCCGCTCGCGAAGAGCCCATATAGTGGAAGCTGACCCGCTCGAACTCGATACGGCCCTGCACCCGTCCCGGGTTGGTCTCACCCCGGTCCTCCTCGGGCTCCTGGTCGACCAGTTCGAACACACTCTCGGCGGCGGCCAGCCCCGGTTGCAGCTGCTCGTTGATGCGGATCAGGTTTTTCACCGGCGACATGGTCATGGCCAGGGCGCCGATAAAGGAGACGAAGCTGCCGACCGTGAATTGATCGGCCAGCGACTGCATGGAGGCGTAGTAGACCACCCCGGCGAGACCGAACACCATGATCAGCTGACCGGCGGGCGAAGCGAGCGCGGCCGCCATGCTGCGCTTCATGCGAAAGCGGCGCAGCCAGTTGGTGATCTCGGCAAAGCGTTTACGCTCGTACTCCTGGCCGCCGAACAGCTTGACCACCTTGTTGCCCTGGATGCTCTCCTCCAGCACATGGGTCATCTCGCCCATGGTCTCCTGGATCGATCCGCTGAGGCGGCGCAACCGCTTGCTGATGGCGTTGACCAGCAGGCCGATGAGGGGACCGATGATGAGGATGGAAAGGGTTAGCCGCCAATCCAGGTAGAGCATCCAGGCCAGCAGGCCGAGTACCGAGAGCGAGTCCCGCACCAGCACGATCAGCACATCGGTGGAGGCGGAAGCCACCTGCTGTACGTTGAAGGTGATCTTGGACAGGATGGTACCCGTGGGGTGATCGTCGTAGTAGCGGTTGGGCAGGGTCATCAGCTGCTCGAACATGGCGTTGCGCAGATCCATGATCACCTTGTTGGCGACCCATTGGATGGCGATGGTGCCGCTGTAGGTCATGATGCCGCGCAGGATGAAGAGACCGATCAGCGCCAACGGCATGAGCCGGATCGTCTCCAGGTCCTTCTCCACGAAACTGCCGTCCAACAGCGGTTTGAACAGGGCCGCCAGCAGGGGTTGGGTCAGCGCCAGGATGACGGTGAACAGGATCGAGAGGGCAAAGATCTTGCGGTAGGGACGTACATAGCCGAGCAGGCGAAGGTAGAGTTGTTTACTGGTCATGGATTGCGTGGATGCCTGCGACTGTCCCTTGGGTGGTGTGCTGCCAGCGGTGATTTTACGCATCACCCGGCCCGATCGCCAGAAAGCGGGGGGATCGTGTTACCATACAGGCCGTTTTTTTCCGCGAATAGACCCGACATGTCCATCGATATTCCTTCCTTCGATCAGACCCGCATTCTGGTGGTCGGCGACATCATGCTCGACCGCTACTGGCACGGTGACACCGGCCGCATCTCGCCCGAGGCGCCGGTACCGGTGGTGCGCGTCAGCGATGACGAAAACCGTCCCGGCGGCGCCGGCAACGTGGCGCTGAACATCGCCGCGCTGGGGGGAGGCGTGACGCTAACCGGACTGGTGGGCCGGGACGAACCGGGCGAGGCGCTGGAGCGGATGCTCGACGCCGCCGGCGTAAGCTGCAGTTTCGACCGGCTGGAGGGTTTTCCCACCATCACCAAACTGCGCATCATCAGCCGCAACCAGCAGTTGATCCGGCTCGATTTCGAGGACGGCTTTCCCTTCGACAGCAGTGAGGCGTTGATGACCCGTTACAAGGCGCTGCTGCCGGAGTGCGACCTGGTGGTGCTCTCCGACTACAACAAAGGCACGCTGCAGAACACCCAGGGTTTCATCCAGGCGGCCCGTGAGAAGGGCAAGCGGGTGCTGGTGGATCCCAAGGTGCGGGATTTCGAGCGCTACCGGGGGGCGACCCTGGTCACCCCTAATCTGAGCGAGTTCGAGTCGATGGCCGGCGAGTGCAAGGACCAGGAGGAGATGGTGCGTCGCGGCGAAGAGGTGATGATCCAGTACGAACTGGAGGCCCTGCTGATCACCCGCGGCGAGCACGGCATGAGCCTGCTGCAGCGCGGCCAGGCCCCGCGCCACATGCCGACCCATGCGCGCGAGGTGTTCGACGTCACCGGCGCCGGCGACACTGTGATCTCGGTGCTGGCAGCCGGCCTGGCGGCAGGCCTGCCCATGGACGCGGCGACCCACCTGGCCAATCTGGGCGCCGGCGTGGTGGTGGGCAAACTGGGCACCGCCTCGGTCAGCGTGGACGAACTCAAGGCGGCCCTGCTGGAGCAACACGTCACCCACCGCGGCGTGGTCAGCGAAGAGGAGCTGATGCGTCTGGCGCAGATGGCCCGCCTGCAGGGCGAGAGCCTGGTCTTCACCAACGGCTGCTTCGACATCCTGCATGCCGGTCACGTGACCTACCTGGAACAGGCGAGCCGTGTCGGCGACCGCCTGGTGGTGGCGGTCAACGTGGACGAGACGGTACGTCAGCTGAAGGGGGCCGATCGTCCGGTGAACACCTTGGAGCGGCGCATGACCGTGCTCGCGGCGCTGGCCTGTGTCGACTGGGTGGTGCCTTTCAGCGAGGAGACGCCGGAGCGGCTGATCTGCCGCCTCAAGCCCGATTTTCTCGTCAAGGGGGGCGACAACGTGCCTGACGATATCCCGGGTGCCCGCTGCGTGCGCGAGAACGGCGGCAAGGTGATGGTGATGTCCTATGTGGACAACGTCTCCACCACCGGGCTGATCCGCGAGATTCGCGCCCGGGATCAGTGACGCTCTTGGCCGCTGAGTCCAAAGCCGATCCTGTCCGCGTCGATGTGGCCGTCTTCGGCGGCGGCATCGCCGGACTCTGGCTGCTGGGCCGCCTGCGTAATGCCGGCTACTCGGCCATCCTGCTGGAGTCGGACGGCATCGGCGGGGTACAGACCCTGGCCTCCCAGGGCATCATTCACGGCGGTACCAAGTACGCCCTCACCGGCAAGCTCACCGGCTCCTCCCAGGCGATCAAGGCGATGCCCGGCATCTGGCGCGCCTGCCTGGAGGGCGACGGCGAACTCGACCTGAGCGATGCACGGGTGCTCTCCGACCACCAGTTCCTCTGGTCAACGGCGGGACTGGTCTCCCGCATGGCCGGTTTCTTCGCCGGCAAGGTGATGGAGAGCCGGGTGCGGGAGATCACAGGCGATGAGCGCCCCGCGCTGTTTCGCTATCCCGCATTCAAAGGGGTCGTCTACCGTCTCGACGAGCCGGTGCTCGATACCGCCTCCCTGGTCGCGACCCTGACCCGCCAGTATGGCGAACATGCCTTTGCCTATTCCTGGCCGGACGGACTCTCGTTCGACACCCCCGGCCGATTCCGTCTGCGCGGGCTCTCTGGCCATTGGCAGACGCTGGAGACCCGCTGCACGGTGCTGGCCGCCGGCGCCGGCAACCAGGCCCTGCTGCGGCGGCTCGAGCGGCCGCAGCCGGCCATGCAGCGCCGGCCGCTGCAGATGGTGATGGCGCGCGGCAAGCTGCCGCCCCTCTACGCCCACTGCCTGGGCGCCAGCGCCAATCCCCGGCTGACCGTCACCAGCTATCCCGCTGAGGGTGGCGAGACGGTCTGGTATCTGGGCGGCGACGTGGCCGAACAGGGCGTCGGCTTGGCGCCCGAGGCCCAGGTGAAGGCGGCGAAGCGGGAGCTGGCGGAACTGCTGCCCTGGGTGGAGCTGACTGATCTGGCCTGGCGCACCCTGGCGATCGACCGGGCGGAGCCGCGGCAGCCGGGTGGGCGCCGTCCCGACACCAGCTATCTGCATGCGGAGGAGGGTCTGATGGTAGCCTGGCCGACCAAGCTCGCCTTCGCCCCGAGGCTGGCGTCCCAGGTGCTCGAGAGGCTGCAGGAACAAGCTGTGCAACCGAGTGCCAATGGGGCGGTTACGTTGGATCTCGCGGCGCCGGTACCGGCGCTGTTGCCCTGGGAAGGAGATGAACAATGGATCTGAGACCGCTCGGTTCGACGGGTATAGATGTCAGCCCCCTGGGCTTGGGTTCGGTCAAGTTCGGCCGCAACCAGCAGGTGAAGTACCCCACCGGTTTTCAGATTCCTGATGATGCGGCGGTCGGCCGCCTGCTCGCCCAGGCTGCCGACCTCGGCATCAACCTGATCGACACCGCACCGGCCTACGGCACCAGCGAGGAGCGCCTCGGCCAGCTACTGCCCGGCAGCCGCCAGCAGTGGGTCATCGTCACCAAGGTGGGAGAGATTTTCGAGGAAGGCGTCTCCCGCTTCGACTTCTCGGCCGAGCACACCCGCGCTTCGGTGGAGCGCAGCCTGAGGCGCCTGCGTACCGACTATCTCGACGTGGTGCTGATCCATTCGCACGGGGACGATCTGGCGATCCTGGAGCGGGAACCGGTGCTGGAGACCCTGCGGGATCTGCAACGGGAGGGCAAGGTCAGGGCCATCGGCATGTCGAGCAAAACGTTGGAGGGCGGTCTGCAGGTGGTGGCGCGCTGCGACCTGGTGATGGCGACCTGCAATCTCGACTACAACGAGGAACTACCGGTGTTGCAGGCGGCGGCGGAGCAGGGCAAGGGCGTGCTGATCAAGAAGGGCCTGATGAGCGGTCATGTGGCCGGCGAGGAGGGGGTGCGCCGCTCCATGGAGTTTATCTTCTCGCAACCCGGCGTCAGCAGCATGATCGTGGGCACCATCAACCCGGACCATCTGAGCACCAACGTGCGACTGTTGGAGGAAGTTTTGAGTGATGCGTTTTGAGTTTTAAGTGGATGAGTTCGCTTCGCTCACGGCCCTTTTTTAATGCGCCCCCTGAATTCCCTGTAGTAAAAGCCGCAACCTAAGCGCACAGGAATCTCAGTGAGGCTCCGCCAACTCAAAACTCAACACTAAAAACTCTCTAGTAGGGGTCGGGCAGTCCAGGACGGTTCTTGAACCGCCGGTGGACCCAGAAGTACTGCTCGGGAGCCTCGTGCACCGCCGCCTCGATGACACTGTTGATGCGGGCGGCATCGGCAGCCAGATCGTCGCTCGGAAAATCGGCGAGTGGCGGATGGATCACCAGGCGATAGCCCCGGCTTCCCGCTAACCGGTACCCGAAAAAAGGCAGTACGGGCGCGCCGCTGACCTTGGCCATTCTTGAGGTGCCCAGATTGGTGGAAGCGGGGACACCGAAGAAGGGGACCAGGCTGCTGTTGGGATCGCTGTAGCTCTGATCTGGTGCGTACCACACCGCCTGATTCTGTTTCAGGGTCCTGATCACCTGACGTGCCTCACCACGGGGGATGGCGGCGCTGAAGCGCAGCTCCCGGTTGCGCCGGAAGGCCTGCTCGATCACCGGGTTCTCATGCGGGCGGTACATCACGGCAAAGGGGTGGAAGAGACTGAGCAGCCGCCCGCTCATCTCCAGGTCGGAGAAGTGGGCGCTGAGCAGAATGGCACCCTTGCCCCGGGCCATGGCCTGCTCCAGGTGGTGCAGGCCTTCTATGGTTACCCGCTTGCGTAGGCGCCGGTCGCTTGACCACCAGGCCATGCCGGTAGTCAGCATGCCGACCCCCAGGGCTTCGAAATGGCGCCGCAACAGGTCGCCCCGCTGCGCCGCGCTCTGGTCAGGAAAGCAGAGCGCCAGATTGGTTTCCGCGATATGACGGCGGCGCTCGGAGAGACGCATCACTCGACGCCCCAGCCAGTTTCCCAGCTTCACGATGACGGCATAGGGCAGGCCCTGGCAGATCAGCCATAACAGTCCCAGCCCGGCATGGGTGGGCCAGTAACGGAGGGCGGAGGATGAGCGCTTGGGTTTTGACGACACGGGGTGAGCGGCGGTGTGGCTGATTCAGCTGTTAGCAACGGCAAAGCAGTATAGGACGATCTGCCCGCCATAGCGAACCGGCCTGATGACTACCCTGCTCCCTGCGGGTCTCTTATCCGGCAGCGGAATCGCGTACACTCATACACTGTTTTTTTACAAGATCTTCATCGTCCGGGTGATCTGACTTCATTTGGCTTCCGAACCGTCCGACACGACCGTATTGATTCAGAACGTGTCGGGCAGGTGCGGTGGGTAGCAGAAGGCGCTCTATCGCAAGCTGTGCACTGGGTTGGGGATCTCACCGTTCATGCTGGCCGGAACCCATGCGTTACCTCTACACCGTTCTCTTCACACTACTGATTCCGCTCTATCTGCTGCGGCTCTATTGGCGGGGTTTCAAGTCGCCCGCCTACAGAGAACGCTGGCATGAGCGTTTCGGCCTGTTCGATCAGCCGACGCGACAGGGTGTGATCTGGGTGCACGCGGTCTCGGTGGGTGAGGTGCTGGCGATATCACGCCTGGTGCAGCAGTTGCTGGAGCGTTATCCCGAGCGGCCGGTGCTGATCACCACGGCGACCCCCACCGGGGCCGAGCGGGTCATGGCGCTGTTCGGCGACGAGGTGGAACACCGTTACGCTCCTATCGATCTGCCCTGGGTTGTTCGCCGCTTTCTGCGCAGCTACAAGCCCAGCCTGTTGATCCTGGTGGAGACCGAGATCTGGCCCAATTTGATTCACCACGCCAAACAGGCCGGGGTACCGATATTACTGGCCAATGCGCGGCTTTCCCTGCGTTCGGCCAGGGGTTATCACCGGGTGGCCGCACTGACCCGCGAGGCCCTGCGCAACATCACGCTCATCGCCCCCCATGGGGAGGCCGACGGCGAGCGCTTTCTGACTCTGGGGGCCCGTCCCGAACAGGTGAAGGTGACCGGCAGCATCAAGTTCGATATCCATCTGCCCGGCAGCCTACGGGAGCGGGCCGATGTGATGCGTCGCGACTGGGGCGGTCAGCGTCCGGTCTGGTTGGCAGCCAGTACCCATGAGGGTGAGGACGAGTTGGTCCTGCAAGCCCACGCCGCCGTGCGGTCAAGGTTCGAGGACGCCCTGCTGGTGCTGGTGCCCCGCCATCCGGAGCGTTTCGATCGTGTCGCGCAACTGGTGGAGGAGGCGGGCTTTCCACTGGTGCGACGCAGCGAACAGCGTCCCTGCGACGAAAACACGGCGGTGTTTCTGGGTGACTCCATGGGCGAGCTGACCCTGTTCATGGGGGCATCCGATCTGGCCTTCATCGGTGGCAGTCTGGTGCCCCACGGCGGTCACAACATCCTCGAGGCGGCGGCCCAGGGCGTGGCGGTGGTGTTCGGTCCCCACATGTTCAACTTCAGCGAGATCAGTGAACTGTTTCTTGCTCAGGGAGCGGCGGTGCAAGTCGAGTCGGTCGATGCCTTGGCGACACAGGTCATCGTCTGGCTCGGTGATGCCAGCGAACGCAGTCGGATCGGCGAGACGGGGTTGGCGTTGGTGGACAGGAATCGTGGTGCGTTGGAACGCCTCATGCAGCTGGTCGACAAGCTTCTGTTGCCCTCGACCCATAACCTGAATTTATAGCCTTGCATGCGCTTTGTGGGTCCGGCTCGTCCCGATCGACTCGGTGAGAGGCGCACAAACAGGCCGGCGATTTTATTTTTGAATATCGAAAGCGAAAGAACTCGATGTTCAAGAGTGTCGGGGACTTTTACACCATCCAAGCACACCCCATCAGTCGTAAATATTAACTATCTGAAAAACGTCCAGGAATTAATTTCGGTATTTTAATTGCTTTATCTATGGAAGGGAGTTGATAGAACTCTCACTCACAAAGGAGCGTTGAAATGAAACCACGCAACAGAATCATTAATTGGATTATGGGTCTTTTTCTGATCTTACCCTTCGGTGCTTCTGCGAATGTGATGGTGGAATGGCAGACGGTTGAACTGGGGGCTGGTGTCAACAGTGTGGAGAGCATGTGGGAGATTAGCGATGCCGCGGCAGCCAGTTCGTTCGGCTTCAATCCAATGGATGTGATCGATTTCTACCTCAAAATCGATACGGTCGATGGGGCCTACCTCTTCACAGATGAGAACATGAGCCAGATCGGCGGCGGTACGACACCTTTCCAAATCGACCCGGACATGCAACTGCATACACCGAGTGACGTGGGCTTTGAGACCACAGCCGGCCACGTCATCAGTTGGTATTCGGATCCACTGGATCCTTTCAATCCGTCACCCTATGCCTCGTTTCTCAGGTTTGAATTCAAAGATGGCGATGAGTATGTGCTGCGCAGCGCAATCGGCCAGTGGAACGTGGTCCCCGAGCCGCCGATCTACGCCTTGATGTTGGTTGGTCTCATCGGGATTGGCATGGCAAGACGACTGAAAGCGCAGGCATAGCCGATCATTGCGGACCTCGCGTCAGCTGGCTGCGCCATTCCTGTGTGAGAGACCGGCTTCCCTCTGGTGCGTCGCGGCGGACAGCATCCCTGCGACGCAGAGAAGTTGGTCTTTCTGAGTGACTCCGTGGTCGCGCTGACACTTTTTCTGGGGGGCATCCGATCTGACCTTCATCGGCGGCAGCCTGGTGCCCCCCCGTAAACGAACCCTCCAAAAACGGCCGGGAATCTGTTTCGGCAGCCTTATTGCTTGAATGATGGAAGGGGGTCAATGGCATTCTCAATTCACAACGGAGCAGTGAAATGAAAACACGCAACGGAATCATGAATTGGTTTTTGGGTCTTCTTCTGATCTTACCCCTTGGTGTCTCTGCAAATGTGTTGGTGCAATGGAAGACGATTAAATTGGGGGCCGGAGTCAACAGCGTGGAGAGCATGTGGGAGATCAGTGATGAAGCGGCAACCCGCTGGTTTGCCTTCAATCCGGTGGATGTGATCGATTTCTATCTCAAAATCGATACGGACCATGGGGTCTATCTCTACACAGATGAGAATATGACCCAACGCGGTGGCGGTACGACACCCTTCCATATCGACTCGGATCAGCAACTGCATACACCCAGTGATTTGTTCTTCAGGACCATTGCCGGTGATGAAATCGGTTGGTATTCGGATCCAATGGCAGAACAAGGACCAACAGAGTACGCCTCGTACGTCGGCTTCGCGTTCCACGATGGCGGTGACTATGGTTACAGCGCAACCGGGCAGTGGAACGTGGTCCCCGAGCCGTCAGTCTATGCCTTGATGTTACTTGGTCTCATTGGGGTTGGTGTTGCAAGGCGACTGAGCACGCAGGCATAACCGTTCATTTCGGACTTCGCTCCAGCTGGCTGCGCCATTCCTGTGTGAATGGCGCAGTGCTTTGTCCGGCATACCGGTGATTCAGGATGGCTGAAATACCTTAGAACGCATCTCCTGGGATACGCACCCAGCCTTCCATCAGGATGCGCGCACTGCGGCTCATCACCACCTTCTCGACGATCCAGTTGCCGTCCCGCGCGCTGGCCGCCGCGCCCACCTTGAGGGTGCCGGAGGGGTGGCCGAAGGTGACCGACTCGCGTTCGCCGCCGCCGGCGGCTAGGTTGACCAGGGTGCCGGGGATGGCGGCGGCGGTGCCGATGGCGACTGCCGCGGTGCCCATCATGGCGTGGTGTAGCTTGCCCATGGAGAGGGCCCGCACGTTGAGGTCGATGTCGCCGGCCTGGATCGCCTTGCCGCTGGAGGCGGCGTAGTCGGCGGGGGGTGACACGAAGGCGACCTTTGGTGTGTGCTGTCGGGCAGCCGCTTCCTCCAGTTTTTCGATTAATCCCATTTTGATGGCGCCATAGGCGCGTATGGTCTCGAAGCGCTGCAGCGCCGTCGGGTCCTCGTTGATGGCGCCCTGCAGTTCGGTGCCGGTGTAGCCGATGTCGGCGGCGTTGAGGAAAATGGTGGGGATGCCGGCGTTGATCAGGGTGGCCTGGAAGCTGCCGATGCCGGGGACTTCCAGTTCGTCCACCAGATTACCGGTGGGAAACATGGCCTCGCTGGGGTCCACCGGGCTGATGAATTCGATCTTCACCTCGGCGGCCGGAAAGGTGACGCCGTCGAGCTCGAAATCGCCGGTCTCCTGCACCTGGCCGTCGCTGATCGGCACATGGGCGACGATGGTCTTTTCGATATTCTTCTGCCAGATGCGCACCACGGCGATACCGTTATCGGGGATGCGTGACTTGTCCACCAGACCGCTGGCAATGGCAAACGAGCCCACTGCGGCGGTGAGATTACCGCAGTTGCCGCTCCAGTCGACGAAGGGCTTGTCGATGGAGACTTGCCCGAACAGGTAGTCCACATTCGTGGTCGGGCTTGTCGCTCCTGGCCAGGATCACCGTTTTGCTGGTGCTGGAGGTGGCGCCGCCCATGCCGTCGGTGTGCTTGCCGTAGGGGTCGGGGCTGCCGATGACGCGCAGCAGAAGTTTGTCGCGGGCCGCGCCCGAGGCCTGGGCGGCTTGCGGTAGATCTGCAAGGTTGAAAAAGACGCCCTTGCTGGTGCCGCCACGCATATAGGTGGCGGGGATTCGGATTTGGGGTGCGTGGTTCATGGGGTGTCTACTCGTGATTGTGCTTCGTCGTTCGATGTTGTCCGTTCACCGGTTGGGTTTTGTCGGCTTCGGTGGCTTTGGCGCCGGTCTGCTGTCTTTGACCCCCTCTCCCCCGGCCCCTCTCCCGCGAGGGGAGAGGGGAGAGGGGAGTGGAGCCATTGGTCTGGCTTCGGTGGGGTGAGCCCGCTCTGTCCCCCTCTCCCCTTGTGGGAGAGGGGTTAGGGGAGAGGGGAGTCAGAATGTCGAAGATGGTGGAGAGGACGGATTCCGTCGGGTGCAGGATGTCATGGTTCCAGAAACGCAGGACATGAAATCCTTGCGCCTGAAGCCAGGCATCCCGTCGTTTATCGGCCGGGTTTTCATTGTGCTGTCCGCCATCGCATTCGATGATCAGTCGCGCCCCGAAGTGCACGAAATCCACGATGTAGGGCCCGATGGGTTGCTGACGGCGAAACTTCTGACCCAAGTAACGGTGGGCGCGCAGGTGTTTCCATAAAAGCCTTTCGGCATCGGTCATGTTTTGACGCAGCGTCTTGGCGAAATCTCTCTGATTCATGGTCATCTTCCTTGATGAGCGGTTGTGTGGGATTCCTGGCAGGCTTCTCCCCCTCTCCCCTAACCCCTCTCCCACAAGGGGAGAGGGGGACAGGAGCGGTTTTATCCGCAGGTGAGCCGGTGGTCGCATCACCCCCCTCTCCCCTAACCCCTCTCCCACGAGGGGAGAGGGGGACCGGAGCGGTTCCATCGGCGGGTGAACCGGTGGTCGCTACACTCCCCTCTCCCCTTGTGGGAGAGGGGCCGGGGGAGAGGGGGTAAATCAGGCGGAAAAGGGGAATATGCCATCAAGCCGCCCCCGCCTCCAGAAAGTCCTGGGCGAAGCGCTGCAGCACGCCGCCCGCGGCGTAGACCGAGACCTCCTCGGCGGTGTCGAGGCGGCAGGTGACCGGAATCTCCACTGTCTCGCCGTTGCGGCGATGCATGATCACGCGGAGATCGGCGCGGGGCGCGGGCTCGCCGACCACGTCGAAGGTCTCGCTGCCGTCGATGGCATAGGTCTTACGGTTCTCGCCCGGCTTGAACTCCAACGGCAGCACGCCCATGCCCACCAGATTGGTGCGGTGGATGCGCTCGAAGCCTTCGGCCAGGATCGCCTCCACTCCGGCCAGGCGCACGCCCTTGGCGGCCCAGTCCCGGGAGGAGCCCTGGCCGTAGTCGGCGCCGGCGACGATGATCAGAGGCTGTTTGCGCGCCATGTAGGTTTCGATCACTTCCCACATGCGCATCTGCTCGCCTTCCGGCTCCAGCCGCGCCAGCGAGCCCTGGATGATCTCGCCGTTGTCGTCGCGGCACATCTCATTGAGCAGCTTCGGGTTGGCAAAGGTGGCACGCTGGGCGGTGAGGTGGTCGCCGCGATGGGTGGCGTAGGAGTTGAAGTCCTCCTCCGGCAGACCCATTTTCGCCAGATACTCGCCCGCCGCGCTGGTAGGTAGGATGGCGTTGGAGGGCGACAGGTGGTCGGTGGTGATGTTGTCGCCCAGCACCGCCAGCGGACGCATGCCTTTGAGGGTCCGCTCACCGGCCAGCGCCCCTTCCCAGTAGGGCGGGCGACGGATGTAGGTGCTCTGGGGGCGCCAGTCGTAGAGTGGGCTCTGGGCCGCCTCCGCCGTCTTCACCGCGAACATGGGGGTGTAGATCTGCTGGAACTGCTCCGGCTTGACGTACTCGCTGACGATGGCGTCGATCTCCTCGTCGCTGGGCCAGATCTCTTCCAGGGTGATCGGGTTGCCGTCCTTGTCCCGGCCCAAGATATCTTTCTCGATGTCGAAACGCACCGTACCGGCGATGGCGTAGGCCACCACCAGCGGCGGCGAGGCGAGGAAGGCCTGCTTGGCGTAGGGGTGGATGCGGCCGTCGAAGTTGCGGTTGCCCGAGAGCACGGCGGTGGCGTAGAGATCACGCTCGATGATCTCCTGCTGGATCTTGGGGTCCAGCGCGCCGCTCATGCCGTTGCAGGTGGTGCAGGCGTAGGCGACGATGCCGAAGCCGAGTTTCTCCAACTCCGGCAGCAGGCCCGAGGCTTCCAGGTAGAGCTTTGCCACCTTGGAGCCCGGGGCGAGGGAGGACTTCACCCAGGGCTTGCGCATCAGACCCAGCTCGTTGGCCTTGCGCGCCAGCAGCCCGGCGGCCACCAGGTTGCGTGGGTTGGAGGTGTTGGTGCAGCTGGTGATGGCGGCGATGATCACGGCGCCGTCGGGCATCTTACCCGCCTGCTCTTCGGCCAGTGCCTTGTCCAGGTCCACCGCGATGCCGCGCTCGTGCAGGGCGCTGGTGGGCAGGCGGCGGTGGGGATTGGAGGGGCCGGCCATGGTGCGGTCCACCTGGGAGAGATCGAATTCCAGCACCCGTTCGTACACGGTGCCTTTCAGGTCGTCGGCCCAGAGACCGGCGGTCTTGGCATAGCTCTCCACCAAGGCCACCTGCTCCGGCGTGCGACCGGTCAGCTTCAGATAGTCGAGGGTCTGGCGGTCGATGTAGAACAGGCCGGCGGAGGCGCCGAACTCAGGGGTCATGTTGGAGATGGTGGCGCGGTCGCCGAGGGTCAGGCTCGCAGCCCCCTCGCCGAAGAACTCGAGCCAGGCGGAGACCACCTTCTCGTTGCGCAGGAACTCGGTCAGGGCCAGCACGATGTCGGTGGCGGTGATGCCGGGCTTGCGTTTGCCGGTGAGCTTCACGCCGACGATCTCCGGCAGCCGCATCATGGTAGGGCGGCCGAGCATCACGGTTTCAGCCTCCAATCCGCCGACGCCGATGGCGATTACTCCGAGGGAGTCGATGTGGGGGGTGTGGCTGTCGGTGCCCACGCAGGTGTCGGGGAAGGCCACGAGCCTGCCGTTTTCGTCGGCACGTGCCTGGATCACCGGCGACATCTTCTCCAGATTGATCTGATGCATGATGCCGTTGCCGGCGGGAATCACATCCACGTTGTCGAAGGCGGTCTTGGTCCAGTCGATGAAGTGGAAACGGTCCTCGTTGCGGCGGTCCTCGATGGCCCGGTTCTTCTCGAAGGCATCGGGATCGAAACCTGGCGCCTCGACGGCCAGCGAATGGTCGACGATGAGCTGGGTCGGCACCACCGGATTGACCTGGGCTGGGTCGCCTCCCTTGTCGGCGATGGCGTCACGCAGGCCGGCCAGATCCACCAGCGCGGTCTGTCCGAGGATGTCGTGACAGACCACACGCGCCGGATACCAGGGGAAGTCGAGATCCCGTTTGCGCTCGACGATCTGCTTAAGGGCCTCTTCGAGCAGGGCCGGATCGCAGCGGCGCACCAGCTGTTCCGCCAGCACCCGCGAGGTGTAGGGGAGGGTGTCGTAGGCACCGGGTCGGATCGCCTCCACCGCGGCTCGGGTGTCGAAGTAGTCCAGGTCGGTACCGGGCAGTGGTTTTCTGTATTCTGTGTTCATGGGGAGTCTCGGTCGCTGTGCTTGCACGAATCAATGATTGGTTTTGAGTTGTGAGTTTTTAGTTTTTAGTTTTTAGTTTTGAGTGGAGGTGTTCGCTGCGCTCAGAGTTTTTTATCCCCCCTCTCCCTGGCCCTCTCCCGCGAGGGGAGAGGGAATGCACGGATCAGGAACAGCGCTAACCCGACAGCTTGCATCGGCAACCAGATTGGATGTTTGCTATGCGCTCGAAAAGCACGTCCTCTCTCCCCTCGCGGGAGAGGGGGAGACAAACAGGTGCGCAAAGTGCACTCCCCCAACTCAAAACTCATGACTAAAAACTTAACACTCCACAGGTCAGCCCCTTTCTTCGATCGGCACGAACGTGCGGTTCTCAGGCCCGGTATAGTTCGCCGAAGGCCGGATGATCTTGCCGTCCTCCCGCTGTTCGATCACGTGGGCACCCCAGCCGGAGACGCGGGAGATGACGAACAGGGGGGTGAACATGTCGGTGGGCACGCCCATCTGGTTGTAGGAGACGGCGGAGAACCAGTCCAGATTGGGGAACATCTTCTTGATCTCCCACATCACCGACTCCAGGCGGTCAGCCACATTGAACATGGTTAGGTTGCCGGCCTCCTCGGAGAGCCCCTTGGCGACCCGCTTGATGACCTCGTTCCGGGGATCGCCCACGGTGTAGACCGGGTGGCCGAAGCCGATGACGATCTCCTTGCGCCCGACCCGCTCGCGGATGTCGGCCTCCGCCTCGTCGGCGCTGCGGTAGCGGCTCTGGATGCGGAAGGCCTCCTCGTTGGCGCCGCCGTGCTTGGGTCCGCGCAGGGCGCCGATGGCACCGGTGATGGCGGAATACATGTCGGAGTTGGTGCCGGCGATGACCCGAGCGGTGAAGGTGGAGGCGTTGAACTCGTGCTCGGCGTAGAGCACCAGCGAGGTGTGCATGGCGCGTACCCAGGACTCATTAGGCTTCTCACCGTGCAGCAGGTGCAAGAAGTGGCCGCCGATGGAGTCGTCGTCTGTCTCCACCTCGATGCGCTTGCCGTTAAAGGCGTAGTGATACCAGTAGAGCAGGGCGGAACCGAAACTCGCCATCAGACGGTCGATGATGTCGCGGGCCTCGGAGGCGGGGTGGCTCTCCTTCTCGGGCACGCAGCTGCCCATCACCGAGCAGGCGGTGCGCATCACATCCATCGGGTGGGCGGAGGCGGGGATCGCCTCCAGTGCCTGTTTCACCGCCTGGGGTAGGCCGCGCATGGCCTTCAGCTTGGTCTTGTAGGCCTTCAGTTCAGCCAGGGTCGGCAGGCTGCCGTGGATCAGCAGATAGGCGATCTCCTCGAACTCGGCAGTCTCGGCGAAATCGAGAATATCGTAGCCGCGGTAGTGCAGGTCATTGCCGGTGCGGCCGACGGTGCAGATGGCGGTGTTGCCGGCGGCGGTGCCGGAAAGGGCGACCGACTTCTTCGCCTTGGGTAGAACTTGGTTGGGCTCGCTCATGGGGAGATCCTCCTGTTGGGCGATGGTTAACTTGACAGTTAAGATGTACGAATAAATTGGTTTTGCGTTTTTAGTGATGAGTTTTGAGTTGTGGTGTGCGCTTTGCGCACGCTGTTTTTATCCCCCTCTCCCTGGCCCTCTCCCGCGAGGGGAGAGGGGACGTTCTGTTCGAGTGCATCGTAAACGTCCAGTCAGGTTGCAGCTGCAAGCTGTCCGGTTAGCTCAGTCCCTGATCCGTGTATTCCCGCTCCCCTCGCGGGAGAGGGCCAGGGAGAGGGGGGAACCAAAACAACCGCGAGCGCAGCGAACACCTCAACTTAAAACTAAAAACTCATAACTCAACACTTTTATGCGTTTTCCTCCGAGGCAAACAGCGAATCCAGCTTCTGTTCGAAATCGTGGTAGCCGAGATAGTCATAGAGATCCATCCGGCTCTGCATGCTGTCGATGACGTTCTTCTGCGTGCCTTCGGTGCGCAGGGTCTGGTAGACGTTGAGTGCGGCGGCGTTGGCGGCGCGGAAGGCGCTCAGCGGGTAGAGGGCGATGCTGACCCCGGCGCTCGCCAGTTCATCAACCGTGAACAGCGGGGTGGAACCGAACTCGGTGATGTTGGCCAGTACCGGTACCTTCACCGCGGCGACGAACTCCCGATACTGGTCGAGTTCGGTCATGGCCTCGGGGAAGATCATGTCGGCGCCCGCCTCGACACAGGCGCAGGCCCGGTCGATGGCCGACTGCATGCCTTCCACGGCTAGCGCGTCGGTGCGCGCCATGACCACGAAGTCGTCGTCCAGCTTGGCATCCACCGCCGCCTTGATGCGGTCGACCATCTCGGGTTGGGAGACGATGGCCTTGTTGGGACGGTGGCCGCAGCGTTTCTGCTGTACCTGGTCCTCGATATGCACTGCGGCGGCGCCGGACTTGTTCATGCTGCGGATGGCGCGCGCGATGTTGAAGGCGCCGCCCCAGCCGGTGTCGATGTCGACCAGCACCGGCAGCTCGGTGACGTCGGTGATACGGCGCAGGTCGGTCAACACGTCCTCCATGGTGGTGATGCCCAGGTCGGGAATGCCGCAGGAGCCGGCGGCCACACCGCCGCCCGAGATATAGAGGGAACGGTAACCTGATGCTTCAGCCAGGCGCGCGTGATAGGCGTTGATGGCACCCACGCACTGCAGCGGCTTCTCCTGCTCGATGGCGGCGCGGAAGCGGGCGCCTGGATTCAGATGGTTGGTCATTTCATATCCTCGATAAGATTAAAATCAGTTTTGAGTTTTAAGTGATGAGTTTTGAGTTGTGGTGTGCGCTTTGCGCACGGTGTTCCCATTCCCCCTCTCCCTGGCCCTCTCCCGCAAGGGGAGAGGGGATCTTCTTTTCGAGTGCATCTAAAGCCGCCGGTCAGGTTCTTGAATCAAGCTGGTTGTCTACTGCCAATCCTGATTTGTGCATTCCCTCTCCCCTCGCGGGAGAGGGCCAGGGAGAGGGGGATAAAAAACGTGAGTGCAACGAACACCGACAACTCAAAACTTTCTTCATAGCTTTTCCAAAAGCAGTTCTTCCACATTGCGCCGCGACGAACGGATGTGTTGCCGCATCAGCAGCTCCGCCATCTCTGCGTCATGGCTGGCGATGGCGTTGAGCAGGTAGTGGTGCTCCTCGTAGGCCTGCTGGGAACGCTTGCTGCGCATGCCGAACTGGTAGCGGTACATGCGCAGCAGGTGGTAGAGATCGTTGCAGAGCAGGGCGATCAGTTGCTGGTTCTTGCTGCCCTGAACGATGCGATAGTGGAAATCGAGATCGCCCTGCTTCTGGAAATAGGCCTGGCCGTGCTGCTCGGCGATCTGTTCGCCGTGCTGTTCCAGCAGGATCTTCAGTTCCTCGATTTCCCGCTCGGTCATGTTCTGCGCCGCCAGACGGGCCGCCATCCCCTCCAGGGCCTCGCGCAGCTGAAAGATCTCGATCAGCTGCTCGTAGGAGAGGGTCACAACGCGCGCGCCCAGGTTAGGTTTGCGCTCCACCAGCTTGCGCGCCTCCAGGCGGGCGATGGCCTCGCGCAGGGAGCCGCGACTGACCCCGTGCTGGCGCGCCAGCTCCGGTTCGCTGATCTTGCTGCCCTGGGGAATCTCGCCCTCGACGATGGCGCGCTGCAGGGCGTCGAAGAGGCGATCGGTCAGGGTCAGGTTGACCGACTCGGCTGTATTGATGGTTGAGCTGTTTTGCATGGACGTATGGTTTTTGAAAGTTTTGAGTTCTTAGTGATGAGTTCTGGGTTGGGGTGTGCGCGTTGCGCACGGTGTGTTTATCCCCCTCTCCCCGGCCCTCTCTCGCGAGGGGAGAGGGGGCGTTCTTTTCGAGTGTCTCGAAAGCTTCCTGTCGGATCGCAGGAACAAGCTTTCTGTTTACCACAGCTCCTGACTCGTGGATCCCCTATACCCTTGCGGGAGAGGGGGATAAACAACTCGTGAGCGCAGCGAACACATCAACTCAAAACTAAAAACTCATCACTCATAACTTGGTTAAACCGCTTCAGTTCCTGGCGTACCCGATCTCTTGCAGAGAAGAAGAGATCTCATCCAGAATCGCCGGGTCGTCGATGGTGGCCGGCATCTTCCAGGTCTCTCCGTCTGCGATCTTCACCATGGTGCTGCGCAGGATCTTGCCGGAGCGGGTCTTGGGCAGGCGCTTGACCACGGTGATATGTTTGAAGGCCGCCACCGGGCCGATCTGTTCGCGCACGCGCTTGACCATCTCGGCGGTGAGCTCGGCAGCGGGACGGTCGACCCCCGATTTCAACACCACCAGTCCGAGCGGTAACTGGCCCTTGAGATCGTCGTGCACGCCGATGACGGCACACTCGGCCACGTCGGGATGGCCCGCCAGCACCTCTTCCATCTGGCCGGTAGAGAGGCGGTGACCGGCCACGTTGATGACGTCGTCGGTGCGGCTCATGATCCAGAGGTAGCCGTCCTCGTCTTTGTAGCCGGCGTCGCCGGTCAGGTAGTAGCCGGGGTGGGCGCGCAGGTAGGCGTCGACGAAGCGTTGTTCGTTGTTCCACAGGGTTGGCAGGCAGGAGGGGGGCAGGGGCAGCTTGATCACGATGTCACCCATCTCCCCGGCTGCCTTCTCCTGGCCCTGGTCATCGAGGATGCGCACGTCATAGCCGACCATGGACACGGTGGGAGAGCCCGCCTTCACCGGCATCGGTTCTATGCCCATGGGGTTGGCGGCGATGCCCCAGCCGGTCTCGGTCTGCCACCAGTGGTCGATGACCGGTTTCTGCAGCATGGTCTCGGCCCAGTGCAGGGTGTCGGGGTCGCAGCGTTCTCCGGCCAAGAACAGGGTATCCATGCAGCCCAGGTCGTAGCGCGACATGTAGGCGCCCTGGGGGTCCTCCTTCTTGATGGCGCGGAAGGCGGTGGGCGCGGTGAAGAGCACCTTCACCCCGTATTCGCTGATGACCCGCCAGAAGGCGCCGGGATCGGGCGTGCCCACCGGTTTGCCTTCGTACATGATGGTGGTGCAGCCGGCCAGCAGGGGACCGTAGACGATGTAGCTGTGGCCGACCACCCAGCCTACGTCGGAGGCGGCCCAGTAGACGTCACCCGCCTCCACATTATAGATATGCTTCATCGACCAGAGGATGGCGGTGGCGTGACCGCCGTTGTCGCGCACTACCCCCTTGGGCTGGCCGGTCGTACCGGAGGTATAGAGGATATAGAGCGGATCGGTGGCCTCCACCGGCACGCAGTCGGCTGGCGCGGCGGCGTCGATGGCGGCATCCCAGTCCAGGTCACGACCGGCCTGCAACTCGGCAGTGAGCTGGGGACGCTGCTTGATGATCACGGTTTGCGGTTTGTGCCGGGCAAGCTCAATGGCCTCGTCCAGCAGTGGCTTGTAGGCCACCTGGCGGCTGGGCTCGATGCCGCAGGAGGCTGAGAGCACCATCTTCGGCTGGCAGTCGTCGATACGGGTGGCGAGCTCCTTCGCCGCGAAGCCGCCGAAGACCACGGAGTGGATGGCGCCGATGCGAGCGCAGGCCAGCATGGCAATGGCGGCTTCGGGGATCATCGGCATGTAGATGATCACCCGGTCGCCCCGGCCGACGCCGTTGGCGGCGATGGCGCCGGCCAACCTGGCCACGGTGTCACGCATTTCCTGATAGGTGTAGCTGCGCTTCTG
The DNA here is from genome assembly GCA_037384425.1 of Candidatus Thiodiazotropha sp. Lineage (GTDB taxonomy): Bacteria > Pseudomonadota > Gammaproteobacteria > Chromatiales > Chromatiaceae > Thiodiazotropha. Next base: position 5,785 of record JARROA010000040.1, on the reverse strand, counting down.
GTCGGTCACCGGGCTGTCGTAGATCAGGGCCAGGCGGTCACCCTGTCCTGCCTCTACATGGCGGTCGAGGGCGTTGTAACAGGTGTTGAACTGGCCGCCGGTAAACCAGCGCGGGGTGGGTTTGGCCTCGCTGTCGAGCACCTTGTCCCAGGGTTTGTGCCAGTGGAGGGCCTGGGCGGCCTCGCCCCAGAACTCCTCGGGATTTTCGAGTGAGTGTTGATAGATCTCGGCATAGCTGGGCATGTTGAGCTCCTTTGGGCTGATCTGCGCGTATGTCGCTCAAAGTGTCGACAGTTTTTTGTGTTACAGGCAGAAAGTGGTCTATTTATAGACCAAAAAACGAAATGTGTCGACACTATGGGGTATTGTTTTTTTCTATTCCTGCTCGCTCGCCCTTAGATATGGCGCATTTCAGGGGCCAGCAGGGCCGGGGGCAAGTCGCTATATTTCGGTGTGGCAAGCCGCACCCTACGGACAAACGCGGTGTAGGGTGCGGCTTGCCGCACCATGACGGGCGATAGGAGGGATCTATCTGAAGAGTTGGGAGATCTGCTTGAAATTGGGCTGGGAGGCGCCGCCCATCCACTCGAAGGCGACCGATTCGCTGTTGGTCATCTGAACGCCACCCTGGCGCATGCGGCTGAGTGCGTTCATTCGGTGCAGGGTGTTGCGCGAGGCGATGGCATCGTCCACCACGAAGACCTGATATCCCCACTGCTGGAGTCCCGAGGCGGTCTGTAGTACGCAGATATGGGCTTCGAGCCCGACAATGACGATCTGCTTACGCTGCTCGTGTTGCCCCAGTTCCTCTTCGAAACCCGGCGCGGTGCAGCAGGAAAAGGTCATCTTGTCCTTGGCTATGGTGTGCTGGGGCAGGTGTTCGGTGATCTCCGGCAGCGTGTTGCCAAGCCCCTTGCCATAGTGTTCAGAGAGGATGACGGGGATCTCGAGCAGGTTGGAGGCCTTGCTGAGACGAATGATGTTGGAGACCATCAGGTCCCGGTCGGACTTGGGCATGGCCCTGACCAGCTTCTCCTGAGTATTGATGATCAGCAGCTGGCTGGTGTTGGCGTGAGTGAGGGGCAGGGTATTTTTGCTGTTGCTCATGATCGTCCTCCGTTGTGACTCGCCGGGCCTGGTGGTCGATCATGAAGCCGGCACCGGTGATTAGAATTCGAATGTCCGGGGCGCCTCCGCATTGGTCAGCGGCTTGATGTCGGTCTCGAAGACCCCTTCCTCGCTGAAGGCTGTCTTGGAGGTGCGGGTGATCAACATCGCCTCCATTGCCGGTGGGGTGCCAATGACGACGAACAGACGCCCGCCGATGCGCAGTTGCTGGCGGAAGATCTCCGCCTGTTCGCTGGTGGCCACCGAGCCGGTGACGGCAATGACGTCGAAGGGGCCCTCCTCGAGGGAATCGGCGAGCGCATCACCGGTCTTCAGCAGGACATTGGTGATACCCAGCTGCTGTAGCTTATCGGCCGCTCCCTGGGAGAACTCCTCGTGGATGTCGATGCTCACCACGCGCTGGCAGAGACGTGCCAGACAGGCGGTCAGGTAGGCGCTACCGGTGCCTACCTCCAGCACCTGATCGCTGGGTTGCAGGTCGAGTGCCTGCATCAGCCGCGCCTCCACACGGGGAAACATCATGTGCTCACCCTGGGCCAGCGGTATCTCGATGTCGGCATAGGCCAGGGCTTTGTAGGCATCGGGTACGAAGGCATCCCGCGGCAGGCTCTCCATCAGTCCCAGCACCCGCGGGTCGATGACCTCCCAGGGGCGGATCTGCTGCTGGACCATGTTGAAGCGGGCCTTCTCGACACTCTGAGCCATCATGTGGGATATCCTGGTTTGTCTCATGGTTTATAGGGGGCGGACGCTTAAGACTACGGATTTTGTCCCCACTGGGCAAGATTGGGAGGCTTGCCCCTTTGGCTTCATGGGTCGGAAGCCCGGCCGGCCACATGCTGCAAACCCGGGTGACCGGCAGGGTGGAAGACCACGGATGTGAAAGAGGAAACCTCCGCCACCACCGTCAGCACATCGAATGGGGCGATGGACATCAAGGGAGCGACCGGTTCGGCTTGTCGGGCTCGGGGAGCAGATCTGCAATCATGGGTCGGTCAGTCTCATCGGTTCGATCATTCGCTGAGCGGGGCCTCAAGCCCCCGCTGCTGATGCCATGCCGGGGGTGTAACCTAAGATGATTACTGATAACGATCCTCGAACGCTCGCCTAAGGATGATTTCTGGCTCTGTGCATCGACCGATCGTGGGTTCGGAAAGCGACTTGGAACGGATCGTACTATCTGCCGAATAGCAAGGATATGCCAAATAGAATCGTTGTTTTCTCCCTGTTGGTGCTGTTGTCGATTCCTTCTCCTGTTCGGGCCGGGGAGGGTATCGGCGAGCAAGCTGCCTCGGTACCGCCTGCCAAGGGGCTGTTTCAATTCGAGCATGACGGTCGCACAAGATCCTACTTTCTCTATCTGCCGTCGGCCGCTTCGAGGTCGCAGCCCCTGCCGTTGCTGCTCGCGCTGCATGGTGGGGGCGGTTCGGCGAAAAGATGGCCCGCCTACACCAACGGCTGTTTCGAGCGTTTGGCGGAGACGCAACCCTTTCTGCTTGTTTATCCGGAGGGTGTGCAGGGGCATTGGAACGACGAGAGAGACTATCCGTCATCCTATGCGCACAGAAACGAGATCGACGATCTGGGGTTTCTTACCGCGCTGATCGACTATCTCGTTACGGCCTATCCTGTCGACAGGAACCGGGTCTATGTGGCGGGGGTCTCCAATGGAGGCATGATGACGCACTATCTGGCCGGTCGTGCCTCGGAGCGGATAGCGGCGATCGCCACGGTGATTGCGAGCCTGCCGGAAAAATTCAGCGGAAGACTGCGCCCCTCGGCTCCGGTTTCCGTGTTGATGATCAATGGAACAAAAGATCCGCTCGTCCCCTGGGACGGAGGGATGGTCAAATTCGGCCGGCGGGAAAACGGTAAGGTCCTGTCGGTGGATGAGACGGTGAGGTTTTGGGTCGAACAGAATCGTTGTGACACCGACCCCGGGGTCATTGAGTTGCCGGACCTGGACCCGAGCGACGGTACCCGCGTCAGCAAGACGACCTACGGTGCGGGAGCGCGCCACACGGAGGTCGTTCTCTACAGCGTATTCGAAGGCGGCCACACCTGGCCGTCTCACGAAAGAAAAAGCGGTTTGCTGCGCAAGTTGCTCATTGACCCCCTGGTCGGAAGGCAGTCCGGGGATATCGACGCCTGTGAGGTGATCTGGGATTTTTTCAAGTCCCACCCTCGGCAATGACAGACTCGCTTCGTTCGTGTGGCGGTGGGCTTTTCCCCTCGCTGTGTGGGGGAACTGGCGGGATGCGGAGAATTGCAATGGCCGGGGCCTGTTTTATACTGTCCCTTTCCACGGGCTGGGGGTGTCCGCAGCGTCAAACGCCGCGGGCTGAGAGATACCCTTATCACCTGATCCGGTTCATACCGGCGTAGGGAAGCTGGAGACCCGCCGGGTTCGTGCTTCCCCGCCGCAGCGAGGATTCACGCATGAGCGCCATTCCCGAAGATTTCATCCAGAAGACCGCCCACCTCTCGGAAGAGGTGACGCGCCCCTTCTACAAATCCCGTAAGATCTATGTGGAGGGCTCCCGCCCCGATATCCGGGTGCCGATGCGCGAGATCAGCCAGGACGCCACCGCCGCCAGCTTCGGCGCCGAGGAGAATCCGCCGATCCCGGTCTACGACACCTCCGGCCCCTTCACCGATCCCGATCGCAAGATCGACCTCATGCAGGGTATGCCCGAGCTGCGCACCCGCTGGATAGAGGAGCGGGACGACACCGAACGGCTCGATGGCCCCACCTCGGAGTACGGCCGTGCGCGCCAGGACGATCCCGAGCTGGCCAAGCTGCGTTTCGAGCACATTCGCGCCCCGCGCCGGGCCAAGTCGGGCCGCAACGTGACCCAGATGCATTATGCCCGCCAGGGCATCATCACACCGGAGATGGAGTTCGTCGCCATCCGCGAGAACTGCCGGCTGCAGGAGCTGCGCGCCGATCCGCGTTACGCCAGGCTGCTGCGCCAGCACGCCGGCCAGGCCTTCGGCGCCGACATCCCCGACCAGATCACCCCCGAGTTCGTGCGCCAGGAGCTGGCCGCCGGCCGTGCCATCCTGCCGGCCAACATCAACCATCCGGAGCTGGAGCCGATGATCATCGGCCGCAACTTCCGGGTCAAGATCAACACCAACATCGGCAACAGCGCCATCACCTCCTCGATCCAGGAGGAGGTGGAGAAGATGGCCTGGTCGGCCCGCTGGGGTGGCGACACCCTGATGGACCTCTCCACCGGGGACAACATCCACGAGACCCGGGAGTGGATCCTGCGCAACGCCCCCATGCCGATCGGCACCGTGCCCATCTACCAGGCCCTGGAGAAGGTCAACGGCAAGGCCGAGGAGCTGACCTGGGAGATCATGCGCGACACCCTGATCGAACAGGCGGAGCAGGGGGTCGACTACTTCACCATCCACGCTGGGGTGCTGCTGCGCTACGTACCACTGACCGCCGAGCGGGTCACCGGCATCGTCTCCCGCGGCGGCTCGATCCTGGCCAAGTGGTGCCTGGCCCATCATCAGGAGAACTTCCTCTACACCCACTTCGAGGAGATCTGCGAGATCATGAAGGCCTACGACGTGGCCTTCTCCCTCGGCGACGGCCTGCGTCCCGGCTGCCTGGCCGATGCCAACGACGCCGCCCAGTTCGGCGAGCTGGAGACCCTCGGCGAGCTGACCAGGATCGCCTGGGAGCACGACGTACAGGTGATGATCGAGGGCCCCGGCCATGTGCCGATGCAGATGATCAAGGAGAACATGGACAAGGAGCTCGCCGACTGCTTCGAGGCGCCCTTCTACACCCTGGGGCCGCTGGTGACCGACATCTCTCCCGGCTACGACCACTTCAGCTCCGGCATCGGCGCGGCGCAGATCGGCTGGTACGGCACCGCCATGCTCTGCTATGTGACCCCCAAGGAGCATCTCGGCCTGCCCAACAAGGCCGACGTGCGCGAAGGCATCATCACCTACAAGATCGCCGCACACGCCGCCGACCTGGCCAAGGGCTTCCCGGGTGCCCAGCTGCAGGACAACGCCATGTCCAAGGCCCGCTTCGAGTTCCGCTGGGACGACCAGTTCGCCCTCGGCCTCGATCCGGAGCGGGCCATGGAATTCCACGACGAGACCCTGCCCCACCAGGCCCACAAGGTGGCCCACTTCTGCTCCATGTGCGGCCCCCACTTCTGCGCCATGAAGATTACTCAGGATGTGCGGGAGTATGCGCAGCAAAAAGGGATCGGGAGCGTGGACGAGGCCCTGGAGCGGGGGATGGCCGACAAGGCCCGGGAGTTTACCGACGCCGGCGCGAAACTCTATCGCAAGAGCTGATGGAATCCGCCCGACTTTGGTTCACGGGATTTAGAACCTTTCCACTTTGATTCCATAGTGTCAGAAGTAGGCGGCAATACTGCGAAGATCGTCTATGCTTGTTATCAGGTCGCAGTGAGTAGGGCTGGAAGCCGTTGCTACTCACCAGGCGAAGGGCGTGCGGGCTTGGAGATGATGGTAACTCTTTCGGCGGTTGAGCATAGCCAACCGCCGAAGACTTTTCTCAATGTGAATATATGGCTCTCTTTGATAGTTTCCTCGGAGGGCGATTTCCTCTATGCTAAGAATTTAATTCTTGTCGGAATGTTCCTGCTAGGTAATATCG
>JARROA010000039.1:0-27991 GCA_037384425.1 Candidatus Thiodiazotropha sp. | reverse complement strand
GACTATTTTCTGTTCGGCACCTTTGATCCGCTGGATCTGCTGTTCGTCGGTCTGGGGGCTTTGGCCGCCTACAGATCGCTGACAAGAATGGCCACGCCGGAGATTCAAAATGATCATGCAAAAGACGACAATCCAATATCTATTTAAACCCATACTGTTTCTGGCCGTGGCGATGGCCGGCATCATCTCCCTGATCGGCAGTGGAGGCGGAGGCGGTGACGATGTATCTGGCGGGGGTGGCACCTACTCGCTGCTGCCGGCCTACGCCTTCCGCATCAGCGGCGTCGACGAGCCGCTCGATGCCTGGCCGACCGGTGTCAGCGTGACCCTCGATGAGGGCGGTTCGACCCACTATTTACGCATCGATCCCCAGTCCCTCGAAGGCAGCTTCTCCTGCGATCCGGTCACCGAGGTCTGTGAATTGGCCAGCATCGACACCACCACTCATGTCTATGTCTACGACGAAAGCACCCCGGAAACGCTTTTCGGCGACTTCAGCATCAATATCCTGACTCAACTCGTTTTCGACACCACCACTGACGCCCCGCTCTCGGGCGGCATCCAGCTTGCCCAGGAGGGAGGTTTAGGCTTCATCACGGTCGACGTCACACTCTGCAGCGGCACCCCCGGGGTGGAGATCGTCGATGATGGTGTCCTCCTCGGTTGCTATACCTGGCAGCAGTTCGATGAGCTGATGGACACCTCCGCAGTGGCGGCGGAACAGGCTTCGGCCATGGCCTACGGTGTGCTCGAGTTTCTGCTCGAACTGGCCAACATCACGGCCCTCAACAGCTTTGATCTGATGGAGTACGATCTGGAGAACCTGGGTAATGTCACCCTCAGTTGCGACAGCTTCAGCAGTGCCGGGCTTTCCCCCCCATCACCGATCGCGGCATGGGATCAGGGCGAAGTGATCTTCCACTTTATCGACGAAAATGCCGACCTGACAATGGGTCCGGGCGACAGCTTCGGTTACATCTTCAACTTCTGCTGGGAGAACGACCCGACCGACAACATCGATGACCTGTTCAGCGGCATCATCGAACTGATTTCGTTTACCGAGAACGTCAATTCGTCCGACCTGCTGGTTCGCATCGGCTACGAAGGCGCCACCAGCGGCAAGACCGGAGGCGTCTTCTTCGACAACTTCGCGTGGTATGAGACCGAGCCCGATGCTACCCCTCCCACGACATCTTTTGTCTCGCAAATGACGTTGAACGGTGGCATGAGCGTGGTCTTCTTCGCGCCCTAGGGCTTGACGGGTGAGGCTGAAAATCGTCCGCATCCCGCCTGCCAGATGTTGAGGGTTCCAGGTCATGGAACCCTCAATTATTTCCACTGCTCTGCAGTGGGAAGGTCACCGGGTGTTCCACCTGCAGGCGCACGCCGATCGCCTCACCGATGGCATGATCGTGATGACTCTGCACCAGGCAAAGGATATCGCTGCCATCGTGCAGGCGCAGGGTGTAGAGATACTCCGCCCCCTGAAACACCTTGTCGACCACCTCCAGCCGAAAGCTGCTGCTGTCGTCGTGGATCACGTCATCGGGCCGCAACAGGAGCTCGACCCGCTGCCCCGCCTCCACCTCCTGCATGAACAACCCGCGCAGGCAACCGATGGCGGTTTCGACACAGCCATCGGCCGTCACTCGGCCCGGCACCATCACGCCTTGCCCGATGAAATCGGCGACGAAACGGTCGCCGGGTTTGTGGTAGAGATCGTACCCACTGTCCCATTGCCGCAGACGCCCCTCGCCCAGCACTCCAATGACATCCGCCAGGGCGAAGGCCTCCAGCTGGTCATGGGTCACCAGCAATGCGGTCGCCTCCTCCTGCTTGAGTATGGTGCGGACCTGGCGCGCCACCTGCTCCCGCAGCTCGATGTCGAGGCCGGAGAAGGGCTCGTCCAGCAACAGGATGTCGGGACGCGGCGCCATGGCCCGGATCAACGCCACCCGCTGCTGTTGGCCGCCGGAGAGCTGATGGGGATAATCTTTCTGCCGCCCGCCCAGGTCCACCAGTTCGAGCAGTTCGTCGACCCGCTTCTTCTGCAATCTCCCTTTCAGCCCGCGCAGACCGAAGGCCACGTTCTGCGCCACCGTCAGATGGGGATAGAGGGCGAAATCCTGAAACACCATGCCAACCCGACGTTTCTCCGGCGCCAGGGTCGAACCGGGTCTGGAGACCGAGCGGCCATGCAGCAGGATCTCCCCCTCCGAGAGGGGTTCGAAACCGGCAATGGCCCGTAACAGGCTGGTCTTGCCACAGCCACTGGGGCCGAGCAGGCAGCCGATCTCGCCTCTGGCCAGCTCGAAGCTGACACCCCGCACCACCGGCTGCGCACCGTAACTGACACCGGCATTGATGACTTCAAGCTGTTGCGGCATGGCGTGACCGGGTAATGGAGCGGCTGAGCAGAATCACAGGCAGGATACCGACCATGACGATGGCCAGCGATGCGTATGAGGCGTCTGCGAGGCGTTCGTCCGAGGCCAGCTCATAGGCCCTGACGGCCAGGGTATTGTAGTTGAACGGGCGCAGAATGAGCGTTGCCGGCAGCTCCTTGAGCACATCGACGAAGACCAGCAGCAAGGCGGTCATCAGGCTCCCTTTCAGCAGCGGGATATGTACCCGGCGCACGATCTCCCCCGAGCCCGTGCCCAGGGAGCGGGCCACCTCGTCCAGGGTTGGCCTGATCTTGCCCAGACCGGCCTCCACCGTCTGCAGGGAGACGGCGAGAAAACGCACCAGGTAGGCGAACAGCAGGGCCACCAGGGTGCCGCTCAACAGCAGCCCGCTGGACCAGCCGAGATGGTCGCGCACCCACTGGTCCAGCGCATTGTCGAAGGCGGCGAAGGGGATCATCACCCCCACCGCGATCACCGTCCCCGGTATGGCGTAACCCATGCCCGCCGCCCGTACCGCCAGGGTTACCGGCCAGCTGCCGTGCAAGCGTTTACCATAGCCGAGAAACAGGGCCAGCAACAGGGCCAAAAGGGAGGCGCCTCCGGCCAGCAGCAGGCTATGCCCGATGAGACTGAGGAAGCGAGCGTCCAGGTTCTCCTCCGCGGTGGTCAACGCCCACCAGAGCAGTTGCCCGGCCGGCAGCAGGAAACCGAACAGGAGTGCGCCGCAACAGATCAGCAGGGCCAGGCCGGCCTGACGCCAGTCGAGTTGGAAACGGTTCAGGGCCTGATGCCGCTGGGTGGTGTGATGATAGCGGGCCTGCCGACGAGAGCCCCGCTCGAGCACGATGAGGGCGAACACCGCCAGCAGCAATATGGCCGCAAGCTGTGCCGCAGCCGCCGCGTTATTGAGTCCGAACCAGGTGCGGAAAATACCGGTGGTGAAGGTGGAGACACCGAAGTACTGCACCGTGCCGTAGTCGGCCAGGGTTTCCATCAGGGCCAGCGAGAGGCCGGCCACGATGGCGGGTCGCGCCATCGGCAAGGCGACCGAAAAAAAGCTGCGCCAGGGACCGTTGCCGAGGGTGCGACTGACATCCAGCACGCAGATCGACTGGCTGAGAAAGGCGGCGCGCGCCAGCAGATAGACATAGGGGTAGAGCACCAACGACAGCATCAGCGCCGCTCCGCCCAGGGAGCGTATCTCCGGGAACCAGTAGTCGCCATAACCCCAGCCGGTCCAGCTGCGCAGGGCCGACTGCACCGGCCCGGCGAAGTCAAACAGCCCAGTGTAGGTATAGGCGATGATGTAGGCCGGGATGGCCATCGGCAGCAGCAGGGCCCACTCGAACAGGGCACGACCCGGGAACTGGCACATGCTGGTCAGCCAGGCCGTGCTGACACCCAGCGCCAGCACCCCGATCGCCACCCCGACCATCAGCAGCAGGGAGTTGAGCACATAGTCCTTCAGCACGGTCTGCGCCAGATGGCGCCAGACCTCGCCGGCGGGTTCGAACAGGTAGCCGACCACCACCAGCACCGGAATCGACAGCAGCAGGGCGACCAGCAGCACTCCGCCGCTCCAGGGGCTGAAGCGGGAGCTGCCCGGCACTCCGGTCATCGGTCTCTCGACGCTCTGCATGACGGCTTCACACCACTCGGCTATCGGTAGCGGTTATTCCAAACACAGACAGCTTGCCGCCTATTTCCAGCCGGCACGATCCATCAGACGAACAGCCTCGGGATTGAGCTCGCCCAACCTGGCCAGGTTGAGGGTATCCATCTTGAAACTGCCCCAGGAACCGAGGAGCTCGCTGGCGGGTACGTCGCTGCGTACCGGATACTCCCCGTTGGTCTCCGCATACCAGGACTGGGCCTCATCGCCGACCAGAAATTCCAGCAGTTTGATAGCGTTGTCCCGGTTCTTCGCCGCCCGGGTCAGACTCGCGCCACTCACATTGACATGGGCACCCCGACCGCTCTGGTTCGGCCAGTAGACCGCGAGCTTACCGGCCGCCTCGCGCTGGGCGGCATCCTTGGAGGTGAGCATACCGGCAAGGTAATAGGTGTTGGCGATAGCGATATCGCAGATCCCGGCGGCGGCCGCCTTGATCTGGTCACGATCCCCACCCTTGGGCGGGCGCGCGAAGTTCTTCACCAATCCCTCCGCCCACTTTTCGGTGGCCTGCAGACTGTCGGCGGCGATCAAGGAGGCCACCAGGGACTGATTGTAGATGTTGTTCGAGGAACGGATACAGATACGTCCCTTCCACTTGGGGTCGGCCAGGGCTTCATAACTGCTGAGCGTTGCCGGATCGACCCGCTCCTTCACATAGAGAATCGGCCGGGCACGCAGGGAGAGGCCAAACCAGTGGCCCTCCGGATCGCGAAAACTCGAAGGCACCTGTTTATTCAGCACGGCCGATTCGACGGCTTGAGTCACCCCCGCCTTCTTGGCCCGGTGCAGACGCCCGGCATCGGTGGTGATCAGGAGATCCGCCGGGGTGTTGCGGCCCTCGCTCTGCAGTCGCTGCAGCAGGGCATCGGCCTTGCCGGTGACCAGATTGACGGTGATGCCGGTCTCCTCGGTAAAGCGGTCGAGCAGCGGCTTGATCAAATTCTCCTTTCGCGCCGAGTAGAGATTGACCTCGCCCTCAGCCGAGGCCGCCAGTGGGAAAGCAAGTGCGATCATGAGTACAAGGTGGACAAACAGGCGTTGGATTGACACAGTAAATTCTCCAGTGGGATCGGAATGAGCCATAGGAACAGCACAATTTAATATAAACGATAACGATTCGTATTTATATTTTCAACATTACCATCACAAAGACAGGGGTCGAAGCACTTCGCAAGAGCAGCTGATGAAATCAAGAGAGAAACGCAAAGGCATCGTCCTGGTAAACACCGGTGATGGTAAGGGCAAATCCTCGAGCGCCTTCGGCGTGACGTTCCGCGCCGCGGGCTGGGGTATGCAGGTACTGGTGGTGCAGTTCATCAAGGGCCAGTGGAAAACGGGCGAGCAAAAGGCGGCAGCCCGGTTCGACAACATCGAGTGGCACGCCCTGGGTGACGGCTTCACCTGGGATACCAAGAATCCGGAACAGGATCGCAGGACCAGCCGTGAAATCTGGGCCTTCTGCCAGGAGAAGATTCGCAGTCAGAAGTATGACCTGGTGGTACTCGACGAGATCAACTACTGCTGCGGCTATGGCTGGATCGGCGGCGACGAGATCGCCGACTTCATCCGCCGGGAGAAACCGGCCTGGATGCATCTCATCCTGACCGGACGTGATGCCCCGCCGGAGATAATCGAGGCTGCCGACACCGTCACCGAGATGCGCAAGCTGAAACACGCGTTCGATGGCGGAATAAAGGCGGAACAGGGGATGGAGTTCTGATCGCCGCCGTTGATGCGGTGTCAGGACGCCCTACTCACTTCTCTCCAAAATCCAGCTCCGGCTCCAGTTCCGCCTGCGGGTGCATCTCCATCACCACCGGACTGGTGCGGGCCAGCGGTACGAACTCGGCCTGCTCCTCCAGGGGCAGGGGGGCCCGCTGTCTCATACGGTAGAGCCCATAGAGACTGAGCAGCATCAGGATCACGGCGGAAAAATAGGGCAGACCGACAGGTCCGGCCAAATCCATGATCCAGCCCCCGAGCAGGGGTCCGAACAAGGCACCCAGGCCATACAGCAGCAGCAGACCCCGGGTGGCGCCCAACACCTGTCCCGCCTCCAGGTGATCGTTGGTGTGGGCGACGCTGATGGCGTAGACGGAGAACATCAGCCCACCGTAGAGAAAGGCCACCAGATCGAGACCGGGAATGTCTCGCTGCACCATGAAGCCGGCCACTGTCGCCACGACCGCTCCCGCGACACTCACCAGCAGCAATACCGTGCGGCGATCGTGCCGATCCGACAGATGGCCGATCGGCAGTTGCAGCAGGGCGCCACCGGCGATGGTGGCGCTCATCAACAGAGCGATAGCGGTGTCCTGCATACCGACCCGGGCGCCGAATACCGCCGTCATGCCCCAGAATGCACCATTCACCATACCGGCGCCGATGGCACCCGCCACCCCCAGTGGCGAGAGGCGGAACAAGCGCAACAGGGGCAGATGCTCATGGGTCTCGATCACTGGTTCCGACACCCGGGTCACGGCTATCGGGATGATGGCGATGACGATCAGCACGGTGGCCAGGGCAAAGGGTGACAGCGTTGCCGGATCGTAGATCAGCAACAGGAACTGACCGCCGGCCAGAGCCATCAGCGTGGTGACCATATAGATGGCGAAGATACGACCACGGCTTGTCGACGGCGTCTTTTCGTTCAGCCAGCTCTCCACCACCATGTAGAGACCGACCACCGAAGCTCCGTTGAAGATTCGCAGAAAAAACCAACTCCAGAAATCTGTCATGAGACCGAACAACAGCGTGGTGGCGGCCCCCAGGGCCGCGAAGGCGGCAAAGGTGCGAATATGCCCAACCCTTCGCACGATAGCGGGACCGCGCCAGGTACCAATGATATAACCTGCGTAATAACCGGCCATGATGATACCGGTCTGGACATTGGAAAATTGCTCGATGGTCGCCCTGACACCCAGCAGGGTGCCCAACAGCCCCAGACCGACAAGCAGTATGGAAAGTCCGCCAAGCAACACAAAAATCGTCATTCTCATGGTATTTGGTGGGTTGTTTTACTGCCGTCAGTACTCGCGTTAAAAAATGGGCCGGTTTGCAATCACTCTGCCTCAACGGCATAATCCTATCAACGTCCCTCGATCACGAAACAATATTTTTATACTAGTGATGTCATGGTGCCGCAATGGCACTGTCTTTATAACACCCGGTTGATAACATGTATCGGCGAGATGCAAGTCCGACGAATGTCGGTCTGTGCACATATTACAGGCAAAGTGCCACTAAACATCTGCGTAAGCAAACACTGCCTGGCGAGAGACTCGTTCGACGCCAAAAGGCGCTTCTGCTTTGCGAGCAATCCCGCACCACCATCCGTGCCCGCCATTTCGCCGCGCTGATCGGCCGCCTCTGGATCGGCGGCAACTGCCCCCCATTCAATCCACACCCCCACTCCGAATTCATCCATTGAGAGTGTGACGCACACTCCATCTTACTTGTAACGTTGATCACGACTGAAGGTACAGCTGTATGTATAAACAACAACGATATCGCCTGGCGTCCGGTTTAGCCGCACTCACGTTTTTCGCCTGTCCACAGGCGAACGCACTCGAATTCGACTTCTACGGCTCGCTGCGTTTCCACGCCGAAGCCGTCAGTCCCGACAACGAGACCACCCTCGATTCCTATACCGGCTGGCGAGATGCCTATTCGAGACTCGGCTTCAACGCCACTCATGTGCTGAACGATTCGCTCACCGCCTATGCAAAACTCGAGCTGCCGCTGGACATACCGAACAAGGCGGTGCAGGACCCCTGGGACCAGGAAGAGGACATCCGTATCGGCAAGGTGGGCATCAAGGGCGACTTCGGCAATCTTTCGCTCGGACAAATGTGGATGCCCTACTACAACGCCATCGCCTATCCGGTCGACATGTTCAGCAGCTACTACAGCGGGTTCGCCACCTACACCACCTTCCGCAAGGGCGACACCCTCGCCTACTACTCGCCCAATTTCAGCGGCTTGTCCGGCGCGGTCGGCTACAGCCTGGACAACGGCGCCGCCAACAGCAACGGCGATCCGGACGATCGCCTGCAGGCCACCCTCAGCTACAGCTTCAACGACATGACAATCTCCGGCGGCTTCGACGATCTGGGCGGCGCCAGCGACTTGACCATTCTCGGCGCTTCGCTCATGTGGCAGGCGACACCGGAGCTCTTCATCGGCGCCAAATACGAGCAGCACAACAGCGATATCGAGAGCGGCTATGGCGCCGACGGCGATCACGCCATGAATCTCTACGCCGGTTACACCCTTGGCAAGAACACCTTCAAGGCCATGGTCGCCGATGTGGACAACTACGGCGAGTCCATCCTGCACCTGGGTTGGGATCATCAGTATCGGGACGACCTGAAGTTCTTCGTCGAGTTCTATAGCGAGGAGGAGACCGCCGCCATCACGGAAGAGCACGGCGGATTTAACGAAACCTGCTGGAGCTGCGACGGCGGACAGGTACTCGCGGCAGGACTGCGTTTCGATTTCAGCGCGCCCTGAAGCAACGGGGTTCGCGGGTTGCCGTGGCGGCAATCCGTGACCCGCTCAGTTCCATCGAAGCCGTGACCTGAACGCCCCTCTTCCCGACACCGGAGCATTAGATGCCAGAACGCTACAACACAGACTATGAAATAGGACAGGACAACATCCGCACCTGGGGAATGGACTTCCACAATCCCGTATTCATCGTATCCGCTCTGCTGGTACTGATGTTCGTCATCGGCACCCTGATGTTTCCCGGCGAGGCAAAGCAGGCCTTCGATGGAGCCAAAGGCTGGTCGATCGACAACTTCGACTGGCTGTTTCTGGTCGCCGGCAATATCTTCGTCATCTTCTGCCTGTTGCTGATCGTATTGCCGGTGGGGCGCATACGGCTCGGCGGCGCCGATGCCAAACCGGAGTTCTCCACCCTCTCCTGGTTCGCCATGCTGTTCGCCGCCGGTATGGGCATCGGCCTCATGTTCTGGAGTGTGGCCGAACCGGTCGCCTACTATACCGATTGGTGGGGTACACCGCTGAACGCGCCCAAGGGCACGCCCGAAGGCGCGGAACTGGCGATGGGGGCCACCATGTTTCACTGGGGTCTGCATCCTTGGGCGATCTATGCCGTGGTGGCCCTGTCACTGGCCTTCTTCACCTACAACAAAGGGCTGCCCCTGACCATCCGCTCCGCCTTCTTTCCCTTCATCAAGGACCGCTCCTGGGGTTGGTTCGGCCACCTCATCGACGTGGTGGCGGTGATGGCCACCATCTTCGGTCTCGCCACCTCACTCGGCTTCGGCGCGCAACAGGCCGCCGGCGGTCTCAACTATCTGTTCGACATCCCCAACTCCATCAACACCCAGATCGCCATCATCATCGGTGTCACCTCGGTGGCCATCGTCTCGGTGGTGCGGGGCCTGGACGGCGGCGTGAAGATACTCAGCAACTTCAACATGGCGCTGGCCCTGGTGCTGCTGCTGTTCGTCATCATCCTGGGGGCCGGCCTGGGATTCTTCGGCAATCTCTACGACACGGCCGAAGCCTATGTAAAAAACCTGATTCCGCTGAGCAGCTGGATCGGTCGCGAGGACCAGAAGTTCTACCATGGCTGGACTGTCTTCTACTGGGCCTGGTGGATCTCCTGGTCACCCTTCGTCGGCATGTTCATCGCGCGGGTCTCGAAAGGCCGTACCGTGCGCGAGTTCCTCGTCGCCGTGCTGCTGGTCCCCACCCTCATCACCCTGATCTGGATGACCGCCTTCGGCGGTAGCGCACTGGACCAGATCCAGGCCAATGTGGGCGAACTGACCAACGGTATCGGCGATGTCTCACTGGCCATGTTCCACATGCTCGAGAACATCCCGCTCACCACCCTCTCCTCCATCGTCGGTATCGTGCTGGTGCTGGTCTTCTTCGTCACCTCCTCCGACTCCGGCTCGCTGGTGATCGACAGCATCACCGCCGGCGGCAAGCTCGACGCGCCGGTTCCCCAGCGCATCTTCTGGGCCGCCATGGAGGGACTGATCGCCGGCGCTCTGCTCTTCGGCGGCGGCGCCGATGCCCTGGGCGCGCTGCAGGCTGCAGCCATCACCGTCGGTCTGCCCTTCACCCTGGTGCTGCTGGCCATGTGTGTCGCCCTCTACATGGGACTCAAACACGAGGCGCAATTCGTACTCGGCAACACTAAAGCGACAACGTCGCAACAACCAGACCATGGATAGGTATGCAAACTCCCGTTGCTCAACCGGATCGGGAAAGTAAAGAGACAAAACATGGCTGAAAAAGTTGTTGTCAACAATCTCTATAAAATCTTCGGCGACGAGCCGAAGCAGGCATTGCAGTTACTCAAGCAGGGCGTGGCCAAGGAGGAGATCTTCGACCGTACCGGGCAAACCGTAGGCGTCTGCGACGCCAGTTTCGCCATCAACGAAGGCGAGATCTTCGTCATCATGGGCCTCTCGGGCTCCGGCAAATCGACCCTGGTGCGGCTGCTCAACCGGCTCATCGAGCCGACCGCCGGCCAGGTGCTGGTGGACGGGCGCGACATCGCCGCCATGGACGACAAAACGCTGTTGGAACTGCGGCGCAAGGACATGAGCATGGTTTTCCAGTCCTTTGCCCTGATGCCCCACTTGAGCGTGGGGCAGAACGCCGCTTTCGGCCTGGAACTGGCCGGGATCGATCGCAGCGAAAGAGAGCGTCGCGCCCTGGCCGCCCTCGATCAGGTCGGTCTCAAGGCTTGGTCCAACAGCTATCCCGACGAACTCTCCGGCGGCATGCAGCAGCGGGTCGGGCTGGCCCGCGCGCTGGCCAACGACCCCTCGGTGATGCTGATGGACGAGGCCTTCTCCGCCCTCGATCCGCTGATCCGCAGCGAGATGCAGGACGAACTGCTCACACTGCAGGAGAACAGCGACCGCACCATCATCTTCATCTCCCACGACCTCGACGAGGCGATGCGCATCGGCGACCGCATCGCCATCATGGAGGGGGGACGCGTGGTGCAGGTCGGCACCCCGGATGAGATCCTGCGCAACCCCGAGGACGACTATGTACGCGCCTTCTTCCGTGGCGTCGACGTGGCCACCGTCTTCCGTGCCGGTGACATCGCACGCAAGACCCAGGTGACCGTGATCGAACGCCATGATGACGGTGTCAGGCGTGCACTCAAGCGATTGCAGGACTACGACCGCGACTTCGGCTATGTGGTCGACAAGGGACAACACTTCTGCGGCGTCGTGTCGGTAGAGAGCCTGTCGGCACAGTTGAAGAGCGAATCACCGAAGCTCTCCAACGCCTATCTTACCGACATCCCGACGCTGGCATATGAAACGCCTCTGAATGAACTGATCGGCAGTGTCGCGGACTCACCCTGCGCCCTGCCGGTGGTCGACGACAGCGGCCACTACAAAGGCGCCATATCCAAAGCCGTGTTGTTGCAGACCCTGGACCGGGAGGTCGAATAGATGGCCAACGAAACCACATCCAATCCCTGGGCGAGCGCAAGCAGTGAGGCGCCCGCCACCGAGCCCGCACCCGAAGCGGCAGCTTCCACCAATCCCTGGGGGACGGGTGGCGGCGGCACGACCGGCGCTGAACAGGACGCAGCGACCACCGCCGGCGACTGGCTCTCCGGCGGTGGCGACGTCGAGCAGGCCGGGTTCGACCTGCTGGACCCCTTTCAGGAGGCGGTGATTCCCCTCGGCAACTGGGTCGATCAGGGACTGACCTGGCTGGTGGACAATTTCCGTGAGATTTTTCAGGCCATCCGCTGGCCCATCGACGCCACCCTCACCGGCATCGAATCGGCGCTGCAGGCGGTGCCCGATCTGCTGATGCTGGTGATCATCGGCCTCTTGGCCTGGCAGGCGGCCGGCCGCCGTCTCGCCATTGGCGCCGTCATCTCCATGGCCGTGGTCGGCCTGATCGGCGCCTGGTCGGAAGCGATGGTCACCCTTTCACTGGTGCTGACCTCGGTCTTTTTCTGCCTCGTGATCGGTCTGCCCACCGGTATCTGGCTGGCGCGCAGCGAACGCGCGACGACCATCGTGCGGCCCATACTCGACGCCATGCAGACCACACCGGCCTTCGTCTATCTGGTGCCGGTGGTGATGCTGTTCGGCATCGGTAACGTGCCGGGCGTGGTGGTCACCATCATCTTTGCCCTGCCGCCCCTGATCCGGCTCACCAGCCTCGGCATCCGCCAGGTACCCGAGGACTTGGTGGAGGCGGCGCGCTCCTTCGGCGCCTCGCCGCGACAGCTGCTGATCAAGGTCCAGCTACCGCTGGCGATGCCGACCATCATGGCCGGCGTCAACCAGACCCTGATGCTGGCCCTGTCGATGGTGGTGATCGCCTCCATGATCGCGGTGGGCGGTCTCGGTCAGATGGTACTGCGCGGCATCGGACGACTCGACATGGGACTGGCCACCATCGGTGGCGTCGGCATCGTCATCCTCGCCATCATCCTCGACCGCATGACCCAGGCCGTGGGCCAGGCCAGCCGGGACAAACCGACCCGCCACTGGTACGAGAGCGGCCCCGCCGGACTGGTCATGAAACTTGTTGGCAAGGGTCGCCGAAACCCGTCATCGGAAACAACCTGAACACTCACCATCGCTACAGATGCAGAGGAGATATCGCATGCATAGCACAAAACTCACACAAAAACTCTTGGCTTTCATCGCCGCTGTCGGACTGACATTCGGCCTTACCGCCCAGGCGGCCGAACTGCCCGGCAAGGGCGTCAGCGTACAACCGCTGAAGAGCTCCATCGCCGAGGAGACCTTTCAGACCCTGCTGGTGATGAAGGCCCTGGAGCGGCTCGGCTACGAGGTCGAACCAATCAAGGAGATCGAGTACGCCGCCGGTCACATCGCCATCGCCAACGGCGACGCCACCTTCTTGGCCGACCATTGGGATCCGCTGCACACCGACTTCTTCGTCAAGGCGGGTGGTGACGCGAAGATCTATCGCGAAGGGATCTACTCACCCGGCGCCCTGCAGGGCTACTTGATCGACAAGAAGACCGCCGAGGCCAACAACATCACCAACATCGCCCAGTTCAAGGATCCGAAGATCGCCAAACTGTTCGACGCCAACGGTGACGGCAAGGCCGACCTCACCGGCTGCACCCCGGGCTGGGGCTGCGAGCAGGTGATCGAGCACCACCTGGACGCCTACGGCTTGCGTGACACGGTGACCCACAACCAGGGCTCCTACTCCGCCATCATCGCCGACACCATCGCCCGCTACCGCCAGGGCGAGCCGATCTTCTACTATACCTGGACACCCTATTGGGTTAGCGGCGTGCTGGTGCCCGGCAAGGATGTGGTCTGGCTACAGGTCCCGTTCAGTTCCCTGCCCGGCGAGCGCGAAGATGTGGACACCTCCCTGCCCGACGGCTCCAACTACGGCTTCCAGGCCAACAGTCAGCGCATCATTGCCAATCGCGAGTTCGCCGAGGCCCACCCGGACGCAGCCAAACTGTTCTCCATCATGCGTGTAAACACCAACGACATCAGTGCCCAAAACCTGCGCATGCGCGACGGCGAGGACAGTGCAAAGGATATCAACCGGCACGCCAATGCCTGGATCGAGGCCAATCGGAAGAAGTTCGACGGCTGGATCGAGGAAGCTCTGAAGGCGGCTCGCTGATCCGCGCTTCTCACCGTTATCCGGACTTTTTGTTGCCCAACTGAGGTGACTTGGTTAACGGATATCGGGACGCATGCAGTAGCTATTGGTGGGGGCGGGCCCCACCCTAAGGCGCGGGAAGCACGCGAGCATCGGGTCGCACAGCAAAAGGGATCACTCAATCCCGAGGCGTTCGATCACTGACTCTATCGGGTAACCGGCAGCTGCATCCAGCGACCGAAATGCGTCCACACGTAAAACAAAAAAAGGGGGGCCATGCCCCCCTTTGATACAACGCCAATGGCTTTGTAGACGATACTGCTTGCTTCTACAGTCAACTATTGCCTGAGAGACCTGAACCATCTGCGATGTTCGTCACGGTCATCCCGCTCTCTATAACGGTCATGGTCACCAGACTCATCATCCACTTCATGGTCTTCGGCATCATCAGACTCATGATTGCCCTCGTCTGAATCAGCATAATCGCCATCGTCGATGGTGACGCAGTCCTTTCTGTGGTCGTGGCGACGCTTACCCTTTGACCGCCACCAGGGTTCCACACACTGATCACCACCTGCATCGCTGCTCTGGCAGACTGCGTCGGCAGTATCGACCTGTCCGTTACAGTTGTTGTCGACACCATCGCCACAAGCCTCCAACGCACCCGGATTGACCTCGGCATCATTGTCGTCGCAATCGATGGCACCGCAGCTTCCGCCCTCGATACTGTAGCCGTCACCGTCGTTGTCGGTGCAGTCGAGCGGACAATCCACGGCGTTCATGTCCGCCGTATCGGTGAGGCCGTTACAGTTGTTGTCGACGGCGTCGCTACAGACTTCGACCGCACCCGGATTGACGGACGCATCGTTGTCGTCACAGTCGATAGCACCACAGGAGCCGCCCTCGATGGAATAACCATCCATATCCATATCGGTGCAGGCCACTTCACAGCCGATTGCATTGGGATCAGCGGAGTCGACCAGACCGTTGCCGTCATTATCGATACCATCGCCACAATCTTCCGCGGCACCCGGATAGGCTGCCGCACTGTTGTCGTTGAAGTCGGCCAGGGTGCCGCAAGATTCGCCTTCGACGTAGTAGCCATCGCCGTCGGTATCGGTACAGACCGCCACAACAGGCGGGGTGCAGAAATACTCGTAATTCCCCCCGCTATAAGCCGATTTGGCCTGACTGTCACCATGACAAGCCGCACAGCTGTCGGTTGCATAAGCCGAGGTCAGTTCATAGCCCATAGCATCACAGGTACTGGTGATATCATTGGCATATGAACTGAATGCGTTTACTTGATTGGCAGTTGCGAGCAGTGATGCTCCCAACGCCAGAATCGCCAGTTTATTGTTTCGATAGCTCATTGTTCAAACTCTCATCTCCATGGTTG
Source organism: Candidatus Thiodiazotropha sp. (assembly GCA_037384425.1). GTDB lineage: Bacteria > Pseudomonadota > Gammaproteobacteria > Chromatiales > Chromatiaceae > Thiodiazotropha. Next base: position 12,879 of record JARROA010000039.1, on the reverse strand, counting down.
TCAGATTGGCGCTCATGTTCGGAAACGATGAGACCTTACATCTCGAACCTGTTCAGCATGTGTTCGGGTGACAGTTGACAGCGCTATCAAACATCGCCACATCAACGCTTGCCAGGCACGGTGTGATAGTGACGACTCGAAGCAAAATCGTTTGTGAAACTAGGCACAAAAATCCTTGTGATTTTTTCCGTTCCTTTGAATCTCTGGACAGTTCACATCTTCAACAGTCTCTGCCTAGCAGTCCGCAAAACGTGACTTTTCCGGACAGAGAAAAGCTCTGGCGGCTTGGCTGAAACTATTTCCTTATCTAAGCTTCATCCTTCGAAAAAATTATTTTTATTAAGCAATTTTAAGGAACATTGCGATCGCACATCGGAAGTGTGAGTTGTCACTCATTGTCGCTTTATTATCTGAACTCTTTCCTGATTCGCAGTCACACAATTCAACAAACGAAGTAGCCTGGATGGCGCGAGGCGGAATCCATCAAAAGGTACAAGTCTCCCGGGATTCCGCTTCGCGCCGTCCGGGCTACAGGCCATGTAGCCATACATGTTCCGAAATCCCAGCCAGGAGATTTTTTACGCAGACCAATATCCAGTCGGACAGTTTCAAGCTTTAGGAGAGAGAAGACTTTGAACAATAAAAAAGTGGAGGGATATCGGTAACGGTCGATTGCATTGAGAGCATTTGCTGACGCAGTGGCTGACCACCTGGGTGCTGGTAAATGATCAACAGCTTGCGAAACTGCCGCTACAAAGGGCTTCAGAAAACAGTTTTGGCTTCAATCACCTTGCGACTGTGAGAAAGCCCGAAAAAACTGCAACGCAGCGCGTCCGCTCTTGGTGCCGCCGCGTGCCATGGCGAAATGTTTGGCGGCTTCATGCAGCGCCTCGCGATCTCCCCGGTAGTCCCCAAAGTAGCTGTCGACGATGGCCAGATAGCCCTGCCAGTTGACGGGATAGAAAGAGAGCCAGAGACCGAAACGGTCCGACAGGGCCAGCTTCTCTTCAATGGTATCCCCCAGGTGCAGATCATCGCCCACCAGTCGCGGTTCCTGGTTCTCTGTCATCGTCTCTGGCAACAGGTGGCGCCGGTTCGAAGTGGCGTAGATCAATACATTATCGGGCGGCGACTCGATGGAACCGTCGAGCACGCTCTTGAGGGCACGGTAGGATGCCTCCCCGCTCTCGAACGTGAGATCGTCGCAAAAGACGATGAAGTGCAGAGGCAGTTCGCGGATCTCGTCGACGATTTCGGGCAGCTCGATCAGATCGTTGCGGTCGACCTGGATCAGGCGCAACCCCCGATCTTTATACTGATTGAGGAGGGCCTTGATGAGCGAGGACTTGCCGGTACCCCGACTGCCCCAGAGCAATGCGTTGTTGGCACCCTCCCCTTGCAGAAAACGCTGCGTGTTGCGCACCAGGGCCGTTTTCTGCTCATCGATGCCGACCAGTTGATCGAAACCGATCGGGTCGATGTGGGTGATCGGCCGCAGGTAGGCCTTACGGGAGCGCCAGACAGCGGCATAGGTCTTCTGCCAATCGATCGACACGCTTCGCTACTCCTCGGTTCACAGCCACGGACGAGACCATTGTGAGTCCTGATCGCAGACTCTGCAATGCAGAAACAGGCATTCGTGGCACAGGTCATCAAAACTCCACCTGACCAGATTACGATGACCGGAGCGCTCAGCTCATCGACCGGTTCATGATGCTTCTGAAATGGCTCTGCATCAGTCTCGGCAGCCTGTTCATCCTCGGGGGGCTGATCACATTCTGGCTGCCGTTGCCGATCGGTCTCCCATTGATGCTATTCGGCGCCCCGATGGTGATGCGCCACTGCGCTTCGGCAAGGTGCTGGATCCTTCGCATCGTGCATCGATATCCCTGGATACAGGTGAGAATTCGCCACCGGCATCGCGCTACCAGAGATCATTCCAAGGATGAATAAACGTACCTCTTTGGCCTGTAGGGTGCGGCTTGCCGCACCTTGCGCAGACGCTGTTGGAATCGTCTCGGTGCGGCAAGCCGCACCCTACGTTCTACCGGTGAATGGGCAGATTAAGCCGCCTCCTGCTCTTCGGCGTCCGGGCGGTGAGTACGGGCAATCCAGCTGTAGACCACCGGCACCACGAACAGCGTGAACAGGGTGCCGATGCTCATGCCGCCGACGATGACCCAGCCGATCTGCTGCCGACCCTCGGCGCCGGCGCCCGTGGCCAGAGCCAGCGGGATCGCACCCAGCACCATGGCCGCGGTGGTCATCAGGATCGGACGCAGGCGCAGGGAGGCGGCTTCGATCACCGCCCCCAGCTTGTCGGCCTCGCCCCGGCGCTGAATCTGATTGGCGAACTCGACGATAAGGATACCGTGCTTGGTGATCAGACCCACCAGGGTGATCATGCCGATCTGACTGTAGATATTCAGTGTTCCCCCGGTCAGCTGCAGGGCCAGCAGGGCGCCACCAATGGCCAGCGGCACGCTGACCAGGATTATCAGGGGATCGATGAAGCTCTCGAACTGGGCCGACAGCACCAGGTAGATGAACCCGAGCGCCAGCACGAAGGCAAACAGCATGGTGCTGCCGCTCTCTTTGAACTCCCGTGACTCGCCCTTGTACTGCAACTGGACCGAGCCGTCTGAGACCTCGTCCACCTGCTGCTCCATGAAGCCGAGCGCCTCGCCCAGACTGTAGCCGGGTGCCAGATTGGCGGAGATCACCGCCGCCCGCAACTTGTCGAAGTGGTTCAGCTCCTTGGGCGCCACCCGCTCCTCCAGCGACACCAGGTTGGAGAGCTGGATCATCTCGTCGCCGCTACCGCGCACGTATATGTTGTTGAGGTCGCTCGGCTCGCGCCGTCCGTCGTCCTCCACCTGCACCATCACCTCGTACTGTTCGGAACCCCGTTTGAAACGGGTCACCTTGCGCCCGCCGAGCATCGTCTCCAGGGTGCGGCCGAGGGTATCGATAGCGACGCCGGTGGCGGCCGCCTTGTCGCGGTCGACGCTGACCTTGAGCTCGGGCTTGTTCAACTTCAGGTCGCTGTCCAGGAACACCAGCGCCTTGTTTTCGCGGGCGCGCGTCATCACCTGCTGCACCAGACCGTCGAGCTCCTGATAGCTGCCGGTGGTCTGGATCACCACCTCCAGGGGCTTGTTGATCGGACTCTGCCCCAGGGAGGGCGGATTGATCGCCACCCCCATGAGGCCGGTGACACCGCCGTAGATCTTCGGTGTCAACTCACTGGTGATCGCCTTGGCCGGACGTTCACGATCCTCCCAGAACTTGAGGATGTTGAACGAAAGGGTCTCGGTCACCACCGGAAAACCGACCACGGTGAAGCTGGACTTCACCTCCGGCACGCCGCCGGTGATCGCCTCCACCTGCCGCGAGTACTTGTTGGTGTAATCGACGGTGGAACCTTGAGGCGCCTTGCCCCAGGTCAGGAACACGCTGCGATCCTCGATCGGCGCCAGCTCCGATTTCAGGCCGTTGAACAGGAGGTAGCTGCCCACTCCCAAGCCGATCATCAGCAACAGAATGATCCAACGCACTTTCAGCATCCCGCCAAGCAGCCGGCGATAGCCGGCGATCAGCCCGTCGAGTGCCCGCTCACCCAGGTTGTAGAACCAGTTGTGCCGCTTTTCGTGCCGCAGCAGCCGCGAGGACATCATGGTGGAGAGGGTCAGGGCGGTGAAACCGGAGACCAGCACCGCCCCGGCCAGGGTCAGCGCGAACTCGGTGAACAGCTTGCCGGTACGCCCGATGGAGAAAGAGATGGGGGCGAACACCGCCACCAGGGTCAGGGTCATGGCGATGACCGCGAAGGCGATCTCGCTGCTGCCCTTGAGGGCCGCTTTCATCGGGTGCAGCCCCTTCTCCACATAGCGGTGGATGTTCTCCAGCACCACGATGGCGTCGTCCACCACCAGCCCCACCGCCAGCACCATCGCCAGCAGGGTCAGCACGTTGATGGAATAACCGAAGAAATACATCATGGCGAAGACGCCGATCAGGGAGACCGGGATGGTCACCATCGGAATCAGGGTCGCCCTGACCGAACGCAGGAACAGGAAGATCACCAGGATGACCAGCACCACCGCCTCGAAGATGGTCTGAAACACTCCCTTGATGGAGCGTTCGATGAAGACTGACGAGTCGTAGGCGAACTCGATGGTCATGCCCTCGGGCAGGGTCTTGACCAGGCCGGGCAACAGATCGTGGATGTCCTGGGAGATCTCCAACGGGTTGGCCACCGACTGCTTGATCACACCGAGAGCGACCGCGGTCTCCCCCTTGAAGCGGGTGATCACCCGCTCGTCCTCCGGCCCCAGCGCCACCCGGGCCACATCGCCGAGACGCACCAGGTAGCCGTCGATGTCGCGCAGGATGATGTCGCGAAACTCCTGCGGGGTCTTCAGGTCGGTCTCCGCCAGCACCGTGAATTCACGATCGGTGCTCTCGATACGGCCAGAAGGCACCTCCAGATTCTGTCCGCGCAAGGCGCTCTCCACATCCTGGGTGGTCAGGTTGTAGGCCGCCAGGCGCACCGGATCGAGCCAGACGCGCATGGCGTAGCGGCGCTCACCGAAGATACGCACGCTGGCCACCCCGTTGATGGTCTGCAGGCGATCGCGCACCACCTGGTCGGCCACCTCCGAGATCTCCAGTTTGTCGTGCCGGTCGCTCGACATGGCCAGCCAGATGATCGGATGGGCGTCCGCCTCCACCTTGGCCACCACCGGCTCCTCCACATCTTCGGGCAGTTTTCCGCGCACCCGCCCGACGCGGTCGCGCACGTCGTTAGCCGCATTGTCGGCGTCGCGATCGAGCTTGAAGGTGATGGTGATCTGACTCACCTCGGAGCGGCTGATCGAAGTCATGAAGTCGATGCCCTCGATACCGGCCAGGGAGTCCTCCAGAATGCTGGTGACCTGACTCTCCATGATGCTGGCGCTGGCTCCCGGATACTGGGTCTCCACCGTCACCACCGGCAGGTCGATATTGGGATACTCGCGCACCGTGAGCCGGTCGTAGGCGATGACGCCGATCAGGATCAACAGCAGATTGAGCACCGTCGCCAGCACGGGACGACGGATGCTGGTGTCGGTGATGACCATCAGGACTCCTTCGGCGGGATCGGTGTCACGCCCATGCCGTCATGGAGTTTGAGGTGACCCGCGGTCACCACCTGGTCCCCCGCCTGGAGACCGTCGAGTATCTCCACCCGGGCGCCCACCCGCTTGCCGATCCTGACCTGTTTCCAGACCACCTTGCCGTCAACCACCTGATAGACGAACTGCTGCCGCCCCTGGGGCACCAGGGCCGCTTCGGGCACGAACAGGGCCTGCTCCTTGCGCGAGAGAATCAACGTCACCCGCGCAAACTGACCCGCCAGCAGCTCCCCGCTATCGTTGGGAATACGTGCGCTGACCAGCAAACTGCGGCCGTTGAGGTCGATCTGCGGATCGACGGCGTAGACCTCGCCAGTGAAGGTCTTGCCGGCAAAGGCATCCAGCCTCACCTCGATCCGCTGGCCAACGGCGACCTCCGCCAGCGTCGCCTCCGGCAGACGGAAATCGACCCTGAGTTGACTCAGATCGAACAGGGTGACGATGTCCTGGCCGGTGGTGAGGTAGTCACCCAGGCTCACGCTGCGCAGCCCCACCACGCCGTCGAAGGGCGCCATGATACGGGTCTTCTCCAGGCGCGCCTTGGCCAGGGCCACTTCGGCCTGGTTGACCTGCAGCTCGGAGGCGGTCTGGTCCCGCTCCTGATCGCTGCCGTAGCCCTGTTTCTTGAGCGTGGTGGCCCGATTGAAGTTGGAGCGCCCGAGGGCGAGTCGGGCCTCGGCCTGTTTCAGCTCAGCCGCATAGATGGAGTCGTCGAGGGCGACCAGCAGCTGACCCTGCTTGACCCGTCCACCCTCGGTGAAATTGATCAGAGTGATGCGTCCGTCGATTTCGGGACGGATGGTGACCGACTCGTTGGCGCGCAACGTGCCCACCGCCTCCACGCTGTTGACCAGGGTATCCGCGGTAACCCTGGCGGTCTCTACCGGAAGACCGGGCTGCTTCTCCGCCGCTTCAACCACGGCAAAGCTCGGGATCATGAGGGTCCCCGCAACCAGGCCAATGGTCAGAAAGCGTCTATACGACAGAACGTTCATGGATTGATTTCCTGTGAAATGGGATTCCCGTCAGCCTATGAGCGGCTGACGGTGCCGTGGTGGCAATCGGGATATTCGCGCCCGGGCGAGAGCGCCTCGCAGAGAGCGGCCAGGCGCTGGTGGAGTGCAAGCGGATCGTCATGACGCAATCCGAAGCCCTTGAAGGCGGCCATCACCAAGCGCGGCATGCTATCGCGCTGGCGGCGTTGCAACGTCTCCCTTTCGCTCTCCGGAAGAAAGAGATTGCTCATATAGGCATTACCCACCCCCAGGGCGATCTGGCTGTATTCGATGGCATCCATTCCCGCCGCCCGCTCCTGTGTCGTTTCGAAACCGCCGATCTCGCAGGCGGCCTCCACCAACGGCATCAGCTGGGTCTCGAAACCGCTGCAGAGATTGAGCATCGATTGATGACGCTGGGCGGAGGCCTTGTGCCAGATCGAGGGCACGCCCGCAAGCTGTTGCGCCTCGAACAGCGGCGGGTTTTCCCGATCGAAAATTAACAGCGCGATGGGAATGGCCACTACCCGCTCGATCGCATCCAGATCGAGATTGCAGACCCGTTCGATATACGCCAGCTTGGCCTGCCAGGCATCGACGGACATGGCGATGATGAGGTCCTCCTTACTCTCGAAATGGGCGTAGAGGGTACCCACCGAAACCGAGGCGGCCTTGGCCAGATCCGAAATCTTGAGGGCGAGAAAACCCCTGTCCGCCACCATCTTCCAGGCGCAGGTCAGGATGTGCTGTTCGCGTTCAAGGCGTTTTTCCTGTTGATCCAATGTCTTCGTCCTACTGAACAAGATTCGAATTATGTTCGAAGCTTTGCCGCAATTCAACCATGACCTGTTCCAGGATTATTCCGCAACACTCAGTCCGAAGGCGCCATGTCTCGATAGATGCGGGCGATATCACGCTGCCCGCTCTTGGAGCGGTACCACTTGAGGAAATTCACCACGCCCCCGCGCCCGGCCCACACCAGAAACGCCTGCTGCGCTGGTCCAGGTCGAAGTCGGTGAAGCCGATCTCATCACCCACATCGACGAACACCGTCCGCGTCCTGTCGTTTTTGTGCAGATGGGCATTGTTCGTCACCGCGCGGATGAAGGCGCCCAGTGCCCAGCCGTATGTGACGATGTTGTCGATCTCGATGGGCTCGTTGGACCAGTCCTTGAGATTGAGCGACAGCTCCTTGGTGGTGTCGAGACGGAAACCCAGGGTCTTGGTATTGAGGGCAAAAACGGCTTCCTTGACGCAAGCGACCGGGAGCCCACGTTCCGCTAACGAAAGATCGCGCACATGGATATCACAGCCAGAGTGCAGGCAAGGGTATTGCGGTCAGTGGCTAAGCGATCGCAATACTGCCAGCCAATGGGGAGGGAGTTGAGCGTGAATCACTCCAAAGAGACCACGACGATCCGATTTCGACCCTGTCTCTTGGCCGCATAAAGGGCATCGTCCGTACGTTTGAGACAGGTATCGAGGGCCTCCCCCGGGATGTAGCGGCTGACGCCGAAACTGCCCGTGACCCCGACCGAGCCTCCGTCTGTCGTAACCCGGCTGCCGGCTAGATTGCGGCAGAGGCGCTCCGCCAGTCCCTCCGCCTCCTGCAGGCTGGTCTCCGGCGTAACGATCATGAACTCCTCGCCGCCCCAGCGTCCGAGCAGATCCTTGTCCCGAATTCCGTTGCCGAGACGCTCGACCGCGTGACGCAGGGCCTGATCCCCGACCGCGTGTCCGTACTGATCGTTGATATCCTTGAAATGGTCGAGATCGAGCAGAATGGTGCAGAAACTCTCCGTCTCCGAAGTGACCTTCGACTGGGCATCTTCCAGCATTCGGGTGATCGCACGACGGTTGAGGATGCCGGTCAGATAGTCGGTGCGTGAAAGCTCCTCCAGCCGCTGTTCCATGTGTCTGCGTTCGGAGATCTCATCGAGCAATTGCTGATTGGCCTTGACCAGCTCTGCGGTACGTTCGTTGACCCGCTGCTCCAGCTCGTCGTGGGCCTTGCGCAGGTCGCTCTCGTTTGCCTCGATCTCCCGGCGATTGTTCTCCAACCGGATCGACATCTGGTCAAAGGCATCGGAGAGTTGAATCAACTCATCGCCCTGTTTGTCGATAGGCACTACCGATTCATCGGGTGCGATGCTCGCCAGGCGAGCGGTCACACCAACGATACGGCGGGTAAAGTTGAGGCTCAGGAAGCGGCTGAAGATCATGGCCAGAATCACCGACAGAGCGAGGGAGAGCATTCCCGCCAGCCGAATCTTTTCGAGTTTCGCCTCCACTTCATCCGCATACATGTCGATGCCCACCAGATAGTTGCCCTTGCCGGCCTCCAGTGGCGCATAGCCGGAGAGAAAACTGCCCCAGCGATCGCGGGTGATCTGCTTGTCGACAGAGGGGCGCAGGAATCCCTCCATCAGCGCCGGGACGTCCTCCTCGTAGACCTCGCCTGGCATGGCGGGATCGTCGATATCGGAGTCGAGCACGAACACGGGCTTACCGTTGTTTTTGCGCATGACATAGACAAATGCGATATCGGAGTTGGCCCGCACGAACTCCCGCAGTGAAGCCACCCCCTGCTTGTAGAGCGGCTTGTTGATATCCTCGGGAGAGCGGATCCGGTCCAGATTCTCGATACTGAAGCCGTGGCTGATGAGGGCGGCACTGTTCTGCAGGCGCGATTGAAGCGCCTGGGTCAGGTTGTCGATGGCGCTCTGATAGAAATAGGTGCCCACACTGCCCGAGATCAGAATGATCGCCGCAAAATGGCTGAAGAAGAGCTTGGTCTGTATAGTCAGGCGCATAATCCTTTAAAGCATACAAAAATCCCTTAAATAAACCAAAATCTTATGGGAACTTCCCACTCAATCCTGACTATCCTTGTGACGAGCGCCCCCGGAATCCGGCACGGCGCACTTTGACTTTGTCCTGACCGCCATTTAGTTTCAATCGCTCAGGTAGATCTAAGGGTACCTGAGATAACCAATACAAGAGAGACCGAGGAGTGTAATCATGAGCCAAAAAATCGCGTTAGTGACAGGGGGAACAGGCGGTATCGGCACCGCCATCTGCCGCGCCCTGGCCGACAACGGCATCAAAGTGGTCGCCGGCTACAATGCCGGGGGCAATCACGACAAGGCCAAGGCCTGGCGGGATGAGCAGGCCAAGGAGGGCTACGAGATCCTGACCGCTTACGGCGACGTCACGGATGCGGAGTCCTGTGCCGCCTGTGTGAAGGATGTGGAGGAGCAGACCGGGGCCACGGTCGACATCCTGGTCAACAACGCCGGCATCACCCGAGACGGCACCTTCCGCAAGATGACCTGGGAGCAGTGGGACCAGGTGATGACCGCCAACCTCGACAGCATGTTCCACATGACCCGGCTGGTCATCAACCCGATGCTGGACAAGGGGTTTGGCCGTATCGTCAACATCTCCTCGGTGAACGCCCAGAAGGGCCAGTTCGGCCAGTGCAACTACTCCGCCGCCAAGGCCGGCATCCACGGCTTCACCAAGGCCCTGGCCCAGGAGGTGGCGGCCAAGGGGATCACCGTCAACACCCTCTCCCCCGGCTATGTGGCCACCCCGATGGTAACCAAGATCCCGGATGAGATCCTCGGCAAGATCATCAAGACCATCCCCGTCGGTCGCCTCGGCCTGCCCGAGGAGATCGGCAAGGCGGTGGCCTTCCTCTGCGGCGATGACAGCGGTTATGTCACCGGCTCCGATTTCTCCATCAATGGCGGATTGCACATGTCCTGAGGCGAAAGCTCGGGACAATTCGAAACCTGCAGACTTTCAAGTGCATCGAAAAACCCCGGTATCAAGGGAGTCACCCGCGGTGATTCACCGCCATCCGGCTTCTGTTCGCAACTCCCCTACTTGCCGTAGGCCACGGCCGGTAGCCAGGTCGTCAGCGCGGGAAAGAGAAATACCAGCGCCAGACCGATGAGTTGCAGGACGATGAAGGGTACGACTCCCCGATAGATGTCGACCAGTCTCACCTCCGCCGGGCAGACCCCCTTGAGATAGAAGAGTGCGAAGCCCACCGGCGGTGTCAGAAAGGAGGTCTGCAGGGTCACGGCGACCAGCAGCGCGAACCAGACCAGATTCGGATTGTCGACCTCGCCATACCCGTCTACCGCCAGATCGAGTCCGGCGATCACCGGGCCCAGCAGGGGCAGCATGATCAGGCTGATCTCGATCCAGTCGAGGAAGAAACCCAATAGGAAGACAATGGCCAGGATGGTCAGGATCAGCCCGTAGGGCCCGAATCCCAGGCCATGCAGCGCGGACTCGATCAGCTGGTCGCCGCCGCACTCGCGCAGCACCAGGGCGAAGATGGTGGCGCCGACGAAGATGGCGAAGATATAGGCCGAGGTGTTCATGGTGTTGATCACCACCTCCCTGAACACCGTGAAGTCGAGCCTGCGATAGAACAGCGCCAGCACGGTGGCGCCGAGGGCGCCGATACCGGAGGCCTCGGTGACCGTCGCGATACCGGCGAAGATCGACCCCAGCACCGCCAGGATCAGCACCGCCGGTGGCAGAATATCGATCATCACTCGCATAACGTCGGCCAGTTCGATGGCGCGGTGGTCGGCGGCAAGGGGGGCGTTTTGCGGTTTCAGGCGACCGTAGACGAAGATATAAAGGATGTAGAGCGCACCAAGAATGATGCCCGGAAAGACGGCGCCCATGAACAGATCACCCACCGAGACGCCGAGCTGATCGCCCATGATCACCAGCATGATCGACGGCGGAATGAGAATGCCGAGGCAACCGGAGGCGGCCACGGTGCCGAGGGCCAACGGCTTGTGGTAACCCTGTTTCAGCATCACCGGCATCGACATTACGCCCAGCAGCACCACCGAAGCACCGATGATGCCGGTGGAGGCGGCCAGGATAACGCCGATCAGGGTTACGGTGATCGCCAGGCCGCCCTTGACCTTGCCGAACAGCTTCTGCATCGAGTACATCATGCGCTCGGCCACGCCCGATTTGTCCAACATCAATCCCATGAAGATGAACATGGGCAGGGCGACCAGCACCCAGTTGTCCATGATATTGAAGATGCGCCCGGTCAGCAGCCCCAGGGTGTTGTAGTCCAGCCCGGTCAGGGTCCAGCCCATGCCGTCGGTCCACCAGGCGATGCCGGCGAAGCCGACACCCACGCCGGCCAGTACCCAGGCCACCGGAAACCCGGTGAACAGCAGCGCGATGAAGGAGACGAACATCGCGATGACAAGATAGTTTTCCGGCTCGAGAGAGATCATTTCGCACTCCCGCTGTCAGCGTCGGCGTCATCCCGTTGCACCCTGAACAGATGGCGCAGCATCGATACCCTGCCCGGGGTGTCGTCCTCACTCTCTCCGCTGCGATGCAACAGCAGCATCACCTCCTGGATCAGCCGCGCCAGGGCGGCGATGAAGATCAGCCCCATGGTGACCGGCACCACCCCCTTGATCAGCCACCGATAGGGCAGGCCGGTGGGATTCTGCGAGGATTCATTCACCCGGTAGGCCTCGGCCACCCAGCCCAGGCTGTGATCGAACAGCACCCAGAGCACGGGCATCAGCAGCAACAGGATGCCGAGGATCTCAAAGACATGTTGGGCCCGTTTCGGCAGAGACATATGCACCACATCGACCCGGATATGCGAATCGTTGGTCACCGCATAGGCCATGCCGAACATGAAGGCGACCGCATAGAGGTGCCACATCAATTCTTCCAGCGGCACCAACCCCTTGTTGAAGCCATAGCGCAACACGACCTGCAGCAGAATCACGCCGATCAGCGCCACATTCAGCCAGGCGGTGGTCTCGGCCACCCGACGTACCAGGCCGTTGAGAAAATCGACAATGGGAATGCGATAGTGCTGGGGGTCGTTACTGAGCGACATGACGGTTCGCCTCCGATCAGGCAGCTGCCTGCCAGGGGGCGTGATCCCCCCCGGCAGCTATTGAGCGTTTCAGGCGTCTCCGCAAACTTGCCTACTTGTCGACACGAACGGTACCGGGACGCGGCAGAAAGGCCCACTGGTTCCACAACTTGTAGTCGGCGCGGAAGGCCTGCAGATTGTCGTAGATACGCTTGAAGTCCGGATCCCTGGCGCTCTCTTCCGCCACCACCTCGTCCCACTTTTCATGGAACAGGTTCAACATTTCATCGGACCAGTAGCGGTTCTCGACACCTTTCGCCAGATTCTCCTTCATGACCGGGAACTGGATCGCCTCGCCCATGGCCAGTCCGTCGAGCATGGCCGCCTTGCAGCCCATTTCGACGACCGACTGCTGCTGCTTGTCCATACCGTTCCAGGTGTCTTTGTTGATGATCAGGTCGAACATGGTCGCCGGCTGGTGCCAGCCCGGGAAGTAGTTGTATTTGAGAATCTTGTAGAAACCGAGGGACTTGTCGATCGCCGGCATGGAGAACTCAGTGGCGTCGATCGCACCCTTTTCGAGGGCGGGAAAGATCTCGTTGGACGGCAACAACGAGGTACTGACACCCAGCTTCTCCATCACCAGGGCGCCCAGGCCGAAGAACCGCATGCGCAGACCCTGCAGATCCTCCGGCTTGTCGATCGGCTTGGAGAACCAGCCCGAGGTCTCGGGCGCGATGATCGAACAGGGGATGGAGTGCACGTTGTAGCCGGCCTTGTCGTAGACCTCCTGCCACAGCTTGCGACCGTCACCATA
>JARROA010000038.1:0-29695 GCA_037384425.1 Candidatus Thiodiazotropha sp. | reverse complement strand
GTCCCTCCGACCAAATAAAGAATCTTCAGTGGGTCGCTAGCAAAGTAGTTTGCGATCTCTGTGAGCATTTGCAGACCTAACGGCTGGGCACAGTGGGGCGAGCGATAGCGAGCATCCACTGATGCCCTTGGTTAGGGTAACTCATTCGGTATTTCTCCGTATTTTGGAGATTGTATTGGCTCTGTTAGCCACTCTTTAAATGGATTAAACAACTGTTTATAGATAAAGAAGACATACATTTCACCGACCTCACCATATTTGTTTTTTACGCCTACCCTATATTCCTGCCTATATAACCTACAAAAAGTTAATTTTCCCTCGCTCAGTTTAAACAAGCGGATATATGTAATTTCTATTCCATAGTAATCGGCCCAATCTTTTAACTCTTTCCATTCAGCATTATTAACTAATCGATAGATTATAAAAAACACTAACAACCAAACATATAAATACGGGTTTGAGAGATTTGCACTTAATACTTCATATAACTGTAGAAATGATTCAATGCCGAACACCAGATATAAAGTCATCGCAATAATTGATATTGCTATGAATAATTTTGCCCAACTGATCGGCAAAGCTCTGGCTTTTAAAAAGTTTTCCATGTGACCCTAACAGTTGATTATCTTGCCGGCACCGATATCGTAATATCTAGCCGGCACTGATATTGTGATATGCCGCGAATAGTACTAGAAAAGTTCTCCTAAACGCACTGGCAACTTCGGGATCATCTGTGCAGGAAAGAATTTCAGGAAGGAAGCTTCCTGCTTTTGCAACAATCCATCAGATTATCAGAAGGTTAGCAAAGAATCGGGCGACTACAAAGTATCGTTGCCCGCTACGATGGCAGGGTCTACGTATCCAGTTGCATATTCGAACGGGGTCAGCGTGCTGGAATAGGGATGTCTGCCATGAATCCGCTACGATATCGGCGCTGAGCACTATTCATTTTCAGACAATACTCTTCATCCCTTCGCCTTCAATACTCTCCAGCATGCCTTGGTATTCGATAAAGGCAATGATGTCGTCCAAGCCCTGTCCGGTTTTCATATTAGTGAAGACGAAAGGCTTCTCCCCGCGCATTTTCAGCGTGTCCCGCTCCATCACCTCCAGCGAGGCACCGACGTAGGGGGCGAGGTCGATCTTGTTGATCACCAGCAGGTCCGAGCGGGTGATGCCGGGGCCGCCCTTGCGGGGCATTTTTTCGCCTTCGGCCACGTCGAGGACGTAGATGGTGAGGTCTGCCAGTTCCGGGCTGAAGGTGGCGCTCAGGTTGTCTCCGCCACTCTCGATGAAGACGAGGTCGAGATCGGGAAAGCGCAGGCAGAGGTCTTCCACCGCGGCGAGGTTCATGGAGGCGTCCTCGCGAATGGCGGTATGGGGGCAGCCGCCGGTCTCCACGCCGATGATTCGCTCGGCCTCCAGGGCTTGCGCCTCGGTCAGTATGCGGGCGTCTTCCTGGGTGTAGATGTCGTTGGTCACTACGGCCAGCTGGTACTTGTCGCGCAGCTGTTTGCAGAGCATTTCGAGCAGGGCGGTCTTGCCGGATCCGACGGGGCCGCCGACGCCGATTCGAAGGGGTGATGCAGTGCTCATAAGCGTCTCTCTCAGGATCGGTAGATGCGGGTGTACTGGGTTTCGTGCAGGCTGCTGGCGATGGCCTGGGCGGTGCAGGCGGCGCCGATCATCTCATCGGGGATCGCCAGGCCGGCGCTCAGGACCCGGGGAATCGCTTCGGTCAGTTCCGCGATCAGTTGCTGTCCGGCGGTCTGCCCCAGGGGGATGATCTTGACTCCGGCCAGGGTGATGTTCTCCAGCCAGCCCCAGAGGTAGGCGGAGGCCGCCTCCGGCAGGGGGATGCGCCAGTGGTGCGCGGCATGGGCGAAGCCGGCCAGCTGGCACTGTCGCAGCAGCTGCAGTTGTTCGTCTGTGACAGGCAGTCCCAGTTCGGGCAGCAGAGAGGCCAGGGCGCGGCCCCGGTTGCGCTCTTCCTGGCGCAGCTCCCGGGTCTCCCGGCTGGCCAGAAGGTAGTGGGTCCAATGGTCCAGCGCGGCGTCGTCCTGCCGGGCCGCAGCCTGATAGAGCCGCTCGAACAGGGGGATCTCCAGGTGGGCCATGGCGCTGTCGAGCAGGTCTTCGATCCAGGCCTTCAGCGTCTCCGCGTCCGTCACCCAGCCGCACTCCACCGCCCACTCCAGGCCCTGGGAGTAGGTGAAGGCCCCCACCGGCAGGGAGGGGCTGACCAGCTGCAGCAGGCGCAGTCGGGGCAGCAGGGCGTCAGTGGTGGTGGGCATGGCCATGCTCGTGGCTGTGGCTGTGACCCTTTTCCGCGCTGCCGCCGTAGGCGCCCGGTTCGGGTTCGAAGGGCGCCTGGGTGAGGCTGACTTCCAGGCCCAATCCGCGCAGCATCTCGTCGAGGACATGGTCGTGCAGATAGCTGACCCGGCCGGGCTCGATCTGTACCGAGACGTGGCGGTTGCCCAGGTGGTAGCAGGCGCGGGCGATCAGGTGGGGGTCGTCGCTGGCGACACAGGAGAGCTCCTCGTCGGCCGCCCTGACCAGCACGCTGAAGCCGTTCTCCCCCAGCAACAGATCGCCATCCTTGAGGGTGGTGCCCCGTTCGAGAAAGAGCCCGGCGTCCTGGCCGTTGTCCAGGGTCACGCGAAGACGGCTCTTGATACGGCTGTGCAGGGGCAGGGTGAGGGTGGTGTCGACGGCCCGGGCCCGGTCGCTCTTTGCGGTCAGTCTGATCATGTTCGGTTACCTCAGAACAGGAAGTACTTCTGGGCCATGGGCAGTATCTCCGCCGGTTCGCACATCAGCAGCTCGCCGTCGGCCTTGACCAGATAAGTCTGGGGGTCCACTTCGATATGCGGCTGGTAGTCGTTCAGCACCATGTCGGCCTTGCTCAGCCGGCGGCAGTTACGCACCACGCCGATCATCGAGCGCAGGCCGAGGGCCTGGGCGATACCCGAGGCCTCGCCGGCCTGGGAGATGAAGCTCATGCGGGTGGCGTGCAGGGCCCCGCCCAGGGCGCCGAACATGGGGCGGTAGTGCACCGGCTGGGGCGTGGGGATGGAGGCGTTGGGGTCGCCCATGGGGGCGGCGGCGATCATGCCGCCTTTGATGATGAGACTGGGCTTGGTGCCGAAGAAGGCGGGCTTCCAGAGTACCAGGTCGGCCAGCTTACCCACCTCCACCGAGCCCACCTCGTGGGCGATGCCGTGGCTGATGGCCGGGTTGATGGTGTACTTGGCGATATAGCGCCGGGCCCGCAGGTTGTCGTGCTGGGCGGGGTCGCCCTGCAGGCTGCCGCGCTGGACTTTCATCTTGTGGGCGGTCTGCCAGGTGCGAGTAATCACTTCGCCGACACGCCCCATGGCCTGGGAGTCGGAGGCGATCATGGAGAAGGCGCCCAGGTCGTGCAGGATGTCCTCGGCGGCGATGGTCTCGCGGCGGATGCGCGATTCGGCGAAGGCCACGTCCTCGGCGATGTTGGGATCGAGATGGTGGCAGACCATCAGCATGTCCAGGTGTTCGTCCACCGTATTGACCGTATAGGGACGGGTCGGGTTGGTGGAGGAGGGCAGCACGTTGGCCTGTCCGCAGGCCTTGATGATGTCGGGGGCGTGGCCGCCGCCGGCACCCTCGGTGTGGTAGGTGTGGATGGTGCGGCCCTTCATCGCCGCCAGGGTCTGTTCGACGAAGCCCGACTCGTTGAGGGTGTCGGTGTGGATCGCCACCTGCACGTCCATGGCGTCGGCCACCGACAGGCAGTTGTCGATGGCGGCCGGGGTGGTGCCCCAGTCCTCGTGCAGCTTGAGGCCGATGGCGCCGGCGGCGACCTGTTCCTCCAGGGCGGCGGGCAGGCTGGCGTTGCCCTTGCCCAGGTAGCCCAGGTTCATGGGCAGCGCCTCGGCGGCCTGCAGCATGCGGTGGATGTTCCAGGGGCCGGGGGTGCAAGTGGTGGCGTTGGTGCCGGTGGCCGGTCCGGTGCCGCCGCCGAGCATGGTGGTGACCCCGGACATCAGCGCCTCCTCCACCTGCTGGGGACAGATGAAGTGGATATGGGCGTCGATGCCGCCGGCGGTGAGGATGCAGCCCTCGCCGGCGATCGCCTCGGTGCCCGGGCCGACCACGATGTCGACCCCGGGCTGCACGTCGGGATTGCCCGCCTTGCCGATGGCGGCGATGCGGCCGTGCTTGATGCCTACATCCGCCTTGACGATGCCCCAGTGGTCGAGGATCAGGGCGTTGGTGATCACCGTGTCCACCACTTCGGCCGCTGGCCGCTGGCTCTGGCCCATGCCGTCGCGGATCACCTTGCCGCCGCCGAACTTCACCTCGTCGCCGTAGACGGTGTGGTCCTGTTCGACCTGGATGAAGAGATCGCTGTCGCCGAGGCGCACCCGGTCGCCGGTGGTGGGGCCGTACATTTCGGCATAGGCCCGGTTGCTTATCTTCGCCATCAGTCCAGATCTCCCATGATCGCACCGTTGAATCCGTAGACCCTGCGCTCGCCCGCGTAGGCCACCAGGGTCACTTCACGGGTCTGGCCCGGTTCGAAACGCACCGCCGTGCCGGCGGCGATGTCGAGGCGAAAGCCGCGGGCCTTTTCGCGGTCGAACTCGAGGGCGGGGTTGGTCTCGGCGAAGTGGTAGTGAGAGCCCACCTGGATGGGACGGTCACCGGTGTTGGCGACAGTGAGTGTCAGGGTTTCGCGGCCTGCGTTGAGCTCCCTTTCGCCTGCAGCGGCGATGACCTCTCCGGGAATCACCGGCGTGGCCTGCGTAACCGCCGAGGGCAGAATCGGATCGTGCACGGTCACCAGTTTGGTGCCGTCCGGGAAGGTGGCCTCGATCTGCACCTCCTCGATCATCTCCGCCACCCCTTGCATGACATCGTCGCTGCCGAGCAGTGTGCGTCCGTACTCCATGAGCTCGGCCACTCGCCTGCCCTCGCGAGCCCCCTCCAGGATGGCGCAGCTGATGTAGGCCATCGCCTCGGGATAGTTGAGCTTCAGGCCCTTCGCCTTGCGGCGTTCCGCCAGCAGACCGGCGGTGAACAGCAGCAGTTTGTCTTTCTCTCTCGGGGTGAGTTCCATGGGTCTCTCCTCAGGTGTTCCAGATGCGCGGGGCGCATGGGGGACGATTCAGAATGGCGGGTCGCAGCGCTTCCCAGAAGCGGGTGAAGAGCCGCCTGGCGGTCTCCGTGGAGTCCCCCAGGTAACGGGCGATCAGCAGGCCGTCCATCTGGGTGATGCCCAGTTGCCGACGGTTGGGTTCGGGGATTAGCTCGCGCAGCCGTTGGCACAGCCGCTCATCATCGGTGGTGGCGTAGAGGCTGGCCACCACCGGCTGGCCGCGCAGACCCGCTGCTCCCCGCAGTCCCCGCTCGCCGTCGATGCTCAGGCGCTCGTGCAGCAGAGGCTGGCCGTCGCGCAACAGGCTGAAGCTGAAGCGGGCGCTGCCGTGGTCGAAGCGTTCACCGATCGCCGGGCGTCCGAGACAGTGGATCTCCCAGCCGATGAAGGCGGCGTCGCCGGTGAGGTGAACCCGGGTGGAGAGTTCCGCCTCGGCGCCGGGAAACAAGATGTTCTCCTGCGGCAGCCACTCCAGGTTGCCACCACTCAGGCTCAGCTCCTGGTATTGAACGGCGGACGGGCCGATGGAGCGGTAGAACTTGGTGGCTCCGGGGGTGGTGACCAGGGCCGAGGCGGCGCTCTCCACATGGGCGCGAATGCGCAGCTGGTCGCCGCCCGCGACACCGCCGGGAGGGTGCAGCAGGTAGACGTGGCAGAGATCCCCCTCCGGGTAGAAGGGCCGCTGCACCGTCAGCGGTCCCTGGTGTCTGCGCTCGGCCAGCACGGTCCGCCCCGGGCTTGTGCGAAAGCCCAGGCTCAGGCTGGCGTGCCAACCGCTGTCTGTCCGTTCAGCCGCGTCGGCCATTTGCGGAGTTGAAACTTTTCATAGTCACGGCTTCCTGGTCAGACTGTCAGATACTGGCGAATCAGTTCGTCATCGAGCTGCCCCATCTCGCCGGCGGCCACATGGCGACCCCGGTCGAGGATGCAGAAGCGGTCGGCCACCTTGCGGGCGAAGGGTAGCTTCTGCTCCACCAGCAGCACGGTAAGGCCGATCTCCCGGTTTAGGCGCAGGATGATGTCGCCGATCTCCTGCACGATATTGGGCTGGATGCCCTCGGTGGGCTCGTCCAGGATCAGCAGCTTGGGGTCGACCACCAGGGCGCGGCCGATGGCGAGCTGCTGCTGCTGTCCACCGGAGAGGTCGCCGCCCTTGCGCCCGAGCATCTGCTTGAGCACGGGAAACAGCTCGAAGATGAAATCGGGGATCTGTCGGTGCTTGTCCTTGCGTGCCGGCAGCCCGATGCGCAGGTTCTCCTCCACCGTCAGCATGGGGAAGATCTGCCGCCCCTGGGGCACGTAGCCGATGCCCAGGGGCGCGCGCCGCTCGGCGATCTGCCGGCCCAGGTCGTCGCCGTCGAAGAGGATATCCCCCGAGCGGATGGGCAGCAGTCCCATGACGCACTGGAGCAGGGTGGTCTTGCCCACGCCGTTGCGCCCCATGAGGCAGGTGCACTGACCATCGGGGACGGTCAGATCGAGATCCCAGAGGGTGTGGGATTCGCCGTAGTAGTGGTTGAGTTTCTTTATCCTCAGCATGCTATTCCCCCAGGTAGACTTCGACCACTTTGGGATCGTTCTGCACCTGGTCCATGCTCCCCTCGGCCAGCACGCTGCCCTGGTGCAGCACCGTCACCTTGCGCGCGATGGAGCGCACGAAGTCCATGTCGTGCTCCACCACCACCACGGAGTGCTCTCCGGCCAGCGAGGTGAGCAGCTCGGCGGTGCGGTCCATCTCCTGATGGGTCATGCCCGCCACCGGCTCGTCCACCAGCAGCAGCTTGGGGTTCTGCATCAGCAGCATGCCGATCTCCAGCCACTGCTTCTGGCCATGGGAGAGCGAGCCCGCCAGCTGCATGCGGTTCTCCTGCAGGCCGATGGTCTCCAGTACCTGGTCGATGCGGTCCCGCTGTGCCCCGTCGAGGCGTGCCACGAGCGTCGGCCAGACCCGCTTGTCGCCGGCCATGGAGAGTTCCAGGTTTTCGAACACGCTGTGGAACTCGAACACGGTCGGCTTCTGGAACTTGCGCCCGATGCCGGCCTGGGCGATTTCGGGTTCGCCCAGGCGCAGCAGGTCGATGTTCTGGCCGAAGAAGGCGCTGCCGGTGTCGGGCCGGGTCTTGCCGGTGATGATGTCCATCATGGTGGTCTTGCCGGCGCCGTTGGGTCCGATGATGCAGCGCAGTTCGCCGACGTCGATGTAGAGGTTCAGATTGTCGATCGCCTTGAAGCCGTCGAAGCTGACCGAGATCGCCTCCAGGTAGAGGATGGTGCCGTGGCTCAGGTCCGCCTGCAGATTGCGGGTCTCCAGCATGAAGTCGAAGACCCGGTCCCGGCGCATGGTTTGGCGCAGATTGTCCAGGGCTTTCACGATTCGGCCCTCCGTCGCTGCAGCAGTCCGATGACTCCCTTGGGGAGAAACAGGGTCACCAGCACGAACAGGGCGCCGAGGGCGAACAGCCAGACTTCCGGCAGGGCGGCGGTGAAGTAGGTCTTGCCGTAGTTGACCATCAGCGCCCCCGCCGCCGCGCCGTAGAGGGTGGCGCGTCCGCCCACCGCCACCCAGATGACGATCTCGATGGAGTTGAGCGGCGCGAACTCGCCGGGATTGATGATGCCGACCTGGGGCACGTAGAGGGCACCGGCGATACCGGCCAGCACGGCGGAGAAGGTGAAGATGGCGAGTTTGATGTGCTCGACCTTGTAGCCGACGAAGCGGGTGCGGTCCTCGGCGTCGCGGATGGCCACGGCGACCCGGCCCAGGCGTGAGTTGACCACCGCCCGGCAGGCGATGTAACCCAGGCCCAGGGCCAGGGCGGTGGCGATATAGAGGGCGATGCGCGTGCTGTCCTCCTGCAGGCTGAAGCCGAGGATGTCCTTGAAGTCGGTGAGACCGTTATTGCCGCCGAAGCCCATCTCGTTGCGGAAGAAGGCGAGCATCAGGGCATAGGTCAGGGCCTGGGTGATGATGGAGAGATAGACCCCGGTCACCCGCGAGCGGAAGGCGAGCCAGCCGAAGACGAAGGCGAGCAGTCCGGGCACCAGCATCACCATCAGGGCGGCGAACCAGAACATGTCGAAACCGGACCAGAACCAGGGCAGGCTGTCCCAGTTGAGGAAGACCATGAAGTCGGGCAGTTCGGGATTGCCGTAGACGCCGCGGTCGCCGATCTGGCGCATCAGGTACATGCCCATGGCGTAGCCGCCGAGGGCGAAGAAGGCGCCGTGGCCCAGGCTCAGGATACCGAGATAGCCCCAGGCCAGATCCACCGCCATGGCCAGCAGGGCGAAGGCGAGATACTTGCCCAGCAGGGTGACCGTGTAGGTGGTCAGATGCAGCGGGTTGCTCTCCGGCAGCAGATTGAGCACCGGCACCAGCACGGCCGCCACCGCCAGCAGGGCGAGAAAGATCAGTCCACCGCGATCGCTCTTGAGAAAAGCCACCGGTCAGCCCTCCGCCGCACGGCCCTTCTGGGGAAAGAGTCCCCGGGGCTTCTTCTGAATGAAGAGGATGATGAAGACCAGTACCAGGATCTTGGCCAGCACCGCGCCCGCCCAGGGCTCCAGGAACTTGTTGGCCACGCCCAGGGTCATGCCGCTGATCAGGGTGCCCCAGAGGTTGCCGACGCCGCCGAACACCACCACCATGAAGCTGTCGACGATGTAGGCCTGGCCCAGGTTGGGGCCCACGTTGGTGAGCTGGCTCAGGGCCACGCCGGCGATGCCGGCGATGCCGGAGCCGAGGCCGAAGGTGAGGGCGTCGACCCATTCGGAGCGCACGCCCATGGCGCGGGCCATGGCCCGGTTCTGGGAAACGGCGCGCACCTGCAGTCCGAGCGCGGTCTTCTTCAAAACAAAGAACAGGGCGGCGAAGACCAGCAGGCAGAAGAGGATGATGTAGAGCCGGTTCATGGTCAGGGAGAGGGCGCTGTTGATCTCCCAGGTGCCGCTCATCCAGGCCGGGGTCTCCACCGAGCGGTTGAGCGGCGAGAAGATGGAGCGCACCGTCTGTTGCAGGATCAGGCTGATGCCAAAGGTGGCGAGCAGGGTCTCCAGGCTGCGGCCGTAGAGGAAGCGGATCACCCCGCGCTCGATGGCGATGCCGACCAGTCCCGAGACCAGAAAGGCGGCCGGGATGGCGACGATCACCGAGAGGCCGATGTGCTCCGGCATCAGCAACTGGATGACGTAGGTGGTGTAGGCGCCGATCATGATCAGTTCGCCATGAGCCATGTTGATCACACCCATGACGCCGAAGGTGATGGCCAGGCCGATGGCGGCCAGCACCAGCACCGAGCCGAGACTGAGGCCGAAGAAGACGTTTTCGATCACACTGTAGAGCTGCAGCTTGGCGTCGATGCGTTTCAGTACCTGGTCGATCTCGGCGGCGAAGGCCTTGTCCGTGGTGTCCTGCTTCAGCTTCTTCAGACCGTTGCGCACGGCGGGATGGATGTTGCCGTCCAGGGCTTCGACGGCGGCCATGCGCGCGGCCTTCTCCTCGGAGGTGAGATGGCCCAGGGCAATCACGATCTCCATCGCCTCGCGCACCTCGGCGTTGCTCTCCCGGGCCAGCAACGGTTCGACCAGGAGGGCGTATTCGGCGCTCGGCCGGTCGAGCATCTGGTTCACCGCCGCCAGCCGCTTGACGGCGTCCGGGTGGCGCAGGTTCATCACCGCCAGGGCGCTGCGAATCTGACGGCGCATGTTGTTGTTGAGGGTGATCTTCTTGAGCTGGCGCTTAGCCAGCGGGCCGAGGGATTCGCCGCTGAAGGCGTCGCTGACAGGGTAGCCCCCATCGCTCTTCTCACCGGCGATGACCAGGCTTTTGTCCTTTTTCAGCAGATAGAGATCACCGTTGAGCAGCGCCTTCAGCATAGCGCCGGCGCGTTCGCCGGCATCCGCCGCCAGCAGCTCCACCGCCTGCGTCTTGTCGTCGAAGTTTCTCGATTTCAGCAGCTCGGCCGCCTGCTCCAGCGCATCGGTTGACGCTTCCGCCGCCACAATCGCCAGGGGGGCGGTGGTCAGGCAGATGGTCAGTAGCAGCCATTTCAGTAGCTTGATCATGGGCATCATCATCGTTTCGGATCGGTCCTGAAGGCTGATTGGTTAAGCGATACGCTGCTCAAGGCAAATCGTCAGGCGTGTGTCAGGTTCCGGTGCGGCAAGCCGCACCGGATTCCTAAACACAGAGCTCGATCACTCGTAGTTCTGTCCCGAGCACTTGGCGGTCTTGACATTGTAGTTGCCGCAGGAGAGCGGGGCGCGCCAGTCGGAGATGATGTCCTTGGAGCCCGGCAGGAAGTCGGACCAGGCGTCGCCGGCGACCAGTCCGGAGGTCTCCCACACGACGACGAACTGACCGTCCTCCTGAATCTCGCCGATCAGTACCGGCTTGGTGATGTGGTGGTTGGGCATCATGGCGGAGAGGCCGCCGGTGAGGTTGGGCACCGAGACGCCAATGATGGCCTCCTGCACCGCATCGGGATCGGTGGTGCCGGCCTTCTCCACCGCCTTCACCCACATGTTGAAGCCGATGTAGTGGGCCTCCATGGGGTCGTTGGTGACCCGCTCATCGTTCTTGATGAACTGGTGCCAGGCGTCGATGAATTCACTGTTGGACTCGTCGTCCACGCTCATGAAGTAGTTCCAGGCGGCCAGGTGTCCCACCAGGGGCTTGGTGTCGATGCCGGAGAGCTCCTCTTCGCCCACGGAGAAGGCGACCACCGGGATATCCTCGGCGGAGATGCCCTGGTTACCCAGCTCCTTGTAGAAGGGGACGTTGGCGTCGCCGTTGATGGTGGAGACCACCGCGGTCTTGACACCGGTGGAGCCGAACTTCTTGATCTCGGAGACGATCGACTGCCAGTCGGAGTGGCCGAAGGGGGTGTAGTTGATCATGATGTCCTTGTCGGTCACACCCTTGGCCTTGAGGTAGGCCTCGAGGATCTTGTTGGTGGTGCGGGGGTAGACATAGTCGGTGCCCGCCAGCACCCAGCGCTTGACCCCCACTTCGTTCATCAGATAGTCGACGGCGGGGATCGCCTGCTGGTTCGGCGCGGCGCCGGTGTAGAAGACGTTCTTGGAGGACTCTTCGGCTTCGTACTGCACCGGATAGAAGAGCAGGCCGTTGAGCTCCTCCACCACCGGCAGCACCGACTTGCGCGAGACCGAGGTCCAGTTACCGAAGATGGCGGCGACCTTGTGCTTGCTCAGCAGCTCGCGCGCCTTCTCGGCGAACAGGGGCCAGTCGGAGGCTGGGTCTACCACTACGGGCTCGAGCTTCTTGCCCAGCAGCCCGCCTTTCTTGTTCTGCTCTTCGATCAGCATCAGCATGGTGTCCTTGAGGGTGGTTTCGCTGATGGCCATGGTGCCGGAGAGGGAGTGCAGTATGCCGACCTTGATGGTGTCGGCGGCCTGGGCGCTGCCGATGGCGGCCGCCGAGAGGGCCAGGGAGAGCAGAAATTGTTTCAAGCGGCTCTTTTTCATGAGGTGTAGCTCCTGTTTGGTGTTTGGCATCGGAATTGCTGTTTTTGGGCCAGATGAATTATCTGTGGGGAGTCAGTATCGGGCGCCAAACGCCTTGCCCGCCATTCGGCGATGCAGTCATGGGGATACGTCAAATGACGTATGGCGGGGAGCCTGGGGGTGCCGGATAGTCCATCTGGCGCGATATTGGTGCGCTGCGCACCCTGCACTGCACTCGAATGATGCAAGCGAAGAGAAGGTCGCCCTTAAATGTCTGCCGATCAGCGGGTCATACCCACCAAACGCCGCTACAACCAATGGGTCGCCAACGAGACCCTGGAGGACTTCGCTCTGCGCTATACCGCCAGGCGGGCCCGCAAGTGGTCCGATGTGCGGGTCGCCAATACGGCGCTGGGCATCGTCGCCTTCCTGGCCCTGGAGGCGATCGGCGGCGCCATCACCCTGCAGTACGGTTTCGTCAACTCCCTGTGGGCGATCCTGGTGGTCTGCGGGCTGATCTTTCTGTTCGGCCTGCCGATCTGCTACCACGCCGCCCGCTCGGGGCTGGATATCGATCTGCTGACCCGGGGCGCCGGATTCGGCTATATCGGCTCCACGGTCTCGTCGCTGATCTACGCCTCGTTCACCTTCATCTTCTTCGCCCTGGAGGCGGCCATCATGTCGATGGCGCTGCAGTTGCTGTTCGATATCCCGCTGGCCTGGGCCTATGTCATCAGCGCCCTGGTGGTGATTCCGCTGGTGACCCACGGCATCACCCGCATCAGCCGCTTTCAGATCTGGACCCAGCCGATCTGGATCGTGCTGCAGATCGCGCCGCTGCTGTTCATCGTCTACCACCACAGCGAGGCGGTCACCCGCTGGAGCGAATTCACCGGGACGCACGGCGAGGCGGGGGAGGGATTCAATCTGCTGCTGTTCGGCGCGGCGGCGGCGGTGATCTTCCCGCTCATGGCGCAGAACGGGGAGCAGGTGGATTTTCTGCGCTTCCTGCCACGGGAGGAGGAACGCACGGCCAAATGGTGGCTGGCGCTGACCCTCTCCGGTCCCGGCTGGACGCTGTTCGGTCTGGTCAAACTGTGCGCCGGTTCCTTTCTCGCGGTGCTGGCGTTGCAGCAGGGGATCGATCTGGAGCTGGCCGACGATCCCACCCACATGTACCTGGTGGCGTTCGGGTTTCTTACCGACAACCCGCAGCTGGCGCTGGTGCTGGTCTCCGCCTTCGTCATCATCTCCCAGCTCAAGATCAACGTCACCAACGCCTATGCCGGCTCCCTGGCCTGGTCGAATTTCTTCTCCCGCGTCACCCACAGCCATCCGGGACGCATCGTCTGGCTCTTCTTCAATGTGGCGATCGCGCTGCTGTTGATGGAGCTGGGTCTCTACCATGCCTTCGAAAGCATTCTGATCACCTATTCACCCCTGGTGCTGGCCTGGATCGGTTCACTGGTGGCCGACCTGGTGATCAATCGGCCATTGGGGCTGAGGCCCCGCGAGATCGAGTTCAAACGCGGCCATCTCTACGACATCAATCCGGTGGGGGTCGGCTCGATGCTGGTTGCCTCATGCCTGGGTATCGCGGGACAGTTGGAACTGTTCGGTGCGACTTTCAAGGCGCTGTCGCCGTTCATCGCCCTGTTCACACCCTTTGTCACGGCGCCGCTGATCGCCTGGTACACCCAAGGGCGCTACTATCTGGTGCGGCCGAATGATGCCTCCCCGGCGGCTGAAGAGGTACGCTGCCGGATCTGCGAAAACAGCTTCGAGCCCGAGGATATGAGCCCTTGTCCCAGCTACGCCGGCTCTATCTGCTCGCTCTGTTGCGCCCTCGATTCAAGTTGTCAGGACAGGTGTCGGCCCGAGGCCCATCTGCGGGTTCAGACCTTCGGTTTCCTGAGCAAGCTGCTGCCCGCGGCCCTGGTGCGGCAACTTCACTCCACGGTGGGTCATTTCCTGGCCATCCTGCTGGTGACCAGCGTGCTCATCGCCGCGCTCTTCTTTCTGGTCTATTTCTCCACCGACTACACGACACCTGAGAGCGCAGTCAGGGTTGGCGAGGCCCTGGTCAAGACCTTCTTGCTGCTGGTCATGGTCACCGGTGTGCTGATCTGGCTCTATGTCCTGGCCCAGAGCAGCCGGCGCCAGGCCCTGCAGGAGTCACAGCAGCGCACGGAACTGCTCAGCGCGGAGGTGGCGGCTCACGAGAAGACCTATCAGAAGCTGCAGCAGGCGAAAGAGGCGGCGGTGGCGGCCAACCAGGCCAAGAGCCGCTATCTCTCCGGCGTCAGCCACGAGCTGCGCACGCCGCTGAACACCATCCTCGGCTATGCCCAGCTGCTGGAGACGGACGACAGCCTGCCGCAGCGCAATCGACGGGCGGCGCAGGTGATCCAGCGTGGCGGCGAGCATCTTGCGGATGTCATCGAGGGCTTGCTGGAGATCTCGAAGATCGAGGCCCGCCGTCTCGATCTGCATCGTGACCAGGTGATGCTGGGTCCGCTGCTGGAGCAGTTGGTGGAGATGTTCGGGATCCAGGCCCAGGCCAAGGGGCTGGTGTTCGATTACCGTTGCGCAAGCGAACTGCCGGACTCTGTGCTGGCGGACGAGAAACGGTTGCGACAGATCTTGATGAACCTGCTTTCTAACGCCGTCAAGTTCACCCGGGAGGGCAGTGTTTCGCTGCAGGTCACTTATCGCAACGAGGTGGCCAAGTTCGTGGTCAGCGATACGGGTGTGGGTATCCGGCAGGAGCATCAGGAGGATATCTACAATCCCTTCGAGCGGATTCGGGACCAGGAGACACAGTTCGTCAGCGGCACGGGGCTGGGACTGACCATCTCCCGACTGCTGACCAACCTCATGGGTGGCGACCTGTCGTTGCGCAGCGAATACGGCGAGGGCTCGGTGTTCACCCTTTCGATCATGCTGCCGGTGGTGCATGCGCCGAAAAGAGTCGCCCCTCAGCCCCGCAGGATCAAAGGCTATGCGGGACCCCGCAAGCAGATTCTGGTGGTCGACGATGAACCGGCTCACCGGGCACTGATATCCGATTTTCTCTCCCCGCTGGGCTTCACTGTATTGGAAGCCCATAACGCCGAGTTCGCCCTGCAGCTTGTGGAGGAGAAGGCCATCGACCTGTTTCTGCTCGATGTGCGCATGCCGTTGGTCGACGGATGGGCGTTGGCGTCGAACTTGCGCAAGGCGGGAATCAGGGCGCCCATCGTCATGTTATCGGGCAACGCCATCGAGGATCACAGACCGGAGATGGGGGGTGAACTGCACGACGGCTACCTGATCAAGCCGGTGCGGCTCGAGACCTTGCTGGACAAGATCGGCGTGGTGATGCGGATCGAATGGGTGCATCAGGATTCCGCGGATCGCAACACGGAGAGAGAACATCGTCCTGCAAACGCCGCCTCCCGCATGCCCTCGAACGAGGATCTGGAGGCGTTGATCTCGATGGCCAAAATCGGTTACCTCAACGGGGTGTTGGAGAAACTGGAAGCTTTCGAACAGGCGAATATCGACTCCGAGTTTTTGCAGTATCTGAAATCCCGGGCGGATCTGTGCGATTTCGACGGCATGACGCAGGCGATCAGAGGACTTTGTCATGGAACTTGATCAGTCAAACCCGATCGTGTTGGTGGTGGATGACTCACCCGATTCCCTGGGCATGATCAATACCGCACTCAATCAGGCGGGTTATATGGTGCTGGTCGCCCTGAACGGCCGTCAGGCGCTGGATATCGTGGCCCGGATTCGGCCCAACGTGGTGCTGATGGATGCGGTCATGCCGGTCATGGACGGTTTCGAGTGCTGCCGGCAGATGCGCGCCTCACTGCCGCTCACGCCCATCATTTTCATGACCGGGCTCAGCGACGTGGAAGACATCGTCAAGGCGTTCGAACACGGCGGTAATGACTACATCACCAAGCCGATCAAACCCGAGGAGCTGCTGGCCCGCATCACCGTGCATGTCAACAGCGCCAACATGATCGAGAATGCGCGCGCGGCCCTCGATGTGGCGAAGCAGTTCGTGATGGCCGTGAACGGTGCCGGCGAGATCCTGTGGGCGACGCCGGAAACCCGCGAGCTGCTGGCCGCCAGAGGCATAGATTTCAAGGCTGTCGGCAGTGAGTTCGCCGCCGCGCTGAGGGCATGGATCGGGGGTTCCCGCATCGCCAGCGACATCATCGTGCAGACCCGGGGCGATCCGTTGACCATCCGCTACTTCAAGGCGGTGACCAGCGATGAACACCTGTTGCGTATCGTCGGTCACGATCTATTGATGGATGCCGGTGTGTTGGAGGCTGCGCTGCCCATCACCAAGCGTGAGGCCGAAGTGCTGCTGTGGGTCGCCCATGGCAAGACCAATCGCGAAATCGGAGAGATCCTCTCTCTCAGCCCGAGAACGGTGAACAAGCACCTGGAGCAGATCTATCCCAAGATCCAGGTCGACAATCGCTCCGGAGCCACCTCGATCGCCATCCAGGCGCTGCTGGGGTTGCCGGTTTGAGAGCCCTGGGCACACTGGACGTGAACAACGCCTTTTGAAATCTCGATAACATTTGCCGCACGCCGAAACGGCGCTCCATCACCTGTTCCGCGGCTCATTGACTTGTCTAGACACTGTTCCACACAGGTGCAGCACCTTGGTCAGAGGCCACTAACGCCTCATGAGACAGCTTCCATCAAAGTCCTGAGCCTCCCCTGACCTCGATCGGTATTTGGGATTATTGTTATTTGGTTCCGCCAGGGGTTCCCAAGCAAAAATATCGGCTATAATATCAGGCTAATTGATATTGGCCGTTCCCTGCGAGAACACTCTCCGGGGGTGACCTGAATGGTGCTTACTTGATCCGTTGTTGGTGGGGCAGGGCACCACCCTACACTTCGAATCCGGAGTAGGGTGGTGCCCTGCCCCACCAAAACCCGTCAATTGAACCAGGAAGAAGGTGGTTTGAAGCTTAAGCAAGTGCCTGTTTAGACAGATCCCGTCTGCCGAAGACTATTAGAAACCGAATGAGGAATGGAAAAATGACCAACGATCCCCGCGAGCTGATCGATAGCTCACCCATGTCGAAGTGGCAGTTGAGTGCCATTGTCCTCTGTGTCCTGCTGGTCTCCCTGGACGGTTTCGATGTGCTTTCGATCAGCTTCGCCGCGCCGGGCATCGCCCGGGAATGGGGCATAGACCGGGCAGGGCTCGGCATCGTCCTCTCCATGGAGCTGATCGGTATGGGGGTGGGCGCCTTCATCCTCGGTCATCTGGCCGACCGTTTCGGGCGCAGGCCGACCATCCTCTTCAGTCTGGCGGTAATGTCCTCTGGCATGTACCTGGCTTCCATCGCCTCCAGTGTCGTCATGTTGTCGACGATTCGTCTCGTCACCGGACTCGGCATCGGCGGTATTCTGGCCTCGGTCAATGCCATGGCCGCCGAGTTTTCCAACCGACGCTGCCGCAACCTCTCCGTCTCCCTGATGGCGGCCGGTTATCCCCTGGGGGTGATCATAGGCGGCTCCATCGCTTCCCTGCTGCTGGCGAGTTTCGATTGGCGTGCCGTGTTCCTGTTCGGCGCCATTCTCACCCTGGTCTTTCTGCCCCTGGCCTGGCTGCTGATGCCCGAGTCGATCTCCTATCTGATGCACAAGCGTCCTGCGGGTGCCTTGCAGCGTATCAATCGCTGCCTCAAGCGGATGGGGCACGCCGCCATCGAAAGTCTGCCACCCGAGCCCGCCGAACAGCCCCATACCAGCATGACGCGGCTTTTCCGGCCCGATCTGATGCGGATCACCCTGCTGCTCTCGGTGGCCTACTTCACCCACATCATGACCTTCTACTACCTCATCAAGTGGATACCCAAGCTGGTGGTCGACATGGGTTTCTCCCCAGCCCTCTCCGGCAGTGTACTGGTGTGGGCCAACGTGGGCGGCGTCAGCGGAGCGGTGCTGCTGGGGCTGTTGAGCCGGCGCTATCCGGTGCGCAGTCTGGTGATCGGCTCACTGGTGTGTGCCGCGATGATGGTCGCCGTATTCGGCACAGGGCAGTCGACGCTCACCCAACTCTCCCTGGTGGCTGCTGTCGCCGGTTTCTTCACCAACGCCGCCATTGTCGGCATGTATGCGCTTTTCGCCCAGGCCTTTCCCACCGAGGTGCGGGCCGGCGGCACCGGTTTCGTGATCGGGGCTGGGCGCGGTGGAGCGGTATTGGGACCGGTCATCGCCGGTTTTCTGTTCGAAAGCGGCCAGGGCGGTCTGTTGATGGTCTCGATGCTTATGGCAGTCGGCTCGTTGATCGCCGCTGTGGCGCTGTTCGTCCTACCGCAGAGAGAAGTGGCGGAATCGCCGGCCGGTGTCGTCAGCGAAGCGTGAAAAGTGCTCATTTGATGAATTTGTACAACCTGCCGGTTGGCGAAGTGCATAATTTTTGAACATGTCATGTAACAGGTTTGGCCGGTACGATGGTACACCCGGTACGATTCTGCTTCCCATGAAGCAGTAATTCAATGAGTTACATAAGTGTTGAGCGCTTCGGTTCGTCTCATCCCCTGTTTGGCATGGAGTCTGCAAATTCTGTTGTCGACCCTCAGGGGTCGTTGAACACCAGAGAGCAGGCTAGGTCTGGAGGCAGGTCGTACGGCAATCCCCCAGATTGTTCGGCGGCTTGATCCGACGCTGACCTGATTCGCCACTAGCCACTATGCTGCGGGGTCGGCATGAAACTCGTCTACAGCTTGTCCAGTCCTCTCGTCAACGGTTCGGGGTGGGTTTACCAACGCTTCACACGTCTTCTGTCAACACGTGCACTCGGAGTGCGTGCCAACCTGCGGCGTGGGCTGCCATCGTTTCCCCGTGAGATCAGCGACGGCGGCAGGAGATGGTCCGTGCCGGGCGGCTTGCAAGGCCAGGCCCAGCTTGCCGGCAGTTGCCCGCAGGAGCCGTCATTGTTTGTGCAGAGTCGGGATCGGTTTGGAGCGCCCGCACAGACGCGACAACCAGCACCCCTCTTGATATCCAATGTGGCTGGCGCGTCAGCCCGCGTCTCGGCCGTGACGGTCGACGACCTGTTGCAGGAACTGATGCGCAACCCACCCAGGGACCTCTCGCCGGTGCGCCAACGCCAGCGCGAGAAAGCGATGGCGATGCTGCAGGATGAGGCGTTGCTCGATACGGCACACCGTTTCGATATCGTTCCCTTGGCCGGAGAGATCGAGGGCAATTGTCTGCGTGTCGGCAGCGAGATCCTGCCCATGCCGGAGCAGTTGCCGAAAAAGGGGGTGGTGACTGCCATCGCTTGTGGCGCCTACACGCTGGGGTCTCGACTCGAAGCCCGGGTAAGAGAGCTTTTCAGTGAAAAACGGGCGGCCCTCGCCCTTGCCCTCGACGCCCTGGGCAACGAACTGCTGATCGCCCTCGGTCGAAGGATGCGGAGGGATCTGTTGGCCAGTGTCCGAGGCCAGGGGCTTATCCTTGGCCAGCGGCTGCGGGTCGGGGAGTCGGAATTCGACCTGCCTGCCCAGGCCGCTGTGTTGAGACTGGCGGGCGCGGGGGAGATCGGCATTGATCTCCATCGTGTCAATCTGCTCAAGCCGCAGAAATCGAACATTGCGGTATTCGCCGTCGGTCGTAAGCTGCCGAAGCTGTCGCTGGCCCGTTATCGGGACTGAACCTCGTACTTTTCTTCGAGCATATAGCCCGAATGTAACGCAGTGGAATCCGGGATGCGGTATACCTGGTCGTTCCTAGGTCCCATTCACTCCCGGAGGCAAGCTTAGCTGCCGTGCCGCATCCAGCCCTCGAGGGCGTTCAACACCTCCCCGGGTTGCTCCATCGTCGACATGTGGCCGCAGTCGTCGATCAGGCGCAGTTCGCTGTCGGCGATGACCTCAGCCATGTGTCGGTGGCGTTCGGGTGGGCTCCAGCCATCCTGTCTGCCACACAGGACCAGGGTTGGACATTGAATCTCGGCAAGCACCGGTGTGGCATCGGGGCGGGTCAGTAGGGCCTGGGTCTGCCCAGCATAGATCTCGCCCGACATCCGTCCCACCATCTGCAGTATGCGATCGAGCAGATCGCTGTCCTGCTGACGCGACGGGGCGAGCATCGGGCGGGCCCAGGTTTCGGCGATGGCGTCGATGCCTTCCGCCAGGGCCTTGCGCACGAGTACGCCCCGACTCTCCGTCTCCTGCGCTGCCGCCGGTCCGTAGCCGGTGTCGAGCAGAGCGAGCCGTTGGATGCGTTGTGGCGCCTGCCGATAGGCCTCCAAAGCGACCCGGCCGCCCATCGAATGTCCCGCCAAAGCGAATTCCTGAGGTGCCTGCGCGAGCAGGTGCCCGGCCATGCCCTCGATTGAGTCAAAGCCCTGAAAACTCAGCGTCCGCACATCATAACCCTGATCTCGCAGTGCTGGAGTCTGATCCTCCCATACGGTTTCATCGCAAAGCAGGCCACAAAGCAGATAGATCGTTTGCATGGTTTTCGAACCTCTGTTTTTTCTATCGTTTAGGAAGTGGCGCCGGTCATGAGCTCGCGGGGTCGACCGAGACCTGACTGAGTGCGCGCACACTGGCGCCGAGATATTCCCTATAGCGCTGTTGTTCCTGTTTCGACATGCCTTCGAGCATAGCGTGCTCGAAGCGGGCTGCCGCGGAATGTGCCTGATTCAATACCTCATGTCCCGCGGAAGTCAGGGACAGGTGGATGATGCGTCCGTGTCTGGGGGCTGCAGCGCGCTCTATCCAACCCCGCTTCACCATGCCCTTGACCATCTCGTTGGCGCTCTGGGGGGTGACCAGTGAGCGTTCCGCCAGCTGGGCATTGGAGAGCTGGCCGCGTGCTCCGAGTACCGACAGCGCGGTGTACTGCTGGATCGTCAGCCCCAGTGGTGACAGCGCTTCGCTCAGTCTTCTGCGTACCAGGCGATCCAGATGTCCCACTAAATAAGATATGCCCGAGGGTGATGCGGAGGGGGCTTCTCTCACCATATGCAACATCTCCTTGCAACCAAAAAAATCACTCTCTATACTACCCTAATATCAAGTAACTTGATACTACCCGAATAACCACAGGAGGCAAGCATGAGTAACTATCAAGGGCGTTGGGAGACGGTTGAAGTCTCCGTTGAAGAGGGTATCGCCTGGGTCACCCTAAATCGTCCGGAAAAGCGCAACGCGATGAGCCCGACCCTGAACCGGGAGATGATCGATGTGCTGGAGACTCTGGAACTCGACGACGAGGCCCAGGTTCTGGTGCTGACCGGCGCGGGCGAGTCCTGGACTGCCGGCATGGACCTGAAGGAGTACTTCCGCGAGGTTGACGGCAAGTCCGAGATCTTCCAGGAGCGCATCCGCCGCGATTCCTGCCGCTGGCAGTGGCAGCTGCTGCGCTTCTACAACAAGCCGACCATCGCCATGGTCAACGGCTGGTGCTTCGGCGGTGCTTTCTCGCCTCTGGTGGCCTGCGATCTGGCCATCGCCGCCGATGAGGCCACCTTCGGTCTCTCCGAGGTCAACTGGGGCATTCCGCCGGGCAACCTGGTGAGCAAGGCGGTGGCTGACACCGTGGGTCAGCGTGAAGCGCTCTACTACATCATGACCGGCGAGCCCTTCAGCGGCGTCAAGGCGGCAGAGATGGGCCTGGTCAACAAGAGCGTGCCCCTGGCCCAGCTGAAGGAAGAGACCAAGATCCTTGCCGATAAACTGCTGGAGAAGAACCCAGTGGTGTTGCGCTACGCCAAACACGGCTTCAAGCGCTGTCGCGAGCTGACCTGGGATCAGAACGAAGACTACCTCTACGCCAAGATCGACCAGTGTGTCGGTCGCGATCCGGAGAAGGGTCGCGCCAAGGGCATGAAGCAGTTCCTCGACGACAAGACCCTGAAACCGGGTCTACAGAGCTACAAGCGCTGAGCGGATGCCGGGAGAGAAGCCATGAACGAAGTGACATTGCTGATTGGCGGCCGCGACTGCGAGGCCAGTGACAATAGCACCTTCAAGCGGCTCAACCCGGTGACCGGCGAGGTAGCCTCGCGCGCGGCCGCGGCCACCCTGGCCGATGCCGATGCCGCCTGTGATGCCGCCGCCGAGGCCTTTCCCGCCTGGTCGGAGATGGGGCCCAATGAGCGGCGCAAGCTGCTGCTCAAGGCGGCCGATCTGCTCGACGAGCGTGCCGCCGAGTTCATCGGTTGCGGGGTCGCCGAGGTGGGCAGCGCGCCCATGTGGTATGGCTTTAATGTCATGCTGGCGGCCGGCATGCTGCGCGAAGCGGCCTCCATGACGACCCAGGTGGCGGGGGAGGTGATTCCCTCCGATGTGCCCGGTCTCATGGCCATGGGCGTGCGTCAGCCTGCGGGAGTGGTGCTCGGCATCGCGCCCTGGAACGCACCGATCATTCTCGGTGTACGGGCCATCGCCATGCCGCTAGCCTGCGGCAACACGGTGGTGCTCAAGTCCTCGGAGAACTGCCCCGGGCTGCATCGACTGATCGGTACGGTGCTGCGTGATGCGGGACTGCCGGATGGCGTGATCAACGTCATCAGTAATGCCCCAAAAGATGCGCCTGCAGTGGTCGAACGGTTGATCGCCCATCCGGCGGTCAGACGCGTCAACTTCACCGGCTCCACCCATGTCGGGCGCATCATCGCGCAGACGGCGGCGAAGCACCTCAAGCCGGCATTGCTGGAACTGGGTGGCAAGAATCCACTGGTGGTGCTCGACGACGCCGATCTGGACGAGGCGGTGCAGGCGGCGGCCTTCGGCTCCTTCTTCAACCAGGGCCAGATCTGCATGTCCACCGATCGCATCATCGTGCGCGAGGAGGTTGCGGACGAGTTCGTCGCCAGGCTGACCGAAAAGGCCCGTACCCTGCGTGCCGGCAAGCCGGGCGAGGAGGGCGCGGCGTTGGCCGCTATGGTCGACGCCCAGGCGGCGGAACGGGTCGCCGGCATGGTGCAGGACGCCATCGACAAGGGGGCGCTGGTGACCACCGGCAAGACCAGCGTCGAGGGTTCGATCATGCAGCCCGCTGTCATCGACGGGGTCAAGCCGGAGATGCTGCTCTACCAGGAGGAGTCCTTCGGCCCGGTGGTGACGGTGCTGCGGGTCGACAGCGACGAGGAGGCGATTCGCCTGGCCAACGACAGCGACTACGGGCTGTCGGCGGCGGTCTTCAGCCGCGACATCCCGCGTGCCATGGCTGTGGCGAAGCGGATCCAGTCGGGTATCTGCCATATCAACTCCTCCACCGTGGCGGACGAGGCGCAGATGCCTTTCGGCGGCGTCAAGGGCAGCGGCTATGGCCGCTTCGGCGGCAGGTCGGCCATCAACGAGTTCACCGACCTGCGCTGGATCACGCTGCAGAACACGCCGCGTCACTATCCTGTGTGATGTGAAGGGTCGAGGTGGGTGCGGCTTTGTCGCACCCACCCCACGGCCATTCATGCCGACGGTGTATGGGTCGGGCTCCGTTACGGGGAATCGGCGTGTCCCTGAACAGGACGGGGTTCTCCGGCAAACGCTCCTGATGCCGGCTGCACAGCTGGGCTGGGGTGAACGACCTGGGATAGATCTCGACCCGGCGAATAAGCCCGCTTTCCTGGCGGCTACTCCCGGGTGTTCGAATCCAGTGCTGCCAATATTGCCGGGTAGTCGAACTTTTCTGTCAGTTGTTTGAGCAGCAAAGCCAATTCGGCATCGAGCTTGCCGATACCTTCGATGACAGTACCGATTCTCTCGGGATCGAGGGATTCCAGGGCGGCGCGAAGTTCCTCACGGAGTTCCTTGGGCACGTCTTCCAGGCGCTGGGGTGTCAACGACTCGCCAGCGCTTGCCGCATAGGGCTTCGCCTTGCGGTAGGTGAACTCGATATCCAGTTGCCGGGCCATACACTCATAGATCTCGTTGATGTGAAAGGGTTTGCTGACGTAGTCGTTCATCCCGGTTCCCTGCAGCTCGCTGAGCTCCTCTTTGAATGCGGAGGCGGTAACGGCGATGATCTTCACCTTGTCTCCTCCCTCCAGGTGACGGATGGCCCGTGAGGCCTCCGCGCCATCCATCACCGGCATACGCCAATCCATCCAGATCAGATCCGGTCGCCAGCTCTGAAAACACTGCACGCACTGCTCACCGTTTTCGGCGATCCTGACCTCCTGTCCGATATCAGTCATCAGTCTTGAAAGCAGCAGCTGATTGTCGCGCTGGTCTTCGGCGATCAGGATACGGTAGGTTGGCTGCCCCGGCGCCAGACCGGAGACCTCTCCAGGGCGCGCGCTGATAACATGAGGGATCTCGGCTGCGTCAGCTGGCTTGAACGGCAGTTCCACGCGAAACAGCGAGCCTTTTCCCGGCGCGCTCTCAACAGACACCTGGCCTTTCATGAGCTCGACGAATTGCCATACGATGGTCAGTCCCAGGCCGGTGCCGGCCTGGGTCGCGTCTTCGGTCAGTTGGACGAAAGGTTTGAAGAGCAATTGTTGATCCGCTTGCTCGATGCCCGGGCCGGTATCCTCGACCTCGATCACCAGACACAGAGGGTCGCTCTGCTTGACGCCAAGGCGCAGCGTGATGCTCCCTTCGCTGGTAAATTTCACTGCGTTACCCAGCAGGTTGACCAGGATCTGGCGCAGGTGCGCCTCGTCGCCCTTGATGTAACGGGGGAACTGGGAGGACTGATCAAGTTCCAGCCGTAACCCTTTCTGCTGCGCGCGCAGCCGCATCATGTTGGCCATGTCGCGCGCCATGTCGTGCAGGTCAAAGGTGGTGATCTTCAGCTGCAGCTTGCCCGCCTCGATCTTGGCGATCTCCAGCACATCATTGATCAGTTTGAGCAGATGTTCTCCGCTGTGATTGATGATCTCAAGGGTGTCAAGCTGGCTGCTGCTCAGGGTGGTGTCCCGGCGCATCAGCTGCGAGAGACCGAGAATGGCGTTGAGGGGGGTGCGCAGTTCATGGCTCATATTGGCGAGGAAGACGCTCTTGGCCTTGTTGGCCGCCTCGGCTGCGTCGCGCGCCTGGCGCAGCTCATTGGTGCGTAGCTCTATCGTCTCCTCCAGATGCTCCTTATAACGTACAAGCTCCTCTTCAGCCCGCTTGCGTTCGGTGATGTCGATGATGTTGCCGACGACGCGCACAATCCTGCCATCTTCATAGATGGGTTGCGCGGCTGTGCGAATCCACAAATGATTACCTTTCAATGTGGTGAAGGGGAACTCAAGGTCGTAGGGTTCTCCCTTTTCACAGACGTTCTTGAATGCCTCCGTCAGGATCGCCCGATCCTGTGGGCGATAGCACATCAGGCTCTCCTGTATGTGGTCTATTCCTGATTCGTTGGCCAGTTCATGGATGCGGTAGAGTTCGTCGCTCCAGACCGACTGACCCGTCTCTATGTCGAATTCCCAACCGCCGAC
Organism: Candidatus Thiodiazotropha sp.; assembly: GCA_037384425.1. Lineage (GTDB taxonomy): Bacteria > Pseudomonadota > Gammaproteobacteria > Chromatiales > Chromatiaceae > Thiodiazotropha. The sequence goes on along the minus strand of JARROA010000038.1, from coordinate 4,667 downwards.
TTTGGCCAGGTGTTGAGATGCGCTCAGCAAGGCTTCGCTTTTTTTCAGTGCTTCCTCGACCTGCTTATGCTCGGTGATATCTTCGGAGATTCCCAACAAATAGATGGGTTCATTCTGTATGTTGCGCAAGGCCAATTTCTTGGTATGAAGAATGCGGCTTCCATTCGGTGTCTCAATGGGTTCCTCCGGAATGTCTACGACGCCCCGCTGTTGCAGCACTTCGCGATCCTTGCCGACAAAGTATTCGGCCTGCTCCTTGGGAAAAACATCGTAATCGTTGTGTCCCAGCAAATCGTCACGACGATGTCCAAGCAGTGTCTCGCCGGCGCGGTTGAAGAGGGCGAAGCTGAGATCCGAGGCGCGTTTCAGAAACACCATCACCGGAATATTGTCGATGATGCTGTCGAGAAGGTTTCTGCTCTCTTTCAGGGATTTGTTGAGGAACAGTAGGCGTATGCCAAACAGCAGCAGCAGCAGAAAGATACCTACCACCATAATGACTTTGTCAAGGTGGAGGTCATAGAAACTGACCGGGCGATTGATGACGACGGACCCCTCGGGGAGGGGTATGTCCTGCAGGCCGAAACGGCTCAGTTGCGTGTAATCGAAAAGAAAGCGATTCGCGCTCTCCCATTCGATCGGGATGGAATCCGCCGCATCGCCGTTGAGGATGCGGATGACCTTGCGGGCCGCGATTTCCCCGTGGGCTTCTCCCGAGGTCAGTTTTCCCCCGACTATCCCATGGCCGAACATATAGTCCCAGACTGAAAACACCGGTTGTGTGCTGGCGGCGCTGATGGCGCTCACAGCGGTCGCGCTGTTGACGGTTTCGCCATCGTCATCGACCGGCCGGTTCAGCAGGAAAACCGACGTATCCGGTCCGGCGCGTCGAACCCTTGCCTCGATGTGGGAAAGCACCGGATCATCGAAGAGTTCGAGTTTGGCTGGTCTGGGGCGCTGCTCATTGGCGTTGCGCAGACTGGCGAAGTTGCCGCGGAAGGTCGGTGAGCTTTCCCCGAGCACCAGGACGCGCCGTCCAGGAAGCAGCCGATCCATGACCTCGAGTGTCTCCTTGAACGAGGCTTCCTCGGCGACGCCCGTGATGTTGGTGTGGCGATTGCGAATGTCGGCGTCGAGCCCATTGATACCACAGAAGACCACAGGCACTCCGGGGGCCAGCTGTGGACGTTCATCCAGGATGAAATCCAAGGCGTTGTTGTCCGTTACCGCAATGACATCCAGGCGGCGATCCTTGAATTTGCTCAGCAGTGTGCGACGCAGGAGTTCGCGCATGACCTGCTTTTGTTCGCGATAGCGCAGCGAGTCTAGATATTCGATGTAAAGATCGATGTTCAGCTCACTGTTGTGAAGGCTGTCGGAGAACCCCTTCTGTTGGGCGTCGGTCCAGGGCATGCCGCTGTGATAGGAGTGGATCAGCAGTACGCTGTGAGTCTGCGCGTGAGCGATCGCCGCCGGCCCGAGCAGGGCGATGAACAGCATCATTAATCGAAGCATCTTCTCACTCACTCTCTGTCTATACCGCGGTACGACTGCTGCGTATCAGCATCACTCAGTGCGGCGACCCGGTCTTAGCGCTTCGAATATATGGATTACTTATGAAATTGCTGCTGTTTGCGCATCATCGGGCATAATCTTTTCTTATGAATGGACCGCACAGTCGACAATGCGAAGGAGACTGGTTCGATTCTGCCAATATCTTCCTTTTACGGAACCCCGCCTCTCGCCAACCATTTCTCCCATACGACGCCATCCCCGATGCTCATCACTTTCCTTGCGCTGATGGCTGTCTCGGGACCCCGTGTCAAGATGGCGATGCGCAGAGGCCCAACCAAGGTGACACATGTCCTGACCAGTGAATGACGCCATCTGGTTCTTCAACTTGAGTATAGAAAAAAACCTGGTGACCACCATTCTTGGGCCTGGGTTTGGCGAATTGGCGTTGCCGATTGTCCCGTCGGTCGACGTCTGGTGTTTTTCCCCCAGAACCGTGTTTTGAATCGACCCATTTTTACCGTAATCCGATAGGTTCGGACCCGTTTTGAGATTTCTCTTAGGCCTTGAGTCGGGAATCAAACATGTGATGGAGATGGATAGGAATCTCCGCAGGAAAACATGGCCCTTGAAATGGTTTTCGCTTTCCCGCTAACTAGAGCCTGTTGAATTTAGTGTTAACAGGCCATAAGACTCAATGCTGAACAGCGAACCGAAACTGACCGATCAAGTGGTCCTGAGAGTGCGTGAGATGATTCTGCGTGGTGAACTGCCGGGCGGCCAGCGGGTGGCCGAAATCCCCATTTCGGAGCGGCTGGGAGTCTCCCGCACCCCGGTGCGGGAGGCGTTGACCGTACTGGCCCAGGAGGGGCTACTGGAGATCGCCGGTAAACGTGGCTACCGGGTGGTTGAGTTCGGTGCCAAGGAGATTGAGGATGCGGTGGATCTGCGCGGGATCCTCGAAGGTACCGCCGCCCGTCTGGTGGCCGAAGCCGGTCCCGGGGCCGAACTGCTGCGAAGCCTCGAGGCCTGTCTCGCCGAAGGGGCGGAGATTGTCGGCGGCAGGCGCTACGGGGTCGCTGAGGACATACACTGGGCGGAGATGAACGGCCGTTTTCATCGCGCGATTGTCGAGGCCTCCGGCAATCGTGCACTTCAGGGGGCGCTGGCGTTGAATGACAAGCTTCCCTTTGCCTCCGCCCAGGCGGTGTTGGGTAGCGATGATCATACAGCCCGTGTCACCAAGCAGCACCATGAGGTGGTGAGACTGGCGCAGTTGGACCATCAGCAAATCGTTGCCGCGCTGCGAAAGCGTCAGGGCGCGCGGGTCGAGGCCCTGATGCGCGAGCATGCCCGCAAGGCATTGGTCAACGTGGAGTTATTCGGGCGCGCCTGAGGAAAAGTTGATTCATTCGTGCTTCAGTGGTTCGTCGGTGCTGAAGGGGCCGGCCGTGACCCGCTTATTCACCTCTGACCGCCCGCCCCCCAACTATTTCGCTGTGCACTCGGTTTAGTGTGAATCGCCACCACTAGGGGGGGCGAATTCCGCCGCCGTCGGAACTCCTGGCTGTCGGGTTGGGGTCGGGGCTGAGGCGCTGTCGGCAGGGGGGCGTTCCAAATCCTCTTGGTATTGGATATTTTGTTAAATTGTATACAAAAATATGAAGGCATCTGTTGGGGGTGAGTTGATAGACGGTCTATCTGTCCTTTCCTGTCCTACTGAAGTAGGACATTCCTGAATATATTTGGTATATCTGTCCATCTCTCCATTGACCAATTACCCTGCGAATTGTATACAAATTACCCATGTATACACTTCGCCTCTGGTCGGTTCGCCATGCTCGCGGTTTGCGCCGCCTGTATGAGCTCTTTTCGCGTCTGGCGCCGCTGTTCGCACCGGTGGTGCGTTTGCTCGGCGCCAAAACCGTACTGACTTTTCTGCACCCGCTGGAGCGAGGTGCCAAAGGGTTGATGTTCGACTGCCGCGAGTGTGGCCAGTGTGTGCTCTCGGCCACTGGCATGGCCTGCCCGATGAACTGCGCCAAGGAGATGCGCAACGGTCCCTGCGGCGGCGTACGTGAAGACGGTCACTGCGAGGTCAAACCGGAGATGCGATGCGTCTGGGTTGAGGCCACCGAGGGCACCAAGCGCATCGCGCCGGACCATCTGGCCCATCCGACCCCGCTGTTGCCGGCCATCGACGTAAGAAAACGGGGCAGTTCGACCTGGATCCAGGTTATCAACGGAAGCTCCGACCCGGCATTCCAGCCCCCGGTGGGGGAGCGCAGTGTGGCCGCTTCGCAGCTCGGCACGTTGGAGAAGGCCTGTCGCTCGGGACGTTTCGTGGTCACTGTTGAGGTGGCGCCCCCCGATTCGGCAGATCCCCAGGCGCTGCTCGCGCGGGCCGAAAAGTTCAAAGGGTTGGTGGACGCCATCAACATCACCGATGGTGCTGGCGGCAATTGCCACATGTCCTCGGTGGCCGCCTCCGCCATCCTCACCGCGCACGATTTCGAACCCGTCTACCAGATCGCCTGCCGCGACCGCAACCGCATCGCTATCCAGGGCGATATCCTCGGCGCCGCCGCGCTGGGGGTGAAGAACATCCTCTGCCTTTCCGGCGACGACGTCTCCCAGGGGGATCATCCCCAGGCCAAGCCGGTGTTCGATCTCGATGCGGTCTCTCTGTTGCACATTGCCCGCGGCATGTGTGACCAGGGGGAGTACGCCTCCGGCCGCAAGCTGGAGACGCCGCCCGATCTTTTCGTCGGCGCCACCGCCAATCCCTTCGTGCCGCCCTATACGGACCGCATCGCCAATCTGGAGAAGAAGATCGTCGCCGGTGCCCGTTTCATCCAGACCCAGTTCTGCTTCGATCTCGAGCTGTTCGAACATTTTATGAGCGAGGTGCGCATTCGCGAGCTGCACACGCGCGCCCACATCATCGTCGGTGTCGGCACTCTGAGTTCGGCCAAGGCGCTGAAGTGGATGGCCAACCACGTCCCCGGTGTGCATGTGCCGGATGAGCTGCTGAACCGCATCGGCCGTGCCGAGGACCAGAAGGCGGCCGCCAAGACGGCCTGTATCGAGATCATCCGCAACCTGGCCGCCATCGAGGGCGTGGCCGGGGTGCATGTCATGGGCCACAAAAACGA
>JARROA010000037.1:0-52106 GCA_037384425.1 Candidatus Thiodiazotropha sp. | reverse complement strand
TGGAAGACTTTTTTCTGGAAAACGGTACCTATGCCACGGGCAGCTGGCTCGCCGATGGCAGCGACACCAGCCTGGAAACGAATATCGGCTGGCATCCGGACGGCGATGGCGGCCAGTACGACTACGTCGTTGCCGCAGGAGCGGCTTGCGCCATCACTTCCTGCTATTCGGTCACGGTCACGAGCACGGCCGACACCTCCGCAACCATCACCTGCAACCGCAACCAGGCGACCGGCACATTCAGCTGTCCGTAGTAGAGGCAAGCAGCCTGCTGAACAGCCAACCGAACGACCAGGGAGCTGTCACAAGGTGATTCCGACCGTCCTCTCCCCATGACGAAACCTTCCCTGCTCGGCCCCACATTTCTGCTTGGGCTCTTTCTCGCTGTCTGTGTGTTGATGCCGCTCTGGCACCCGCTGAATATCGAGTTCTCCGAATTCAACATCAAGCGGATTGCGGAGATCTTGCTGCTGGCCGGATCAGGACTGTTGCTCATCGCCTCGAGCAGGCTGCGCCTCGGTTGGTTGGAAAGATTCCTCCAACTGCCGGAGTTGGCCCGCCTCGGCATTGTCGCCTTCTTCGCGCTGGGCGTGGTTTCGACACTGCAGGCGGCGCTGCCCAAATACGCCTTCCTCGAGATCGGCCTGATGGCCTTGCTGTTTTTCTTCACCCTCTCGATTGCGGCGGAAGTGACCCTCCAGGAAAAGGTATCGGACCGAATCGTATGGCTGATCTTCTCGGCCATCGGGCTCTATTGCATCGCCTTCTATGCCAACCTCTTCTTCCCCTTCGGCAACAATACGCTCTCTCCCGGCTTTTCCAACCTTCGGTTCCTGGCCCAGTTTCAAGCCTGGACGCTGCCCCTGGTGACTCTGCCGCTCTATCTCAAACCGGAGTTGCGCGGTTGGCGGCGCAGTCTGATCCTCTCGGTCGCCGCCCTCTGGTGGGGCATCACCTTTTTCAACAGTGCGAAAGGGTTGGCTGTCGCTCTGCTCGTCAGCACGGTCTTCATCGGGTTGCTCATGCGAGAGCGGTCCACGCGCTCCTGGTTTCTCCTTCAGCTCAAGCTGCTGGCGGCCGGCTTCGCGCTCTACCTCATCCTCACCGCCGTCACTTCCCTGGAGGGATATCTGACCGGTATCGAGGGAAGCGTGGGTAGTCGCCTAACACTCTGGCAGCAATCGCTCGAATTCATCCGCCAGCACCCGCTGCTAGGCATAGGCCCACTCCATCTTGCCAACCATTACAACGCCCATGCTGCTCACCCACACAACAGTCTGTTGCAGCTCGCCGCCGAATGGGGCGTGCCGGCCACGATCATCGTTCTCGGCCTGTTCATCTGGGGATACGGCAGCTGGCTCAAAGGGTGTGTCGGACGCCAAACGCCCATGGACATCGCCCTCAGCCTGTCCCTCTCCACCGGCGCCGTCTACTCGCTCGCCAGCGGTATCCTGGTCATGCCCCTGAGTCAGGTCGCGATGGCGCTGGTGTTCGGCCTCGCACTCGGTCGTCACCACGCCCAAGCGATGATTCGACGGGAGATCGCTCCAAAGACCCAATGGCTCCTCAGCGCCGCCCTGGTCCTGATCCTGATCCGATTCACTTTGGTGCTCTTTCCCGAGGTGCTCCACCTCCCGCGGGACGAATTTTTCTGGATCGCCACCCATTCGCAGGATGGACATGCACACCTCCAACCCCGATTTTGGCAACAGGGCTGGTTTCAGCGCCTGTGATCACAACCCCCGGATCCGGCAGATAAAGTTATTGACATTCCGGCCGCTATCTCCCAACAGGGTCGTGACGGGACTTAGTGTGAACTCGAATTGAGAAATATCGCTATCTCATTGATTGCAATGGCCATAGAGGCTATATTCGCTGAACGATGGCGCATCGAAAGGCAGCGCCTCTTCGAATCCGTCGCGCTTTTTAAAACCCAGATTGAAGGTAGCTCCAGGATCACAGGATGGTAACCAAGCCCCAGATCAACTTGAGCGGTTTAGCCCGTTGCCTGATTCAGGATAATCTGCTGACGGAGGAACAGGCACAACACGCATTCGAAGAGTCACTGAAGAAAAAGGTTTTCTTCGTCTCCTATCTGGTCAACAACAAGATCCTCAGCAGCCTGGACATCGCCATCTCGGCATCGCGCGGTTTCGGCGTACCCATCTTCGATCTCGACGTCATCGACCTGGACGTCCTGCCACGGGAACTGGTGGCGGAAAAACTGGTGCGTACCCACCATACCCTGCCCCTGTTCAAACGGGGCAACAGACTCTTCCTCGCCGTCTCCGATCCGACCAATCATCAGGGTCTGGATGAGATCCGCTTCAGCACCGGCCTTGCCTCCGAAGCCATTCTGGTAGAGGAAGAGAAGCTCGCCAAAATAATCGAAAAGGTGCTCGAAGACCAGGAAAGCACCATGGACGAGCTGTTGGACGCCGACCTGGACAATCTGGATATCGCGACAAGCGATGACGAAGCCGGCAAAGAAGAGAGCAATCTGGATGTAGACGAGGCGCCCGTGGTCCGCTACATCAACAAGATTCTGCTCGACGCCATCAACCAGGGCGTCTCGGACATCCACTTCGAACCTTACGAAAACACCTATCGCATCCGTTATCGACAGGATGGCATGCTGCACGAGGTGGCCAATCCACCCTCCAACCTGGCGAACCGGCTCTCCAGCCGCATCAAAGTTATGTCGCGCATGAACATCGCCGAACGCCGGGTTCCGCAGGACGGCCGCATCAAGATGAAGCTGTCTAAAACACGCTCCATCGACTTTCGTGTCAATACCTGCCCGACGCTCTATGGCGAAAAGATCGTGCTGCGTATCCTCGATCCCGCCAGCGCCCAGCTGGGCATCGAAGCCCTCGGTTTCGAACCGGAGCAGCAGACGGCCTTCATGGCCGCCATCAACAAACCCTACGGCATGATCCTGGTGACCGGACCGACCGGTAGCGGTAAGACGGTGAGCCTCTACACCGCGCTCAACCTGCTCAACAAGCCGGAAGTCAACATCTCCACCGCCGAGGATCCCGTGGAAATCCAGGTCGCGGGCATCAACCAGGTCAACACCAATCCGAAGACGGGACTGACTTTCGCCGAGGCGCTACGCGCCTTTCTGCGTCAGGACCCGGATATCGTGATGGTGGGCGAGATACGTGACCTGGAGACCGCCGAGATCGCCGTCAAGGCGGCACAGACGGGCCATCTGGTGCTCTCCACCCTGCATACCAACGATGCGCCACAAACCCTGACCCGACTGGCGAACATGGGCATCCCTCCATTCAACATCGCCTCCTCGGTACTGCTGATCATGGCCCAGCGTCTGGCACGTCGACTCTGCGAACATTGCAAGACACCTGACCCTCTGCCCAAGGAGGCCCTGCTGGAAGAGGGCTTTACCGATGAGGAGATCGCCACTGGATTCACCACCTATAAACCGGTGGGATGTGACCTGTGTACCAACGGTTACAAAGGGCGTGTTGGTATATTTCAAGTCATGCCTGTCTCGGAAGCGATGGGCAAAATCATCATGGAGGGTGGCACCTCGCTCCAGCTCGAGGATCAGGCCGAGAAAGAAGGCATCTCCAGTCTCAGGAAATCTGGTCTGCTGAAGGTGATGCAGGGAATCACCAGTCTCAAAGAACTCAACCGGGTAACCAAGGACTAACCCATGGCACCTCCACCGAAAAGATCGAAAGTCAAAACCAGCCTCTACAGCTGGGAAGGGTCCGACAAGAAGGGATCGCGTATCACCGGCGAGATCCGCACCACCAATGTGGCCATGGCTCGGGCCGAGTTGCGCCGTCAGGGCGTCACTCCCCTCAAGATCAGAAAAAAGTCCACCTCACTTTTCAGCAGCAGAAAAAAGAAGATCACCAGCGGCGATATCGCGGTGTTCAGCCGCCAGATGGCCACCATGATGAGCGCTGGCGTGCCCATGGTTCAGGCCTTCGACATTGTCGGCCGCGGCCATGAAAACCCCTCGATGATGGAGCTGATCCTCAACATCAAAGCGGATGTCGAAGGGGGCACCTCGCTGGCGGATTCTCTGAAAAAGCACCCGCTCTATTTCGACGATCTGTTCGTGAACCTGGTCAGAGCAGGCGAACACGCGGGTGTTCTGGAAACCCTGCTACACAAGATCGCCCTCTACAAAGAGAAGACCGAATCGATCAAGGGCAAGATCAAGAAGGCCCTGTTCTATCCGGCCGCCGTCATCATCGTCGCCGTTATCGTAACGGCCATCATCATGATCTTCGTCATTCCCCAGTTCGAACAGCTGTTCAGGGGCTTTGGCGCCGATCTGCCGGTCTTCACCCAGATAGTCATCAACATCGCCCACTTCGTACAAAGCTACTGGTGGGCCATCCTACTGGGTTTGATCGCGGTGGGTTACGGGACCTCCCATGTTTGGAAACGCTCGCGAAAGTTCAGGCAAACCGTTGACCGAATGCTACTGAAGGTCCCAGTCATCGGCAGCATACTCAACAAAGCGGCCATCGCCAGGTTTGCCCGTACCCTCTCCACCATGTCGGCCGCCGGCGTCCCCCTGGTTGAAGCACTCGATTCGGTATCGGGCGCCACCGGCAACGTGGTCTACGGCGATGCCGTATTGCGAATGCGTGAAGACGTGGCCACCGGTCAGTCACTGCAACTCTCGATGAGACAACGCAACCTGTTTCCAAACATGGTGATCCAGATGGTCTCCATCGGCGAGGAGTCGGGATCCCTGGACGATATGTTGGCCAAGGTCGCGGACTTCTATGAAGAGCAGGTGGACAACGCGGTCGACGCCATGAGCAGCCTCCTGGAGCCGCTGATCATGGTCATTCTGGGAACCCTGGTGGGCGGTCTTGTGGTCGCCATGTACCTACCCATCTTCAGCATGGGCAAGGCGGTCATGGGCTAACCGCAGAACACCGCACCCTTGTTTGAGCTTCTGCAACAGAACAGCTGGATAGTCCCGCTGTTCTCACTCCTTCTCGGACTGTCGATCGGCAGCTTTCTCAACGTGGTCATCTATCGGCTGCCGATCATGCTGGAGACCCAGTGGACCAGGGAGTGCAGGGAGCATCTCGGAGAGCGCGTCGAGTCTGAAGCGGCGCCCTTCAATCTCAACACGCCCGGCTCCCGCTGCCCCCACTGCAAGCACAAGATCAGACCTTGGGAAAACATCCCGTTGATCAGCTGGCTGATGCTCAGGGGACGATGTTCGAATTGCCACCAGCCGATCAGCGTGCGCTACCCGGTCATCGAAGCGGTCACCGGTCTGCTCTCACTCGCCATCGCCATCCATTTCGGTCTCTCATGGACCATGCTCGGGGCGCTGCTGCTGACCTGGGCACTGATCGCACTCAGCATGATCGACTTCGACGTCCAGCTGCTGCCGGACAGTATCACCCTGCCCTTTCTCTGGCTCGGTCTGCTGCTCAGTCTGGGCGGGATCTTCACCGATACCCACTCCGCCCTCATCGGCGCGGCGGCGGGCTACCTCTCGCTTTGGCTCGTCTATCAGTTGTTCAAGCGGCTGACCGGCAAGGAAGGCATGGGCTATGGTGATTTCAAGCTGCTGGGCATGCTGGGTGCCTGGCTGGGCTGGCAATACCTGCCCCAGATCATCCTCCTCTCCGCCCTGGTCGGCGCCATCGTCGGCATCTCACTCATCCTGCTGCGCGGGCGGGACCGCAACATTCCAATCCCCTTTGGCCCCTACCTGGCGGCGGCGGGCTGGATCAGTCTGATGTGGGGAGAGCAGATCAATCAGGCCTATCTCCGCTGGTCCGGTTTGATGTGATGCTGGTGATCGCCCTCACGGGTGGGATCGGCAGCGGCAAGAGTGCCGTCTCCCGCCATCTCGAAAGCCTCGGCGTGCCTGTCATCGACGCAGACCGTCTGGCCCACCGCATGGTGGAGCCCGGCTCACCCGCACTGGCGGAGATCAAGGCCGGCTTCGGCGACCATCTGGTGGATGCCGAGGGTCGTCTCGATCGGGTGGCGCTGCGAGACATCGTGTTCGACAACCCGAAACAGCGCAGAAAACTGGAGGCGATCCTGCACCCGCGCATACGCCAGGCGATGGAGGATTGGCTGGCCCTGCAGAGCGCTCCGTATGCAGTACTCGTTATCCCGCTGCTGTTCGAGACCGGGCAGAATAGCCTGGCCGATCGGGTTTTGGTGGTTGATTGCGACCCGGCCCGGCAGATCGAACGTGTGGTCGCACGTGACGGTCTCAGTGAATCCCAGATCCGGCAGATACTCGATGTCCAGGTGGACCGGGAGACACGGCTGCACGGTGCCGACGACGTGATCCAGAACAATGGCAGTCTTGAGGATCTGGTCGCTGCCACTGAGGCCATGCATCGTCGCTATCTGACGCTTGCGGCATCCGCGTAGGGGGCGGCTTGCCGCACCAAGATGATGATAGACGAGTGGGGTGGGGCCCAGCCCCACCCTACCGTTTGGACTGTCGCCTTTCGTTTACCTCAACACTTCATACAACTGTCGGACGATTCGGTGCGGCAAGCCGCACCCTACGCTCTAACCGTTTGGCACCCACGGACTGAAGAACTCAGGCCGCGCTCATCCCGTGACGCTTGCTGAAACCAAGTCCGTCGCCCGCCACATCCACCTGGATGGTGTCACCGGGACCGAAGCGGCCGGCCAGGATCTCCTGCGCCAGTGGATTCTCCAGCTGCTGACGAATGGCCCGTTTGAGGGGCCGCGCACCATAGACCGGATCGAAACCGGCCTGGCCCAGGCGGTCGAGGGCGGCTTCGGAAACCTCCAATGCCATCTCATGCTCGGCCAGCCGCTTGTGCAGATAACCGATCTGGATCGCTGCGATGGCGCGGATCTGCTCGCCGGCCAGCGGGTGGAAGACCACGATCTCGTCGAGCCGGTTGATGAACTCGGGGCGGAAGTTCTGCCGCACCGTCTCCATCACCGCCGCCTTCATCTCATCGTAATGCTCTTCACCCGTCATCTCCTGGATGACCTGGGAGCCGAGGTTGGAGGTCATCACGATCACCGTGTTGCGGAAGTCCACGGTGCGACCCTGGCCGTCGGTCAGACGGCCGTCGTCGAGCACCTGCAGCAACACGTTGAAGACGTCCGGATGGGCCTTCTCCACCTCGTCGAGCAGGATCACCGAGTAGGGCCGGCGGCGCACCGCCTCGGTCAGGTAGCCGCCCTCCTCATAGCCCACGTAGCCGGGAGGCGCGCCGATCAGGCGGGCTACCGAATGCTTCTCCATGAACTCCGACATGTCGATGCGGATCATCGCCTCCTCGGTGTCGAAAAGGAACTCAGCCAGCGCCTTGCACAACTCGGTCTTGCCCACGCCGGTGGGTCCGAGGAAGAGGAAGGAGCCGTTGGGCTGGTTGGGATCGGAGAGCCCGGCCCGCGAGCGGCGGATGGCGTCGCTCACCGCGCGTACGCCCTCCTCCTGGCCGATCACCCGTTTACCCAGGGCCTGCTCCATGCGCAGCAGCTTGTCGCGCTCTCCCTCCAGCATTTTGGAGACGGGGATGCCGGTCCACTTGGAGACCACATCGGCGATCTCCTCCTCGGTGACCTTGTTGCGCAGCAGCTTCATCTCCTGCATCTCAGCCTGGGTCGCCATGTCGAGCTGCTTCTCCAGCTCGGGGATACGGCCGTACTGCAGCTCCGACATGCGGGTCAGGTCACCGGCCCGGCGTGCGGTCTCCAGCTCCAGACGCGCCCGCTCCAAAGACTCCTTGATGTGGGTGGTGCCCTGCAGCGCCGCCTTCTCCGACTTCCAGATCTCCTCCAGATCGGAGAATTCCCGCTCCAGCCGCTCGATCTGAGCTTCGAGATCGGAAAGCCGCTTCTTGGAGGCCTCGTCGGTCTCCTTGTTGAGTGCCTCGCGTTCGATCTTGAGCTGAATCAGACGCCGTTCCAGGCGGTCCATCTCCTCCGGCTTGGAGTCGATCTCCATACGGATCTGGGAGGCCGCCTCATCGACCAGGTCGATCGCCTTGTCGGGCAGCTGGCGGTCGGTGATGTAGCGGTGGGAGAGGGTCGCCGCGGCGACGATGGCCGGATCGGTCACGTCGACCCCGTGATGCAGCTCGTAGCGCTCCTTGAGGCCGCGCAGGATGGCGATGGTGTCCTCCACGCTCGGCTCGTTCACCAGCACCTTCTGGAAGCGGCGCTCCAGGGCGGCGTCCTTCTCGAGGTACTTGCGGTATTCGTCCAGGGTGGTGGCGCCGACGCAGTGCAGCTCGCCCCGTGCCAGAGCCGGTTTCAGCATGTTGCCCGCATCCATGGCGCCTTCCGCCTTGCCGGCGCCGACCATAGTGTGCAGTTCGTCGATGAAGAGGATGATCTGCCCCTCCTGCTTGGCCAGGTCGTTGAGCACCGCCTTGAGGCGTTCCTCGAACTCGCCACGGAACTTGGCGCCGGCAATCAGGGCGCCCATGTCGAGCGAGAGTAAACGCTTACTTTTCAGCCCTTCCGGCACCTCGCCGTTGATGATGCGCTGGGCCAGCCCCTCGACGATGGCGGTCTTGCCCACGCCGGGCTCACCGATCAGCACCGGGTTGTTCTTGGTGCGCCGCTGCAACACCTGGATGGTGCGGCGGATCTCGTCGTCGCGGCCGATCACCGGATCGAGCTTGCCCTGCTCGGCCCGCTCGGTGAGGTCGATGGTGTATTTCTCCAGGGCCTGGCGCTGGTCCTCGGCGTTGGGATCGTCCACCTTCTGGCCGCCGCGCATCTGTTCGATGCTCTGCTCCAGGGACTGCTTGTTGGCCCCCGCCTTGCGTAGCATCTCGCCCAGTTCGCCCTTCTCCTCCACCGCGGCCAGCACGAAGAGTTCGCTCGAAATGTATTGGTCGTTGCGTTGCTGGGCGAGCTTGTCGGTCTGATTGAGCAGGCGTCCCAGGTCGTTGGAGATATGCAGGTCGCCGGCGGCCCCCTCCACGCTGGGCAGACGGTCAAGCGCCACCCCCAGGTCGGAGCGCAGCTGGTTGACGTTGACGTCCGACTGGGCCAGGAGATGGCGTACGCTGCCGCCCTCCTGATCGAGCAGGGCGGTCATCAGGTGCACGGGCTCGATGAATTGGTGGTCGCGACCGACCGCCAGGCTCTGGGCGTCCGCCAGGGCCATCTGAAACTTGCTGGTCAGTTTGTCCATTCTCATTGGAAAACTCCGAATCGGTTCTGAATATCCCTGAAATGGGGCAGAAACCACAGTTTTTCAAGCAGTTCGGTTAAATCTCTTAAATCTTTTCAACTTGCGGCCGACAGATTTCAAAGATGCCCGTGGTAGAGGCGTCATAATAATTTGTGAATAAAACGACCCATACCTATGTTCGTCAGCGCCAAGCCCAGCTACAGCCCGTTCCTCTTCATCGGGGTATTCATGCTCCTGATCGCATTGGTTTTGGCGTCGCTGGCCAATCAGAGAATCGAGAGTTTCCGCCACTACCATCTCACACTAGCAGAGAATACCGTCGACATCGTCTCCCGCGAGATCATCGAGATCATCGATGAGAAACGCCGTCTGCTCCACCTCTTCGCCGAATTCGAGGCCGATACCCTCAATCAGCTTGCCACAAAACCCGATTCACCCTTGCTGGCGACCGAGATGGAGCAGCGCATCTACGGCTATTTCCCCGACGCCCTGACTTTCACCATCGCCACGCCGATCGGTGAATTGCTGATCAACAGTCGCAGCGAACTGATCGATCAGCACTGCCGGCACGACATCTTCGATTTTGCCGCCGGTCTGGACCACCTGCCACAGATACACTCCAATCCCTGGGCCTACCACTACGACGTCATGGTGCATGTCGAACAACCGCCCGAACACGTGCTCTTCGTCAGCTTCGATACCTCCAGGCTGGCCGAGCGCCTGCAGAACTCACACCGTCCCAGCCACCAGCTGATGCTGCTGAATGCGGAATCCGCCAATCTGATCGAGGTCAGCGAGCAGGGAGATCGGCAGGAGATTGTCGGCCAGTCCTCCATTCTGCTCTCCGCGGAAGACGCCGCCCGTATCCTGGCAGAAAAACCCATCCCCAACACCCGCTGGCGCCTGGTCGATATCGCTGATCGTGGATTGATGGAAAATTACACCGCGGAGACGGTCAAGCAGGCGCTGATCATGTTCAGTGTCTTTCTCGTCTCGAGTATCCTCATGGGCCTGTTGATCCTGCGCAGTCAGCGCCTGAAGCGCGACGCCGAATCCGATCTCCTGGCTGCCAAGGGACGGCTGGAATTCGAAGTTCAGGCGCGCCTGCTGGAGTTGCGCGAGAGCAAAGAGTTGGCTGAGATCACCCTCTCATCCATTAGCGACGGGGTGATCACCACCAGCCCTTCGGGCACCATCACCGCCCTGAATCGCACGGCCCAGAGTCTTACCGGCTGGCAGAGGGACGAGGTCCTGCAACAACCGCTGGGCCAGTTCCTGAGACTCACCAGGGTGGAGGATGATGAAGCGATTCCCCTGCCCACCGGTCGTTGCCTCAATGATGACGAGATAGAGTCGCTGAATCGAGAGGCGCTGCGCCTGCACTGCCTCGACAACGGTGAACGGGTGGTGCAGTTGTCGATTTCGGTCATTACCGACCGCGACGGAGAGCGCGAGGGTAATGTGCTGGTCATGCGTGACATCACGGAATCCCATCAACTGACCCATCGCATCTCCTGGCAGGCCACACACGACGCGCTCACCGGCCTGATCAACCGACTGGAATTCGAGAGCCGCCTGCAGGACGCCCTGGAGCGCACCCACAGCGACCGTGCAGGTCACGTGCTGATGTACCTGGACCTGGATCAGTTCAAGGTGGTCAACGACACCTGCGGCCACATCGCCGGTGACGAGCTATTGAAACAGATCGCCGATCTGCTCAACCAGACCGCCCGCCGCAACGACACGGTGGCGCGCCTGGGCGGCGACGAGTTCGCCATTCTGCTTGAATACTGCCCCATCGAGCGCGCCCTGAGCCTGGCCGAGGAGATTCGCAACACGATCCGCGATTTTCGCTTTACCTGGGAAGACAAGCCCTTCACCCTGGGCGTGAGTATTGGGGTGGTGGCCTTCGACGCCAGCTTCAACGCCCTTACCCAGGTCTTGAGCGCGGCCGACAGCGCCTGCTACGCCGCCAAGGACGAAGGTCGCAACCGGGTCCATCTCTATGCCGAGGACGACCAGGCCATCGAACAACGCTTCGGGGAGATGCAATGGGTATCGCGTCTGCGACAGGCCCTGGACGAAGACCACTTTACCCTCTACGGCCAGCGTATCATCGCACTCAACCGACAGATCGTTGAAGATGACCACATCGAGGTATTGTTGCGCCTGACCACGCCGAATGGAGAGGTGGTCCTGCCCGGCGCCTTCATCCCCGCCGCGGAACGCTATGGCCTGATGATCGAACTCGATCGGCTGGTGATACAGAAAACCCTGCAATGGCTCAACGAGAGCCACTATACCGGTCTCGTCTCCATCAACCTCTCGGCCCAGTCGATGACCGACCCGCACTTTCTCGACGAGGTCTTCGACATGCTCTGCAACACGCTCACCCATCCGGGGCAGCTGCTGTTCGAGGTCACCGAGACCACCGCCATCACCCATCTGCACAAGGCGCAGCACTTCATCCAGCGCATCCGCCAGCTCGGCTGCCGCTTCGCCCTCGACGACTTCGGCAGCGGCATGTCCTCCTTCGGTTACCTCAAACACCTGCCAGTGGACCATCTGAAGATCGACGGCAGCTTCATTCAGGACATCGTCGACGACCCGGTCAACTACGCCATGGTCAAAGCCATTCAGGAGGTGGCCACCACCATGCGCATCAAGACGGTGGCGGAGTACGTGGAAAACGAAGACATACTGGATCAGCTCAAACTGATCGGCATCGACTACGGGCAGGGTCACGGTATCGAACGACCGCAACCACTGGAGCGGTTTCACCCGCCCATCATGTGCCTGCTGGATGAGGTCAAGTCCTAGGGTCTGTCAATCCTATCCCAGCACGCTCCGGGGTGGCCGCCGCAGGAGACGGATCACCCCGCCTGATCGGCCTCCAGCTTCGCCACCTTCTCCATCACCATTGCCTCCAGGGCCTGTTTGAAGGAGGCCACCCGATCGAGCAGCTCGGGCTGGCCGGCGCCCAGGATCTGGGTCGCCAGGATTCCGGCGTTGCGGGCGCCGTTGATGGCCACGGTGGCCACCGGCACACCCGGCGGCATCTGTACGATGGAGAGCAGGGAATCCTCGCCGCTGAGGGTCGAGGTCTTGACCGGCACTCCGATCACCGGCAACGGCGAAATGGCCGCCACCATGCCCGGCAGATGGGCAGCGCCACCGGCACCGGCGATAATCACCTGCAAACCGCGGCCACGGGCGCTCTGGGCATATTCATAAAGCCGTTCTGGAGTGCGATGGGCCGAGACGATGGTCATTTCGTAGCTCACCCCCAGCTCCTGCAGCACCTTGGCCGCCTCCTGCATCACCGGCAGGTCCGAGTCGCTGCCCATGATGATACCGACTTGTGGATTGCTCATGGATGGTGTTCCCCTGTGATGGTGATGAGCGACCTGACCTGCGCCGCCTTCGCTTTCGCCGCTTCGGTATCCCGGTCGAGAAGGGTGACATGGCCCATCTTGCGGTGAGGCTTCACCTCCGCCTTGCCGTAGATATGCACGCAGACGCCGGGAATGGCCATCGCCGCCGCCATACCGTTGATCACCGGCCGGCCGGTGGCGTCCTCCTCGCCGAGCAGATTGATCATGGCCGCCGGCGACAGCAGTTGGGTGGAGCCCAGCGGCAGGCCGAGGATCGCCCGCAGATGCTGTTCGAACTGATCGGTGACACAGGCCTCGATGGTGTGGTGACCGGAGTTGTGGGTACGCGGTGCGATCTCGTTGACCAGCAGTTCGTCATCTTCGCTCAGGAACAGCTCGATGCCGAAGACGCCGACCCCTTGCATCGCCTCCACCGTACGCACCGCCAGGGCCTCCGCCCGGGCGGCGATCTCGGGTTGGATCGAGGCCGGACAGAGCAGTAGGTCGAGCACGTTCTCGCCGGCACGGAAACACATCTCGACCGTGGGATAGGCCCTGCACTCGCCTTCACTGTTGCGCGCCACCATCACCGCCAGTTCCTTCCTGGCGGTCACGAAGCGCTCCACCAGCGAGGGCAGCGGCAGGTGAGTCTCGAAATCGTCCGGCTGCTGCATCACCGAGACGCCGCGGCCGTCATAGCCCCCGCGTCGCGCTTTCTGCACCAGCGGGTAGCCGAAGCGGGAAAAGGCCTCCGCGTCCGCTGACGGCATCTCCACGAACTCGGCCGTGGGGATGCCGTGCTCCTCAAGAAAACACTTCTGCGTCAGCTTGTCCTGCAGGATCGCCAGCAGGGCGGGATCGGGATGGATGCGATGTCCCTCGCGCTGCAGCTGGAGCAGGGTCTCGGTATCGATATTCTCCAGCTCGTAGGTGACCACGTCGCAGGCTTCCGCCAGCTCACGCAGCTTGGCCGGATCGTGGTAGCCGCCGATGATCTGATGGCCGGCCACCTGTCCGGCGGGGGACATGGGATAGGGATCGAGCACCACACAGGTGCAGCCGATCCGCTTGGCCGCCTTGACCAGCATACGGCCGAGCTGGCCGCCACCGACCAGTCCGATACGAGCTACGGGATAGGGAAAGGAGTCCTTCATCTGATGAATAGGTTCTGGGTTTTTGCCAAGGCTGCAAAGTATACCCGCCCAAAGCGGGAAATGCCTGTGTAAAAAGCGCCTTTCCGACCCATATCCTAGGGTCTGTCAATGCTCGTACAACAGGCCCTAAAGCGGATCTGCGATCGCCCGCAGGGCATCCCGGTCGAGCACCGTCACCCGGTTGCCGTCCACCCGAACGATACCCTTCTCCGAGAAGCCGTGCAGAGTGCGCGAAAAGGTCTCCGGTGTGATGGAGAGGCGTGAGGCGATCACCCCTTTGGGCGTCTTCAACTCGATGGTGTCGTCGGCGGGATTGACGGCCTGCCAGCGCCTCCAGAGATAGTTGGCCAGACGATAGTTGGCGTTCTGCAAACTCAGAATCTCGATTTCGTTGATCAATTGCTTGAGCCGCATGCTCATGTCGGCCATGAGACGAAAACAGGTCTCGGTAGAGCCTCTCAGGGTCTCAACATAGGGCGCGCTCTCGAAGCTCAGCAGCCGGCACTTACCGATGGCGGTGGCATTCACCGGGTAGGTCGGTTGTTCGAGGAACATCAGGGCCTCGGCGAAGGTCTCGCCGGGGGGGATGATTTCGATCACCTTCTCCTGTCCCTGCAGCGAGAGCTTGGAGAGTTTGATCTGCCCCTCCAGCACCAGAAAGAAATGGCTGGCCGGATCACCCGCCTGAAAGAAGAGCTGACCGTCCTGCAACTTGACCTCGTGAACCGTGCGCTGCAACCGCGCGAGCTGCTGCTCATCGAAGTGGGAGAAAAGCACACAGCTTTTGAGATCGTAGTCCACCCGTTGACTCCTCTGTTCTATGTTTTCATTTCTGCACAGTGAGGTTCGTCCCGACCTTATTGCTTGCGGTAGTGTTTCCAGATCCGATAGTAGGCCAGCCCCGTCGTGCGGTCCCTCACCAGCCAGCGCCCATTGTCGAAAGAAAAACGCGGATCGATTGACTCCCGGCAATCGAAGCCGCCGCCACCCGATGCCAGTCTGCTCTCGGTGGTGATTTCGGCAAACCAGGCCAAAGGTTCGGCGCACTCCCTGAGCGTGAAGCGTTCCGGTTGGCGCAGCTCCAGGCCGGCCGGTCCGGGCTGCAGTTTGAGCCAGGCGTCGAGGCCGTGCACCATAGTGCCGCCCTCGGCCAGAATCTCCACCTGGGACAAGGGGGAGATGAAGGCATCCTCGTAGAGCAGTTTCGGATCGGTTGCCGTGGGATCCCCCCCGCCGCTGCAGCCCATCATCAGCAGCGGCAATCCCAGAAGCCAGTCATACCCTCTGGCCACGGGGCAGCTATCTTTCCAGCTGGCTGAGATCGCGCACGGCCCCGCGTGCCGCCGAGGTGGTGAGGGCGGCGTAGGCCCGCAGGGCCTGGGAGACGACACGGTCCCTCGCCACCGGCCGCCAGGCCTGAGCCCCACGCGCGGCCATCGCCTCACGCCGCTCACGCAGGGTCTCGTCGGAGAGCGCCACCCGGATGCTGCGACCCGGGATGTCGATCTCGATGCTGTCGCCTTCCTCCACCAGTCCGATGGCACCGCCCTCGGCGGCCTCCGGCGAACAGTGGCCGATGGAGAGCCCGGAGGTGCCACCGGAGAAGCGACCGTCGGTGATCAGGGCACAGGCCTTGCCCAGCCCCTTGGACTTCAGATAACTGGTGGGGTAGAGCATCTCCTGCATGCCGGGACCGCCCTTGGGCCCCTCGTAGCGGATGATCACCACATCGCCGGCCTGGATACGATCACCCAGGATCGCCTCCACCGCGGCATCCTGGCTTTCGAAGACGCGGGCCGGACCGGTGAACGTCAGGATCGACGCATCCACGCCGGCCGTCTTCACGATACAGCCCTGCTCGGCCAGATTGCCAAACAGCACCGCCAGCCCGCCGTCCTTCGAATAGGCATGCTCGAGGTCGCGGATACAGCCGCCGCTGCGGTCCAGGTCGAGATCGGGCCAGCGGGAATCCTGGCTGAAGGCGACCTGAGTCGGAATGCCGCCGGGACCTGCCAGATAGCGGGTACGGGCCGCCTCCTCCTGAGTGCGGATGACATCCCACTGCTCCAGTGCCTGGCCCAGGGTCGCAGCGTGCACGGTCGGGAGCTCCCGGTGGATCAACCCGGCGCGGTCGAGTTCGCCCAGAATGCCGATGACCCCGCCGGCCCGATGCACATCCTCCATATGATACTGCTGGGTCGCCGGCGCCACTTTGCAGAGATTGGGCACCTGGCGGCTGAGACGGTCGATGTCGGCCATGGTGAAATCGACCTCGGCCTCGTGGGCCGCCGCCAGCAAATGCAGCACCGTGTTGGTGGAACCGCCCATGGCGATATCCAGGCTCATGGCATTCTCGAAGGCCCCGAAGGTGGCGATACCGCGCGGTAAGGCGCTGGCGTCGTCCTGCTCGTACCAGCGGCGCGCCAGCTCAACCACCCGACGGCCCGCCTCCTTGAACAGCTGTTCGCGGTCGACATGGGTCGCCAGCAGCGAACCGTTACCCGGCAGCGAAAGGCCCAGGGCCTCGGTCAGGCAGTTCATGGAGTTGGCGGTGAACATACCGGAGCAGGAACCGCAGGTGGGACAGGCGGAGCGCTCGATCTGTGCCACCTCCTCGTCACTCTCATTGGGATCGGCGGCGGAGACCATGGCATCGATCAGGTCGAGCTTCAACTCACCCTTGTCCGCCAGCCGCACCTTGCCCGCTTCCATCGGCCCACCGGAGACGAACACGGTGGGGATGTTGAGGCGCAACGCGGCCATCAGCATGCCGGGGGTGATCTTGTCGCAATTGGAAATGCAGACCAGGGCATCGGCGCAGTGGGCATTGACCATGTACTCCACCGAGTCGGCGATGATGTCCCGCGACGGCAGCGAGTAGAGCATGCCGCCGTGGCCCATGGCGATGCCGTCGTCCACCGCGATGGTGTTGAACTCTTTGGCCACGCCGCCCGCGGCCTCGATCTCGCGCGCCACCAGCTGCCCCAGATCCTTGAGGTGCACGTGCCCAGGCACGAACTGGGTGAAGGAGTTGGCCACGGCGATGATCGGCTTGTCGAAATCGCTGTCCTGCATGCCGGTGGCGCGCCAGAGGGCGCGTGCGCCGGCCATGTTGCGGCCATGGGTGGTGGTACGGGAGCGGTATTGGGGCATCGGAAACTCCGTCGTAAAGCGCTTTCTCAGAAGAGCAACATTATGCCGCTTGCCCCCCTTGATTCACAAATGCCGCCGGCATGGAAATAGCGCCGGGGAGAACAGCACATGTCTTAATAATGAAATGGCACGGTAGTAGTCAAAGGATTACGGTGCGGCAAGCCACACCCTACACGTGATCTGGCCGTAGGGTGCGGCTTGCCGCGGACCGAAGGAAGTACCCTTGGGGTGCACCGAAATAAAACAGAAGTCCGCGCCATTCGGGCCAGAGGCCTGTTATTCGACACGCTCGAGCCTCTCCTCGCAGGGCAGACGCAGGGAGAACAGGGCACCACCACCCTCGCGGTTCGTCGCCTCCACGCTGCCGAGGTGTTTATCCGCCACTACCTTGACAAAACTCAGCCCGAGACCGACGCCGTTTTCCTGGTTATGGCTCTCGCTGTCGGCGTGGGTGAAGGGCAAAAAGATGGCATTGAGTTGATCCTCGGGAATACCCGGCCCCCGATCCCCGATTTCGCACAAGACCTGGCCGTCCTCCCGGCTAAGGCGCATCGTCACCTCGCTCTGAGCGGGCGAAAACTTGATGGCATTCTCCAACAGATTGAACAGCGCCCGCTCCAACAGACCGTGATCGCCCTGCAACCACACCTCATCCTCATCCACCTCCCGGCGCAGAGCGATGCCTTTGGCCTTGGCCTGGACGAAGGCCTCGTCGAGGGCATTGTGTGCCACGGAGACCAGATCGGTCTCTTCGAAGGCGGTGGCATCGGCCGCCTCGGCCCTCGCCAGTTGCAGGAAATTGTCGGCCAGACGCAGAGAACGCCGGGCCAGGGGTTCGATCTGTTCCACCAGCTCGGTGGCGCTGCCCTCCCGGGCCTTGCGCGATTGCGTCAGCGAGAGCAGTGAGGTGATGGGTGAGCGGATATCGTGGGAGAGAAAGTTGAGCATCTTGGCCCGGGTCCGTTCCGAGCGTTTCAGGGCGCCGATATAGGAGAGGTTGACGATCATGCCATGCAGCCCCGTCTCCTCCACGTCGAGGGGTTTGAGCTGTACGAAAAGTTCCGTGTCGGGTGCACGCAGCGCTTCGAAACGGATCGCTTCGCCCTCCAGAAAGACACGCCTCAAGACCTCTTGCCAGGTGAAGGTGTCACGGATCTCCAATCTCTGTAACAGCCGGTCGGCCTCTTTGCCGGAAAGATCCTCCTCCTCGCGGCGCCCCAGATAGAAGGCGGCACGGGGATTCGACATCACCACCTGTCCCAGGCTGTTGATCACCATCAGACCATCATCCATGTGCCCCACGGCATTGGCGATTAGATGGCGAAAACGGTGCAGCTGAATGTTCTCTTCCTGTATCTGCTGCAGACGCAGCTCGACCCGCTCCAGCACCCCTTCCTGCGCTGTCTCGGGTTCCCGGCTGAAGCGCTGTGCCACCTCCTCCAGCAGTTTCAGGCCGCGTCCCTCAGGCACCTGGGTCCTGGGCCAGAGCAGACCGAGTCGCCAGACGGCGCCGGCTCGCGGTATCAGGCACCAGAGTTCGGCCCCGGTTCGCTGCCAGACCATCGGCTCGAGCAGTCCCAAAGGTTCACCGAGCGACTCTCCCTCGGCGCCGATCTGTCGCTCCCCGTCATACAGCGCCCAGCCGCGTAACGGCATCAGATGGCGCAGAAAGCCGATCGCCCCGATGAAGTCGGCCTGGGGCTGTTGCGCCGCCAGCAGCCGCTGTTCCTGTTGCATGCGTTCGAGTTGCTGATTGAGGTAGCGTACCGCGAGATCGAGCCGGCGCCAGCTCCAGAGCGGATAGCTCAGCAGTAGCCCCAGAATCGCTGCAGCGGGCGGAAACCACAGATGCACACCCCGCAACAGCACCCATTCGACAGCCAGAAAAAGCAGCAGCACCGACACCGAGACCAACGGCGCGAAACGGGTGGGGAAGTAGGGATAGAGCAACAGGGGGATCACCGCGATCAAGCCGCTGAGCAGCAGATGGGCGAGGAAACCGAGTGGACGGATGACGTCGTTGTTGCGCAGGCTTTCAAGAATGTTGGCGTTGATCTCCACTCCCGGCATGGGCACGCCGTGGCCTGACACCGGCGTCGGCAGTGCATCCCCCAGGCCGGTGGCGGTCACCCCCACCAGCACGATACGGTCGCGAAACAGGTCGGGCTGATAGGCTCCCTCGAGCACTTGGCTGTAGGAGACGCGCGGATAGCTGCCGGCCGGACCGGCAAAAGGGATCAAGCGATGGTCACGCCGGCTGATCAGGTGCATGTTCGGAGTCTGGGTGGCGATCGGGGGCGGCAGCGCCTTCACCTCGCCCTGCTGCAGCCACTGCTCCAGCGCCAGCATCAGATGCGGCCAGTAGGCTTCGCCAAGCCCCTCGTAGAGATAGACGCCACGCGCCATGCCGTCGGCGTCCAGATCCATGTGCACATGGCCCAGACCGGCCGTTACGTTGGCCAGCGCCGGCAGCGGCATCGACTCCACCAGCATACCGCCCAGGCGGTGCTGTTCCAGAATCACCGGCAGAAACACCCGATCGCTGGCGGCGACGGCCTGAATGAGGTGATTGTCCGCCTCCGGATCCTCCCGGTCCGGCTCGGCAAAGAGCACGTCGAGCACGATCGCCCGAGCCCCGGCCAGACTCAGCTGCTCCACCAGTCTGGCATGGGTTTCGCGGGACCAGGGCCAGCGCCCCAGCGCCTCCAGACTCTGTTCGTCCACCGCCACGATCACGATGTCATCGGATGGCGGATGGGCGATGAAACTCAATTGCAGATCGTAGAGCAGCTGGTTCCAGCGCCACAGCCAGCCGCTGCCCGCCATCAGACAGGTGAACAGCAACAGGATGAGGATGCTGCGAAATCGCTCGGGTAGTCCGTTTCTCTGTCTGGTCACCAGTCCGCTCTTGGTTTGTCCCGATCGTTGTGGACGCGACGCACTCCGGATCTTATGCACCGTCCGCCATCGCCGGTCAGGGTGCCGGTTCAACGCATGGTCCGCTACTGCGATCTGCATTCACACCGTAATTTTGACGGGCGCAGATCCCTTCCTCGGACGCTTTGAGCCTCCGGCTAAACATAAATCAATAGGCGATGACAGGCAAAAGCGGACTCAGAAAAACCCGGGGACTTCCACACGATAGATGGCCGAACGCATACCCGGGTTCTTCTCGAACAACGCGTCAACCGCCAGAAAGTAAGTACCTGGCGGCGGTAGCGGCAGCCAGCAGTGTGTCGACTGGCTCAGCTGCTCCAGCAACGGGGCGTCAAAGGAGGGGGCCCTGGCCAGCATCACCCGATGCGACCAGGCCCCTTCAGCGGGCTGCCAAGTGACCCCCATCCAGCCGCCCTGAAACACCGGAGGTGACAACAGCGGCGCCGCGCTGGGGATGGACGCCGTCGGCTCAGGGGCGGAGACCAGCTCGAAGCCCTGTCGCGCCGAAAAGCCCTCCAATCCCAGCGCGTCGATGCCCCTTACCCGCAACTCGTACGGACCTGGCTCAAGTTGGGGCAACTCGATGGAGGGGAGGCTGACCTTTTGGTTCAGTACGGGAGCCTCCTCGGGATTCATCAGCTGCACCCGATAGGCCACGGCCTGGTCGAGCGACGGCCACACGAGGGTTGACGGCAGACGGGTGAATCGCGACGCGATCCCGGAGAGATCCGGTGCCGGCAGCAGCTGCCGGGGCACCGCCGGCGGTTGACCGGGTTCTATGAGGGTGCCTTCGCCTGCGCCCACAGACACCTCCTGTCCCTCGGCAGAGACACTCACCCGGCCTTCGGTCACTTCACTGCGACTGATCCCGTCGCTCTGCGCGGCGATGCGGAATTCGGTGCCACGCACCACCGTCACCGCCGCCGGGGTATGGATCTCGTAGCGGGAGCCGGGGGTGGTGAGTGGTTTGACCCGGTTCTCCAGCCGCCCCCGTTGCAGGCGGATCCGGGTGTCGAGCATGCCCTGGCCTTCAAAGCTGGAGAGGGTGTCGAAGACCACCTCGCTGTCAGGCCCGAGGAGCAGATAGGAACCGTCGGCGAACTCGAGCGATACAGCCGACTTTCCAGCCGTCACCACGCGATCTCCGGCCGCCAGATCGTCACCCCGCTCGATGGCTTCGGCCTCGTTGCTGCCGCGTCGGTAGAGCATGGCCTCGCCCACCACGAAGCGTACTTTGACCCCGGCCAGGGACTGCTTCAACCAGTCCATCGGCACCCGTATCTCGGTGCCGACCGGCATCTCCCGATCCTTGAGCACGCCGTTGTAGACCTGCAGCTGCTCCGTGGTGAATTGCGGCTTGAGAAACCGCTTGGCCACCAGCGTCAGGTTCTCCCCCTTGTGCAGTCGGTAGACCCAATCCTCCGCCGCGGCTGTCTGCAGCAGCACGGGCAACAGCAGCAGGATCCCCATCAGGCCGAGAAACCGCTTCTTCATGCTCTGTCGGATAGGTGCACCCAGGAGGTTTCCTAGTGATCGTCGATTCATGGCCTTCAACGGCTGATGGGGCATGTGGCCTTTTTCAACCCGCCGCACTCAGTCGGACTCCTCCAGCTGTTCGAGGCGATAACCCTGGTGATAGACCGCCTTCAGGCGCCAGCCGTTCTCGGGTGTCAGCGAGAGCTTACGACGCAGGCGGCTGATGTGGGTATCGACCGTGCGGGTCATGAGACCGGGACCGAAGCCCCAGATACTCTCCAGTAGATGGTCGCGCGAGAGCAGACGCCCGATGTTGCTGAACAGCATCCAGGCCAGATGAAACTCCTTGTCGGTCATCTCCACCGGCGCGCCATCGATCAGCAGGGACTTGGTCTCCTTGAAGAGCTGGAAAGGCCCTACATCGAGCCTATCACGACGTGTGTTGTGCCGGCGCACCAGCGCCTTGACCCGCGCCAGCATGATCTCACGATTGACCGGCTTGGTGAGATAGTCGTCAGCCCCTTTTTCCAAGGCTTCCACGATGTCGGCTTCGCCGTCTCGATGGGTGATGAAAAAGACCGGCAGATCCCATTCGCGCTCACCCCGGAGCCAGGTGAGGACCTCTACCCCGCTCTTGCCGGGCAGCTCCCAGTCCATGATCAGCAGATCGTAGGTCTCGTGGCGCAGCTCCTTCATGAAGCTGTCGGCGTTATCAAATGTGCGACAGACGAACCCCTCGGCTTCCAGCCACTCTTTCATCACCGCCGACTGTACCTTGTCGTCTTCCAGATAGGCGATTCGAATCATTTTTTATTTTCTAACCGTATGGCAATAGATGAGATCTGGGCATTGAACCTAGAGGCCATCATCGTCCCTCCCGACAGCTCGAATCAACCCAGCTCACAAAAAAATGAGGCAACGGCATGTCGCCACACCGTTGCCTCACAGACTCCACGCAAGCGTTCCGGTCAGTTGACCCTCAGCTCGACACGGCGGTTCTGGGCACGGCCGGCGGCGGTTCCGTTATCGGCAATCGGAGCGCTCTCGCCCATGCCCTTGGAACTCAGGATACCGGCGTCCACACCCTGGCTGGCCAGATAGTCCGCAACGGCCTTGGCACGGCGCTCTGAGAGACTCTGATTGTATTCGGCGGCACCCATCGAGTCGGTATGCCCGATAACCGTCAGCGAGGTGATGTCGCCACGGGCCTTGATGCTATCGGCCACCTTGTCGAGTACCGCTTTCGAATCAGCTGTGAGCACATTGCTGTTGGTCTGGAACTGGACGTTCTGCAGTACCAGTCCGACAGCACAGCCCCTTGCATCCACGGTCGCTCCGGCCGGTGTGTTGGGACATTGATCCTTACTGTCGACCACACCGTCGCCGTCGCTGTCGAGTTCACAGCCCTTGGCATCGACCTTGGCGCCCGCTGGCGTGCCGGGACATTGATCCTTGCTGTCGACCACACCGTCGCCGTCGCTGTCGAGTTCACAGCCATTGGCGTCGACCTTGGCGCCGGCAGGCGTACCGGGGCATTGATCCTTGCTGTCGAGCACACCGTCGCCGTCGGCATCACCCTCGGGCTCACCGAAACAGCCGGTGGGCGCCGGATCCGCATCGCGATAGTTGGTGGTCCAGCACTCCCCGTAACTGGTCCGCCAACCCATCTTGGTGGCGTCGTAGGCTACTCCCTTCTCGGCCAGGACGGCGGTGCTGAATGCCATCGGGACCAGTGCCAGTACCAAACTGATTTTCTTTAATTGCATGTCCTACCTCCAAAACGCATTTTTGCTTCGAGTTGTTGAATGCTGAGCGCTTCCTTAAGCTGCGCTCTCCTGAAACAGATGGATATCCTGTTGCGGATAGGGGATCGAGACGCCCTCCTTGTCGAAAGTGGTCTTGATCGCCTCCAGCAAGGCGGCCCGGGTCGACCAGTAGTCACCGCTCTTGACCCAGGGACGTACCGCAAAATCGACGCTGCTGGCACCCAGCTCCAACAGCATGACGGTGGGTGCGGGATCCTTCAGCACGGTCGAATCCGCCTCCAGCACCTGGTTGATGAGGTCACGCGCCTTCTTGATATCGTCGCCGTAGCCGATACCGATCACCAGATCGATACGCCGTGTCTCGCGCGCCGAGTAGTTGGTGATGGTGCCACCGTAGATCTGCGCGTTGGGCATGGTGATCTCGCGGTTGTCCCCGGTCTTGAGCATGGTGTGGAAGATGCGGATCTCCTCCACCACGCCGGCGACACCGCCCGCCTCGACGAAATCACCCAGTTTGAAAGGACGGAACATAATCAGCATGACACCGGCGGCAAAACTGGCCAGTGAATCCTTCAACGCCAGACCGACGGCGAGGCCGGCGGCACCGAGAATGGCCAGTGCGGAGGTGGTGTTGACCCCGAGTTGCTCGAGTGCCGCGAGCACGACGGCCGCCAACAAGGCGGCATAGGCGATATTGCCGAGAAAGCTCACCAGCATCTGATCGACATTGCCCTTGACCATGACCTTCTCGAGGCCCCTGGTGAGCAGCTTCGCAATCCAACGACCGATCACGAAGACCAGCAGCGCCAGTACGATCTTGGTCCCCCACGGGATGATGTAGGTGTTTAGAATGGTATCGACTGAAAGTTCCACGGTGATTCCCCTTGTATTGACTCAATTCCTGAACGCCACCTGCCCGATCTCCTTGATTAAAGATGCCACCGATCGCTGCAGGTTGATGGTCCGCCTATCGCCATGCCGGCTGGTGACGGTTGCCGGCATTTATATCAGAAGCATAGGAAAGATATTCCTCAAAAAACATACTGAATAACGGGATATTCATCCGCTGCAACGGCACTGGGTCATGCGGGAGAACCACTTGTTGAGACAACGCTCAAAACCTGATCTCGTCACGCCTGACAGCTGGCCGTCTTCGTATGCAGATGCAGCTTAGGTATTTCCTGCGGGCGGGGAAAGCGACCGCCTGTGAAGAATTGTAAACTCCACCCGACGACCCTCCTCTGCCTCCAGCCGCCATCCTACCCAAACCACTCAGATGCAGGGGAATCCCCTCTGAAAATCGACTAAGCTTGTTGAAATACCAACAAAAACAAGGGAGGAATCGACAGTGTCGGTGTTACTTGAATTCAGTATGTTTCCACTCGATCAGGGGGACAGCCTGAGTGCGCATGTCAGCCAGCTGATCGAACTGATCAGAGAGAGTGGCGTCGATTACCGCCTCACGGCCATGGGCACCCTTGTCGAAACCGAACAAATCGATACCGCACTGGCACTGGTGGCGCGCTGCAACCAACTGCTGCAGGATCGCGGTTGTCAGCGCATCTACGCCGCCATCAAAGTCGATTATCGTGAGGGCCCTGTCGGGCGCCTGCAGAGCAAAGTCGAATCGATTCAAAGCAAGATCGGTAGCGTTGCGCAATGAGTGACCCTACCGAGAACCCGAAACAGATGAGTGGAGCACCCATGAACAAGATGTCGTCGAGCGAAGATCTGGCGCATACGATCAGCGAACTCTGGTCTGAGAGTTTCCATGGACTGTTGTCGACTCACTCCGTCAAATTCGAGGGCTACCCGTTCGGCTCATTGCTTCCGATCTGTCGCGACGGTCAGGGTAACCCTCTGATGATGATCTCCCACCTGGCTCAGCATACCCGCAACCTCGACTCCGATCCCCGCTGCTCACTGACGCTGGTTCGCTCAAATCATGCCGATGTGCTGCAGTGGACCCGCCTGACCTGCCTGGCGGATGCGGAACCGGTCACCTCGAGCACCGCGCTCGAACGTTACTGCCGCTACTTTCCCGACGGTCGGCGCTACCACAAGGAACTCAACTTCACTCTCTACCGGCTGCGACCGAGTCAGCTCTATCTGATCGCCGGGTTCGGCTCCGCCCGTTGGTTCGATGTCGGCCGGATCCTTGAAGCACCGGGTTTCCACACCGCCGCCGAGTTGGAGATCCTCTATCAGCTGAACGCTCACGACCACGACCTCCTGGATCGCATTCTGGTCCATTACGGGGTTGAACTCAGGAGGCAGGTGCATGCCGTGGGGGCCGATCCCCGGGGGCTCGACGTGCGTCAGGGAGAGACACTCTCCCGTCTGCATTTCGCGCAGCCGATCAGCGACGAGAGCGAGTTCGTCACCCGACTGGAAACCACCCTGGCCGCCTGATAACCCGAAATTTCAAAGGGTAGAAATGACACCTTCGCGTCACATACACTTGGCCCTGACAATAACCAAGCGTTTTAGTTGGTAATAGGAGTTTTCAAGATGAGTGTTGCAATTCCCGATCGTGATGGCGACGGCTATCTCACGGACATGAATGCCTGGACCCCGGAAATCGCCCGGGCCATGGCCGAAGAGGACAATTTCGAACTGACCGACGAAAAGTGGGAACAGATCATCAAGGCCCGTGAATACTACGATGAGTTCAACGTGGTACCGCCTATCCGCAAGTTCTCCAAGTATCTTGGCGCCGATCAGAAAGCCATGTTCAAGCTCTGGCTCACCGGCCCCATGAAACCGATCACGAAGTACGGTGGCCTGCCCAAACCGACCGGTTGCGTCTGATTTTCGATTCGCCATCGGGGGAGGCAGTTCACTACCCGGTTGCGTAACCCTCCTCGGTTATCAGTCCCTGGCCCGAATGGGTACTTGTTGAGCGAAATGGTGGGGCAGGGCCCCACCCTACCGTTCAATCCAGGGCGTATGTCCCGCCAATGTGACGTAGATCTTTCCTCTATCTCTTCACTCAGGGCACTGCCACCTGACCCGACGGATTTCATCGGGACCGAGAGGCCGCGACACGGACCTTTGTCAGACTGAGGCCGAGTCGCTACCATACGCGGCTTTGGAGGCCGGAGTCGAAGCATGACCTCACCCACCCTGCTCGGGCAGCTCAGCAGTCTGCATGAGATGCAACAGCAACTGCTGAGCACCATTCCAGCCGCAGAGGCGAACCGCCAATACCATCCCGAGTTGCCGTCGCTGAGCTGGCTCTACGGCCGCGGCGTCTATCTGGAACTCCACTGGCTGCGCGTGTTTCTGGAACGGGATGATGAACTCAGTCGTCGTGTCGACCACCTCTTCACTCCCGGCGACCTGAGTCTGGCCGAGCAGTGCGCTCAACTGCCGCCGCTGGAACACCTGATGCGATGGGCCGACCAGATCCGTGACGAGCATCTGAGGCGGCTCGCCTCGCCGGGCGCATTGCCCGAGCACCCCCACCTGGCCGAAGACCGCCTGGCCTGGCACCTGGTTCAGGAGCAGGCGAAACTCTACGAGCAGATGCTGGAGGTACTCAACCAGCGCCAGCTCCAGCTGGCACCACCGCATCGCTGTCGACAGCGACTGACCCCTGCTGCACCGCATTGGGAGACCCGCGAACTCTCACAGGGCCACTATCGTATCGGCGCCCGAGACGAACCCAAGGCCTACGACAATGAACTGCCGCCCCAGGCGGTGGAGCTCAGCAGTTTCCGCATCGCCCTCACTCCGGTCAGCAATGCCCACTACCTCGCCTTCATGCAAGATGGTGGTTATAACTCGCCGGAACTCTGGAGCGAGGAGGGGCGTCAGTGGTTGCAGCGGACTGCACCCCACCATCCCGAATACTGGCGTGAGGACATCGAGGGCAGTTGGTACGAAATCGCCCTCAACGGTACCAGCGATCTACCGCCGGATGAGCCCGTCGCCGGTATCAACCGGTATGAGGCCGAAGCCTTCGCCCACTGGGTCGGCCGGCAGCAAGCAGAGTATGAGGGCGCGGTACTGCAGCACGAATACCAATGGGAAATCGCGGCCAGGAGCGGCGTCCTGCAGCAGACCGGCCGGATCTGGGAGTGGTGCAGCAATAACTTCCACACCTACCCC
The DNA here is from genome assembly GCA_037384425.1 of Candidatus Thiodiazotropha sp. Lineage (GTDB taxonomy): Bacteria > Pseudomonadota > Gammaproteobacteria > Chromatiales > Chromatiaceae > Thiodiazotropha. Next base: position 24,967 of record JARROA010000037.1, on the reverse strand, counting down.
GCCTACCAGCCGTTTCCCGGCAGCCGGCCGACCGCCGACGAACAGCAGGCAATACTGCGTGGCGCCAGTCTGCATACCCAACCGGTACTCCGGCGCGCCAGCCTCCGCCATTGGGCGCTCCCCAGCGCACACCACCACTTTGCCGGTGCGCGGCTGGTCTTTCCCGCACGGCATCAATGGACCTGAGCGACCCCCATTTGGGAACCCCGATCAGGCCCGAAGGAATCTGTTTCTCGAAAGTTGCTGACAACCCCACACTCGGGAGCGAATCGATTAAAGTATCCCCTGTTGCTGCCAACAACCCGGTTAGAGAAGGTGTTTGCGGAATAAGCGGAAACCATGGCCATCAACTCGATCACAGGACCGGCACTTCAGGGAATCCATAAGGGATTGCAGGGCATGCGTCGCGTGGCGTCCGAGATCGCCAGCGTCAAACAGTCGTCTCAAAGCCAGCCCACCGACCTGTCCCGCGCCATGGTGGAGATGAAGCAGCACGCCAATCAGACCAAAGCCTCGGTCAAGGCGCTGCAGACCGCCGACGACATGCTCGGCACCCTGTTCGACGAACGGGTATAAATTTTCCCACCTGAATCAGTAAAGCTGGGCCTCGGCCTTCTCTGCAAAGGCTGTCTGTCCGCAATTGGTGTTCGTGACTAGACAAACAGCATCGATAGATCGACCGCCTTCACATCCTTGGTCAGCGCCCCCACGGAGATGTCGTTCACTCCGGTCTCGGCGATGTCGCGAATGGTCTGCAGGGTGACATTGCCGGAGGCCTCCAGACGCGCCCTACCGGCATTGAGCGCCACCGCCTGCCGTAAGCCTTCCAGGTCGAAATTGTCGAGCAACACCCGCTGAGCACCCGCCTCCAGCACCTCGCTCAACTGCTCCAAAGACTCCACCTCGATCTCGATACCGATCCCTTCCGGCGCCGAGGCCAGTGCCGCCTGCAGCGCCTGTCGGGCCGATCCCGCCGCATGGATGTGATTCTCCTTGATCAGGATGGCATCGAAGAGTCCGATGCGGTGGTTGGCACAACCACCGCACCGTACGGCATATTTTTGCTGCAGGCGCAGACCCGGAAGGGTTTTGCGTGTGTCGAGAACACGCGCGCCGGTACCGGCCACCGCATCCGCATAGCGCCGCGCCAGGGTGGCTGTACCGGAGAGGGTCTGCAGGTAGTTGAGGGCGGTGCGCTCGCCACTGAGCAGACTTCGGGTGTGGCCCTGCATGCGACAGATACACTGATCCGGTTGCAGTCGCTCGCCATCGCGGGCCAGCCATTCGATGGTCAAATCGGGATCGAGCTGGCAAAACACCTCGTCGAACCACGGAGTGCCGCAGAGCACGGCCTCCTCACGGCAGATGAGCTCGACCCGGGAGACCGCCTCCGCGTCGATCAACGCCGCCGTGAGATCGCCATCTCCCAGATCCTCCTGCAAAGCGAGAGCGACCTGTCGGTGTATCAGCTCCTCATCGAGGTGAGCACTCATCAGGTAACTGCGAGCAGTTCCACATCGAAAACCAGGGTGGCATTGGGCGGAATCACGCCGCCCGCACCCCGGCTGCCGTAGCCGAGCTGAGGCGGAACGGTCAAGCGTCGCTTGCCACCCACACGCATGCCGGCTACGCCCTCGTCCCAGCCGCGGATCACCATGCCCTTGCCGAGGGTGAAGTCGAAGGGCTGATTGCGATCGAGTGAAGAGTCGAATTTGTCGCCTTCGAGCAGCCAGCCCGTGTAGTGTACGGAGACCCGCTGACCCGTCACGGCCTGTTCGCCGTCGCCCTCCTGGATGTCTTCGTACTTCAAGCCGGAATCGGTGATCTTTTCACTCATTCGTCAGTCTCCCGTGTTGAGCCGCAGCTCATGATGCGCCCGAGCGGGCGGTGAGCCTGAGTTTACTGATCCGAAAGGAATATAGGCAAGCCCGCAGGGAGCCCCAGGGATGCTCCGGCTCTGCGTTGCGACGCTTGCCAAGGGCCTGCCATTGCCTGCGCATCACGCCTTGATCCGAACCATCCCTGGGGCTCTGAGTGTTGCCTATATTCCTTTCGGATCAGTAATGGGGATGGGTGGTCTGTCAATGCGTGGGCCGATGCCCGACGATCACAGCGCTCAGGGGCTAGGGCCTGTTAACACTAATCCGATAGGCTCTGTTGCATCTGAAAAAGCGCCAATCAAGGCGCGAGGAGTGTAGTTTGGTCACTCCAAATGAACGACAAGCAACGCCGAGTGGCGCTTTTTCAGACGCAACCCGGAGGGCTGGGGCTATTTTTTCGCCCAGTGGCGTTATCATTCGCTTATGTAGCGCGGCTACACTACGCTCATTCTACCTTACTGGACGAAAAAATTGCCTCAGCAGAGCCTATCGGATTTAGTGTTAACAGGCCCTAGGCTGACGCACTGGCTGAAGAGGTGTTCTTGAGTGCGGTCAGCATGGCTTCGAGAGCCCGATCGATGATTGGGGTTTCCGAAAGCTCGACCAGCTTGGCGGTGCCTTCGCGAAAGCGCCTGGAGAGACCGGCAGTCGTCAGTTCCATCGCCTTCATACCCTTGCGGTTGACGAAGATGTAGGTGTCGGTCACCTTGCTCTTCCAGGAGAGTTTGACCCGGTTCTTCACCGGCCCGTCCTGCATCTCGACCCAGGTTCCGACTTCCAGCTCGCGCGCCTGGCGGGCGGCCTCGTCATGGCTGAGGGCGGCATCCTCCACCTCTTGCGACAGCTGGCTGTCTCCACTGACCATCTGGCTGTCAGGAAAATGGATCTCCTTGAGGGAAGCGGGATGGGTTCCGGAGCCCTGTATCAGATTGGGGTCGCCACCACGCAGACAACCGATGTGACAGTTCTGCAGCTCTTTAAAGAGCCTGGCCATCTTGTGCTGATCGAACGAGATGCTGTTGAGCCGTTCACGCAGGTTTCGCAGCAGTTCGGGGATGCCACGCAACAGCTGCTGACGCTCGTTGTAGTCCGATTTCGGCTGCACGCTCCAGAGCAGGCGGTCGACCATCTCCAGCGACTCTTGCCACTCCTTGCTGTCTACCCCCTGACGCAGGTAGTTGAGCAGCAGGACGTCCTTCCAGCCGTCTTCCAGCAGTGCCATCACCGCCTCGGGCACGACCTGCGCCCTGCGCAATCTCTGATTGAGCTCCTCAGCCACCGCTTGTTTGGCGGAACGCAGCTGCTCCTTGCCCCGCGTGACCTGATTGGTGCGCTGCTCGGCTATTTGGGCTCCGCGCTGCTCCTGTTGCCACCAGCTGCTGAATTCGTCGTCCAGTTCGGAGAAGATGCCCGGATCATCGACAAATTCGTTGAGCACCCGTTTCACCACCGGGTGTCGTTCCAGCCAACAGCCGCCTGGGCCAGGGTGTTGAGCAACCGGCGTGCCGGGTGCACCTTCTTGCTGAAGAAGCTCTTGTCGATGATCGCCACCTTCAGCATGGGAATCTGCAAGCGGCTGATCAACGCCTTCATCGCGTCCGGCAGGCTGTAGTCGTCGAGGATGAACTCGAACAACATCGAGATCACGTCGATGGTGTCGTTGTCCGCGTCACCGAGCGAGCGCGTGACCTGCCCGCCCTCCTGGGCCATGCGCAGATCAGTGACCAGGCGCTCGCGCATCTGATCCGGACTCAGGGCCTGGGTGACGCGACGCCCTTGCGGCAACATCACCACATTCGACTGCTGGATGGCATTGAGCGCGCCCAACAGTTCGCCGGTATCGATCACCGGAACGCCGGAGACCGGGGTGGTCAACATCATACTGGAGCTGAGGCTGCCGTCAGAAAGCCTGGCGCGGCGCACGCCCAGCAATTGCTGCAAAGCGGCGAAGACCTCGCCCTGGACGCTGACGCCGGTAGCGGGTTCACCCGCAACCGTGGCAGTGTAGGCCGATTGGCTGGGATCGGGCAGATAGGAGGATTCGCCGGCCAGTTGGCTCTCACTGCCATCGCCCCGACGCAAGGCCGGTGAAACTGGATTGCGCCGCACTTTGGGGGTCAGTTTGGGAATCACGCCGATCTTGCCCAGCAGGATATTGATCTCGTCGTAGAGACCTCCGATGAAGTGCATGACATGGCGGTCGAAGAGCTTGTAGACCACCAGCTTGACCGGCAGCTCTACCGGTACGTTGCTCATGGCGACCTGAAAGGCGGCACAGAGAATGGCGGGTGAGATCGGTGTCTGTTGCGCCAGATGCTCATCGATCCGACCGCCACCGATAACGAAGGCGAAGCGTTGCCCCAGGGCAAACAGCTCCCGGTTGAAGTGGTTCTCCGCCTTGGTGATCATGTTGGTGATGGCCAGGGAGTCTTCCAACTCCTCATCATCCAGCAACGCCAGTTCGGAGCTCTTGCTCAGGTCCTCCAGGCTCTGCTGCCGGACTTCGACTTCGCCGGTCTCCCAATAGCGGTCATAGACACGCAGCAGCTCCTGACTGAAGACACGCTCGATGCCAACCCGCTGTTTGCGCAGCTCGCGCATGGAGTCGAAATAGATGTTCTGCAGCGTATTGCTGTCAGACTTGTTCGCCATTTCGTAGAGGGCATCGTCCAGATTCTCGAATAATCCGCCCATGAGCTTGGGCATTGTCTGGACGATGAGTTTACGGCACTCAGCCGCAATCCGGCGCCCGTTGACGTCAAGCGTGATGGTATTTCGACGAGGCACTGCAGAGCCGAAAGTGATGATGTTGTCTTGACCAGGCATCTATGGACACTTCTGAAAAAACCGCCGGTGGCTGAGAGTCAATAATAACGCGGCTTGATTCCACACTTGCATTAAAGGTATGTCAGCTGCCAAAGGGGGACTGAGAATACCCTCACAAAGCTGGCAGAATGCCGCGAGTCCACGCCAGTCGAACACAAAACCGGTAACTAAAAGCTAGCATCAAGGCCCTGTATATTCAACAAATATCAATATCGGCAGCAGCTTAACGATACTTGAGCGGGATATAAGCGCAGCCGCGAATCGGGATTGTCAGGTCCGGCACGAGCCAACCTGTGAACAAAACGATTTTTTTAACTCGCGATTCCCCTTCCAGCGATGCGGCCCGCATCCTGCCCAGACCGTTGCGTGCGCCGCCCGTACTCCTGTAAGGTCGTCTCCGTCAGTAGCTCAGCCGACCCCAAAACCGCATGCGCTTGCTCAGGCACTTCACAGCCTCCCTTGTCGACAGTCTTCGTGACCTGACCCCAATCGCCGCCGTCATCGGTTTTTTTCAACTGATTGTGTTGCAGCAACCGATCCCCAACCTGAGCGGATTACTGATCGGCACCTTGTTGGTGGTGTTGGGATTGACCCTCTTCGTACAGGGCCTCAACTTGGCCCTGTTCCCGCTGGGTGAAGGCATGGCCTGGGACTTTGCCCGCAAAGGCAGCCTGAACTGGCTGTTGCTGTTTGCCTTCGCCCTTGGCTTCGGGACCACGGTGGCAGAACCCGCACTGATCAAAATAGCGGATGAAGCTGCCAAGATCGCGGCAAATGGAGGCATGATCAACGCATCAAAAGAGTCCCAGGAGAGTTATGCCGACGGTCTGCGCTATACCGTCGCGCTCTCGGTGGGATTTGCCATCGTGTTGGGGGTACTGCGCATCCTCAAGGGCTGGCCGGTCCAGTACCTGATCATGGGCGGCTATATCGGCGTGGTGGTCATGACCGCCCTGGCTCCGCCGGAGATCATCGGTATCGCCTACGACTCCGGCGGTGTCACCACCTCGACCATTACCGTCCCCCTGGTCACCGCTCTCGGGGTTGGACTGGCTTCGAGTATCAAGGGGCGCAACCCGATGACCGATGGCTTCGGTCTCATCGCCTTCGCCTCATTGACGCCGATGATCTTCGTCATGGGCTACGGCATGTGGCTATGAACGCGGCACTGCTCCACTTCATTCAGGTGATGCTGGGCACCCTGCTCGACGTGCTGCCGATCGCCGCCATCCTGTTCGGCTTTCAGTTCCTGGTCCTGCGGCGACCAGTGAGAAATCCGCGCGAGGTGCTGATCGGCTTTCTCATGGTACTGGTCGGCCTGACACTGTTTCTGGAAGGGCTCGACCTGGCACTCTTCCCCCTGGGTGAGCTGATGGCCAGCCAGCTGACCTCACCGGAACTGCTCGACATCGAGCATGCGTTGCAGGCGCAGTGGCACCACTATTTCTGGGTCTATCTGTTCGCCGCCAGCATCGGTTTCTCCACCACCATCGCCGAACCCTCGCTGATCGCTGTAGCAATCAAGGCCAACCAGGTCTCCGCTGGCGCCATCAGCCAATGGGGGCTGCGTATCGCGGTCGCCATCGGTGTCGCCATCGGCATCGCCCTAGGCAGTTACCGCATCATCAGCGGCACCCCTCTGCACTGGTACATCATGGCCGGTTACGTGGTGGTGATTCTGCAGACCCTGTTCGCGCCACGCAGTATCATCGCCCTGGCCTACGACTCCGGCGGCGTCACCACCTCCACCGTGACGGTACCCCTGGTGGCGGCCCTCGGCCTGGGACTGTCGAGCAACATTCCCGGCCGCAACCCCCTGCTCGACGGCTTCGGCCTGATCGCCTTTGCCAGCCTGTTTCCTATCATGTCCGTCATGGCCTACGCCCAACTGAGCGAATGGCGCACAAAACGGAGCGATCCATGATCCACAGAGGATAAGCCCATGCACTTTAAACTCATCATTGCCCTGGTGGAGGACAGTACCACCGACAAGGTCCTGGAGGCTGCACGCGCAGCCGGCGCCACCGGCTCCACCGTCATCAACCAGGCGCGAGGAGAAGGGGTGCAGCAGCCGAAGACCTTTTTCGGTCTCACGCTGGAGACCCAGCGCGACGTGCTCCTGCTGCTGGTGGAGGAGCATCTCAGCCGTACCATTCTGGAGACGATCGCCGAGGCAGGCCACTTCGACGATCAACCCGGTAGCGGCATCGCCTTTCAGATCGACATCGAGGATGCGGTCGGTGTCAGTCATCAGATTCAGACTTTGTCTCATGTTATCGAGGAGGAGCTATGAGCCAACGCCAATTGATACGGGTGCGGGATGTCATGAAGACCGACTTCGACACGGTCGATGGCATGGACACGGTCGCCATGGCCCTGGAGAAGATGCTCCACGTGGAGACCAAGTCGCTGATCGTCAAGAAGCGCAATCCGGACGACGCGTTCGGTCTGGTGATGCTCTCCGATATCGCACGCCAGGTGCTGGCTGTCGACCGGGCGCCCGAGCGTGTCAACATCTACGAAATCATGACCAAACCGGCACTGACCGTCTCGCCGGACATGGACATCCGCTATTGCGCCCGCATCTTCAGCCGCTTCGACCTCTCCCGCGCCCCGGTGGAAGAGCATGGCGAGGTAGTCGGGATCGTCAGCTACACCGACATGGTGCTCAAGGGCCTCAAGCGCAAGCACGAAAGCAGCTGAGCAGCGCCATGGAGATCCTGCTTCCCCAGGCGGAATACCGGCCCTGCGAAAACTGGGACGAACGGCCGGAAGGCGAGCCTGTAGACCTGCTGGTGATCCACAGCATCAGCCTGCCGCCCGGCGAATTCGGTGGCCCCTGGATCGACGACCTATTCATGAACCGGCTCGATCCTGACGCACACCCCTACTTTCGTGACATCGCCGAACTCCGGGTCTCGGCGCATCTGCTGATCCGACGCGACGGCCGGCTGATCCAGTATGTGCCGCTCAACCGTCGTGCCTGGCATGCCGGCACCTCCAATTTCTGCGGGCGTGAACGCTGCAACGACTTTTCCATCGGCATCGAACTCGAAGGTTGCGAGGAACAGCCGTTCACCGACGCCCAATACGCCACACTCGCACTGGCCACCCGAGAAATCCGTCGGCACTATCCGCAGATCAACCCGCAACGCATCACCGGTCATGCGAACATATCGCCCGAACGCAAGACCGACCCGGGGCCCAGCTTCGACTGGTCCCGCTATCTGGCATCGCTGGAGACGGGCGAACCCGGGCAATACGTCTGAACTTATCGGATACAGGCGCCCATCTGCATTGAAATCGCGGCCACTTTCTTGAAAATTTCACTGAATTACCGGAAACTTGCGCGATGAGCCTCATCGTCATTGTCATCTGTCTGATTGCAGAACGGTTTCTACTCGACTACCAGCACCTGCGCCAAAAGCGGTGGCTGGAGGCCTACAGTCAATGGCTGGCCCAGCAGCACGCGCCGGCATGGACCCAAAACGGCATGATGAGCCTGATCATTCAGCTGCTGCCCCCGGTGCTGATCATCGCGCTGCTGCAGCAAATGCTCGCCGGCAGCCTGTTCGGACTTCCCAGCGTCGCTTTCGCCGCCGCCGTGCTTCTGTTCTGTCTCGGCCCCACGGATCTCGACACCCTGATCAACGACTATATCCGCACCGTGGAGGATGACGACGAGGCCGGCCAGAGACGTATCGCGAAGGAGATCATCGACGACGAGCCGCCCACCAGCGAGCCGGCGCTCTCCCAATCGGTTGCCGAAGGTGTCCTGTTTCAGGCCAATCAGCGTCAGTTTGGCGTACTCTTCTGGTTTCTACTGCTGGGTCCGGTAGGCGCACTCTTCTATCGTATCGCTACCCAGCTGCCACGGCTGGAGCAGGCCAATCGTGATATCGATTTCTTTCTCAGCGCCAAGCAACTGCTGTTGATCATGGACTGGCTGCCCGCCCGAATCACTGCCGTATGCTACGCCATCGCCGGCAGTTTCGAGGATGCGCTCTATGGCTGGCGCAGCTATCAGGATCGGCGATACGATGAGTTCAGTGATAGCAACAGCGGCATATTGATCTGCACCGGCAGCGGCGCCATGCGGCTGACCACTCTGCTCGGGGAACACGATGACGAACTGCATGACTACAGCCACCTACCTCAATCGGCGATGGCGCTGGTCTGGCGCTCTCTGGTGGTCTGGCTCGTCATCGCCGGCCTGCTGACACTCACCGGCATCGTCTGAAACCTTGTCTGAGTTGACCATCATCGACCTCCTGCGCCATGGCGAACCCGTTGGCGGCAGGCGATACCGGGGACAGCTGGACGACCCACTCAGCGAACGTGGCTGGCAGGAGATGTGGTACGCCACCTCCGCAGAAACGCCCTGGGACACCATCATCAGCTCGCCTCTGAGTCGCTGCCGAGCTTTTGCCGAGCAACTTAGCGCCAAGCTTTCGTTGCCGATCACTATCGATGAACGCTTGAAAGAGGTGGGCTTTGGCGTTTGGGAGGGACAATCGGGTGCGATGTTGAGAGCCCAGGACGATGAGATTCTCAAGCGGTTCTACAACGACCCCATCAATCACAGACCGCAAGGCGCTGAATCTCTTGAAGATTTCAGCCGGCGCGTCGATAATGCCCTACAAACAGCCATAAACACCCATGCGGGCAAACACATACTGATCGTGACGCATGCCGGCGTCATCCGTTCCGCGTTAACCTCGACCCTGGGTGCCCCTTTGGGCAGCATGTATCGCCTCTCGATCGCCACAGCCAGCCTGTCTCGCATCCAGATCGAGGAACAGCGCCCACCCACTGTTTCGTTTATCGGCAGAACCCGTCTCACGGCCTGAACTGAGAACCAGATCTCAACAATCCCCGGAATTATCTTCATAAGATAGAGTTAAACGACTAACGCAATACAACCAAACGATTTTAGGAACGGAAGCCTTACCATGAGATGAGGAGGCACCCTATGATCTGGCTACTGCTATTGCCCGCCGCCGCTGGCGTCATTCTCTCACTGTTGGTGACGGAGCGATTCAAGATCCCATCCTGAATCGACCACCTCCGTGGCAACCCCCGGTTCCGTTACACCTCAGAACGGGAACCCTCTTTACGGCCGTGCTGCCTGATGTATTCGTACATGGTGACTGAGGCGGCAACCGCCACATTGAGACTTTCGATCTGTCCGAACTGAGGTATCGAAAGCCCTTCGATATCCGGATACTCCTCCGGCTTGAAACTGTGCCCCCACTCTTCATGCCCCAGAACAAATGCCGACTTCTCCGCCAGCTCAGTGGAAACCAGTGAGCGCTCACTTTCGGCATTGAGCATGTATACCTTGTATCCCCGCGCATTCAAATCTGCATAACAGTCGGCAAACGTCTCGAAAAAGCGGGCGGGTACCTTTTTGAAGCCACCTTTGCCCGGTGCAGGATCAAAGGGACCGATATTGATCAGCTGGACCTCCCGGGCACCAAAAACCTCCGCACTGCGAAATATCTTTGCCACATTGAAACCCGCTTTCATATGATCGAGGACGACGATAAAGGGGTGTGGACCGGGCTTGGCCAGTAGATTGCGCTGTCGCTGCTTGGTATAGCGCAGCATCGCCTGATCCCTGGCTTCGCGTCTCTCCCTTTTGCTTTTTCGTTGTCGCAACATGAACTGAAACCAACTGATAGTTGCAGCTAAACTCCCTGACCTATGCCAACCGAAAAACACACTGATACCGGGTGGTTACATCGGCACTGAAAGGCTAACCTCAGACCCAAAGCAGGATATTACCATGCATGCTAAAACCGTTTCCCACGTACTCGTCTGGAGCCGCTGGCTCAGACTCGCCCACTGGACGCTGGCACTCTCCACACTGGGATTGATCGCCACCGGTTGGCTGATGAGCATCGATTTGGCGATCACCTCCACGGCCGGAGAAATCCATTATCTCCTGAGCGGCGTGTTTCTACCCGCCCTGTTGCTGCGTCTCTACCTGCTCTTTTTCGGTCAGGGCACCGACCTTCTGACCGATTGTGAACCGAACATGCATCGTCTCAACCAGGCATGGCTGGTGGTTCGCTTCTACCTTACGCTGGGCAAAGCGCCATTGCCCAAATGGTACAGCCACAACCCGCTTTGGGGACCGATCTACATCGCCCTCTTTTTCATACTGACGTTGAGCACGCTGAGTGGACTGATGCTGCTCAACGATCTGCACCTGCTGGGCTCCATCAGCATGCTCGACCTGCATCAACTCTGTTACCAGATCATCCTCATCTTCACAGTGCTACACCTGCCGGCGGTCTTCACACACGACTTGTCCTCCAAAAGCGGCGACATTTCCGCCATGGTGAATGGATTTCGCGCTTTTGACGTGGGAGAGGGCGAGGCCGGTAAAAGCGGCAGTCCCCAAGCGGTGTCTCTCGACGCCTTGATGAAACAGCTCAAGCGGTAGCTGTTCGAGCCGGTGTTGCGTCTTGCGGAAGAACCACGTTGAGCAGTGCATGGGAACACCAGGGAGCAAGGTGACCCGGTAAACCGCGCTAACCCTGAAGCAATAAAAAACCCGCATGACGAGTCATGCGGGTTTCATGTCCTATCGTTTCTCAGCTGTTATTCAGTGTCGGTCGCTTCAGCTTCCGCACCTTCATCCAGCGGACGATCGACCAGCTCCACGTAAGCCATCGGCGCCTGATCTCCCGGGCGATACCCGCACTTGAGAATACGCAGATAGCCACCGGGACGCTCCTGATAGCGCGGACCCAGCTCGGCAAAGAGTTTGCCGACCGCAGCTTTATCACGCAGACGGTCAAAAGCCAGACGACGCTTGGCGACACTGTCCGTCTTGGACAGTGTGATCAGCGGCTCGGCCACACGGCGCAGCTCCTTCGCCTTCGGCAAGGTGGTCTTGATCAACTCATGTTTGATCAGAGAGGCAGCCATGTTTCTGAACATGGCGTTACGATGACTGCTGTTACGGTTTAACTGCCGTCCTGATTTGCGATGGCGCATGGGTCGACTTCCCCAAATTCAAATTAGTGTTTAACCGGCTCGTTCAGTGAGCCAGTTGCTCTTCAATGTTTTCCGGCGGCCAACGCTCGAGGCGCATGCCGAGCGAAAGGCCACGGCGGGCCAGCACGTCCTTGATCTCCGTCAGCGACTTCTTGCCGAGATTGGGCGTCTTAAGCAGCTCAACTTCGGTACGCTGAATCAGATCGCCGATCAGAAAGATGTTCTCGGCCTTGAGACAGTTCGCGGAGCGAACGGTCAGCTCGAGATCATCCACCGGACGCAGCAGGATCGGATCGATCGCCGGCTCTTCCGGCTCGGACACCGCCTCGGCAGCCTCGGCCTCCAGGTCGACGAACACAGAGAGCTGATCCCGCAGGATGCTCGCCGAGCGGCGAATCGCCTCTTCCGGATCGATGGTGCCGTTGGTCTCGAGTTCGATGACCAGACGATCGAGATCAGTATTCTGCTCCACACGCGCCGACTCAACAGCGTAGGCGACATTGCGCACCGGGCTGAAAGAGGCATCCACCTGCAGCATACCGATGGGACGATCATCGCCTGCGGAACCCTGGCGCACAGCAGCCGGTTGATAACCGCGACCACGTCGTACATTGAGCGTCATGTTGATTTCGCCCGATTTGGTCAAAGTGGCAATCACATGGTCCGGATTGGCTATTTCCACATCGTGATCCAGGGTGATGTCACTGGCCAGAACCTGGCCCGGTCCCTTCTTCTGCAGACGCAGTGTGGCCTCATCCCGACTGTGCATGATGATGGCGACCTGCTTCAGATTCAGCAGGATATCGAGCACATCCTCCTGCACACCCTCCATCGTGGTGTACTCATGCAGCACATCGGCAATCTCCACCTCGGTGATTGCACTGCCTGGCATGGAGGAGAGCAGGATGCGTCTCAGGGCGTTGCCAAGGGTATGCCCGAAACCCCTCTCCAAGGGCTCCAGCGTCACTTTGGCACGGGTGCCGGTGATCTGCTGTACGTTGACGATCCGAGGCTTGAGAAACTCCGTAACGCTTTCGGTCATGTATTTTCCTCTCGTCAGTGTCTACTTATTTGGAGTAGAGCTCGACGACCAGCTGTTCGTTGATTTCTGCGGAAAGATCGGAACGATCAGGCACGCGTTTGAGTTTGCCCTTCATCGCCTTGGGATCCACTTCAACCCAGTCTACAAAGCCATACTGGCCCTGCAGTTCCAGTGCACCCTGGATACGCAGTTGTTTCTTGGCCTTTTCACGGATCGAAATTTCGTCTTCGGCGGAAACCTTGAAAGACGGAATATTGACTACCTTGCCATTGACTTCGATCGCCTTGTGGCTGACCAACTGACGGGCCTCCGCCCGTGTCGCGCCGAAGCCCATCCGATAGACGATGTTGTCAAGGCGGGTCTCAAGCAGCTGCAGAAGATTCTCACCGGTCGCGCCTTTGCTCTGGGCAGCCGCCTTGTAGTAGTTGCGGAACTGACGTTCCATGACACCGTAGATGCGGCGCACTTTCTGCTTCTCGCGCAACTGCAGGCCATAGTCCGAGACGCGACGGCGACGATCACCAGCCTGACCCGGCACCTTCTCCATGTTGCACTTGGAGTCGAGTGAGCGCACTCGGCTCTTGAGGAAGAGGTCAGTACCCTCTCGCCGGCTAAGCTTGCATTTCGGTCCGATATACCTTGCCATGATAGAACTCCAGAAATTAGACGCGGCGCTTTTTGGGAGGACGGCAACCGTTATGCGGGATCGGCGTCACGTCCGAGATGCTGGTGATCTTGAAACCGGCATTGTTGAGTGCGCGCACAGCGGATTCACGGCCGGGACCGGGACCTTTGACATTGACGTCAAGGTTTTTGACGCCGTACTCCTTGACCATCTGACCGACGCGGTCGGCAGCCACCTGAGCCGCGAACGGCGTGCTCTTGCGCGAGCCGCGGAAACCGGATCCACCGGCGGTAGCCCAAGCCAGTGCGTTGCCCTGACGGTCACTGATAGTGATGATGGTGTTATTGAAGGAGGCATGGATGTGCGCAACACCATCGGTTACGCTCTTCTTGACCTTCTTCTTGGTACGGCTACTCGGTTTTGCCATCTTTTGTACCTACGGATTCAATCTATTGTTTGGTGACTTAGCGCTTGATGGGTCGACGCGGGCCCTTACGGGTGCGCGCGTTGGTACGCGTACGCTGACCACGCAGCGGCAGACCGCGGCGATGACGGATACCACGGTTGCAACCGAGGTCCATCAGGCGCTTGATGTTCATGGAGATTTCGCGTCGCAGATCACCCTCGACGGTGTAGCGTGCGACGATGCCGCGAAGCTTCTCTACTTGATCTTCGCTCAGCTCCTGGATCTTTACGTGCGGTTCGATACCGGCCTCTTTACAGATATCGCCGGCACGCGAACGGCCGATGCCATAAATCGACGTCAACGCGATTACAGCGTGTTTTCGATCCGGTATGTTGACCCCTGCAATTCGAGCCATTTCTCTAGTCTCCTGAACAACCTTGGCGGTATCCCACCCAAGGGAAACGCGCAATATTACTCTACGTCGCTCTCTCTATCAATAGAGGCGACGATCTATTTTCAGCTCAATCAGCCTTGACGCTGCTTGTGGCGGCCTTCTTTGCAGATGACCCGCACAACACCGTTACGACGCACAATTTTGCAGTTGCGGCAGATTTTTTTCACAGATGCACGCACTTTCATGAAATCTACTCCAAACGTTCGTTAACCAGCTTGATCAGCGAAGAAGCCCGGCTCCGGTGCCCTTCAGATTGGCCTTCTTCATCAAGCCTTCGTATTGATGTGACATCAGATGTGCTTGCACCTGTGCCATAAAATCCATAACCACGACCACAATGATCAGCAGAGAGGTGCCACCAAAATAGAATGGCACGTTCCATCCTACGATCAGAAACTCCGGCAGCAGACACACCGCCGTGATATAGATCGCACCCGCCAGGGTGAGGCGCGACATCACGCCGTCGATATATTTGGCAGTCTGCTCGCCGGGCCGGATGCCGGGAATGAAGGCCCCTGAGCGTTTCAGGTTGTCAGCCGTCTCCCGCGAATTGAAGACCAATGCAGTGTAGAAGAAACAGAAGAAGATAATCGCCGCCGCATACGCCATGACATAGACAGGCTCGCCAGGGGAAAGCTTAGAAAAGATCTCCTGGATCCAGCGGGTACCCTCCGTATTACCGAACCACTGCCCCAATGTGGCGGGAAACAGGATGATACTGGAGGCGAAAATCGGCGGGATGACACCGGCCATATTCAGCTTCAGCGGCAGATGGGTACTCTGCGCCGCCAGCAGACGACGCCCCTGCTGTCGTTTGGCGTAGTTGATCGTAATCCGGCGCTGGCCCCTCTCGACAAAGACCACGAAAGCGGTCACCGCCGCAGCCAGTACGAACAGAAACAGGATGGTGAGGGCGTTCATCTCACCTGTCCGCGCCAGTTCCAACGTGCCACCGATGGCCGCAGGAAGTCCGGCCACGATACCGGCGAAGATGATCATGGAGATGCCGTTACCTATACCCCTTTCGGTGATCTGCTCGCCCAGCCACATCAGGAACATAGTCCCCGTCACCAGCGAAACCGTCGCCGTGACCACAAAACCGATCCCCTGATGAGTCACCACCGATTCGCCGCCGACTGTCTGACTCTGCAGCGCGACCGAGATGCCCACCGCCTGGAAAGTAGCCAGCAGGACTGTACCATAACGGGTGTACTGGGTGATCTTGCGGCGTCCGGACTCGCCCTCCTTCTTGAGCTGTTCCAGGCTCGGGATCACCGAGGACATCAGCTGCATGATGATAGAGGCAGAGATATAAGGCATGATGCCGAGCGCGAAAAGGCTGGCCCGCTTCAATGCACCCCCTGAAAACATGTTGAACATGTCCAGGATCGAGCCCTGGGCCTGTTCCAGCAGCGCAGCCAAGGCAACCGGATTCACTCCCGGTACCGGAATGAAGGTGCCGATACGGAAAACCAGAAGCGCACCGGCCACGAACAGCAGACGCTGACGCAACTCCGTCACACGCCCCATACCGCCCAGAGCTCCCATCATTGGTGCGCTTTGCTTTGCCATGACTTACTCGACCGATCCACCAGCCGCCTCAATGGCGGCCTTGGCACCCTTGGTCACAGGGATGCCTTTGACGTTGACAGCACGCGCGATCTCGCCGGAAGCGAAGATTTTCGCGCGCTTCATTGCCTTGGCCACCAGGCCGGCTTTTTTCAGGCTGTCGAGATCGATCACGTCGCCCTCGACCTTGGCCAGCTCACCGAGTCTCACCTGCGCAGTGGTCAGCGAAACACGGGAAACGAAACCCACCTTGGGTAGGCGACGCTGCAGCGGCATCTGACCGCCCTCGAAACCTACCTTGTGAAAACCGCCGGAACGGGATTTTTGACCCTTGTGGCCACGACCACAGGTCTTGCCCAGGCCACTGCCGATGCCCCGGCCGACCCGCTTGCGATCCGACTTGCTGCCCGCTGCGGGCTGTAACGTATTCAGACGCATCTTAGGCCTCCTCGACCCTGACCATGTAGTTGACCTTATTCACCATGCCACGGGTGCAGGGTGAATCTTCCACTTCCACTGTCTGGTGCATGCGACGCAGGCCCAAGCCTCTGACACAGGCCTTATGGCTGGAGAGACGCCCGTTCATGCTTCGCACCAGGGTGACACGCATTGTTTTCTTATCAGCCATGACTTACCCCAGGATCTCTTCAACGGTTTTACCGCGCTTCAGCGCTACCGCCTCGGCATCGTCCATCTCGCTCAGACCATTGATCGTAGCGCGTACCACATTGATCGGATTGTTGGTGCCGATGCACTTGGCCAGCACGTTGTGCACACCGAGCACCTCGAACACGGCTCGCATGGCGCCACCGGCGATGATACCGGTACCTTCAGAGGCCGGCTGCATGTGAACCTTGGCGGCCCCATGACGACCGACCAGCGGGTACTGCAGCGTATCGCCGCTGAGTTTGACATCGACCATGTTCTTACGGGCGGTTTCCATCGCCTTCTGGATGGCGATCGGTACCTCGCGAGCCTTGCCGGTACCAAAACCGACACGACCCTTGCCGTCGCCTACAACGGTCAGCGCGGAGAAACCGAACTGACGACCACCCTTGACCACTTTCGCGACCCGGTTGACGTTGACCAGCTTCTCAAGCAGCTCGTCACCTTCAGGTTTTGCATTGAAATTTGCCATAATCCTGACCCTTAGAATTGAAGACCGGCTTCACGCGCCGCATCGGCCAGAGCCTTGACGCGGCCGTGGTAGCGGAAGCCGGAACGATCGAAAGCGACGCTTTCGACGCCGGCGGATTTCGCCCGCTCGGCAATGAATTTTCCAACCACGGAAGCGGCACTGACGTTGCCAGTGGCACCACTGATCTCACCGCGAACCGTCTTGTCCAGGGTGGAGGCGCTAGCCAGCACCTGGGAACCGTCGGGGCTGATCACCTGGGCATAGATATGGCGAGGCGTGCGAAAGACCGACAGCCTGTGCACTCCCAGTTCGCGAATCTTCGCACGGGTCTTACGACCGCGACGTAAACGTGATTCTTTCTTGTCCATCGTTCTATACCCTATTTCTTCTTGGCTTCTTTACGCATCACTTGCTCATCGGCATAGCGCACACCCTTGCCCTTGTAAGGCTCGGGCGGGCGGAAGGCGCGGATCTCAGCCGCCACCTGACCGACACGCTGCTTGTCGCTGCCGGAGACCACGATCTCGGTGGCCGACGGGGTTGCGATCGCGATGCCCTCTGGCACCGGATAATCGATGGGATGCGAGAAACCCAGACTCAGATTCAGTGACTTACCACCGGCTTGTGCGCGATAACCGACGCCAACCAGCGACAATTTGCGCTCGAAACCCTGGCTGACACCGGTCACCATATTATTGATCAGCGCACGCATGGTGCCGGCCATAGCCCAGGACTGCTTGTCTTCGCTCACCGGTTTCAAGGTCAGGGTGTTGTCGGCCTCATCCAGACTGACCAGAGGATGAATCTTCTGCGACAGCTCACCCTTGGGACCCTTGACGGTGAGCAGACCCTCATCCTGCTTGATGCTGACACCGGAGGGCAGCGAAATCGGACTCTTTGCTACACGTGACATGACCGACCCCCTTAGGCGACGAAGGCGATGACTTCACCGCCCTGGCCGAGTTCGCGGGCTGCGCGATCGCTCATCACGCCCCTCGAAGTGGAGATGATCGCCACACCCAGGCCGCCACGGACCTTGGGCAGCTCACCTCTGCCCTTATAGACACGCAGGCCAGGACGGCTCACCCGCTTGATCAAGTCGATCACGGGACGGCCCTGAAAATAGCGCAGCTCCAACACCAGGGTGGGCTTGCCTGCATTCTCGTTGACAGAGACTTCTTGGAGATAACCTTCATTTTTCAGAAGATTGGCGATTGCCAATTTCTGCTTGGACGAGGGCAGCGCGACGGTCGTCTTCTTGGCTGCCTGACCATTGCGGATGCGGGTAAGCATATCCGCGATAGGATCCGACATACTCATTATGAGCTCCTGGGGTCAGTCCGCCTTTGACGACGCGATACCCTAAAATTAACAAAACCGGGCCGCCAGGGCCCGGAAAGGCGCAATACTATACAATTACCAGCTGGCTTTTACAAGACCGGGAACATCACCGCGCATGGCTGCTTCGCGCAGCTTATTACGGCAGAGGCCAAACTTGCGGTAGTAGCCGTGCGGACGACCGGTGATCTGGCAGCGGTTGTGCTTGCGCGCCGGACTGGCATCGCGAGGCAGCTTCTGCAGTTTCAGGGTCGCCTCTTCGATCTGCTCGAAGGTGCTGCTCGGATTCTTGATCACCGCCTTAAGGGCACTGCGTTTGGCAGCAAACTGGGAGGCGGTACGGGCACGCTTGCTTTCACGTGCGATCATGCTCTTCTTTGCCATATCTGGACTCAGTTCTTGAAAGGAAACTTGAAGGCCTCGAGAAGGGCACGCCCTTCCTCGTCGGTCTTGGCCGTGGTGGTGATCGTGATGTCGAGACCGCGCAGGGCATCGATCTTGTCGTAATCGATCTCAGGAAAGATGATCTGCTCTTTCACACCCATGGAGTAGTTGCCACGTCCGTCGAACGCCTTGGCATTGAGGCCACGGAAGTCACGGACTCGCGGAATCGCCACATTGATGAGACGATCGAGAAACTCATACATGCGCTCTCTGCGCAGTGTCACTTTGCAGCCGATGGGCCAGCCTTCGCGGATCTTGAAGCCGGCGATGGATTTGCGCGCACGGGTGACGACCGCTTTCTGACCGGCGATCTTCTCCATGTCGCCAACAGCGTTTTCAAGGATCTTCTTGTCGCCAATCGCTTCACCCACACCCATATTGAGGGTGATCTTGGTGATCTTGGGCACCTCCATGACGCTGTTGAACTGGAACTTGTCCATGAGTTCCTTGACCACGGTCTCTTTGTAGTGTTGCTGTAATCTAGCCATGTCTGATCACGCCTTAGATGTCGACGACTTCTTGGTTCGATTTAAAAATGCGAACCTTCTTGCCGTCTTCGAGAATTTTAAAGCCAACGCGGTCGCCCTTGCCTGTGGTCGGATTGTAGAGCGCGACATTGGAGATATGCAGCGGCATCTCCTTGTCGAGGATACCACCGGGCTCACCTTTATTCGGATTGGGCTTGGTGTGCTTCTTCGCCATATTGACGTTTTCGACAATCAGACGATTGTCGTCGAAGACCCGCACGACAGTACCGCGCTTGCCCTTGTCTTTGCCAGTCGTGACGATGACCTCGTCACCTTTCTTGATCTTGCTTGCCATTAGTGCCGCCTCACAAAACTTCCGGTGCCAGCGAGATGATCTTCATGAACCGCTCGCTTCTCAATTCACGGGTGACCGGGCCAAAGATACGCGTGCCGATGGGCTGCAGGGCGCTGTTCAGTAATACCGCAGCATTGGTGTCGAAGCGGATGATCGAGCCATCCGGACGACGCACACCTTTCTTGGTACGAACGACCACGGCGTTGTAGACATCGCCCTTTTTGACCTTGCCGCGGGGAATCGCGTCTTTCACGCTAACCTTGACGATATCTCCAATCCCGGCATAACGGCGATGAGAACCACCAAGCACTTTTATGCACTGCACCCGCTTGGCACCGCTGTTGTCAGCCACGCTGAGGTTGGTCTGCATCTGAATCATGGTATTGCCCTAATTCCAAATAATTTGATGGGACGCGTTCCGCACAGCCGTCAGCTGGCGCGCTCCAGTACTTTCACCAATCGCCATGTCTTCGTCTTTGACAGCGGGCGGCACTGCTCGACCATCACGGTATCGCCCACATGACACTCGTTGGACTCGTCATGGGCATGCACTTTGGTGGAGCGACGCATGAATTTTCCGTAGACCGGATGTTTGACACGACGTTCGACAGACACGGTGATCGACTTGTCCATCGCATCGCTCACAACCTGGCCAACCAGGGTACGGTTAGTGTTTTCCTGTTCGCTCATGATGCATTACCCGACTGCTTTTCATTCATAAGAGTCTTGATGCGCGCAATGTCTTTGCGCACCTCATTCATGCGGGAAGGACGGGACAGCTGCCCGGTTCCCTGCTGCATACGCAGGTTGAACTGTTCCTTCAGCAGCTCGCTGAGGGTCGTGTTCAGTTCATCCTGGGATTTCTGACGCAATTCCGACGCTTTCATCACATCACCGTCCGCTTCACGAAGGCCGTTGAGACCGGCAGTTTGGCCGAGGCGAGCGCGAAAGCCTCACGCGCCAGCTCCTCGGAGATACCCTCAATTTCATACAGCATGCGGCCTGGCTGAATCTGTGCCACCCAGTACTCCACATTACCCTTACCCTTACCCTGTCGAACCTCGAGGGGTTTCTTGGTGATCGGCTTGTCGGGAAAGACGCGGATCCAGATCTTGCCGCCACGTTTGACATGACGGGTGATGGCACGACGTGCCGCCTCGATCTGCCGTGCCGTGATGCGGCCACGACCAGTCGATTTCAGGCCGTATTCCCCGAAGGAAACGTTGCTTCCAGTAATGGCCAAACCGCGGTTACGGCCTTTGTGCTGTTTGCGAAATTTAGTACGTTTCGGTTGTAACATGACTTACGACCTCTTTCCTGCGGGCGCGGCCTTGGCTTCGGTTTCCGCCTCTTCGTGATCACCGTAGACCTCGCCCTTGAAGACCCACACCTTGACGCCAATGATGCCGTATGTGGTGCGGGCCTCTGCAAAACCGTAGTCGATATCGGCGCGCAGGGTGTGCAGCGGCACACGGCCTTCGCGATACCACTCGGAGCGAGCGATCTCAGCACCGTTCAGACGTCCGCCGATATTGACCTTGATGCCCTCTGCGCCCAGACGCATGGCGTTCTGCACGGCACGCTTCATGGCGCGACGGAACATAACGCGGCGTTCAAGTTGCTGGGCGATGCTCTCGGCAACCAGTTGCGCATCCAACTCGGGCTTGCGAATCTCCTCGATACTCATGTGGACCGGAATGCCCATCATGCTGGAGACTTCAGAGCGCAGCGCATCGATATCCTCACCCTTTTTACCGATCACCAGACCGGGACGGGCAGTATGCACCGTGATATGCGCATTGTTGGCCGGACGATCGATCTGGATACGACTGACAGACGCCTGCGAAAGACGTTTCTTCAGGAACTCACGCACCTTGAGATCGTTGTTCAGCAGATTGGCATAATGCTTCGAATCCGCATACCACTTTGACGTCCAGTCTTTGACGATACCGAGACGTATACCGGTTGGATGTACTTTCTGACCCATTTCGGCCTCTCTTGCCTGTTACTTGTCAGCGACAGTCACGTTGATGTGACTGGTACGCTTGAGAATCCGGGATGCACGACCCTTGGCGCGGGCGCGAATGCGTTTCATGGTCGGGCCCTCATCAACGGAGATGACCGATACCTTCAACTCATCCACATCGGCGCCCTCGTTATGCTCGGCATTGGCGATAGCCGATTCGAGCACCTTCTTGACCAGCACGGCGCCTTTCTTCTTGCTGAAGGCAAGAATGTTCAGCGCCTGCTCCACGGGCAAGCCGCGGATCTGGTCCGCCACCAGTCGGCCCTTTTGTGCAGAGATGCGGGCGTGACGCAATTTGGCTGTAGTCTGCATCTTCTAAATCCTCTATTTGGACTTCTTATCCGCCGCATGACCGCGGTAGGTGCGGGTCAGCGCGAATTCACCCAGTTTGTGTCCGACCATGTTCTCGGAGACCAGCACCGGAACATGCTGCTTACCGTTGTGCACGGCAATGGTCAGACCGACCATCTCCGGCAGGATGACCGAGCGACGCGACCAGGTCTTGATCGGGCGCTTGTTGTTCTGGGCAACTGCATCTTCCACTTTCTTCGCCAGATGGTGGTCGATGAATGGGCCTTTTCTGATTGAACGTGGCACGACTCTAACCCCTAATCAGTTATTTACGGTTTCTACGACGTACGATCATCTTGTTCGTACGCTTGTTGGTGCGGGTCTTGTAACCCTTGGTCGGCGTACCCCAGGGGGAGACCGGATGACGACCGCCCGAAGTACGGCCCTCACCGCCACCGTGCGGGTGGTCGACCGGGTTCATCGCCACACCGCGAACGGTCGGACGAACACCCTTCCAGCGCTTGGCACCGGCTTTGCCCAGCGAGCGCAGATTGTGCTCCGAGTTGGAGACCTCGCCGATCACCGCGCGGCAATCGGCAGGCACCTTACGCATCTCACCGGAGCGCAGACGCAGGGTGGCGTGCTCGCCTTCGCGAGCCACCAGCTGCACCGAGGCACCAGCGGAGCGGGCGATCTGCGCACCCTTGCCAGGCTTCATCTCAATACAATGCACCACCGAACCCAGCGGGATGTTCCGCAGCGGCAGGCAGTTGCCGGTTTTGATCGGAGCGCTGACACCCGCCTCGACAGTATCACCGGCGCGCAGGTTGCTCGGCGCGATGATGTAGGCACGCTCGCCGTCAGCATAGCGGATCAACGCGATGTGGGCGGTACGGTTCGGATCGTACTCGAGACGCTCGACGACAGCCGGGATGCCCTCTTTATTGCGCTTGAAATCGATAATGCGATAGCGCTGCTTGTGACCACCACCGCGATGACGCGTTG
Organism: Candidatus Thiodiazotropha sp.; assembly: GCA_037384425.1. Lineage (GTDB taxonomy): Bacteria > Pseudomonadota > Gammaproteobacteria > Chromatiales > Chromatiaceae > Thiodiazotropha. Next base: position 2,093 of record JARROA010000037.1, on the reverse strand, counting down.
TGATGTGACCGTTGTTGTTGCGTCCGCCGGTCTTGCTCTTCTTCGCCAGAAGCGGTGCATAGGGCTGCCCCTTGTGCAGATCGGCATTGACGACCTTGACCACGAATCGGCGGCCTGCGGAGGTCGGTTTTGTTTTAACGACTGCCATTATCCCAATCCTGTAATCTTTGCTCAGGCCCCGGCCGCGAAGTCGATTTCGCTGCCTGCCTTGAGACGTACGTATGCCTTTTTCCAGTCGGAACGCTTGCCGCGGATCATGCCGAAGCGTTTCTGCTTGCCTTTCACGTTGACAACCTGAACGGCCTCGACCTCGACCTCGAACAGTTTCTCGACTGCCTTGGCGATCTCGCGCTTGGTGGCGTCGGTAGCCACCTTGAAGGTGTACTGGCCATTGGCGTCAGCGACCACACTGCTCTTCTCGGACACCACCGGGCTTAGCAGCACTTTCATGAGACGTTCGTTATTCATGCCAGACGCTCCTCAAGTTTCTTCACCGCGCCCTCGGTCACCAGCACTTTTTCATAGGCGATCAGACTGACCGGATCGATCTCGTTGACATCGCAGACGTCCACACCATAGAGGTTGCGAGCAGCCAGGTAGAGATTCTCGTCCGGATTCACGGCGAGGATCAGTACATCGTTCAAATCCATCTCTTTCAGCTTGCCGATCAGCTCTTTGGTCTTCGGCGCGGAGACACTGATCTGATCCACCACCAGCAGACGCTCCTGACGATTCAGCTCGGACAGAATCGAACGGATTGCGCCGCGGAACATCTTGCGGTTGACCTTCTGCGCATAATTACGCGGGCTGGCGGCGAAGTTCACACCACCGCTGCGCCAGATCGGGCTGCGGCTGGTACCCGCACGCGCACGACCCGTTCCCTTCTGACGGAAGGGCTTGGCGCCGCCGCCGCTGACCGCGGCGCGGTTTTTCTGGGCTTTGGTGCCGGCACGCGCCGCTGACATGTAGGCGGTCACCACCTGATGAATCAGCGCCTCTTTGAAATCGGCGCCGAAGATCTCGTCGGATACCTGCAGGGTCTGAGCGCCTACGGCTGTTTGTACATTGAGATCCATGCCTGTCACCCTTTGTTCTTCATCTTTGTGGCCGGCGTGACGATCACATCGCCACCCTTGGCACCGGGCACGGCGCCCTTCACCAGCAGCAGGTTGCGATCCGTGTCGACACGCACCACTTCCAGATTCTGCTGCACGCGCTGTACGGCACCCATATGGCCGGACATCTTCTTGCCTTTGAAGACACGGCCCGGAGTCTGACACTGACCGATCGAACCCGGTGCGCGATGCGACAGCGAGTTGCCGTGGGTGGCGTCCTGGGTGCGGAAGTTGTGACGCTTCACGGTACCCTGAAAACCCTTACCCTGAGTCTGCCCACGCACATCGACGATCTGACCAGCTTCGAAACGGTCGACCTTTATCTCGCTGCCGACCTCGATACCCTCGAGATCCGCCTCTTCAGCGCGGAACTCCCACAAACCACGACCGGCGTCCACACCCGCCTTGGCGAAGTGACCCGCCGCAGGCTTGTTGACACGTGAGGCCTTCTTACTGCCGGTGGTCACCTGAATAGAGAGGTAACCGTCAGTCTCGCCACGTTTGAGCTGAGCAACACGGTTGGGCTCAACCTCGATAACCGTCACAGGTACGGAAACACCCTCTTCGGTGAAGACCCGGGTCATTCCCGCCTTTCGGCCGACTATTCCAATCGCCATCTTCTTAACCTCAGTTCAGTTTGATCTGCACGTCGACGCCGGCAGCCAAATCGAGCTTCATCAGCGCATCCACGGTCTTGTCGGTCGGCTCGACGATGTCGAGCAGCCGCTTGTGGGTGCGGATCTCATACTGGTCACGCGCGTCTTTGTTGACGTGCGGAGAGATGAGAACGGTGAAACGCTCATTCTTGGTCGGCAGCGGGATCGGGCCACGTACGTGCGCACCGGTGCGCTTTGCGGTTTCCACAATCTCACGGGCAGATTGATCAATCAGACGATGATCAAACGCTTTCAGACGAATACGAATTCTCTGGTTAGCCATTATCTCTTACTCGATAATCTTGGATACCACACCGGCACC
>JARROA010000036.1:0-31420 GCA_037384425.1 Candidatus Thiodiazotropha sp. | reverse complement strand
TGTGCGTCCAGCTTTTCAGGCGTCATATCTCATAGGATCGCGTTGAAGCACGTTCGGGGCGGAGACGTTAAAACCTTACCGAAATCGCTTGTTGCACGCCCTGTCCGTCGGGTGGCAACCGGTTAAAAATAATAGACAGGACTAAGCATGTAGATCTCTAGGCAGAGGACTCGCGGACGGCGGTTCGAATCCGCCCGCCTCCACCAATTCAAGATCCAAAGAAATCCAATAAGATCCGTAAGCCAGCGTAAATGCTGGCTTTTTTATTGCCCAACCTTCCGTTACCGTCTATTATTTTCCGGTAACAGCTACCCCCAAATGACGGTAACTCTACTTATCGCCACAGAAGTTACCGTCATGCCCCTGACCGACAGCGCCATCCGCAACGCCAAGCCGAAGGACAAGCCCTACAAACTCGCCGACGGTGCCGGCCTCTACCTGCTTGGTCACCCCTAAAGGTGGAAAATGGTGGCGGTAGGATTACCTATCCAACGACAAGCGAAAGCCCCCTTTCATGGACGTCTACCCCCTATGTAGAAGACAGTTCACTGACTAACGCTCTGCACCGTGCCGGTATTGTGACGCCTGTCAACAGAAGGCATATCGCCTAAGACAGTCAGCGCACACCTATGAGTATGGAAAACAACCAGTAGGCGTAGACTTTCATTTCAGTACTCTAGGAGCCTTTCACCTTTCGGCCGAACAATCCCAGACCAGCCAACCCCGTGATCAGGAGGGTCTGAGTTGATGACTCAGGTACCTTAGGGATTCAGATGAGATCGAAAGGGTGTTGAGCATATACAGCTCACCCATGTCGTTATCACTCTTCAGCAAAAACTCCAGATCTTTCGGACTACCAAAGGGGCTCCCAACAGCACCACCCGAGTCGCTGAGAAATGTCGTGTTTACCAGGATCGAGACTGAGTTGAGGATGAATACCACGCTGACATCGATAGATTCGCCAATCGAGGGAAAACCGGCATCCTGGAAGAGTAGATCGCGTCGTACACGATCCCCATAGGTGCCCTTATCGATGTACTCGTCTAGGAAGGCACTACCTTTCGATTTTCGGCGATTTCAGACCCAACAATCTGACTGCCATTACCGAGCGCAATCGGCATACCCCAATCACTACTGAAGCGCGTTAGGTTTAGCGTGGCCGTAATAATGGCTCCCGGGGTATCTGCCCAAGCCCCAACACTGGACAATGGTACGGATACTAGTCTTCCAAACGGATCAGAGGTTGCACTGATCGGCCCGAACACCAGAGAGGTACCAGACACTGTTGTCAGGCTACTACCGAGAACCACGTCAGGATTGTCATACAGGTCAGCCCCCGTAAAAAGAGATGATACCTGCATGAGAGGTACTGGTGACCATACAGAGCACGACAAAAATCGTACTGTAAATGGCGCCGACAATCGCTGTATATACAGCACCTTTTTTACTTGGATTCATCATCTTTCTCTCCCAGCCTGCAGAATTCATGAGGTCATATCCGACATCTCTTGTATGCACTGTTTGTTGATGCAACTTTCATGCAATTCAAAGGGAGTGATGGGTTTTCAGTATCTTATGGGCCTTGAAACGACTCTCATCTGGATATTTGTAAAAGTTTTCGACTTGAATTGTAGATACGCCATGATGGAGTCAAAATAATGGCGGCAATATTGTGAATAACCTATCTTTGGCATATGAATTATCAATTAGACATGCGCTCTAATCGAGTGGTCACGACCCACCAATTCATCGTGCCGCAACCCTTCCAATGAAGGACTGCGGCATATTGACGAATCGCCACGGGTTTTGCGTATAAAGTGAGCTATGGCGCATAGGCGGCAGATGATCGTATTTTGGTAAAAACAGCTAAATCGAAATATAGCGCGTCTTTTGGACTCAATATCCTCAGCACACTCACTGCATCACAGATAGTCGTCTAATCTGCCTTTGACGAACACCGTCCTCTGCGACGGCTTTCACGCCAACCTGCCGGTACACTATACTGAGCCTACCGGATGTCAGGCACAATCAGGGACCGAACCAAGCGATGTCCTATCTCCAGATCCAACGAAACATTCTATGGCGACCGGCCCCGATCCCACCTTAAACGAGATAGAGAAAGCCTGCCTAATGCTCGTCGAGGCGTCACCTTCGGCGGCCCTCTGTGTAGTCTCGTCTGGGGATGGACAGTACCGGGTGCTGGGATCGAATGCGGCCAGTCGGAATCTATTGAAGAACCTCGATTCCAGTTCGACCACAACCACCCTGGAATACCATTTTGTCGGGCCTGACGTGGAAGCCCTTGCCACGAATCTGGATCAATGCCTGAAATCGGGTAACGGCGTCACTTTCACGAAGCAGTACACCACCAATAGCGGACTTCGTCATTTCTTGACCTCGATGACGCCATTGCGCGACCCGGTCACCGATAGCCTCTGCGTCTACCTCACCGCTACGGACATCACTGAAGCCAAGCAGGCCCAAACCAACCTCGCACTGCTGGAGTTCGCCCTGAACCAAGTCCATGAATCGGCCATGATCATAGGCGAGGATGCCAGGATCCTCTACGCCAACAGTGAGGCATCCCGTGCGCTGGAATACACCCAGGACGAACTGCTCACCATGTCGATCCCACAAGTCGACCCAAACTGGCCCGCGGAGCGCTGGCCGGAGATCTGGTCATCGCTCACGGATCTCGGCTCGCTGCACTTCGAATCCCGCCACCAGACAAAGGACGGGCGCATTCTGTCTGTCGAGATCAATGCCAGCCATCTCAACTATCAGGGTCGCGACTACGCTTTCGCCTTGGCCCGTGATATCAGCGAACGCAAACGCATCGAAATGGAACTGCACAAACGCTCAGAGGAGTTTCGTGCGCTCGTCGATCACTCACCCGAACTGCTGATTCGCTATGACCGTCAATGCCGGCGCATCTACGCCAACCCCGCCTTCATCCGGCAAAGCGGAATGTCACCCGAACAACTGCTCGGAAATACGCCAACCGGGCAAAGGGTGCTGCTGACTGAGCCGGATGCCTATGAGGCGAAAATCAGGGAAGCCATAGAGACAGGTGAAACCACCGAGCTGACCTTCAGTTGGCAGGACCTTAACGGGAACGAATTCTGGACCCATGCCCGCTACGTTCCGGAGCGGGAAACCGACGGACACATCGCGAGCGTGCTAGCCATCTGTCACGACGTCACTTCTTTGAAAACCACCGAACGGCAACTGTCGACACTTATCAACAATATTCCCGACATGGTCTCACGCTTTGATCTCGAGGGCCGAATCATCTATTACAACCCGACGGTAAAAGACAAGTTCGGCTTTGCGGGTGAGGACTTCATCGGCAAACCACTGCCGGGCAAGGACATCACCGGCCGGCCCTTGACGGAGCAGATCCGGGAAGCTGCCAGTACCGGCAAGCCCAATCGTTGCGAGGCCGTTTTGGAAATGCCCGATGGCCCGCACCATTTCAATGTCCAGCATGTCCCCGAAAAAGACCGATACGGTCGTGTGACCAGCGTTCTCGGCATCGCCTCCGATGTGACAGACCTGTTCGAGGCGCAACATGCCTTGCGAGAAAGCGAAGCGCGTTATCGCCAGATCTTCGACAACACGCAGGAATCACTTTTTCTGCTGGAGGCAATTGAAGACCAACGTTTCCGAATTCTCGAAGTCAATCCCGCGTTCGAACGCTCCCTGGGAGTGAGTGCTGACACATTGATCGGAAATTTCCTCGACCAGGCGCTCCCCTCAGCCGCGGCTGACGCAATAGGCAATCAGCTTCGACGCTGTCTCGCGAACAACACGCTCACCGAAGATGAGGTCACTTTCGATGCTGGTGAAGGCGAGAAGACGTTTCACACCACACTGATCCCGGTAAATGGCAAATCCCCCGCGATCAAACGCATCGTCGGCCTGACGCGGGACATCACGCATATTCGCAAGTCAGAACATGCGATGAAGCGCCTGAACCGCGCACTCAAGACACTGAGTAGCGGCAATGAGGCACTGGTCCGTGCCACCAACGAGACCGAACTACTGGACAACATGTGCAGCGTGGTGGTGGAGGTGGGCAATTACCATGCGGCTTGGATTGGCTATTCACAATCCGATGGCAAGTTGACACCGGTAACCGGCGCGGGTGACCGGGCGATCCTCAAAGTCATGGAGCAGCATCGCCAACAATCGTCTGAAAGCTCCGATCCCGCCACCCGTGCGGTTGATACAAACAGTGTCCAGGTGATTCACGACTTCACTGAAATACCCGAATGCACCCCGTTCGGTGAGATGTTCGCGCAGCGGGGTGTCAAAGCCTGTCTCGCTCTGCCTCTGTCCGACTCCGATAGCGCGTTTGGGGTTTTGGCAATCTACTCCACCGACGACTCGGCATTTGATGAGGAGGAGGTCAAGCTGCTCACGGAGATGGCCGAAGATCTCTCCTACGGTATCCACTCACTGCGTGCGCGTACCGAAAAGGAAAGCTTCCTCGAAAAACTTCAGGAAAGTATGGAGTCGACCATCAGAGCGCTGGCCAGCACTGTCGAACTGCGCGACCCCTACACCGCCGGTCATCAGCAACGCGTGGCTGAACTGGCGGTGGCTGTCTGCCGTCATCTGGGCTGGCCCGAGGAGAAGGCGCAAGCCACCTATCTGGCCGGACTGGTGCACGATATCGGAAAAATCGCCATCCCAGCGGAGATTCTGAGTAAACCGGGACGGCTGAACGATGCGGAATACACATTGGTTCGTACCCATGCGGATGCCGGATGCGAGATCCTGAAATCGGTTGATTTCAACTGGCCGATTGCACAGATCGTCAAACAGCACCATGAACGTCTCGACGGATCCGGCTACCCCACAGGCCTCAAGGCAGAGGCGATTCTGCCTGAAGCCAAAGTGTTGGCCGTGTGCGATGTGGTGGAAGCCATGACCACCCACAGACCCTATCGGCCGGGCTTGGGAATCGAAGCCGCACTGATCGAAATCGAAGCCGGAAAAGACACCTTCTATGATGCAGAGGTCGTGGATGCCTGTATCCAACTGATCCGGGACGAGGGATTTCAGTTTTCCTGAGGACAGTTTGAACGATCAGTCAATGATCAGTTATTGAACGGCAGCCCCAAACGGATAGGGGCAGATGAGCTTGGAACCGATCCCAATCCGTCACCATGACGATCGACTAGCGGGCAATCCCCACCCGCAGCTGTATTCGTTCTCTTAACGATCCCATCGAATGGCCGTACCCATGCAAAAGCATCTCTACCCATTCTGACTTTTAGGTTCACGCCTTTCGTGCATCACTCACCAATCGTTGGCGTGATCCGGCTTCTCATAGTCGGGATATTTTACATTCTGAACGACTGCGGAGATTCGGCGTGATCGTACAATCGAACACAGGCCGGGTACTGATTTTATATGGCTCGGACACAGGATGACATCTTCCTTAGGTGATCAGATCCACACCACTCTTCACCGCACATCGATTCCGGCACTATTCGCTATCCGCATTTGGCATCAAACACTTACCAATCCACCACCGAGCCTTTTCATACCTGGGCCGAGTTAGGCGGCAGTCGTAAGCACTGACCGGCATCCCCCCTGAGTGATGGCAGGAGGTGCCTGAATGTCACTAAACAATGCGATTTATATTCTCCTGACAATCAACGTACTGAAGCACCCACATTAATGAGATTTCATGGAATGACTTCGAATTCGATGCGGTCATATTTTTTCGAATCGACACAAAATCGTGACGTACGTCGCATTATTTTACGCTTCAGTCGCGTTGAGCATTCGTAACGCAATCAACCAACTGTATTTCTTTGGATTTTTCAAGATGGCCTAGGTTTTGCGATAAAGGGATTTAATCATGCATGCAGCATATTTATGCATGGTCAAAACAATTTGTCAGGGACGATGTTTCGAATAACAACACTTCGTGTAATTCACATCTTTGGGGAAATCATGTTTAAGCGAAACCATGTCCTTGACCTCATGATACCCGCAACTGCGGGTATCTCACTATTCATCTGCAGCAACATAACGGCCGGCGAATTCCCGAATCCCAATGAATCAGATCCGGATCTGAAGCTATTGGGCAAATACGTTTTTTTCGACAAGATTTCGCGGGTGAATGTTGACAGTGGTGCTACGTCATCCCGAATGGGATGCGTGACCTGTCATGACCCCGAAGCGGGTGGTACCTATTTCGTTGCGGGTATCAACAAACACCAGGTGGGTGTCACCGGTGCCAATCCGCACACACAGGGCGGACGGAAACCACCCACCAACGCCTATGCGAGTTTCGCAAAGCCTTTTATCTCCAGTGCAGGTATCGGCGGGCCTGTTGGCGGTAATTTCTGGGATGGACGCTCGATAGGTGCAGACGACCCCTTCTTCACGGACGGGTCAAATAAAACGACAACAGAGCATATCGGCCTGGAGATATTCACGGGCCTCCCCAACCTGGATTATGTGGATGGGTATGAAAAGTACTTCGGTCCCACCACGGACCAGGCACTGAATCCCATGCCGAACCCGGTCGAACAGAACATCGATGAGCAAACGGTGTGCGAGGTGGTCGCCGCTTCCAGTTACGCCCCGTTGTATGAAAAGACCTTTGGCATGCCAATTGATTGTTCGGGTGATCCCGTGTCCGTGGCTGAAAACGGCGAGCAATTCGATCCGTACCAGCTCAGTTTCAGAAGACTCATGCTGGCGGTCGGCGCCTACCAACACAGCAGCGACATCAATTCCTTCAGTTCCAAGCGCGATTATGCGCTGTACACTGAATTGATGTGTAGAGACGGCATTCTTCCAACTGGACTTTGGCACGACATAGAAGTTGACACGGACTCCTGTGATGACCTCATGGCTGCGAAAGTTGCCCTTGCGGAAGAACTGACAACATTGGAACAAAGACAGGCTTTAGTAGATCAAGGTGTTGCGATACCCATACAAGTAGCATGGGCCAGGTTTCCCTTGGGAATGCTCACTGTCGAGGAGAATTTCGGCCACGATCTGTTCTACGGGGAAATCAACGAGGGTGGCGGTGGCCCCGTAGGCCCCCCACCTCAAGACATCGACGGTAACGGCCTGGCACGTAATGTCAGTTGCTCTTTCTGCCATGCCAACGATGGCGGAGGCCCTCCTGGTGCTCCTGTTCCTGACGGGACAGACCCATTCGAGCTGTATACCGAGCAGCGGTTTCACAACATCGGGCTTCCGGCCAATCCTGCTCTCGATTCAGATCCCGGACTGAGCGGTGTCACCCTCGATACCCCGGTCGGTGTCGGTTTTGGCGGTGGGCCTCCTGGGCCGCGAGTTGCTGACCCGGGCTGGTTCAGGAACATGACCCTGCGCAATGTGGACAAGCGGCCAGGTGAGGGTTTTACCAAAGCCTACATGCACAATGGTGTTTTCAAGAGCCTTGAGAGTGTGGTTCATTTCTACAACACGGGCTTCACACCGGGCGCAACAGCTGGCGCATACGGCATCTCTCAATGCGAAGAGAAATATTTAACCGAAAAAGAGATGCTAAAGCAGAATTGTTGGCCGGCACCGGAATTTGAGTTCGCGGGCCCTACCGGACTACCCAATGCGTTTGGCGGTTTGTCCGGCAACATGGGCATGACGCCTGAGGAAGAGGCGGCTATTGTCGTGTATATGCAGACATTGAGTGACATGCATACGGCGAAAGCGCCCAAACCTTACAAGGCAAAATAATCTGCCGCAAAAGATAGAAGGCTGCTGCATTTTCCATGAGGGATGAAGATGCAGCAGCCTTCACGTTTCTGCATCGTCTGCTGAAATCAGCTCAACGGAATGCGGATGGATGGGGAGGAACAGCAGGCCATAGATTTCCGCCTGTACTCTTCCCGAGCCAACGGAGGGAAGCAACACAAAAGACCGTGACCCAGTGTTTTTTGGGTAACTCGTCTGAGACGCGGACTGCCTGTCATCCCGCGCGAGAGAGCCAGCCGTTCAATCTTGGCTGCCGACACGAACCGGCGATTTCAACCTCACATGGACAGCGCTTGTGTGGCCCGCCTCAGCACCCGCCTTGCCTTCCACCACCAACCGTTGGCGATCGATCCCGTCGTTCACGAGCAGGTCCGAGGTCCGTTCGGCCTGTTTGAGGGCGTCACGCAGTTGCTTTATCGGATCCATTCCGTTGTCGGAGACACCTGTCAGTACGACGATGAGTGAAGTGTCCGCCTTCAGCCTTTGCACCAGCGCCGCATAGGTTGCACGGGACTCGTCAGTCAGTTCACCCGACATTTTATCGAGTAACAGCCAATAGCCCTGACCCCAATCCTTCGGCAGCTTGACAAGGTTGCTGCCCGACTTTGTGTCGCTCCTGTCGGACTCTTTTGTTGCTGGCGAGGAGGCTTGCGTTCCTTGCGCCTGCATGGGAGGACCTTGGTTGTCCTGCGATGGGATGGAAGATTCATCAGCCGGCGAGTCGCTGTTCGAATCCTCCTTCGATGAGGTTTGAGCGCGCTGCTCATCCCGCTGCGAAATCACCTGGGCAGAGCCGAAGAGGTCAGTCGCCCACTGCAACACATCGTGCCACAGTACGCTGATGTCGTCCGGTTTTGGAATCAGCAGGGCAATCAGCAACACAGCAACCGCCACAGGATAGAAAAACCAACGCCATCGCTTCCCGCCACCCTCACGCGAATCCTGCTCTTCACCCAGCAACTCACCCACATCAGTGAGCAGTCCCTGGGGCCGGTGTTCGTCTTCGTCGGACATGACAGGCATCGGAGGCAAGTCGTCGGGGACCTCCTCGTCCCCGGTCAGCAACGCATCATCACCGATCCGTTGTTTTGTCTGGACCGACTCATCCCTGTCATTCCATATCGGAACGAATTCCTCTGTCTCCACGGTCGAGGTATCCGAAGTTTCAGTAGCAGGGGCTTCCTGCTCCGGGACTAGAATATCGGCGAAAACCCCTACATCTTTCGGATGCTGATCCCCCGTCGAGGCATCCGGCATTTCGGCAGCCAGGGCTTCCTGCTCCGGAACTCGGGTATCAGCGACCGCCGCGTCATCTTCTGGATGCCGGTCCTCCGTCGAAGCATCCGGCAATTCGGCAGCCAGGGCTTCCTGTTCCGGAACTCGGGTATCAGTGACTGTCTCGTCATCTTTCGGAGGCTTATCCTCTACCGCAACCTCCACCGTCTCAGCCGAAACCCCAGCCGTCGTGGCTTCCCGGGTTTCAGAGCCATCGCCAGCACCCGCTGTCGTCTCTTCGGCTGAAACTCCCTCCGAAACCGTAGCGTGCAGCTCTTCGACGAGCAAGGTTTGATCGAAGGTCAGGCGCCGCTCATCCACCAACTCTTTCAATACAATCAGCAGATCCGGTCGATGCAGATGGTGTTTCTTTTCCAAACCGCCATACAGCAGCAATCGCGCCATCACCAGATTGATCTCTCGAGGCACGCCGTGGGTGATACGATACAGCAATTCAAATACGTTCGTATCGAATTCCGGATCTCCCTCCCAGCCAACCAGGCCGAGGCGGTGCTCGATATAGCCCTGTACCTGTTGAGCCTGCATGGGCTCGAGCCGGCAACTGGCAACGATCCGTTGCGTGATGTTTTCCATCGCCCGGCCGTAGATCAGACTGCGCAATTCCTCCTGTCCCACCAGAACGATCTGAAACAGGGGTTGATTGCTGGTTTGGAGATTGGAGAGCAGTCGCAGCTCCTCGAGCCCGTTGGCTGAAAGATTCTGCGCTTCGTCCACGATCACCACCACTCTGCGACCTTCCTCGTGGAGCGCCAGGGCTTGTTGTTCAATGCGCGTCAGCAGCGTCGCCTTGTTGAATTCCTGTGCCTCAAATCCAAACTCGAGGGCAACCAGCCGCAACAGCTCCTCTCCCTGTAGCTGATTGCTGACCAGATTGACCGCATAGATCCTGTCACTGTCGATTTCCGACAGGGTATCGCGTATCAGTGTCGTCTTACCTGTCCCCGGACGACCGGTGATCAATACGAATCCTTCGCCCTGCTCGAGGGCGTACTTGATGTAGGACCATGCTTTTACATAGGCACGATGAGCATAACGAAACTGCTCATCCGCACTCATGCGAAATGGGTTGCTGGTCAATCCGTAAAAGGATTCGAACATAGGGCGCTAGTCCGGAGGTTCATAAGTTGAGCAATGACCTGGCCACCTTTTTGATCCATGAGGTGGGATTGCTTTTATAGTTATGGATTTATTGTCGCTCGTACAGGCCGCATCCCTTCAGCATCTACGTTCACACACGAGCGACACCCGCTGCTCGCAAGTGATTCCATCCGATAGGTCGTTTCTGTGGTGATTGAAAAGTTTACTCCTCCCCCAGATACACGGTGGAATTATGTCACATATGACGCCTATTGTGCCGATGCAACCCCGGCACCAAGCCAAGACACGACCTGACTCAGAGCGATTTCAACTCCACGGTACCCACATCCTGGACCGGCCCACGGCATTTCAGGTATGCGTTACAACGTTCAATGAAAATCTGAGCGCTCTTGGGCATGGGCACTCTGGCACGAGCGATATAGGTGATCAGTTTGGTGCCCTCCTTCAGCAGTCGGTTCCCCTCATCCGCCTCCCAGCAGGCCACGCAGGACTGTTTGTCCCGCTCCACCTCGCCGATGTTGAGCAACTTCTCCGACGCCACCACGAATCTGGGCCAAACATCGAAGATCACCGGATCGGTACGCAGGATCTCCGTTTTCAACTTTGCAGACTCCGCGAAATCACGAATCAGCGTTTCCGCATTGGGGTAAAAATGGCTGTTGTGGAAAGCCGCGATCATGGCATCGGAGATCCGGTCGATCGCCCTCATGGTCTGGGCAATCTTGATGTAGCGCGTTTCGTAGAACGAGCTGATGGGGACGGTAAACGCCCTGAACGGCTCGCCCCAGAGTTCGTCGATCCCTTCGTCGCCACTGCGATGCTTGACCAGCTTGCCCATCTCCAAGGCCTGCAGAAGGTACTTTCCACACTCGTGCAGGAGTTCCCGACTGCGTGGTGACTTCACCTCATCTTCACCCAGGGCCACGAGTTGGCGGAATATATCGGTACCGCGATTGAACAGGGCTCCTGCAAGCATGGCACCCTTTACCCGCTTGAGATCGGGATCCGATTCCGATTCATAGGCCTGGCGCGCCTCATCAAGCCGTTCGCCAGGCATGTTGATGCCATGCTCGACATGGTTGAACAAGCGCCGAGTCAACGCTTCAATGAGGTATTTCTTCGTCTCCAGACTATCTTCCATGGGGTCATAGTGCTTGATCCAGTAGCCGTCGTAGAAGACACAGGACTTACCCTCGATCTCTCTGCAAGTTCCGTTCGGTGTATTCTCTTGAGTTTCCATTTGCACTAACCAAAATGGATATTCCAGGATATTTGACCCCAAGCAGGCGATTTCGTTAGGTGTGAATGATATTCCATCCGAGCGTTAAAAAAATGCTAAGACCACTATCGGGCATCGGGACACGCATCAGGGTTCAAAGCACTTCAAGCAGACGGATCAGGTTTCTGAGTTTGGGGTCATCCTCGAGAGCCCCCTCCCAGAAAGGATACACCAGGGCGTCGCTACCCTGACCGATCACCAACTTGGATTCAAAGGCATCGACTCCGGAGGGCATGGGATGCTCAGTCGGTATACCCAGCGTCTTGATTGCTGCCATCAGATCCGATTTCTGCTGGGCGGTCAGGCTCCCGGATCGCGGTTTTTGTGTCGTGTAGGTACCGGTATCGACGACAAAATCCCCCTGCTCGTCGATCTCGAGACGGAATGCATACTCTTCCTCACCCACGACCTGATACTTGATCGGCACCATCTCTGCCCCCCCTTCCGCATCGGCTGCTTCGCTGAAATTCTGCACCTCATCGCATGATATTGAAACACGGTGCGTTTAATGCCGGTATAAATCTGATAATGAGCTAGGCTCATGTGAGCGGCAAACGCCCGCTGCGAAGCCTGCACGCTTCGCCCATCGGATAAAACCAGGCTACTGGAGTGAGTATAGCCAGCCGATCCGTCTGAAGTGTGAACACAAGTAAAATACCGGTTTATTCATCCCCAACAACCGGAGCCGGAACGGATCCGGACGCCCGGTATCACACCACTAGCGCCATAACCCGTGCCGCGCAGACAAAAAGGATGCAACACATGATTGATAAACCTGTCGCCCTGATCACCGGCGCCTATCGCGGACTCGGCCTGGAGACCTGCCGTCGACTCGCGCAGGCCGGCTACCATGTGATACTGACCGCCCGCAACGCGCAAACCGGGAAGGCGGCCGCCAGCGAACTGCACGCTTCGGGATTGGATGTGGTATTCCGTCACCTCGACATCACCCGGGCGGAAGAGGTGGCCGACCTGGCCGAGCATATCCGCGAGACCTATGGCCGTCTGGACGTCCTGATCAACAACGCCGGCATCTTTCCCGATGCGCCACCCGGTGACCCGGCCAGCAGCGCTCTGCGAGCGGAGCCCGCAACCATAATGAAGGGTTTCGAGACCAACACCCTGGCCCCTTTCAGATTGTGCCAGGCCATGATCCCGCTGATGCAGGGCAGAGGACGCATCGTGAATGTCTCCTCCGGCATGGGCCAATTGAGCGAAATGAACGGATGCTGCCCCGGTTACCGGCTTTCGAAAACCGCGCTCAACGCCGTCACCCGAATCTTTGCCGACGAACTGCAGGATACGGAGATCAAGATCAACTCGGTCTGTCCCGGCTGGGTGCGCACCGCAATGGGTGGCGAAGCCGCTCCGCTGTCGGTGGCCGAGGGCGCCGAAGGCATCGTGTGGGCCGCCACCCTCCCCGATGACGGCCCCAGTGGCGGTTTCTTTCGTCATGGCCAGGCGATCGACTGGTAGCCTCCACGAAGCGGATCAAGGTCAGCTCGCCGGTGTTGGTGGGGGTGATCATCCCTACCCTGTTACAGGCGTATTGCCACCGTTTTCCGCTACACCGCTATCCGATCGCGTTCATCGGCAAATGAAACCACAGAGGGTCAATGTAGGCAGCACTTCCTGAAGGGCTTGCCACTGCCGCAGGGACAGGGAGCGTCAGGGTCGACGCTCTGTTCGGATGTGAGACACGCATCAGCATCGTTCTCGGGAAAGCGTCGGCGAGCCAACCAGAAACGCTGGATCTCCTGCGCCGCGTCAGGAATCGATGCCTGCAGTTCGGCTACTTCCTCCTCGTCCAGGGTATCGAGCACCTGCCAGCCCGGCTCGTCACTGAACAGGATGATCGGCTGTAACAGCTCGAACAGTTCATCCCCGCCGCTATCCCAGGCTTCCGCCGTCAGGGCGACACCCCGCATATAGCCCAGACACCACTCGTTGACCACCAGAAAACGCTGGCCTTGCACCTCGTTCTCGTTGAATATCGGCTCGAAGTCGTAGTCCGGCGCCATCAGAGATTTCACCACGTCATTGTAGTGACGGATCATCAGCTGGTAGATCTTCTCGAAGCCTTCGGCCGACTCCCACACCGGCTCGCTCTCCCCCCAAACCGCCGGCAGCCAGGCCGAGGGCGGAATGATCTCCGGTCCGCTGATGATGGCGGTGAAAAAACCGTCGAGTTCGGACATGCCCAGCAGGCCCTCGTCCATCTCCTCGTCATCGGGGGCCTCTGGCAGACGCTCCATCAGAAAACGGTCGAGTACATCCATCTCCCAGTCTTCGAGTGGTCCTATCGGATCGATCATTTAATGCCTCTCATCGAATTGCTTTAGCGATGCATTCTTACCGCGATCGGGAAGCGGCGTCGAGCCTCCGTGAATCCTGCGTCAGGTACGGTCCGCTCGGATCACTCCCCCTCGAGTCGGCTCACACGTTGCTTGAGATCATCCAGTTCGGCACGCATCTCCCGTACCAGCTGCACCAGATCCTCAGCCGGCGCATCCATCTCCGGCCGCTCCGCTGACACCACCCTGTCACCCTCTTCGCAAAACAGATGCAGATAGCGCGACTCCCGCTTTCCAGGCTCCCGCGGCAGTCTGGCGACGAAGGGCCCGTCGCTGCGTTCCATCAGGGTCTGCAGCACGCCCTCCGTCTCGCTGACATCCGAGAAATGACACAGACGCTGGGTGCGTGTGCGCAGCTCTCCCGGAGTTTGGGCTCCACGCAGCAGCAGCATGCAGATCACCCCCAGCTCCTGGGCGGAGAATTCGAAACCGCCGAACCCCGTATTGCAGAAACGGTGCTTATATTTCGGTACACGGCTGCCAAAACCGCTCTGCGCGCTGGCCAGGTGTTTTCTGATCAGGCTGTCGAGCGCATTTTGAACCTCGCTTTCGCTCAAATGCATCACCGGGTCCCGGCTGCTTTTCTGATTACAGGCCGCGGTCAGCGCATTGAGTGACAGCGGGTACTGCTCGGGGGTGATGATCTCTTTCTCCAGCAGAGAACCGATCAGTCGTGCCTCCACTGGCGTCAGCTCGATGCGCATGAGATATATCCCTCCGGGGTATGGATTGATTGGCCGTATCTGTGGATAGTAGAGCATACAGCCGTGTCGAGGGAATCGCGCGATCCGATCCAGAACCAACCGGCCTGGCGGGAGGGCAAGCCGGTGATATAGAGTCCCGTCCAGAGCAGACAATCCATGGCGCTTCATCCCACCCAGGTCCAGTGGTTCGAGGCGAGAGTACCCAGGGAACACACGGTGCATGCACTCGAGATGCTGGCCGGTTCGCAGCGCGTGGAGCTGGAGTCCACCACGGAAGCGACAATACCCTGCTACGACCGTGAGTCGCTGACACGCATTCTCGACAGCTTCAGCAAGCTGGCCAGTCGCATCGCCGAACTTCCCGGCCCGGACCAGACTCCCCCGGAGCACGTGCTGCTGAATCCAGTGGCTCTGGCCGAGCATGCCCTCGCCACCCTGCGTAACTGGCATATCCGCCTCCTGGACCTGCAACGGGCAGGGCTTCAACTGGAAAACGAGTGTGAGAGCCTGTCGTTGCTGCAGGAGCTGCAGCAGGCCATCACGGACGAGCAGCTGGATGTGCGGCTGAGCAAAAGCAGTCAGTTCCTCAGCAAACACCTCTTCACCTGCCCCAAAGGCGTGTTGGAGAGTCCGGACACATCGGGCACCGTCAACCGCCTGATCGAAGGGGAGCGCCACGACTTCTGGATCGTTTTGGGCGATCCACAACTCGAGCGGCTGCTCGACGGCACCGCCAGACTGCTCGACTGCAGGGAACTCCGGATACCGCAGGAGCTGCCCCAGGAGCCGTCTGCAGCAAGGCAATGGCTGACCTCCGCCCTGCAGCGCAAGCAGGACTCCCTGCAACAACACAAGGCAACGCTGTCACGCCATTTCGGCGATCCGGCATTGAGGCAGGCGTTGGCCAACATGCGCCTGCTGCGCTGGTACAGCCGGCATCCGCTTCGGCACGACCCGGAACAAAAGGCCTGCCGGGTCTGCGGCTGGACCCTTTACGCCGAGCCCGAAACCATGGAGACGCTGCTGCGCGAGGAGGGTATCGAGGCGCGGGTGATTTTCAGTCAGCCCCGCGGCGGCCTCACCCCGCCGGTCTACCTCAGCCAGTCGCATTGGGCCAAGCCCTTCCATCATCTGCTGGCCATGGTGGGGACGCCCGGTCATCAGGAGGTCGATCCCACGCCCCTGTTGGCCTGGCTGGTACCCCTGCTCTTCGGCTTCATGTTTCCCGACCTGGGTCATGGCCTGATCCTGATGGTCGTCGGCCTGGTCGCAGCCAAGCGTCATCCGGCGGCCCGCATCCTCGTCTCCTGCGGCCTCGCGGCGTCCGGGTTCGGATTACTGTTCGGGGAGTTTTTCGGTGCCACGGGTGTACTGACACCCCTCTTCGGCTGTCCCCTCGAGTATACCCAGGAGATCCTGCTGGCAACCTTGCTGCTGGGCATCTTCCTCATGATGCTCGGCCTCCTCTTCGCCGGCCTCGAGGCCTATTGGCGGGGCGAGATCGGGGGCTGGATGCTGGAGGGAGCGCCGGTGGTCGTGCTCTACCTGTCGGCCGCCCTGGCGCTGCTGTGGCCCGATGCGCTCGCCATCACACTGGGCGCCGGCATCTGGTATCTGACAGGCGTTTCAATCCTCTCCCGCCAGGGTGGTCTGCGCACACTGTTCAATCGCCTCGGCCAGTTGCTGGAGAGCGCATTGCAACTGATCGTCAACACCTTGTCTTTTCTGCGGGTGGGTGCCTTCGCCCTGGCCCACTGCGCCCTTTCGCTGATGGTGCTGCAACTGACCGACGCCGTGGAGCATCCGCTCGCCAAGGGCAGTGTGTTTCTGCTCGGCCAGACTCTGATCATCCTGCTCGAAGGCCTGATCGTCACCATTCAGACCACCCGTCTGGTGCTGTTCGAATTCTTCATCCGTTTTCTGCATTTCGAAGGCCGCATCTACCAGCCGTTGCAAGGCCCCGAGGCCGAAGACAAGGCCAGTCGCAAAGCGGATCATCCATAGGTCGGGGAATAGACTCACTCCTCCGTCAACGGGACTAAGCTTTTCAGTGACAGAGTTGAGCATTCACTGGACAGCGTATGCATCAGACGGCGTCCCTCCTGACCAAGCTGATCTCCCCGGCAAAGGATCAGCAACTGACCGGCTGGCTGTTTCTGCGCCTGCTGGGCCTGATCTATTTCGTCGCCTTTGCCTCTCTGGCGGTTCAGATCGTCGGTCTGGCGGGATCCGAGGGCATCCTGCCGCTGGAAGATTACCTCTCCGACGTAGCTGCCGACCTGGAGCCACCAGCCCGCTGGTTCTGGCTGCCAAGTCTGTTCTGGCTCACCGGCGCCAGCGATCAGATGTTGCAGGGAAGCGCCTACCTGGGTGCGCTGCTGAGCCTGCTGCTCCTGCTCGGGCGCTGGCAGCGACCGCTATTGATCCTCCTCTTCCTGCTCTACCTCTCGCTCTACCATGCAGGCCAGGTCTTCACCAATTTCCAATGGGATACCCTGCTACTGGAAGCGGGATTCCTGGCCATCTTTCTGGTCGGCGGAGCCAACCGCCTGTTGATCCTGCTGTTCGAATGGCTGCTGTTTCGGCTGCGCTTCATGTCGGGCTTCTTCAAGCTCTTCAGCGGCGATCCCTCCTGGTCCGGTCTCACCACCCTCGATTACTATTTCGAGACCCAGCCGCTGCCGCATACCGGCTCCTGGTATGCTCAGCAACTCCCGGACTGGCTGCTCCGCAGCGGTACCGGATTCACCCTCTTCAGCGAACTGATCGTCCCCTTCTTCATTTTTCTGCCACGCCCCTTCCGGCTGGCCGCCGCCGCCATCACCCTGCTCATGCAGCTGTTGATCATCGCCACCAGCAACCACAATTTCATCAATCTGCTGACCATAGCCCTGTGTCTGTTTCTGCTCGACGACAGGATCGTCGGCCGGGTCCTGCCCCGGCGGTTGCAGACCGTGATCGCTGACAGGCACGAAACACCGGGGCGCACTCGGACCGTGACGACCCTGCTGGCTGCCCTGCTGATCGTGCCGGCCAGCCTGATCGGATTCGGCAGCCGGGTGGTCAACCAACCCCTGCCGGATTACCTGTTGGCCGTCTACCACACGGTCAGACGCTTCGGCATCGGCAATATCTATCACGTCTATCCCACCATGCAGACGCAGCGGCAGGAGTTGATCATTCAGGGCTCGCTGGAGGGTACTGAGTGGCGGACCTACCGATTCAGATACAAACCGGGCGATCCGACCCGCAGACCGCCCTTCAACGTACCCCATCAGCCACGGCTCGACTGGATGATCTGGTTCGTACCGACCCAGCAGCGAATCGAGATGTATTGGTTCGGCCAATTCATGCAGCGTCTGGAACAGGGGTCGCCACGCGTCATCGAACTGCTCGCCAACGACCCCTTTCCCGATCAGCCTCCCCGCTATCTGCGGGTCCTTGCCTATCGTTATGAGTTCACCGATGCCGCTGAGCGGGCTGAGACCGGAGCCTGGTGGAAGCTCACTTATCTGGGCGAGTTCCCGCGGGTGGTGCCCAGACGACCCTGAGCCGTGGCCGGATCCCACCCGAGGTTGTGCGGATCCATATCGATAGGTGATTCAGACCCGGAGGTTTGATGGCGTACTTGTATTCAGCAGCCCTGGCCGGCCTGTCTGACCCGCGCCAGCAGGCTCTCGGCCTTCATCACCCAGTTGCGGATGTCGTGGATGGTCGCCTCATAGGGAAACTGCTTGATACTGTAGATGGAGGTATCACGGTACTCGGCACGGAAGCCGCTGTGATGACTGATCAGCCGCTTGTCGCTTTGGATTTCCCAGCCGTTCTCTTCGATAGGACACATGCTCAAGTCCCTTTGGCCATTGGTTACCATTCCCCCGAGGGCAAGCCGGAAGAGACCGCCGAACCAGCTCACAGATCCTCCAGGGGCAGGTAGAAAAAGACGAAACGCCCGCCGTGGATATCGATCTTGAGTTTCGCCCCGTGGTGGATGCCGTAATCCACATAACCCGGAGTTGCGCTGTCCAGGTGGCACTCGCTGCTGTGCTGGGGCGATTCAAAATCCCGATCGCGATCATACCAGGAGAGCAACATATTTTCTCCCAGATGCTGCTGCGCCTCACGACCGGCCAGCGCCATCGCTTCCCGGTAGTCGGCCAGCGGCGGCTCCGGATCCAACAGGATCAGATCGATTTCACTGAGATCGGCCGGCTCGGGTAGCGGGCAGGTCATTCCGGAGGTCTGTTCGTCACTCATAACCTCACACTCCCCTGTAGGTTCATGACTAGGGTCTGTTAACAGACTCTAGGTGTTTACCCTATACTAGCCTGCCGGACAGGACTCCATGAGACCGCTGATCGGGCGATCGGCACCGTTCGGTTGCGATAGACATTTTATTCCCCACTTTTATCAGGGCTTTTAGGTTGGTCAAGATATACGGCATCCCGAACTGCGACACCATGAAGAAGGCCCGTCAATGGCTGGACACGCATGGGATTGCGTATGAATTTCACGACTACAAAAAGGAGGGCGTGGACGAAAAGCGCCTGCGTCGCTGGGTCGAACAGGTGGGTTGGGAGAGCCTGCTGAACCGCCGCGGGATGATGTGGCGAAAACTCGACGAGGCCGCGAAGGCCGACATCGACGAGGCCAGCGCCATCCGCATCATGCTGGAGACGCCTTCGATCATCAAACGTCCAGTGCTGGAGTTGGGCGACAGTGTGCACCTGGGCTTCAAGGAAGCGCAATACGCCAAACTTTTCACCTGATTACCACGCCCCATTCCGGGCCGCCACACACTCCTCCTGATCGCCATTCCCTGTATAATGGCCCGCTTTCCGATTTCCCGAGGTGCAGCAGCATGATCAAGATCAACGAGAACTACAAGAAACTCCAGGCCTCCTATCTGTTCTCCGACATCGCCAAGCGGGTCGCCCAGTTCCAGCAGGACAACCCCGACAAACCGATCATCAAGCTGGGTATCGGCGACGTCACCCGTGCCCTGCCCGACGCCTGCGTCCAGGCCCTGCACGCCGCGGTCGACGAGATGGCCAGCGACGCGACCTTCCACGGCTACGGCCCGGAGCAGGGCTACGACTTCCTGCGCGAGGCGATCGCCAAGGGCGACTTCCAGTCACGCGGCTGCGACATCGCCGCCGAGGAGGTCTTCGTCAGCGATGGCGCCAAGTGCGACTCGGGTAATTTTCAGGAGATCTTCGCCAGCGACATCCGGGTGGCCATACCCGATCCGGTCTATCCGGTCTACGTCGACACCAACGTCATGGCCGGTCGCACCGGACCGGCCGAGGACGGCCGTTACACCGGCCTGGTCTACCTGGAGGGCAACAAGGCCAACGGCTTCATCCCGGAGCTGCCTGGCGAACCGGTGGACCTGATCTACCTCTGCTTCCCCAACAACCCCACCGGGGCCACCGCCACCAAGGCCCAGCTCAAGGCCTGGGTCGACTACGCCAAGACCAACAAGGCGCTGATCCTGTTCGATGCCGCGTACGAGGCCTTCATCCAGGATCCCGAGCTGCCCCACTCCATCTTCGAGATCGAGGGCGCCCAGGAAGTGGCCGTCGAGTTCCGTAGCTTCTCCAAGAACGCCGGTTTCACCGGCACCCGCTGCGCCTACACCGTGGTGCCCAAGGCGTGCACCGCCTACACCGCCGCCGGCGAACCGATCGCCATCCATGGCCTGTGGAACCGCCGTCACACCACCAAGTTCAACAGCGTCTCCTACCCGGTGCAGAAGGCGGCCGAGGCGGTCTACAGCGAGGCCGGCCAGGCCCAGATCAAGGAGCTGATCGACTACTACATGAAGAACGCCAAGTACGTGCGCGAGCAGATGGAATCCCTCGGCTACGACTGCATCGGCGGCGAGAACTCGCCCTACATCTGGATCGACGCCAAGGGTGACTCCTGGGCCTTCTTCGACAAGCTGCTCAACGATGCCGGCGTGGTCTGTACCCCGGGTGCCGGTTTCGGCAAGTGCGGCGAAGGCTATGTGCGCATCAGCGCCTTCAACAGCTTCGACAACGTACAAGCCGCCATGAAGCGCATCAGTGAGGTATTGTAGTGCCCGTCTCCAACGATTATGCCCATCGGCTCGAACAGACGCTGCCCGGTATCGTCGAGCATTTCGGAACCCCCTTTCACCTCTATGACGAGAAAGGCATCCGCGAGACCGGCAACGCCCTGATCGAGGCCTTCTCCGGGGTCGAGTCCTTTCGCGAATACTTCGCCGTCAAGGCACTGCCGAACCCGGAGATCCTGCGCATCATGCATGCCATGGGCTTCGGCTTCGACTGCAGCTCCATCGCCGAACTGGCGCTGAGCCGCCAGATCGGCGCCCGCGGCGAGGAGATCATGTTCACCTCCAACAATACCAGCGCCAAGGAGTTCGCCGCGGCTGCGGCCGACGGCGGCTGCGTGCTCAACCTGGATGACATCTCGCTGGTCGACAAGGTCCCCGAGATGCCGGAGCTGATCTGCTTCCGCTACAACCCGGGCGAACGCCGCACCGGCAACAGCATCATCGGCAACCCGGTGGAGGCCAAGTACGGCGTCTCCCACGACCAGCTGCTGGAGGCCTACCGCAAGGCCCAGGCCCGCGGCGCCAAGCGCTTCGGCCTGCACACCATGCTCGCCTCCAACGAACTCAACCACGCCTACATGGTGGAGACGGCGCGCATGCTGCTGGACCGGGTCGAGTGGATCTCGAAGGAACTCGGTATCAGCTTCGAATTCATCAACATCGGCGGCGGGCTGGGCATCCCCTACCGACCCGGCGAGAAGCCCCTCGACGTGGCCAACATGGGCCAAGAGATCGGCAAGCTGTTCCAACTCTTCAAGAAGCAGCACGGCTACATGCCCAAGCTCTATGTCGAGAGCGGGCGCTACATGACCGGTCCTCACGGCGTTCTGGTGACCACCGCCATCAACCGCAAGGAGATCTACCGTACCTACGTCGGCGTCGACTCCTGTATGTCGTCGCTGATGCGTCCCGGCATGTACGGCGCCTATCATCACGTCTCGGTGGTGGGCAAGCAGGGTGAGAACGAGACCGTCGACGTGGTCGGTTCCCTGTGCGAGAACAACGACAAGTTCGCCATCCAGCGCCCGCTGCCGAAGATAGCGGACGGTGACATCCTCTACATCCACGATACCGGCGCTCACGGCCACTCCATGGGTTTCAACTACAACGGTAAGCCACGGCCCAAGGAACTGCTACTGCGCGAAGACGGCAGTGTCGACCTGATCCGCCGCGAGGAGACCCTGGACGATCTGTTCGCCACCCTCACCTTCGAACCGGACGCCTATAAAGCCGAAATCTGACCTGAACGGCCGACTGGCCCCGACCGCGACATCGACCATGACGGTGCGGCAAGCCGCACCCTACAGCAGGTAGCCCGGATGGAGCGGAGCGAAATCCGGGTGGATACGCCATGCCTGGCAGACCTGGATTCCGCTCTGCCGCATCCAGGCTACTGGCCGAATTGTGGCGGATACCCGCCAGGACGTCCGCCATTGCAGTGCGGCTTGCCGCAAACTCCAACCTCTGACTGCTGAACCCGCACAAGCGCTTGATACGGGCTTTAGGTGAGACTCGCCATTTTGCGACAGAGCGCACATTACCCACCCCTTTCCTTCCCAAAATTACCTTTAATTCTCGTAACTTACAAATTACCACTTTATGGGTAGTGGTTCTCAAAATAGCACCTCGGAGACTGCAATACTCAAACTTCAAGAACAACGTAAAAAGGGAGAGTCCTACTATGGAACTTTTTATACTCCTCAGTGCACTCGTTGCCGTTTGCCTGTTTTTCATGCGCAAGCGCATGTTTGGCGACAACGCCTCCAAGCGCAAGATCAATGTGGATGATTTCCAGGAACAGATCGAACAGGCCCTGGCACTACCCCCCGAATCCGAGAAGGCGTGGCAGAACGAGCCGGCTACCGAGGCGCTGATGCGCGAACTCGACGAGAAGGGCATCTACCTGCAGGAGCAGCTCACCAAAGGCCAGGCGATGAACGTACTCGGTCTCTTCTCCCCTCCCGACGGCCGTCAGGTGGATATCCTCAAGCACTTCAACATCCCCTACTCCTACAAGATGAATCAGACCATGGCTCACTACCTGATTCGAGAGCTGTTCAATGATCCGAAAAAGGTGGCGGAGTGGAACAACCGCCCCCCCACCACCACCGTGCGCCAGGGCCTGCTCTTCATGCAGGGGCGTCTGGTCAGTGGTCTGAGCCACGTCGAAGCGCAGAAGCTGCTCGACAAGCTGGGCATGGAGGATCCCGAGCGCTATCAGGAGTGGAAACAGATCGACCGACTCTTCCTGGAGACTAACAATCCGGAGACCCGTATCAAGTACAAGGTGCGCAAGATCACCTGGAAACGTTTCTTCGATAGCTATGCAGCAATCAAGGACGCCGGCATCTTACCCAGGGCCATGTCCGGTGAGCACATCATCGAGCACTCACTGCGACAGGACGACAGCATTGTGGCCCATGCCGAGGTCCGCGACGCAATGGAACCGGCCGCATCCTGATCCGTCCACCAACAAATACGCCGGTCATGCGACCGGCGTATTGTCTGTTCCCCTGAGTTCAGGCGTAGACGTCGATACCCAACACCTCGCTGACATAGGCCCGCTCATCGCTCTGCTGCAACGACCGATAGGCCGCTATCGCCCGTTGCTGACGCTCTTCCTGCCCCAGATGACCGTTGGGGTTCTGCGAACGCCGATTGTTGAGGATCCGCTCTGCCGTACGGATATCCTCGATCGCGCGGGTGGCGCGACGGGACTCCAGGGCTTGCGGCTGGAGGAGCTGTGAGGGATTATCGGCAACCGTGCGCGCTCGTGATGGCTCCTGCACCACGGGCAACGAGGGGAAGGGATTGCTGCGGATGATCTGCATACGGTCGAAAGCGGTGTCAGCCTAGGGCTTGGGTTGCATGTCAGGGTACCGGCTCATTCCGCCTCGTAGCCTGCCGTCTTCACGGCCTGGACCAGCACGTCCCGGTCGGAGTCCCCGCTGACCACGGCCTCGCCCTTCTCCAGAGAGACATCGGCATCCTCGACGCCGGGTACCGCCTTGAGGGCTTTGGAAACATTCATGACACAGTGCTGGCAGGTCATACCGGTAACTTTGAGGGTGGTGGACAAGGGGCTCTCCTGTTCTGCTGGTTTGAAGAATCTCAGGCGGTTGGCGTTGGTCACCACGGTGACCGAGGACATGGCCATGGCCGCACTGGCGAACATGGGCGGCAACAGCCAGCCGGTCACAGGATAGAGCACGCCCGCCGCCAGCGGAATGCCTATCACATTATAGATAAAGGCACCGAAAAGGTTCTGCTTGATGTTTCTCAATGTGGCTTGCGAGACGGCGATGGCGGTGCTCACATTGGCCAGGGAGTCGCCCACCAGGGTGATGTCGGCATTGTGAATCGCCACATCGGTACCGCTGCCGATGGCAAAGCCGGTGTCGGCCTGGGCCAGAGCCGGGGCATCGTTGACGCCGTCGCCGACCATGCCGACCCGGTGGCCCTGCTGCTGCAGCGCTTTGACGATGGCCAGCTTGTCGGCGGGCAGCACCTCGCTGTGGACCTCCTCGACCCCCAGGCTGCGGGCGACGGCCTCGGCGGTGGCCCGGTTGTCGCCGGTGCAGATCACCACCTTCACCCCCTGCTCCGCCAGAGCGCTCACCGCCTGCTTGCTGTCGTGACGCAGCGGGTCCTTGAGAATCAGCAGTCCCTGTAGCTCACCATCGAGCATCAGCCACACCGGGGTGCCCACGGCCTCAGCCTCCTTCTCGGCAATGCGCATGAGATCGTCCGGTGGCTGGATCCCCAGGGCGTCCAGATAGTGTCGCCCCCCCAGTTGCACCAGCTTTTCCGCGACCCTGCCCTCTACCCCGAGGCCGTCGTGGGAGCGAAAATCACTGACCGTGTCGGGTTCCAGCCCCTGGGCTCTGGCGTGGGCCACGATCGCCTCCGCCAGCGGGTGGGAGGAGACCGACTCCACGCTGGCGGCAAAGCGAATCAGTCCGGACGGGTCGACGTCCTCTACCGGGTGCACGCCGGTCACCGTGGGTCGCCCCAGGGTCAGGGTGCCGGTCTTGTCGACCACCAGATGGCTCAACTGGCTGGCACTTTGCAGACCCTCACTGTTACGGATCAGCACGTTGAGCTGGGCGGCACGGCTGGTGCCGACCATGATGGCAATGGGTGTGGCCAGACCCAGGGCACAGGGGCAGGCGATCACCAGCACGGCGATGCCGGCGGTGAGGGCGAAGGGCATCTGCGGTTGTGGACCCACCAGTTGCCAGACCGCGAAGGTGATCAGCGCGATCAGGATCACCACCGGCACGAAAACCGCCGAGACCCGATCCACCAGCCGGCCGATGGGCGGTTTGCTCATCTGCGCCTGACGCACCATGGCGATGATGTGAGCCAGCGTGGTCTCCTCGCCCAGGCGGGCGACCCGGAACAACAGAGTTCCGCTGCGGTTGATGGTGCCGCCGGTCACCGCATCGCCGGCTTGCTTGGCTACTGGCATCGACTCGCCGGTGAGCATCGATTCGTCGAGGCTCGCCTCGCCCTCCACCACCTCGCCGTCGATGGCGATGCGCTCGCCGGGCCGCACACGGATGCGGTCGTCGACCCGCAGCAGGGAGACCGGCACCATGGCCTCCCTGCCCTGGCGGACCACGCGGCCGAGCTTGGGCGCCAGCCCGACCAGGCTGCCGACCGCTTCGCTGGTGGTGCGCTTGGCGCGGGTCTCCAGCACGTGACCGAACTGGAGAAAGGCGAGGATCAGCACCGAGGCGTCGAAATAGAGCTTTTCGCTGCGCAGCAGTGAACCGTCGGGTTGCAGGGTGATTAGCAGGGAGGAGAACCAGGCGGCGGCGGTTCCGAGGGCCACCAGGCTGTCCATGTTGGCCGACAGGTGTTTGGCCTGCTTGAGCGCACCGAGATAGTAGTGGCCGCCGCTGAAACGCATGACGAAGAGACAGACGATGGCCACCACCAGCCAGAAGCTCTGGCCGCCCGATGCCGCCGGCGAGGGGGCATATCCGCCCATCTCCAGCACCATCAGTCCAGCACCGACCAGACCGGCCAGCAGGGCGCGCTGCCAGGAGCGGCGCACCTCTTGGGCGGCTTTGGCCGCCTCCTCCGCGTAGGGATCGACGATGGCCTCGTGCAGGCTCGCCCGGGCGCCTTCTGCTTCAAGCGCAATGAGCAGATCCGCTGGGTGCCATTTGGTGGTGATCTGCCACAGTTCCCCCTTCGCGGTTATTTCGGCTGCCGGATCGTGAGCGGCCAGAATAGCTTTCAACAGACGCTCCTGTGCTGCGCCCACCGGCTCCTCGATGCGCAGCAGCAGGCTGTCACTGGCCGCCTGCGTATCGATGAGACGGGCGTCGTAGCCGTGATCGATCACCGCGTTGACCACCGCCCGCGGATCGCCGCCCACCACCTGGGCCCGTTTCTCCACCAGATTGACCGACGCCGCCTCGACACCCTCGACCGCACGGATCGCCCGCTCCACCGTGGCGACACAACTGGCGCAGGTCATATCCTCCACAGACAGCTGATAGCCGCCGCTGAGCGACTCCGCCTGCGGCCTCGTCTCCTTTTCCCCGGATGTGGGTTCGGGAATCGGGCAGCTCTCCGGTACCTCCGCAATCGGCCGCGCCTCGTAGCCCGCCTCCCGGATCGCCTCGATCGCCTCATGGGCCAGGCCGCCGACCACCTCGGCGCTGTTGCTTTCAAGACTCACCGCGACGGATGCGACTCCGGGAACGGCGGCCACCGCCTTCTCCACCGCGGCCACGCAGTGACCGCAGCTCATGCCGGTGACGGAGAGGCGGTAGCGCTCCGGAGGATTCGGGATTGCCGCCAGTGTCTGTTGCTGTTCGTTCATAGATACCGATTATGAACCACTGCAGGGTGGATCGTTCGCCAAATAAGGTTACACCATTGATTCTCTGTGGACTTTATACACCCGACAGGTGACTCGGGTGATGCCGGCAAATCACTCAATAGCCGGCTGCCGCGCCATGCTCTCCGATGGATCGGCCGGATGCGATTCGCCTGTCGGGTCAGTTCCATGGCGATTTTGCACGCCCGGAGCGAAATCATCACCCCACCTGTCGAGCGCTTTTACATTTCCACCAAGTACATATCAGGCAGGATGATCCAACTTACTGACAAATATACAAAGTCATAGAATGGCGTCATTTTTGCTCATTAATAGTCAGCGCATCGTGGAGTCATTTGCAGCGTGAATTAATCGACTGTCACCGGCCGAAAAAGGGCAAGCGACTCCCGGTTATATCGATAACCAGAGATGAGATAACGACCATGATGAAACATGACGCCATCCCAACGTTGACCCCCGAACTGGTGTCGGATCCCTATGATGACTACCCTAAGGAGGTGCTGGAGTGCGAGTGGAATCCCGCACTCCAACAAGTGCTTCGTCTGCGGCAGCATCGACTGAGACCGGCAGAACTCGAACTGGTCTATGCCGAGCCGGCGGACCTGCCGACACACGCCGACTGACCTCGACCCTGCCGACCCTGCCCAAGCACAAGGATGGGCTTGGGGTCTGCCGCACGTCTCCTCCTGCCCATCCCATTTCCCGCTCGCTAAGGCACAGACTGCTTCAAGCTCATCTTTCAATCCGATGTCAGGCCCGGGAGGCCACATGGGCAAAGAACCGCTGCACCACATCCGGATCCTGGCTCTTGGTCATGGGCGGCAGGCTGCGGATGAAGATCTTGCCATAGGGCTTGTTGATCAGACGCGGGTCGCAGACCACCAGCAGGCCGGTGTCCCGTTCGTCGCGGATCAACCGTCCCGCCCCCTGCTTCAGGGCAATCGCCGCTTGGGGCACCTGAAACTCCATGAAAGGGTTGCCGCCCCGCTTGCGCAGCGCGTCGATGCGGGCCTGCAGCACCGGATCGCCGGGGGAGGCGAAAGGCAGCTTGTCGATGATCACGCAGGAGAGGGCCTCGCCGCGCACGTCGACCCCTTCCCAGAAACTGGAGGTGCCCAGCAGTACCGCGTTACCCAGCTCGCGGAAGCGCTCCACCAGTTCGGTGCGCGGCGCGGTGCCCTGCACCAACAGGGGGAAGTCGAGCTTGTCGGCCAGGTAGTCGGCCGCCTCCTGCAGCGCCCGGTGGCTGGTGTAGAGCAGGAAGGCGCGGCCCCCGCTCGCCTGCAGAATCGGGATCGAGAGGTCGGAGACGGCGCGGTTGAAATCGGCATGGTTCGGCTCCGGCACCCCCTTGGGCACATACCAGAGCGCCTGGTGGGGATAGTCGAAGGGGCTGTCCCAGCAGTGGGTCTCCGCCCCCTCCAGGCCCAGTTGGTGGATGAAGTGGTCGAAACTGCCCCCCACCGCCAGGGTCGCCGAAGTGAAGACCCAGGCGGCCGGGTGTTGCTGCATGACGCCGTTGAAGATACCCGAGATCTCCAGTGGCGTACGGTTGAGCCGGAAGCCCTGGCGCGTGGTCTCGAACCAGCGGATCGAGGGAGCGTTCTCCTCTTCCGCGTCCCCCTCGCCCCACAGGCTCATTAGCCGCAAGCGCAGTTGTTCGCTGCGCTCCTTGCAGCTGTCGAGCCCCTTGTCCCGCCCCTCGAGGGCCTTCAGCGCCTGGCTCAGATCGTCGAGGCAGGCCGTCACCCGCTCGAGCTGGTGCTCGACCGAGGGATTGTCGGCCACCTCGGACCAGGCCCCGCGCCGCGCCTCGAGACCGAAGGCAAGGCGCAGGTCGCCGGCGCTTTTCTTCAGCGCCTCGGCCCGCTCGATCAGCTCGGGACTGTCCTTGGCCTCCTTGTGGGTCTCGATGATGGTGTCCTTGGCCAGCTCCTGCAGCTGGCGGCCGCTGACGCTGGCGCCGAAGAAGTTGCTCGCCACCTCCGGCAGCTGATGCGCCTCGTCGAGGATGAAGCAGTCGGCGCCCGGCAACAGCTCGCCGAAACCCTCCTCCTTCAGCGCCATGTCGGCGCACAGCAGATGGTGGTTGATGACCACCAGGTCGGCCTCCTGGGCCCGCTTGCGCGCCTCCATCAGGTGGCACTTGCTGTAGGCGGGACACTCCTGACCCAGACAGTTGTCAGTGGTGGAGGTGACGATGGGCCAGATGGCGGCGTCTTCCGGTATCGAGGCGATCTCGCCGATATCGCCGCTGCGGGTGGAAGCCGACCACTCCCGGATCGCCTGCAGCTGGCCGACCTGCTCGCGTGTGATACGGATCTCCTCCACCAGGGTGTTGTCGAGGCGGTGGATGCAGAGGTAGTTGGCTCGCCCCTTCAATAGGGCGGTGGAGATGGGGCTGGAGAGGGACTGGCGCACCATCGGCAGGTCGCGATGAAAGAGCTGGTCCTGCAGATTCTTGGTGCCGGTGGAGATGATCACCTTGAGACCCGACATCAGGGCCGGCACCAAGTAGGCGAAGGTCTTGCCGGTACCGGTGCCCGCCTCGCAGATCAGTACTCCACGCTGTTCCATGATGCGACCGATGGCGGCCGCCATCTCCTGTTGCTGGGGACGGTGAGAGAAACCCTCGATGCGGCTCGCCAGCCAGCCGTCGGGTCCGAAGATCTCGGCGTAGTCGGTCATACGTGAATGAAAGCGGATTCAGCCGGCCCGGTTGTCCCAGACCTCCGGCTCCAGGCCGTTCTCCCGGGTCCATGCCAGCCGGCCGATGATCTTGAAACGGGCCACCGACATGGCGCCGCGCTTGGCCCGGCTGCTGCTCGACTGGTCGAGGAACTCGAGAATCTCCTCCCGCTCGGCCTCGTAGATCTCGTAGGGTTCATAGTTCTCGTCCATGAGCACCAGCACCACGCTGTCCCACGCTTTGTCCAGCTTCAGCTGTCCCAGGCGCTGACCCGACTTGCTTTCGTCGAAGATGGTGCGTGACTTGATCTGGATGCGTTTGTCCCCGCGTGCCGGATCGGTGGCATCGTAGCCCCCTTCGCCCTCGGGTTTCGGCTCCAGCTGCAACAGTTTGATAGCATCGAACTCGGCTATCTCGTTACTGATGCCGGGCAGGGGTTTGCCCATGGTACGCCGGTATTCCGCCGCCAAAACGCGGGCCTGGGCGATCAATTTATCGGCGGCATAGAGGCTCAATCCGGGGCTCCGCAGGGCAGGAATTACATTCAGCCCGGATTGTAGCCTATATTGACTCGCTTTCGCATGGCGTCAGCCATCTGACACTGGGCGCCTGGTTTCAACCCTCGCCTGCCCGCTGTTCCCGGGTCGCTTCGGAGACTTCACTCAGCACCGCTTTCAACGGTCTCGGTTTGCCGAAATAGTAGCCCTGCCCGTAATCGACGCCGATGTTCTTCAGGGCCTGACCGGTCTCCTCGTCCGTGACATACTCGGCGATCACGCGCTTATCCATGAAATGGGCGATCTCGGTGATCGAGTTGATCATCGCATAGTCGGCCGGCTTGTTGAGTATCTCGCGCACGAAGACCCCGTCGATCTTGACGAAATCGACCGGAAAATCCTTCAGATAGGAGAAGGAGGCATAGCCTGAGCCGAAGTCGTCCAATGAAAAAGAGCAGCCCAGTTCGCGAATCTCCTCGATAAAACCTGCGGTCTCTCTGATATCGCCCACCAGGGCCGTCTCGGTGATCTCGAAACCCAGAAGCCGGGTCGGCAGCATGGAGCTGGAGATGCGCTCCTTGAGGAAGCGTTTGAACTCCCCGTCACCCATGGATTTGCCCGACAGATTGATGGAGAAGCTGTGTGTTAGCGGTAGCTTGTCGATATAAGGTTCGACCAGCGCGAAAAAGGCTTCCACCACCCAACGATCGACAGCGCGCATCATGTCGTACTGCTCGGCGGCACGCACGAACTCCTGAGGCGACACCAGCTCCCCCGCCTCGTTGCGGATGCGCAACAGGACCTCGTGATGCAGGGACAGCTCTTCGGCCTCCCGCAGGGGGACGATCGGTTGCACGAAGAGTTCCATACGCCCCTTGGTCAACGCCTCCTTGATCGCCGGCAGGGACTGCACCAGTTGCTGATGATCCTGATAGGCGGAGTCGCTGTCGAGGTAGATCCGGGTGCAGTTGCCTCCCCCCTCCTTGGCCATATTGCAAGCGGCCAACGCCGCCTGCATCAACTCTGCCGGTGTCTGCTCGCCGGCTTCGAGATACACGATGCCGAAGCTGGCCGACGAGGGGATCATCCGCCCTCCCCATTCGAAAGCGTATTCGTCGATGGCCGAACGCATCGTCTCCGCTGTCAGGTAGCCCTGTTCCAGATCCTGTCCCTGCAGCAGCAGACAGAACTCGTCATCGCCGATTCGCGCCAGAAAGCCCTCATCCGGCAGGTAGCTGAGCAGGATATCGGTCACCATCTGCAACAGACGATCGCCCCCTTCCAGTCCGCAAAGGTCATTCACTACCTTGAACTTGTCCAGATCGATCAGCAGCAGTACGTGAGTAGATAGACTGCCCCCCTGCGGGTTCAGGCGTTTCCTGAGCTCGGTCTCGAAGGCGCGACGATTGGAGAGCCCTGTCAATGGATCGACCGATGACTCCTGCTTGAACCCGTCATAGGAGCTGGAGAGGATCGACTCGATGGTGCGCTCAATGACCGGCCGGGCGGACTGTTCCATAGGCGTGATGCGTCGAGTCGCAAAACGTCCGGCCACGGCTTGCAGATCCTCGTCCAGTGCCTTGAAACCGTGTCCATCCACCAGCAGGTAACGCAGGGTGGCCGGGTTTTTCCAGGCCAGACTGAGCACTCGCGAAACACCCTGGTCGGTGCGCTCGATCAACCAGGTGTCGAGCGCAAGCCTGTCGACACGGGTACGCCACTCGGTATCGTCCGCCTGTGGGGAGAGGTCTTCCTGCACCAGGCTCATCCCCCTGAAAAGCTGATGCAGATAGCTCT
>JARROA010000035.1:0-38506 GCA_037384425.1 Candidatus Thiodiazotropha sp. | reverse complement strand
CCCCGTTTCAGTTAGGTTATGCCTTGCATGCAAGCACAACCAACAAGGAAAACACGACTGTAGAAGACCACATAACACACCCTAATGGCCACACTCTCTTATTTGCCGTTTCGCCGAAACATTCATCGAACTTGCTACCGAACGATTTACGCACCCTTAGTACACGCTCTCTGAAACCATGTATTCCATCTTGCGCTTGGTTTATTTGGTTTCTTGCAACTAGAGCAAACCCAAGAATGAGAGCAATAAATATTAGCTTTTCAAATATTATTGGTAGATAAGTACTATACGCAATGTAAAGGCCAAGCGTTGCGCCTTGTGCTGCAATAGTTGTGTAAGTAACTGTCCAGCCCCATTGTTTTGTTTTTTCTATATCGTCTACTGTTACTTGATATAAGACGAGTAGTTCTGCTCGATCTTCTTCGCTTAACGCTTGCATATTGTTTCTCTTGAAGCATAACGCCCCTAAGCAGCGGTATATTTTTGCGTTTTGGAGCGAGGGACCATCGTGAGGGACCATCGTGGGGTCAGAGTAAATTTACTCTGACCCCGTTTCAGTTGCTGACCCCGTTTCAGTTGAGTACCTATATGCGACTACGCTTTAATTCTGTTTCTATGGCTAGGCGACGACCTTCATACCCAGACTTAATCGAAATTAATATTTCTCTTACTTTACTAATGTCATCGCCTTTTAGAAACTCATCTAGCTCTGTAATTAATCCGTTTAGTAGCTCTGAAAAGCTTCTTTGAATGCCTCTCCATACCATTACATTTTCGACTAACCCCTTTGCAGTGCCTCTAGCTTCTGTGATTCTATCGTTATTAATATGTTCTAGTGCTTCTGTGACGTTTCTTAGGTATTCGTCCATAAATTTTTCAAGACTATGCTTTTGACCTTCCGCATACCCTTCCTCGTAGCCTTTCTTCCGACCAGAACTCAATCCAATAAATGCTGCTGCTATTGTAGCCACTGCACCGATTAATGCTGCAAGTATTGTAGGATCCATGTGCACCTCGAGAGTATGATGTTTTGGTACTTAACATTGAGTAGCAGGCAATCTTCCCCTATTCCACCTATTTGCAGTCTTGGGTGTGCAATCTGCCTGCTATTCCTCGTAAATCTACGGTATAGCAGGCAAATCGCACGTTTCTTTTCGTGCACATCGCCTGCTATCTACTAGGTAGGAGATTGGAAAAGGTACTGGCCAACCTCCCTGTTTCCATCATTTATAAATCACAAAACAGTCGGTTACCAGCATTTTGGGCCGGGCTGCTTTCTGCTTGCTTCGATCATATCCCGGGATCTTCGTGCAGTTTGCCTGGTTTGTGCGAATCGAGTTCCTATGCTGTCGCTTCGTTTTGCGGAACGGTGTTCCGGGCGTTTCTCATTCCGCGGAAGTTCGGTGCGGCGATCCGCACCCTGCGGATTCGTTTGGGCGTTGTCAGCGTTCGATGCTTTTGGCCAGTACGTCGATCTCTTTCAGGTAGCGGTGGTAATCGGGTGAGTCGGGGCGCGTGTAGTTGAAGTTTTTGAACAGGCCGGTGAAGCGGGTGAAATAGTCGAGGGCCTGGTCTTTGTCGCTGAAGGCGTAGCTGCGCTCGACCAGTTCGAACACCTTGTCGAGGCAGAGGCGCTGACGTTCCAATGAGGTGGAAGCGTCGACCTCGTCGAAGGCGTCCTGTTGCAGGTAGACCATATCCAGGAACAGGGCCTTCTGGTAGGTGACATAGTCCTCCAGGGTGACGCCCTCGACGCCGGTGACCTGCATCATCTGCAGCACGGCGTCGCCGCGCCGGAACAGCGAGAGCATGCGCTTGACCCGCGACGGCCAGCCCTCCCCCATGTTCTTTTCGTACCAGGAGGCGAGCTGTTCCTGGTAGCGGGACCAGGAGATGAGCGGGTCCACCGCAGGGTAGAAGCGCTTGTAGGCGCGGTCGTAGGAGAGGCCGAGAAAACACTTCACGGTGTTGAGGGTCGATTGGGTGACCGGCTCCTCGAAGTTGCCGCCGGCGGGGGAGACGGTGCCGATCAGGGTCAGGCTGCCGCTCTCGCCTTCACGGGACTGGAGTACCCCGGCCCGTTCATAGACGCCACGGATGGCGGAGTCGAGATAGGCGGGAAAGGCCTCTTCGCCGGGGATCTCCTCCAGCCGCCCGGAGGTCTCACGCATGGCCTGGGCCCAGCGGGAGGTGGAGTCGGCCAGCAGCAGGACGTCGTAACCCATCTGGCGGTAGTACTCGCCCAGGGTGATGCCAGTGTAGATCGACGCCTCGCGGGCCGCCACCGGCATGGACGAGGTGTTGCAGACGATGATGGTGCGGTCCATCAGGGAGCCGCCGGTGGCCGGGTCGTTGAGGTGGGGAAACTCGGTGATGGTCTCCACCACTTCGCCGGCGCGCTCGCCGCAGGCGACGATGATGACGATGTCGACCGACGAGTAACGCGAGATGAGATGCTGCAACACCGTCTTGCCGGCGCCGAAGGGACCGGGGATGCAGCCGGTGCCGCCGCGGGCGATGGGGAAGAAGGTGTCAACCAGGCGCAGGGTGGTGACCAGCGGTTCGCTGGGGTAACGCCGCTGGCACAGCCCCTGTTCCATCATGCGTTGGGGAATGGGCCGGCGCACCGGCCAGCGCTGCTTGAGGGTCACCGGGCGTTCGTGTCCGTGGTTGTCGAGCAGGGTGGCGACCTGAGTGTCGACGCTGACGTTGCCCTCCTGGATCCAGGTCACCTCCACCTCACCGCCGAGGTCGAAAGGAGCCATGATTTTGTGGCTGAAGGCCCCCTCCTGCACGGTGCCGATGAGGTCGCCGGCGCGCAGCCGGGCGCCGGTCTGCACCTGGGAGACGAAGGACCATTTGCGGCGCGGGTCGAGGGCCGGCAGCTCCACACCCCGGGGCAGGAAGATGCCGTGGGAGAGCGCGATATCCTCCAGCGGGTTCTGCAGCCCGTCGTAGACCTGGCCGAGCAGTCCGGGCCCCAGCTCCACCGAGAGCATCTCGCCGCTCTGCTCCACCGGATCGCCGATGGCGACTCCGGCCGTGCTCTCGAACACCTGCACGTCGGCCTGGTTGCCGCGCACCCGCAGCACCTCGGATTTGAGCCGCTCCTGGCGCTCGTCCTCGCCGAGGCGGCCGGGGCGGACGTAGACCACCTCGTTCTTCATCAGCGGCGCGCTCGACTCGATGGTGACGATGTCGTCCTGTACGGCGATCACATGGGCGGCAAAGGTGTTTTCGATAGCTTCACTCATCGTCGGTAAGATCCATCACGGGTTGGTTCAAGGCAGGCTCATGGCTGTCAAAGAGGTAGCGGTAGCGCCCCAGACCGCTATCGACCAGACGGT
This sequence comes from Candidatus Thiodiazotropha sp., assembly GCA_037384425.1. Classification (GTDB taxonomy): domain Bacteria; phylum Pseudomonadota; class Gammaproteobacteria; order Chromatiales; family Chromatiaceae; genus Thiodiazotropha. The sequence continues at coordinate 35,159 of JARROA010000035.1, read as the reverse complement.
CGAAACGTTCTACCGCGCGGGCGCCGTCGTAGCTCGACCAGCGGGCGATCAGGTCCCAGCGCAGCACGTAGATCACCACCGCCTCGAAATCGAATTCGTGGCCGACGCTGATGCGGGTCAGGTAATCCCAGACAATACCCAGCAGCAGCCGCTCCAGGCTAAGGCTGTCGCGGGCCTCGATCAGCCGCTCCGCTTCGTTGACCCAGGGATAGACCTGCTGCAGACGGAAGCCCGGCTCGTTCCAGTAGCGTTCGATATGGCGTACCCAGCGGCCGAAGCCCCAGGGCTCGTTGGGCGCCGAGGTCTCGCCCCGGCGGCGTCGGCGCAGGGCGGTGTAGAGGGTGCGCAGCTCCATGCGGAAACGCATGATCTCGGTGAGAAAGCCCTCGCCCCAGCTCTCCTCGAAGCGCCTGGCCCGCACGATCAGCTCGGCATTGGTGACGCTCATGCTCTGGTGTATCCACTCCAACACAGCGGAGAGGTCCTGCAACGCCCGGGCGTCAGCCTCGTCGAGAATGCGCAAGCGGTGGCTCAGGCGCAGCCGTGACAGCGGTGTCTGATGAGCGCCGAACAGGGGCCCATGGTAGGGCAGGCTGGTGATCAGCATGACGTAGCGGGTAGAGCGGTCCACCCTACTTCACCGTCCCTTCCAGAATGGCGCGAAAGCGCGGATGCAGATGCTCCAGCAGCACCTCGGCCACCTTGTCCGGAGTCAGATCGACCTGGATCTCGCCCCCCTGCAGGCTGATGCGGATGCCCCCTTCCAGGCGGTCGCTGCTGCGCAGCTCGACACCGTCGCGCAGCAGCCCGTTGGCCACCGAGAGCACGAAGTGGGAGAGCGAGCCCTCGCGCAGCTTCTCCGGATGGCGTCGCAACTCCTCCAGGCCGACCACGTCCTCCGGCAGCAGGATCTCGATCGCTTCCGCCCGGTCGAGTCCCGCGTCACGCCGGGCGCGGCCGGCCACCTCCAGGATCAACCGTTCGAGAAAGGCCTCCTGAGCCATATCGGCGGCCACCAGGCGGCGCACCTCTTCGCTGAAGCGGGTGCTCAGGTGGCCCTTCATCTTCAGCACCGTGTCGCGCATGGCGGTCTGCAGGGCCTCCTCGCCGGCATGTTGCACCATCTCCGCATCCTCCCGGGCCTGGCGCAGGATCGACTCGGCCTCGTACTTCGCCTCCGCCACGATTGCCTCGGCTTCGTGGCGCGCCTCGGCGATCAGCTCGTCGGCCTGGCGGCGCCCGTCGGCGACCCCCTGGTCGCGCAGCCGTTCGATCAGCGCCTCCACTCCGGAGGAGGGCAGCCCGTCGAGCGGGGTTTTGGTCAATTCTGTCTCACTCATGACACGCTCCTCAGGCCGCTGGGATGCCGCCGGCCAGCACCAGGGCGAAGACGAAGGCGAACACCGCGAAGCCCTCGACGATGGCGGCCGGGGCCAGGGAGAGGCCGAAGATCTCCGGCTTCACCTTGGAGGCGTTGATCGACGAGGCGCAGCACTGGCCCTGGCGCACGGCGCTGAACATCAGGGCCAGCCCGGCAAGGATGCCGATGCCGAACAGGGCGCCGGCGTTCTCCGGGGTGATCGTCCGGTTGAGGGTGAACATCACCACGATGCCGTAGATGACCTGGGACGAGGGCATCACCGAAACGCCGATGTAGCGCCCGTGCCCGCCCTCGGTCTCGATCATGGCGCCGATGGCGGCCTGGCCGGCGACGGCGCAGCCGATGATGCTGCCGATGGCCCCCAGCGCCATGACGCCGTAGACCCCGGCCCAGCCCATTGCTATGACGAACTCGTTCATTCCTTCACTCCCCGTTTTGCGAATGCCCGGAAGGGGTAGCCCTCTTCCGAAAGCCCCCAGTTGTAGAACTCGATGAAATTGAGGCGCAGCCCGTGCACCACCCCGCTCATCAGGCTGAGCAGGATGTTGAGCAGATGGCCCACCAGCAGGATCAGCAGACTGAACAGCAGCCCCATGCCCGGATGGGCCTCCGCCACCTGGCGCGCCAGGTCGTTGAAGGTGAGCGCCAGGGAGGCGCTGGCCAGGCCCAGGGCGAAGAGCCGCAGGTAGCTCAGCACGTCGCCGAAGATCTTGGTCACGTTGGTCAGGGCGGAGAGTCCTTCCAGGATCCGCCACAGCAGGTCGACCCCGTTGGTGACTGCCCGTTCGCTGCTGAAGAGAAAAATCGCCACCAGTCCGGTGATCAGGACAGCGAAACCGGAGCGGTAGGCCAGGCTCGCTCCATCGCCCTCCCCCATGCCGAGCCAGATCAGCAGGCCGCCCAGGGCCACCGCGATCCAGCCCAGACTCACCCTGGCCCGGTTCTGTCCCCAGAACTGCCAGGCCATGATGCCGTTGGCCAGGGCGATATGCAGCACGCCGATGGTCACCGAGAGCCGCATCATGCTGTCGAAGTCGTTGATGTCGAGCAGCTTGAACGCGGCCGGCAGGCTGCCCGCGGGGGGCGAGAGGCCGAAGTAGCTGCCCACCAGCACCCCCCACACCAGGGCGCTGCCACAAAGGGTGGCGGCCAGGATGCGCAGCCGCCGGCCGGTGTCGCTGCGCCCCATGGCGCGCCAGCCGGCGATCACGCCGAGCCCCAGCAGGGCGGCGTAGCCCGCGTCGGAGAGGATCATGGCGAAGAAGAGGGTGAAGGAGAAAAACACCACCAGGGAGGGATCCCAGCCGCGGTAGCCGGGGGTCTGGTAAAAGTCGACCAGATCCTCGCCGGCGGCCAGCTGCGGGGGGTTGCTCAACAAGGTGGGCGGGCGCTCGTCCGCGCCGGGCTCCTCCACCAGCAGCGCCAGCCGGCGCTCCTCTGCCAGTGTCCGCAGACGCGGCAGCTCAGGCTCGGGGGCCCAGCCCTGCAGGGCTCGGCCAGCAGCTCCTCCAGCTCGATCTCGCTGCGCTCCCACTGGCGGATCACCTCCTCCAGAGGCAGGCTGCCGGTGTGGGTGCGCGGCACCGGCAGCAGGCCGGCGGGGGGCTCCTTGCGGGCGATCACCGCCAGGTAGGCGAAACGGTTGTCCCGATGCACCACCTGCCAGGGCAGTTCCAGATCCTCCAGCTCGGCCAGGGCGTCACGCGGCAGGACATAGAACCAGAGACGCATGCCGCCAAGCCGCTCCGGCGGCGTGTGAGAAAAATTGCCCCAGGGCCGCAAGGCCTCGATGCGCTCGCGCAGGGCGTCGCTGCGGTCCTGGGCATCGCGCACCCGCTGCTGGTTTTGCAGCACTTCGGACACTACCGCCTGCATGTCGAAACGCTCGTCGTGGCGCACCACCCGGCGCCGCTCCCTGACCCCGCTCAGGTAGCGCAGCGCCTTGTAGGCATCCACCGGCAGGGCGGGCGGGAGTTTTTCCGGCTCCTTGGCAGCCGGAGCCAGGGAGTTCAGATGCAGGCATCCCAGTGCCTGCACCTGTTGCAGTACCGCTTCTTTCTCATGCGCCATGCCGAACAGGGTGATCTTGCGCAGGGGGACGATACTCATGATGCAGCGGCCTCCCGGGCCCGCTTGCCCTTGGCGATCTTGGCCCGCACCACCGCCGCGCGCTCGCCGTCGGCGAGAAAGATCCGGATGCGGCGGATGTTGTCCCGGGCCTGGGGGATCAGCACCTTGTCGAACAGGTTGACCCGCTGGGTGATGGTGCGCACCGCCTCGTCAAGCAGCGCCAGGCGGCGGCGTTCCACCTGGATACGCACCCGCAGCCGCAGCATCTCCTGCATGCGCCAGGCGAAATTGTCGACCCACTCCGGCTTGGCCAGCAGGGCGTAGTCGGCTTGTTTCAACTCGATCGTGCTGACGAAGGGCAGACGCACCCCCATGACGTTCTCCTCCCCCAGATCGAGATGAGCGATGCGCACCAGGTTCTCGATGTTGACCTCTTCGTTGGAGCCCATCGGCAGGCCGCTTTCGACCTGTTCGCGCAAGGCGGCGATCTCGCGCTCGGTGACCCCGATGGCGCGCGCCGCCTTGGCCCGTTCGGCGATCAGCTGGCGGCGCTTGAGATCGAGCGAGGGCAGATAGCGCTCGAAGGTCTTGAGGCGCCGGTTCTGCACGCTGAGGGAGGATTTGCTCAGGGCGAGCCGTGCCATCTCAAGCCACCTTGGAGTCGTCCAGGTTGGGGAAGTACTTGTCGATCAGCGACTGCTTCATGAGCAGCTCCTCGGCGTCGAAGCACTCCGCCAGGGTGCGCCAGGAGAGGTCGAGCGCCTCCTCCAGTGGCATGGAGACCTGGATCTCCATGAAGCGCTGCTGGAAGAGTCTGCCGAACTTGAGCAGCTTCTCGTCGAAGGGGGTCAGCTCGAAGGCCATGGCCTGCTTCTGTTCCGCGTCTCGGGCGCCGGAGTAGAAGCGGATCATGGTGTTCATGATCTGCGAGTGATCTTCGCGGGTGACCTTGCCGATCACATGCTGCTTGAGCCGGGAGAGGGAGCCGAAGGGGTCGAGCACCCCGTTGTGCAGATAGAACTGCCCCTCGGTGATGTAGCCGGTGTTGTCGGGCACCGGATGGGTCACATCGTCGCCGGGCATGGTGGTGACCGAGAGGATGGTCACCGAACCGGCCTCCCGGTAGGCCGCGGCCTTCTCGTAGCGGCGCGCCAGCTGGGAGTAGAGATCGCCCATGTAGCCCCGGTTGGAGGGCACCCGCTCCATGGAGATGCCGACCTCCTTGAGGGCGTCGGCGTAGGCGGTCATGTCGGTCAGCAGCACCAGCACCCGCTTGCCCTCCTCCACCGCGAACTTCTCCGCCACCGCCAGCGCCATGTCGGGCACCAGCAGGCGTTCGACGATGGGGTCGGAGGCGAGGTTGACGAACATCACCGTGCGCGCGAAGACGCCGGCGTCGTCGAAGGCGGTGCGAAAGAAGTGGTAGTCGTCGAAGATCAGCCCCATGCCGCCGAACACCACCACGTCGGCGTCGGCCTGGATACCGATGCGGGCGAGGAACGGGTTGTAGGGCTCGCCGGCGACGGAGAAGATCGGAATCTTCTGGCTCTCCACCAGGCAGTTGAAGAGGTCGATCATCGGCACGTCGGTGCGGATCATCTTGGAGGCGAGCTGGCGCCGCATGGGATTCACCGAGGGCCCGCCGATGGCCACCTTGGGATCGTGGGAGAGATCGGGCCCGCCGTCCATCGGCTGCCCCGCCCCGCGAAACACCCGACCGAGGATGTTGGGCGAATAGGTTGCCTTCATGGGCGAGCCGAGAAAGGTCACCTTGGCCTCGGTCGACATCCCCTTGGTGCCGGCGAAGACCTGCAGCGCCACCCGCTCCTGTTGGATGTGGATCACCTGGGCAAGGGATGAGGCCTCGCCGGGCGTCTCAATCAGGGCCAGGTCGCCGAAGCAGACCGCCGACCGGCCCGCCTGATTCGGCGGTACCCTCACCTTGATGATGTCGCCGACGATCTCCAGGATGTTGGCGTAGTGCAGCAATGTTTGAGACATGGACCTGAACCCCTGGCTTGAACCAACGCGTTTTTATATCGCTTAGGCGGTGTTGGGTAGCGATGCTTATTATCGACAGCCGTACGGCTGCATACATTATTGTGAGGACTGACGACCGACGCTTCGCTGGCGCGCTAGATAGCGTTTACCGGCCTGACTCCAGTGTAAGCATAGACAAAGAAGAACGGGAAGCCGAACGGTAGAGTCCAGTTTTTCGACACTTTGAAATTATCCCAACGTTTCGGTCCGGCCCGGCACTTTGAAATCCGGCGAAGACGCTCTCTCGGCAAGCTCAGAATCAGGGAGGAAAAAGTTGCCTGAATGCAACGCAGCGGAATCCAGGATGATGTGCGCTGACAACCCCGGATTCAGCTGCGCCGCATCCGGGCTACGGGGCTATGGGGCTACGGATCAGGGGGACGCCTCATGGGGGCGCTGTTCGTCGTCGCGGCCCTGTTGCTGCAAGGCGCGTATCTGTCTCAGCAGAGGCTCACTGTCCCACTCCCTTTCACCGATAACCCGGTAGACAATCCTGCCACGGACATCGAGCACGAAGGTGGTGGGCAGTGCCGTTAACTCCCAACGATCACTGACGTTGGCATTGAGGTCGAGTAGGACAGGAAAATCGATAGGGTAGTTGCGCAGGAACCCCCTCACCGCACCGAGCTCCTCACCCAGATTGAGCGCCAGCATGACCACCCCCTCATCCTTCAGCATCGTCCAGGCCCGGTTCATCGACGGCAGCTCATGGCGACAGGGTGCGCACCAACTGGACCAGAAGTTGACGATGACGACCCGGCCCCGGTAGTCCTCAAGCCGATGGGGGTTCCCGTCCGCATCCTGCAGTTGGAAGGGCGGCGCCGGTTGCGGGTCGGCTAGGGGTATCAACCCCTGTCCGGCCGCAACGGAGGCGGCGAGCCACAACAGCAATAGGAGCACCCCGGGCATCGGCAGACTTCTTATCATATTCAGCAACAACCTCCGGCAGGATTTTACTGGCACTATCCTTTGGCACGCACTACGGCTCGATTCACGGGTAGGGTGCGGCTTGCCGCAGCGATCCGCTCGCTTCACCCCTCATCAGGCGCAGGGCTCGCCGCCGCGCCATCTCAACCCGCCTCGGCCAGCAATCCACGCACCAATTCCAGCACATGTTCGGGCGGCAGCCCATAGGGCACCACGGCCTCCAGATCTCCGTTCCTGCCGATGAGGTAGAGATTGGCCGAGTGATCCAGGGTGTAGCCTCCGTCCGCCCTTTCGTTGCGCCGGTACTTGACCCGGTACTGCCGCGCCACCCGGGCGACAGCCTCGGCGGAGCCGGTCAGCCCCAGCAGGTTCTCATTGAAGTAACGCACATACTCCCGCAACACCTGCGGCCTGTCCCGTTGTGGATCGAGGGAGATGAAGAGCCCGCGCACCTCGTCGGCCCGCGGCCCCAGGGCATCGAGTACGGCGGCGACATTGGACAGCTCGCTCGGGCAGATGTCGGGGCAGTAGGTATAGCCGAAGAAGAGCAACACCAGCTTGCCGCGCAACTGGCGCAGCTCGAAGGGGCGGCCGTTGTGATCGGTGAGGGTGAAGTCGCCGCCGATCTCGCCCTGGGCATTGGCCGCGGACGCCACGCCGAGCAGCAGTGCGAGCAACAGCATCCCGAGTCGCTCTCCAGCCGGCGGCCGGCGCCGCCCGCTCGGGAAATTCCTGCTTGAAAGGCAGCGTATCAACGCACTTCGACCTCGCTGCCGTGGACCCAGCTCGGATCGCCCTTGCCCACATCGCCCACCGGGGCGGCGAAGGCATCGGCCACCAGGGTGTCCACGTTGCTGCCGGTGAGGGACATCAGAAAGGCGACCAGGTCCTCCTTCTCCGTCTCGCTGAGATGGAGCGGGCGGATCAGCGGATCGAGCAGCTCGTTGGGTACCCCGCCGGCATCGTAGAAGTCGACCACCTGCCGCAGGGTCGTGAAGGCGCCGTTGTGCATGTAGGGGGCGGTCAGCGCGACGTTGCGCAGGCCGGGGGTCTTGTACTTCCAGCGGTCGTGGGGATTCTGCGTCACTTCGTAGCGGCCCACATCGGGAGGCGGCGGCTCACCGACCTGCTCTATGAAGGCCCGGTCCACCTCGAGGGTGACACCGGGCGCCACCAGCACCTTCTGCTTCTCGGGCCGTATGCCCATCGACGCCCGATAGCCGAGGCCGGTGTTGTGCAGCTTGTCGTCGCTGAACAGGGCGTAATCCTCACCGATGTGATGGCAGGCCACGCAGCCCGCCTTGCCGGTAAACAGCTTGAACCCCCGTTGTGCCTGCGGCGACAGCGCCGACGCATCCTGGCCGTAGTACCAGCGATCAAAGGGGGAGTCGCCGGAGATCAGCGTGCGTTCATAGCTGGCCAGGGCCATGCCGAGGGTCTCCATGCTCACCCCCCTGCCGTCGAAGGCGGCTTCGAAGCGCCCCCGGTAGTCGTCGATCTGGCGGATCTTCCGCAGCACCTGACCGACAGCGGGATTGCCCATCTCGTTCTTCGCCAGCAAGGGTCCCCAGATCTGCTGCTCCAGGGTCTCCTCGCGCCCGTCGTGGAACAGCAGTCCGGCATAGGCGACGTTATAGAGGGTCGGTGAATTGCGCCGCACGCTGCGCCCTTCGATACCCACCGCCATGGCCAGTTCGTTGCTGGTGAAGCCCTGCTCGGGGACATGGCACATGGCACAGGAGAAGGTGTCGTTGAGTGAGAGGCGCCGGTCGTAGAAGAGCTGCCGCCCGAGTTCGATCTTCTCCCGCGTCAACGGATTGTCGTCCGGCATCGGGACCGGCGGCAGCCCCAGCGGGGGATGCCGCGCGATGGCCAGTAGGTCGGCCGGTTCGCCGTGCCGCTGTTGCAGCGAGAGTGAACGGGTCCGGTAGCTGTCGCTCTCGTAGCCCCGTTTATCGTCACCCGGTTGCGAAAGGGTGTCGGTCGGTGAGGGTGCGAACGCCGCCTGGAGCGGGTGAGCGCTGGAGCCGGCCTGCGCCATCAGGGTCTTCACATCGTTGATGAGCAACTCGTGGTGCAGAAAATCCACATTGTAGATATTGCGGATGCGCCGCGCCGGATCGATAAGGAAGACCCGCAGCAGATGGGAGAACCCTGACGACTGTCCGCCGTTGTCGGGGTCGGGCACGATGTTCTGATGGTAGGCGTCGAGGATCGGCTCGAGCTTGCGCTGCGAAGCGGTGGTGAGGAACTGCCACTCCCCGGCCTTACCTGCATATTTGAAGTTGTTGCCGTAGAGGGCCATCACCTGAGGCGTATCGATTTCGGGATCGAAACTGAGGCTGATCAGCTTCAGCCCCTCGGCCAGCGCCGGGTCGTGCTTCATCGCCGCCTTGATCTTATAGAAGACGTGGGAGGTCAGCGGACAACCGTCCACATCGTTGCAGCTACTGTAGATGAAAGCCAGCAGCACATACTTGTCGTCGAAGAGTTCGAACAGCTGTCTCGATCGCCCCTGGGTATCCAACACTTCGCCGTCGGCCGCCTGGCCCAGAGGCGGCAGCGCATAGCTGCCCACGGGCGGCAAGGCGTAGCCCAGGTCACCGTATCCGGGGGCCGTCGCCAGCGAAGGGGCTGCCGAATCGGCCCAGCTCAGCGGGATCGATGCGAGCAGCAACAGCGCGAGTTGACACAACCGGAACATGGAAACTCCAGATCGGCAACGGCCCCGACCCGACGCAGTGATGGGCCGGGGCCTGCAACCGGATGAGCAGACTCATCCGGCATCGTTGGGGACTAGGGCTTGTAGGCCGATTCCAGGTCGGCGACCTTGACCCGGTCGTCCTCGGGCCGGGTCATACCGTAGAGGGAGTAGGCGCCGAAACGCATCTGATGAGCGCGGCCCAGCTTCTCCTTGTTGAAGTCGATGGCGAACTTCTCCACCAGCTTGTCACCGTCCCAGACATAGCTCTTGAAGAACTGCTCGTTGTCCTCGCCCTTCTTGTCCCAATTGGCCAGCAGGGAGGAAGTGTAGTAGATGCGGGTGCTGTCCCAGCTCGAGGAAGCCATGTTGACCTGACGCCCGATCACCTTCTCGTAGACCTGTTTCGGCGCATGCGGATCGCTCATGTCGAACAGGCGGGTCTTGCCGTCCATGAAGGTGTTGACCCAGAGCCGGCTGTCGTCGGAGCTGATGGAGATGTCCACCGGCAACGGTATCTTGGCCGGATCGCCGATATCGGCCACCGCCTCGGCCTGCCACTCGCCCTGGTCATCCTCGTAGATGAGCCAGATCTTGGAGGTCAGCGCGGTGGTGGTCACGCACCAGTTGTGATCGGGTTCCCAGGCGCAGCGGATCTCCAGCGGCGCGCCGGGAACATCGAATACCTTCTTCGGCTTTTTGCTGTGCAGATCCCACAGCACCACCGTATTACCGAAGCGCTTCATCGCCTCCTGATCCTGCAGCATCTTGCCGAAGTCCATCATGTAGTTGGACCAGCCGGTGAAGGAGGAAGTCAGCATGACGTTACGCCGCGGCAATACACGCACGTCATAGTTGTAGCCGTCGGCGTACTTGCCGGTCTTCTCGGCGCCACGCAGGTTCTGATCGGTGGGCATCCAGTGGGTGGCCACGTATTCGCCCTCATTGGTGTACTCCACCAGCGCGGTGCGGCCGCCGTGATCCTTGTTGTTGGACAGCCCGGTGATCATGATCCGTCCCGGCAGGGCATAGGTGGTGTGGGGACCGACCACGCCGCCGCTCTTCTCGACAAAATCCGTCACCACCTTGTGCAGCTTGGGTTTCGCCGGATCGCTGTGCACGTCGAAGATGAAGATCTTGCTGGTATCGAGCCCGCCGGCCCAGAGGTAGTGGCGGTCATCGGTGAAGCCGGAGTGGTGCGCCTCGTTGCGCCCTCCCACCGAGAGGGTGTTCACCACCTTGCCGTAATTGTCCGATTTCGGATTCACGTCGATGGTCACCAGCTTGTCCTGGCCGTCTCCCAGCCCCTCGACACCGAGGGTCCAGACATAGACGAAATCCTCCTGGCCGACGATCTTGGCCATGTAAGGGGACTGGCAGGTCTCATCCGCCTGCAGCGGGACGGCCGTACCGACGAGGGCGCCAGACAACGCCAGGACGGTTGTTAGGGCGAGTGATTTTATAGGCCGTTTCGAAAGCCTCATGGTGTTCTCCTCCTGTGGTGAACGTGAACTTGTGCTTTGTTTTTGTACTGCCAGCCCACACTTATCGCAGCCGGCCGCACGCCGGTCACCGTAGTCCGTCACGGCGGGGCGTGACCAATGCGGGATAGGAAAAAAATAGAACGAATGTTCATTCTTGTCAAATATTTCACTATGCTATGTATAATCGCTGGCCACAAAAGCACACACACAGGGCGAGTAAAGCTCAGGAGCGAGCGAGGTGGAGAAACGGAATGATCTGTCGCTATGTCTGTTCGAGACATCTGCTTTCAGCCAACTATTGCGGATGGCATTCCATTCCGAGTCATGCACTCTGAAGGTGATCTGCTTGAATGACCGATTCGCTCAAACGACCCTAGCCGTGGAAGGTGCGTCAAAATGACCACTAGTCGAGCCTGTATGCCGTACCTCAAGAAGTGCGCCCCCGCCAAGGAGAGCGTCGACTGCCGCATCCTGACGGCCGCGCTGGATCTCTTCGTCGACCGGGGATTCCACAACGTGTCGGTGCACGATGTGCAGAAGCAGGCCAATGTCAGCATCGGCTCCATCTACAACCACTTCGGCGGCAAGGAGGGCATCGCCAAGGCCCTCTACTACCACCTGCTGAAGGAGTTCGAAGAGATGGTCGAGGATGTGATCAAGCAGGATCTCGGCTTCAGGGAGCGCTGCAACACGCTGATCCGGCAACTGTTCGAATACACCGAGACCCGGCGCAACATCGTCGCCTTCATGCTGCACGCCAAACATCGGGAGTTCCTGCCCGACGAACCTCCGGTTTGCAGCTCCACACCCTTCAAGGCGATGCGCAGTATCGTGCAGGACGGCATGGATAGCGGGGAGATACGCCGGGGCGATCCCTGGGTCACCGCCTCCGCCGTCTTCGGCGGCGCCATCCGCATGGTTCATCTGCGTCTCGACGGGGTGATCAAGCAGCCGCTGACGCAGTTCGAGGACGAACTGATCGACTGCATGTGGCGGGGCATGCTGCCTGATAGCATGCCGCAATTGAAGGAACAGGCCGGTTAGCGCTCGATGGCAGGATCTATCCAGGCGAATACGGTGCGGCAAGCCGCACCCTACACATGAATATCGGGTAGGGTGCGGCTTGCCGCACCGCATTGTCACTTTTCACGGCCTGTCAGGTTACGGGTTTGGTTCATCGGCCGATAACCGTTAGCATGCCCGCTTTCCAACCTTCACCGTGTTAACCATGCTCGACCGCAGACTCAGCATCGCCCCCATGCTGGATTGGACCGACCGCTACTGCCGCTATTTTCTTCGGCTGATCAGCCGCCACACCCTGCTCTACACCGAGATGGTCACCACCGGCGCCATCCTGCACGGTGACCGGGCGCGTTTTCTCGACTTCGATGCGAGCGAGCATCCGGTTGCCCTGCAGCTGGGCGGCAGCGAACCGGACGACCTGGCCCGCTGCGCCAGACTGGGCGAGCAGTGGGGTTACGACGAGATCAACCTGAATGTGGGCTGTCCCTCCGACCGGGTCCAATCGGGCAGCTTCGGCGCCTGCCTGATGCTGACCCCCGAAGTCGTGGCCGACGCGGTAAAAGCGATGCGTGACGCGGTCGGCATCGAGGTGACGGTAAAACACCGTATCGGCGTCGACGAACAGGACAGTTACGAGGCCCTGCGCGACTTCGTGGGTCGCGTCTCCGAGGCCGGTTGCGTCAGCTTCATCGTGCATGCGCGCAAGGCCTGGCTGCAGGGACTGAGCCCCAAGGAGAACCGGGAGGTCCCCCCGCTCTCCTACGAGACCGTATATCGGCTGAAACGGGATTTTCCCCATCTGATCTTCGTCATCAACGGCGGCATCACCTCACTTGGCCAGGCCGAGGAGCAACTCGCCTTCGTGGACGGCGTGATGATCGGGCGCGAGGCCTACCAGAATCCCTGGATCCTGGCCGAGGCGGACCGGCGCATCTTCGGCGATCCGAGCCCTGTGCGCGATCGGCACGAGGTGATCGAGCGTCTGCTGCCCTATGCCGAGACAATGGTGTCGCAAGGCGTACCGTTGAACCGCATCACCCGCCACATCCTGGGCCTATTCCATGGCTGCCCGGGGGCCAGGCGTTTCCGGCGCGTGCTGAGCGAGGGGGCGCACCTGCCCGGCGCCGACAGTCGTCTGATTGCGCAGGCGGCGGCCGAGGTTAAGACGCCCGTCGCTGTGTAAAATGCGTGAATTTGGAGGGTCAGAATCACCACCCTCGTTCCTGTGTAGGGTGGGGCCCAGCCCCACCGTTAATCCCTGACCAACCACCACGGTGCGGCAAGCAGTGTTTCAAATCCCTGTCAGCGTTTGACCGGCACCTGTGCCGCGCCGCCGGCCATGCGATCGGGTTCGCTCACGGCCACCCCCAGGTCACGCGCGGTCTTGGCCATCAGCAGGGCGATCAGATCGGTGGCGTTGGACTGCCCGCTGCCTTCGCTGCCGCTGACCACCACCTCGGGCACCAGCCGCTTGTCGCGGATCGCCGCGGCAAAGGCCGAGGAGACTTGCACATAGGCCTCGAGCCGCTTCTCCAGGGCGTTGTCCGCCTCCATCAACAAGCGGCGCCGGTCCGATTCGGCCTGGGCCAGGGTCTGGATCCGCTCGGCTTCGAGTTTGGCGGTCTCGAGTTCGACCTGCTTGCGCTCGTACTCGATCTCCGCCTCCCGCTTGCGGGTGGTGGCCTCGGTGACCTTCTTCACCTGCTCCTGCTCCGCCTCCTTGGCCTTGGTCTCGCCGGCGATGACGCGCTCGATCTGCTGTTTCTCCAGCTCGATCTTCTTCTCCGCCTTCTCCGCCTCGCCCTGGGCGATGATGCGTTTCTTGCGTTCCTCCTCCTTGCGCGCGTTCTGCCGCTCGATGGCCACCTGGGCGGCCGCCTCGCGCTGCTCCTTCAGTTTGTCCTTGAAGGCCGGATCCGGATCCACGTCCTGCACGTTGGCCTGCACCAGCACAAGGCCGAACTTCTTCAGCGGATGGTCCTTGGCGTCTTTGCGCATCTCCTGGCCAGCGCTGTCGCGGCGGATGCGCACCCGCACCTGCACCGTCTGGTCCTGCTGGATGGTCCGGCTCTCGGGCTGGGTGATCATCTGCGCACCGTGAGAGGCCCGCTCCTCCTCGATATTAAGCAGATAGATACCGTTACGGATCTGATCGAGCACCGCATTCTCGAAGTCGCCGCCCTTGCCGCCGATATACTCCTGGGCCGAGTACATGCGGCCGGAGTTGCGCATCGCCTCCTGCATGATGGGAATCAGCGAGGAGTTGATCAGATTGTCCTGGGAACGGTAGGCGACCGCCATGGGCAGAAACTGCTCCTCGTTCTCCGGCAGCTGAAAGCGGGCGGTCATGCGCATGTTGGCGGTCACCGAATCGTGGAAGCGGATCTCCTGGATCGGTGCCACCCCGGAGAACTTGTCCGATTCACCACCGAAAGAGACAGTCAGGTATTTCTTGAACGGGATCGCCTCGCCGAAGAAGCGGGGATGAAAGCCTGGTTCCAGCACCGCGTTCTGGGTGCCCCAGGGGAACTGCACCAGATAGCTCATACCGGGGCTGGCGTAGAAGATGATCCCCTGCGCACCACCCAGCACCAGGCCGATGATCAACAGGCCCAGCAGCGCCGAGGCACCGATGAAGACCCCCTGCTCACGCTGCTTGCGTATGGCGTTGTAGATGAAACCGAGGATCGCGAGGGCGGTCAGTATCAGCCCGGCGATGGTGATGAACTGCATCAGCATGATTGACTCCTGTCCGTAGCGGCAACAACCGTTATTGTGTCGTCAGCCATGCCCATAACTTGACTTGCAAACAGAACAAATGACGCCGTGGTGACGAAAAACCAGGGAAAGCGCAGTGGCAGAACCGGGATTCCCGACGGATTCCCTCCGCCGAGCGTGCGAATCCGCCTGGCGTGCTGACGGGGTGAACAAGCGCAGGAAGATCAGCGGCGCTCAGCCATGCAACACGCTCTCCTAGGCGCCGGATTTCCCATTGCCTGGCCGCTAATCATCGGACGTGGCCTCCTCGATCTCCATCCTGCGGAATCGGCGTCGATAGCGTGCCGGTGTCTCCGAGGTCAGCCGGGTAAAGAGACGACGGAAGGAGGTGGTATCCGCATAACCGACCGCGCCGGCGATCTGTTCGACACCCATTCGCGAGGTCTCCAGCAGCTCTTTGGCGCACTCCACGCGCAACGCCTGGAGATAGGCGAGCGGCGCCATTCCGGTAACACCCTGAAATCGGCGATGCAGGGTCCGATAGCTGACATGCAGCACGCCGGCCAACTCGCGGGCAGAGCCGCTCTCCGCCAGATGCCGTTCCATCCAGGCAATGGCCGCATCGGTCAGGGGCTCGCCGAAGCGGCGCTGCAGCGCCACAAACGGAAGTTGCGAGCCGCGCCCCTCGTCCACCAGCATGATGGAGCCCACCTGGCGGGCCACGGCGTGTCCCTTGAGCCGGCGCAGCAGATGGTGAGATAGATCGGTATGGGCGGTCATGGCACCGGCGGTGATGAGCCGGCCATCGTCCACCAGGGCGCGATCGGCATTCAGCCGCACCCCGGGGTAGCGCTGTTGAAAAGGCTCCCGCAACCACCAGGTGGTGGTGGCGGCGCGCCCTTCGAGCAGTCCGCTCTCCGCCAGCACGAAGGTGCCGTAGCAGCTGGCGGCCACCAGAGGGGTGTCATCGAGGACTGCCAGGCGCGCTATCGCCGGCCGCCATTGGGTCTCCAGCTTGCGTGACAACTCCTGCATATCGGCAGCGAAAAATCCCGGCAGGATCAGGGCGTCAAATCCCTTCAATCGAGCGGGAAGCGGGACGGTCTCCAGGTGCAGGGATGGAGAGAGGGCCACCTCCCCTCCAGCAGCGGAAAAGAGCGTGATGGAGAAGGGATCGTCCGCCGAGAAGCGATCGGCGACCCTGAAGATGTCCAGGGAGAGGGCGACGCTGGATGGGGTGCTTCCGGGTTCGACCAGCAGGGCGATGGCAGGCATGGCAGTTCTCGCATGGTTTTTGTCAATTCTGCCACTTCTTTCAACCGCGCCATAGCGCGACCCTGAACGCACTCCAAATACAGAGGTGCTGTGACATGAAAAAACTGCTCCAACTCCTGACGCTATCCTGCCTTTTCCCCGCGCTCTCCCTTGCCGGCACACCGCCAGCGACGCTGATGGAACTGGCCGGGGTCCGGCCCGCGCCAGCCGCCCTGTCGCAAAGCGTGGTGATCCTGATCGATGGACAGCGCGAATATGTGGATGGCGCCCTGCCTCTACCCGGCATCAAACCGGCATTGACCGAGGGGGCTCGGTTGCTGCAGCGGGCACGCACGGCGGGAACCCCAGTGATCCATGTCGTGCATCGGGGCGGTGGATCCCTGTTCAATCCCCAGTCCCCCTACTTCGCCATCGCCGGTCCCTGGAGCCCCGTCGAGGATGAGACGGTCATCGAAAAGCGGCTACCCAACGCCTTTGCCGGGACCCGTCTGAACGAGGCCATTCGGGCAACCGGTCGTAAACAGCTCATCATCGTCGGCTTCATGACCCATATGTGCGTCAGTTCCACGGTACGCGCCGCCCTCGATAGGGGCTATGCGACCACCCTGGTGGACGCCGCCACCGCCACGCGCGACCTGCCCGACGGCAAGGGCGGCACCATCCCTGCCGAGACGGTGCAACAGGCAAGCCTCGCCGCTCTGGCGGACCGGTTCGCGGTGGTGGTGCAGGGGACGGATGACCTCCCCGATTGACAGGCGGCCCATGACCTGCCGGGCAAAAAAATGGCGCCGTGGAGGCGCCAAAAAGGGGGAAGTCTGTCGTCGCTGAGGACTATTGGCGGATACCTTCCACCGAGAGTTCGAGTTCGACGTTCTTGCTCGCCGGCCCCAGGTCGAAGGGGATTCCGAAGTCGGCCAGCGCGATCTGGGTGGTGCCATGGAAACCGCGACGGTAGCCGCCCCAGGGATCGGGGCCGTGGCCGATCTGTTGCACCTGGATGGTCACCGGCTTGGTCACGCCGCGCAGGGTAAGGTCACCCTTCAGCACCGCCGTGCCGTCGGCCTTCTCCTCATATGAGGTGGAGACGAAACCGGCTTGCGGGTATTCCTCCACCGCGAGAAACTCCTCGCTTCGCAGGTGCTTGTCCCGCTCGGCGTGGTTGCTGTCGATGCTGGCCGGATCGATATCGACCTTCACCTTGGCCGCGGAGGGATTCTTCTCGTCGTAGCTGAAGCTACCGCTGAAGTCGTTGAAGCGGCCGTAGAGCCAGCTGTAACCCAGATGCTTGATGCGAAACTGGATGAAGGCGTGATTGCCTTTGGTGTCGATGACATACTCTTCGGCCTGCAGCGGCGTGGCCGCCACCAGGGTGAAGAACAGCAGAGGGATCAATAGACGTTTCATTTTCAAATGCTCCTGTAGTTGACAAACCTTCTGGACATCAACCGGCTTCGCGTCCGCGAACCAGTTGCTGGGTAATGCTGGCGACCCGCGCACCATAGGCCTCCGCCGTCGCCAGGTCGCCGGAGCTCGGGGCGTCGCCGGCATTCACCTGAAAGCTCGCGGCCATGGGACCGATGTAGGAACCGACCCGGTTCGTCACCTCGGGCCCCGGCCCCTCGATGCGGTTCATCGCGTCTGGATCGCTGGCGGCCGGGTGCATGCCGAGGCTGACGAAGATCATCCCCTGCTGCATGGCATTGATCATCAGGCCGACCAGGGTATTGAGCTTGTCGCCGGAAAAGGAGCTGGAGTTGGTGAAGGCACCGGCCACCTTGTCCTTCCAGGCCTGGGTGAACCACTTGGCGGCACCCGCCTCGAGAAACTTCTTCATCTCCGCCGACATGCTGCCCATGTAGGTGGGGCTGCCGAAAATGATGGCGTCCGCCGCGTCGAGCCGGTCGATGTCGGCGATGGCCTCTTCCGCGGTCATGAGCAGGGCATCCACCCCATCGACGGAGGCCGCTCCGCGCTCCACCGCTTCCGCCTGCAGCTTGGTGTGGCCGAAGCCGCTGTGATATACGATCGCTACACTCGTCATTGCCTGTTTCCTCACTATCACTATCAATTGACTTGACTACCGAGATCCCTACCCAACATCCGCTTGAGCGTCATGTCCCGATCGATGAAATGGTGTTTAAGCGCCGCCAGGGCGTGCAACGCGGCCAGAACAATCACACTCCAGGCCAGATAGAGGTGGATCTCGCCGGCGATATCCTCCTGATGTTCGATGCCGCTGAGGGTGGCCGGTATGGCGAACCAATCGAAGACCTCCAGCGGCCGCCCGTCGGCGGTGGAGATCAGGTAGCCGCTCAACATCACCGCGAACAGCAGCAGATAGAGCAGGCCGTGGGCTATCGCGGCACCCTGGCGCTCGTAGGGTCTATGGGTCGGCAGATGTTCCGGCTTCGGATTGGACCAGCGCCAGATCAGCCGCGCTGCCAGGACGACGAAGAGCATCACGCCGATCCCCTTGTGCCACCAGGGTCCCAGGTTGTACCAGGGGTCGTAGTACCCCAGCGTACGCATCCACAGACCCAGCCCGAACTGGCCCACCACGACCATGGCCACCAGCCAGTGGAGAGTGACGGCCACCAGACCGTAGCTCCGGGTGTCGTTTCGCAGCCGCATCAGAAGCGCCCCGACTGGTAGTCGTCGAAGGCCTGGCGCAACTGCGCCTCGTTATTCATGACGAAGGGGCCACGGCGTGCGATCGGTTCGTTCAGCGGCTGACCCGCCACCAGCAGCAGGCGGCTGTCGGCCCGGGCCTCGATCCCGACCCCCTCACCCTCGCCCAGCTGGGCCAGCGCCAGCGGCGGAACGGTCTCGTCGCCGATGGCGAGTTCGCCTTCCACCACATAGACGAAGGCGTTGTAGGCCTGCGGCAAGGGTTCGGCAAAACGACTGCCCGCGGACAGACTGATATCGAAATAGCTCACCGGTGTGGTCAGGTGGCTCACCGGCCCGCGGGTTCCGCGCGAGGTCTCGCCGGAGATGACCCGCACCAGCACGCCCTGCTCCCGCGTCTCCCGGGGAATGGAGTCGGCGTCGAACTCCTGATAGCGGGGCGCGGTCATCTTCTCCGCCGCCGGCAGGTTGACCCAGAGCTGGAAGCCGGACAGCAGCCCGTGCTCCTGCATCGGCATCTCGGAGTGGACCACGCCGCGTCCCGCGGTCATCCACTGCACCCCGCCCGCCTTCAGCACACCCGCATGACCGGCGTTGTCCCGGTGTTCCAGCTTACCGGCCAGCAGATAGGTCACGGTCTCAAAGCCCCGATGAGGATGGGGCGGGAAACCGCCGATATAGTCGTTCGGGTCGTCCGAGCGGAAGTCGTCCAGCAGCAGAAATGGATCGAGCTGCAGCAACTGGTGCGTGCCGATGACCCGGGTCAGCCGTACACCGGCGCCGTCGGCGGTCTCCTGACCGCGCACCAGGCGCTTGACGTTACGGTTTTTCATGGAAGCCGTGTTCATGGTCGTCTCCCGGTTAATTCCTGACAGTTTTAGTCGAGTTAATGCCAGTTTAGGTTTTCGGTTTTAAAGATAAATAGGCATAATTGAGAAATACTGTTGCGAAAAATGGAACAATGGACCGACTCGACAGCCTTGAAAGCTTCGTCGCCGTGGTGGAAGCGGGCCAATTCAGCGCCGCGGCCCAGCGGCTCGGCATCGGTAAATCGGTGGTCAGCCGTCGGGTCTCCGAGCTGGAGGAGCATCTGGGCGCGCGCCTGCTGCAACGCACCACCCGGCGACTCTCACTGACCGAGGCGGGACGGGAGTTCTACCCCCGTGCCCTGCAGCTGCTGGAGGATCTGGCGGAAGCGGAACAGTCGGTCTCCAGCGGCCAGCAGTCTCTCGGTGGGCGCATCCGTCTCGCCACTCCGCTCACCTTCGGCATGCTCCACCTGGGCCCACTGATCAACCGCTTCATGCAGGCCCACCCCGGGGTGGTGCTCGATCTGGACATGGACGACGGCCAGGTCAACCTGATCCAGGAGGGAGTCGACCTGGCGCTGCGCATCGGCAGCCTGGAGGATTCCAGCCTGATCGCCCTACCGCTGGCGACCATACGCACCGTAATCGTGGCTAGCCCGGACTACCTCGCACGCGAGGGTACCCCGAGCACACCGGAGGAGTTGCAACGGCACCCGGGGCTCTGCTACAGCAACCTGCCCGAACCGCAAAGGGTCCGCCTCACCGACAGCAACGGCCGTCGCTTCAGCGTCACCCTGCCCCTGCGCCTGCTGGCCAACAACGGCGATCTGCTGTTGCACGCCACAGAGGCGGGGCTCGGGGTCTGTGTCTCACCCACTTTCATCGCCTACCGCGGCATACGCGAGGGACGGCTGGTGCCCATCCTGCGCGACTATCGATTGCCACTCGCCACCGCCTATGCGGTCTATCCGTCACGCCGCTTCGTGCCCCTGCGGGTGAGAGCTCTGGTGGAGTATCTGCAGCAGGAGTTTGGCGATCATCCCTACTGGGACGAGGGACTGTTCGACGAGACTTCCGGATGACCTCTCAAACTACGGTGCCGACTCATGGCCTTCTCATGTACGTTATTCTCCCCTTGATTCGGTGCGGCAAGCCGCACCCTACCCGCAATTAATCGTAGGGTGCGGCTTACCGCACCGTGAACTTCTATTCCTTGCCTTTTGCTTTCGCTATCCAACGTCACCATTCCATTTGAATTTGTGTACCTCCGGATCAACGCCGCATTGTCTCTCGGCGATCTGGGTATTACTGTTTACATACATATCTAACAACAAGCCCGCAAAGGAGTGATCGAACGATGGAGAACGGAAAGCCCCTGATCCTGCATCTGCGCGCCCTCGGCTGGGCCCTCAATCTCGTCCGCATGAACCTGATCCTGCTGCTGCTGACCTCGGTACTGCTGAGTGTGCCCCAGGGTCACGACCTGTTGCGCGGCATGGCCGAGGATGGGGGTCTCGATTACCTCAGTCTGTTCGGCAGCACCCTGCTCTGGGCCACCAGCCTGTGGCTCTGGGCACGTGTCCTGCTCGACATCGATTTTCCCTATGCCCTGGTCGACTGGCAGCAGCTCACCCCCTACCGGAAACTGCTGCCGCGCCTGTTGGGCGTGCTCGCCTTCGCCGCCGTCACCCTCAACCTGGGCATCGTTACCGAGTGGCACGCCACGGCCTACCTGATGGGCATCGAAGGCATCCTCTTCTTTCTCGCCGTCACCTATCGACGCCAGCTGGGCCGCTGGATCGCCCGGAGACTGCGCCCGGACGCACCAGAGACCCACTGGGCCTGGGCCGAACGCATCGGCAGCCGCAACGAACCGCCGCCGCGCTTGAGCCTCTACCGCAGCCTGGGCGAGGTGCGCGGCAGGATCGCCGCCGCCACCTTCGTGCTCGGCCTGCTGCTCTTCGCCTGGGGCATGCTCGGCCCTCTCAGCATGGGCCGGCATCTCGATACTCTGCTGCTGCTGATGCTGTGGGGCGCCACCATGCTGCCGCTGGCCAGCGTCATCACCTATCACGCCACCCGCAAGGGGGTGCCGATCGTCATCATCTCCCTGTTCCTGGTGGCGATCTTCAGCTTCTGGAACGATAACCACGCCATCCGCCAGCTCGACAGCGGCCTGTCCGCGCAACAACGACCGGCTCTGGAAGACGCCCTGACCCAGTGGCACGACGCCCACTGCGACGCGAACCGCTGCGACCCGTTCATACTGGTCGCCACCGCCGGTGGCGGCATCCGGGCCGCCTACTGGACGGGCACTCTGCTGGGAACCCTGCAGGACGCCACCGAGGGCCGCTTCGACGACCACCTCTTCGCCATCAGCGGCGTCTCCGGCGGTTCGGTCGGCGCCACGGTCTACCGCGTGGTGACCGCAAACCGGGATACCGATGTTACCAAGACGATCCAGCAGATCCTCGGCCAGGACTACCTCGGCCCGGTGGCCGCCGGCCTGCTCTACAAGGATGCGGTGCAGCGCCTGTTGCCGCTACCGCTGCTGGGCGACCGGGCGGAGATCTTCGAACAGGGTCTGGAGACCGGCTTCACACAATTCAGTAAAACGGGCGGCGTGACCCTCGACAGCTCCTTCATCGGCATTGCCTCCCTCGGAGGACGCCCCTGGCCCGCTCTCTTTCTCAACTCCACCTGGTCGGACAACGGACGCCGTATCGTCGCCGCCACCCTGCGTACCGACGCCCTGGCTCCGCCCGCGTCCAACCGGGTGCTCTACAAGGACCTGCTCACCACGCTCGGTGGCGATATGCGCCTCTCCACCGCGGCGCACAACAGCGCCCGCTTTCCTTTCGTCAGTCCTCCGGGAGGATGGAAGCCGGCCGACAGCCAGCGGCAGGAGTGGCAGCGGCTGCAGGATGGCGGTCTGTTCGAAAACTATGGCGCTGAAACGGCACTGGAGATCGCCAATGCCGCCGAACGGCTCTGGCAGCAGAAGTGGAGGCTATCGCTGCATCCCTACGTCATTCTCATCAGCAGCGACCCCACGCTGCCGGCGCAACTGGCCGATTACGAGTACAACACGCCACTGGGGTTCGGTTACGAGGTGCTGAGCACCCTGCGCAGCTACGCCACCAGTCGTAACGGTCACGGTATCGAGGCCGCCAGCCGGCTGCATGAATGGGTGGTAAGCAGGGACAGCGGGAGCGGCGAGCGCCGTTTTTTCCATCTGCGCATGTGTCCCGGGGAGGACAAGGAACAGGAGCCGCCGTTGGGTTGGTCACTCTCCGCCACCGCACAAGGGAAGATCGATCACTATCTGAGCGGAAGCAGTGACTGCAGTAGGGAAAACGCGGCCGCCGTGGAGCGCGTGGCGAGCCTGCTGAAAGCGGCCGGGTCCTGAGCGAGCGGGAGCGCGGACTCAGTCTCCGGCCTCCTGGGCCTGGATCAGCTCAATCACCTGATCGAGCTTCAGCCCGCCCTCATCGTCGGCTATCTGTTCCAGCCGACCCACAAGGTCCGTCTTGAAGTGCTGCACCAATGATCTCACCTCGGCACGGCTGTAGCGCTGTTTGATCTCCTTCACGGGCTTGCCCTGAGTATCGAGCAGCGTCACCTCCGCCGCCCGCGGGATCATGCGCTGCTTGCCGCTGCCCTCCTCGCTGGCAGTCAATGGACCGGTCTTGGTATACGGCTTGCCTTGGTAGGTGAAACGCTGCCCGACATTGACCTGGGGAAATCGCATGGCTGACTCATCCTGCTCGCTGTTCGCAGGAGCAAACTAACGGAAATCGCCTCCCCCGACCAGTCCCCTCAGGAAACCGCTGACTGGCCCATCAGCCGCTGCAGCACGGTCGCCATCATTCCCGGCGGGGGGAAGCGCTCGCTGTCGATCCGCAGGGTGTGGCATCGCTCCCGCTCGTTCAGCGGCTCCTGGGTGGAGAGCTGCAGATGCAATACCGAGAGATCGGCCTCCGAGGGGTCGCCGCCGACAGCGGCCCGGCGTGCGATACGCTCCTGCAAGACCGCCTCGGGAGCCCGGCAGTCCAGGATCAGCAAGGGGGTATCCAACATCTCCGCCAGTTCGAAGAAGGGGGTCCGCTGCGAGCGTTTGAGAAAGGTGGCGTCGACGATGACGGCAAAACCGGCGCGTAGCAGACGTTTGGCCATGGCCCGCAGATGGGCGTAGGTGGTCAGGGTCGCCTGGGCGCCGTAGCGCCGCGCCAGGAGTTCGGCATCATGCTCGGGAAACAGTCGCAGACGCTCCACGTCGGAGCGTATCCGGATCGCCATCAGCTGTTCCGCCAGCCAGCCGGCCACATGGCTCTTGCCCGAGCCGGAGACACCGTGTGTCAGCACCAACGCGGCCGGCGGATGACCGGTCATCGATTCGGCCAGATTGAGGTAGCGCCGGTACTCGTCCAACACCGCGGCCGCCTCCTCCTTGCCGAGGTCGGGTTGACTGAGGCGGATGGCACAGACCTTGGCCCGCACCATGGCACGGTAGAGCAGATAGAAGGGCAACAGCGGCAGACCCGCGTAGTCGCCGGTCTGTTCCAGATAGGCGTTGAGCAATTGGCCGGCGGCCTGGGTCAAGCCCCGGTGCTGCAGATCCATGAGCAGGAAGGCGAGATCGCTGAGGGTGTCGATCCAGCGCAGGGCCGGATTGAACTCGATGCCGTCGAAGGGCATCAGCCTGCCCTCGAAACGGGTGATATTGCCCAGGTGGAGATCACCGTGGCATTCGCGGATCATGCCCGCCGCCCGGCGTTCTTCCAACAGCGACCGAGCCCCCGCCATGAAATTCTCGGTCCAGTTCTGCAGACTCTCCAGCCGCTCGGTCTCGAGCAGTGGATGCTTGAGCTCCCGGATCTGGCGAAAGTTCTCCTCCATCGGCTGCAACACCGCCTCCGGGGTGCCCCAGTCCGAATCCCCGGGGGTGGCGGGAAGCCCCTGATGGAAGCCGGCGATCTGCTGCGCCAGCGTGGCCAGCTCGTCCCGGTCCGGCAGGGTCTCGTTGAGCAAGGCCCGCTGTTGGAAGCGGCGCATCTTCACCGCATATTCGATGGGGTCACCCTCACCGGCCAGCGACGGCTGCTGCGGTGAGCCGTGGATGGCGACCGTCTCCAGATAGAGCTCCGGCGCCAGCCGCCGGTTCAGCCGCAACTCCTCCTCGCAGCAGTGTCGCCGTTTCTCCAGGGTGGAGAAGTCGAGGAAACCCAGATCGAGGGGCTTCTTGATCTTGTAGACGAACTCCCCCACCAGCAGCAGATGGGAGATGTGAGTCTCGATGTGCGCGCCGTCGTCCGTGGCGTGCGGGAAACACTCCGGCCGGGCCAGCAGCTGCCTCACCAACTCGGCCTGAGTGTCCTGCGCATCCTGTGAAGTCGTCATCAGAGGTGGTCCTTGACTATATATTAGATAGTGCTAATATGTCGCCCACTTCGCGATCGCGGGCAGTAACAGGCGATCCCAAACCTACTCGGGTGGGTGCCGGATCTCCCACCTATCAGCATAGAGGCAAATCCATGAACATCGACCGTATCGTGCTGGCCTTCGCCGGTTTCGCTATCCTGCTCAGTCTGGCGCTGGGCGCCCAGGGCAGCCCCATTTTCCACCACAGCTACTGGCTCTTCTTCACCGCCTTCGTCGGGCTCAATCTGATGCAGTCGGCCTTTACCGGCTTCTGCCCCTTGGCGATGATCCTGAAAAAACTGGGACGCAGCAGCGGCGCCGCCTTTTCCTGATCAGTCGGCTGGTTGGCCGGCGCAGGGAGGCGCCGAAACCCCTTACCCCTCCGCTTCCTCTTCGCTCTCCACCGGTTCCGCCTGCAGATCGTGCGCCGTGGCGCCGGTGATGCGCACGCGGATGAAGTCCCCCGCATCCAGCTCCCAGGCTCCCGGGATGAAGACCCGGCCATCGATCTCCGGCGCATCGGCCGGACTGCGGGCCACCAGCTGTTTCTCCCGCACCTCGTCCACCAGCACAATCATCTCACGGCCGATCTTTGCCTGCAGCTTGTCCCGGCTGATGGCGGTCTGCACCTGCATGAAGCGCGCACGCCGCTCTTCGCGCACCGCTTCGGGCAGCGCCCCGGGCAGCGTGTTGGCCTGCGCCCCCGCCACCGGGGAATAGGCGAAGCAACCGACCCGATCGAGCCGCGCCTCGCGGATGAAATCGAGCAACTCCTCGAACTCGGCCTCGGTTTCACCGGGGAAGCCGACGATGAAAGTGCTGCGCAGGGTCAGTTCCGGACACTCCCTTCGCCAACGGGCGATACGCTCCAGCACCTTTTCGCTGGCGGCGGGGCGCTTCATCGCCTTCAGCACCCGCTGGTTGGCATGCTGCAGGGGCATGTCGAGGTAGGGCAGGATGCGGCCCTCGGCCATCAGCGGAATCAGGTCGTCCACATGGGGATAGGGATAGACATAGTGCAGCCGCACCCAGGCCGGCAGCTCGCCAAGGGCGGTGGCCAGATCGCGGATGCGGCTGGGCAGGGGCCGGCCGCGCCAGAAGTCTGGCCGATATTTGATATCGACACCGTAGGCACTGGTGTCCTGGGAGACCACCAACAGCTCCCGGACGCCGGCCTCGACCAGCCGTTCCGCCTCCTGCATCACCTCGCCGAGGGGACGGCTCACCAACGGCCCGCGCAGGTCAGGGATGATGCAGAAGCTGCAGCTGTGGTTGCACCCCTCGGAGATCTTCAGGTAGGCGTAGTGACGTGGGGTCAGCTTGATGCCCGCGGGCGGCAGCAGGCTGGTGAAGGGATCGTGGGGGGCCGGTAGCTGGTCGTGCACCGCCGCCATCACGGCTTCATAGGCGTGAGGGCCGGTGACCGAGAGCACTTGAGGATGGGCCTCGCGGATACGCGCCTCGTCCTTGCCCAGACAGCCGGTGACGATGACGCGGCCGTTCTCCCTCAGCGCCTCGCCGATGGCGTCCAGGGACTCCTCGACCGCCGCGTCGATGAAGCCGCAGGTGTTGACCACCACCAGGTCGGCCCCCTCGTAGCTGGGCGAGAGCGCATAGCCCTCTGCCCGCAGGCGGCTGAGGATGCGTTCCGAATCCACCAGGTTCTTGGGACAGCCGAGGCTGACGAAGCCGATCTGAGGGGGATTGTCTGACATAGGTTGGGTCTAGTAATCGAGTCGATAGAGCTCGCGCCGGTAGCGGGCCACCCGCTCGTCGGCGGGATCTAGCCGGTCGAGCACGGCGCGCATGCCCTTGCGGGCAATCCCGTCGCGATATCCCGGGTGGCTGCGGGCCAACGCCAGCAGCAGCTCGAGCGCGGTCTCCACATCGTCACCGATCAGGGCGCTGGCGGCAAGGCGGTAGCGCAGATCCGGATCCTCACCGGCCGCTTCGAGCGCCGCTTCCAACGCTTCCCGTGCGGGGGCGTCCTCAGCGGTGACGATGAAGTCGAGATGGGCCAGCAGATTGCGGATTTCCGGTGATTCCTGGGCCTCCGGCGGCAACGCGGTGAGCAGTGCATGGGCGTCCCGGTAGCGCTCCTGGCGCATCAGGATCTTGCTCATGAGGGCGGGAAAAGCGAGATTTTGTGGGTCTTCGACCGCGGCTTCGGCCAACCGCTGCAGCGCCTGCTCCGGCTGACCGGACTGCCAGGTTGCGATCGCCTCACGGCAGACGGGATCGAGGGCCTTCTGCACGTAACGATCGATGATCCGGGGATAATCGGCTTCCGGTTGGACACCGTGATACTCCGCCACCAGCTCACCCTGGTGGAAGAGCTTGAACGACGGCAGACTACGCACGCCGAACCGTTCGGCCAGGGATTTCTGCTCATCAGTGTTGACGCTGACGAGCAGGAAGCGCCCCTCGAAGCGTTGCGCCAGATCGGTCAGCAGTTCCCGCTGGCGCAGGGAGGGGCCGACCCAGGGGGCCCAGAAGTCGACCAATACCAGGCCGCGGCGGGAATTCTCCAGCACCAGACGATCGAAATTCTCCCGCGTGCCTTCCAGGATGTAGGGCAAGGTCATGAATTGAGCAGACTCATCAGCGAATCGCTGGAGTAGTCGCGGCCCATCTCCACGATGATGGTCTCGTCCAGCTCCAGCTCTCCGCTGCCCACATGGGGCAGCAACTGCTCGGCGATCTGCTGCACGATGAGCATGCCTGCCCGGTTCGGGTCCGCTTCCGGCAATGACTGGATGCCCCGGTGGAGCTCGTCAAGATAGCGGCCAAACGCGGCCACCTGATCCGCCTGTGACAAGGCCTGGAATTCGTTGGAGAAGTCGATATGCAGCTCACGCCCGGGCTGCGCCGGATCGTCCACAACACCGATCTTGAGTGGCCCTTCGATCAACATGGTAGAACTCCGCAAAAAGCATCATATAACGGCGACATGGTATACCGAGTGCCCGTGGCGTAAAAGACGAATCCGGGCAAACACTTAGAAACTATCAGGCATTTTGCAACATAAAAAGCCTGTGCCGGTAGACCGCTTCTGTGAGACTATTTGAGTGTGGAATGCAGTCGCAAGACCGTATTTTTGCAGCGCAGCAGAAGCGCACTGTATAGTTCCAGGGAAGGCAGTGACATTACAGGGTCGTCTCCTTAGTTTGATGTGGGAGTGGTCGACCCGGGCAGTCGAGAGGTGAAGTATGAAGAATTGCAAGCTCTGCCGGTTCAGCAAAGTCTGCAACGACCTACCGGGGATCTGTATACTGATCCAGTATATCGCCGTTGGCGTTCTGATCGCTTCATTGGGGTATCTGTTTCTGTCTCAGGAGCTACTCAGCTGAGTAGATGATTATCGCGAAGTCCGAGGCAGATCATCCCACGTCGACCCTTTCCAGTCAGGTGTCATCCATCGTCTCACGTTGACAGATCAACCACACGACAACCCGCCACCGACGGCATTGTGGGATAAGGGCGTGCAAACACAGGTCGCGGGGTTGGTGAAATACCGATCCCGGATTTAAGATTCGGATCTGTTCCGAATAGCTGCACGAGAACATATGCAAAGCAGAGAGATCGTCCTGATTGGCATCGGAGAGATTGGCGGCGTCTTCGCGCGCGGTTTTCTGCGTCTCGGCTATAGCATCCATCCGGTGACCCGCGACACAGACATGCGGGCACTAGCGCGTCGGATCGAAACACCGGCACTGGTGTTGATCGCTGTCGGCGAGTCGTCGCTGCAGACTGTGCTGGCAGATATACCACCCGCATGGAAACGACGGCTCTGTCTATTGCAGAATGAGCTGCTACCCGCCGATTGGCGAGGCTTGCCCGATCCGACCGTGATCTCGATCTGGTTCGAGAAGAAGCCTGGAATGGATTCAAGGGTCATCATGCCCTCTCCCGTTTTCGGGCCCCAGGCCACACTCGTTCAGCAGGCGCTGACGAATGTCGACATTCCCACTCAAATCCTGGAAGACGAACAACATTTACTGCGTGAACTTGTGGTCAAAAATCTCTACATACTCACCACCAATATCGTCGGCCTCGAGTGTGGCGACACGGTTGAAGCGCTCTGGCAAAATCACCAGCCGCTGGCGCATGAGGTGGCTTGTGAGGTTTTGCGGTTGCAGGAGGCCATGACCGGCGAACATTTCGACATCGACACCATGATCCCGAGAATGTTCGATGCCTTCAACGGCGATCCGGCGCATAAATGTGTGGGACGGAGTGCAATGGCAAGGCTGGAACGCACGCTCGAACAGGCTGCGCGACATGACCTTGCCATACCGGCAATTCATCGAATCGCCGCTCAGATGAGCTCCATCGCCTGACATGTCAAAGCCAATTGCAATATCGCCCGGAAGCCGAGTCGTGATGAATTTTTCCCTTGCGCTCGAAGATGGCACCGAGGTTCTCTCCACGTTCGAGGATGAACCACTGGAATTCACGCTCGGTGACGGCATCATGGAACCGGCACTCGAGGCAAAACTCATCGGGCTGGAAACAGGTGACGATCAGACGCTGCTGCTGGACGGAGACGACGTCTACGGCCCATGGCGCGAGAATAACCGACAGTGGCTCGAGCTCAATGAATTTCCAAGCTCACTCGAACCCGAGGAAGGCCATGTCATCGCCTTTACGACACCGGGAGGGGAGGAAATCGCCGGCATCATTGTGACGCTGGAAGCTGACCGGGTTCTCGTTGATTTCAACCATCCTTTGAGCGGCAAGACATTCATTTTCAGGGCTGTGATTATCGGGCTTGTCGACCCCCACCCAATAGGCTGAGCTGCTTCTGACATGATGCCAAACGAGGAGTGAGGAGAAATTTTTGGGCACTTCACTTGAACGACAAGCCTTGCCTAGCAGCGCTAGTTCAGCGGCAACCCATAGGGTCGAGTGCGTCGGACTGGCGTTAACAAACCCCTGACAACGACAGATCGGAGTAACTTGATGCAACAAATTCTGCTTGCCAACCCGAGAGGCTTCTGTGCCGGCGTCGACCGGGCGATCGAGATCGTCGAACGGGCATTGGAACAACTCGGTGCACCAATCTATGTCCGACATGAAGTGGTTCATAACAGGTTTGTAGTGGAAAGTTTACGACAGCGAGGTGCCATTTTCGTCGATGAGCTCAGCGACGTGCCGGATGGAAGCACTGTCATTTTCAGCGCACACGGCGTCTCTCAAGCCGTACGTAATGAGGCAGTCGATCGCTCACTGCGCGTGTTTGACGCCACATGCCCCCTGGTTACCAAGGTCCACCTTGAAGTCGCCCGGCGATGCCGTGATGGTTATGAGGTGATTCTGATCGGACACCGAGGTCATCCCGAAGTCGAAGGCACCATGGGACAGTGCATAAAGAACGACAGCTCATCACACATTCATTTGGTGGTGACTGTCGAAGATGTTGAAAAACTGAACCTATCCAATCCCGTGAACGTCGCTTATGTCACACAGACTACGCTATCCATCGATGATACGGAGCAGGTGATCGATGCCTTGCGGGAACGTTTCCCCAATATTACCGGCCCCAAGAAAAAGGATATCTGCTACGCCACGCAGAACCGGCAGGACGCCGTGAAAGATCTGGCCCGCCAATGCGATATCGTGCTCGTTGTCGGCTCCCCCAACAGCTCCAACTCAAACCGACTGAGGGAAATCGCCGAAAAGCACGGTACACCGGCCTACCTCATCGACGGCGCCCAGGACATCAAATTGGATTGGTTACAGGATAAGGAGATGATCGGCGTGACCGCCGGGGCGTCCGCCCCGGAAGTGTTGGTTGAGAGTGTCATTAAACAATTGATATCCTGGGGGGCACGTTCATATCAAGAAAACACAGGCATAAGAGAAGAAGTGGTTTTTTCTCTACCCAGAGAGCTGGCTTGAGAAACCGTCCCACTTCTTCGCTTAAGCGATATTCATGACATGCAGGCAAACTACCAGCAACTATCGGTGTTATCGTTGCTGCTACTGTCCAGCGCCGCCTTCACGCCAGCTTGGTCGATGGTAAAAGTACGACAATCCGTATCACCAAGCTGCGAGCTTCTTGCGGTGGCGGTAAAGACAAAGTCTTGGGTGGCTGCATCCCCATCTGTCGCCAATGCGATCGTATAGTTATCCGGCGTACCATCTCTATCGTAATCAATATCAGATACGGCTTGGACGTAGGCATAAGTATCATTCGTACCGTCTTCTGTTGCGTCCGGCCCGAAGTTCAGCTCATCTACCGAAGTTGCATAGTTACCAAACATTGCATAGTGTCGCTCTTGCGCGAATGCCAGCTTAGCGAGTGTACCTCTGGCATCAACCCGGCGCCCCTTCTCCAATATGCCGGTATAAAGGGGGTACCCAATCGTTACCAGAATGGCCAACACCGCCAAGGTGATCATCAATTCAACCAGGGTAAACCCCTTTATCGATCTCTTCATAACCTTCACCTGAAAAACATATGTCAGCGTCATTGCCTAATGACGGCGAATCTCCAATGCGAAAGGCGGCCGCGAGCCCCCTTCCTCGAATACAAGGGATACCGTCTCACCCAGCTTGATATCCGAGATCAGGCCCAGTTTATTCGCAGTGCCAATCACCTTCGTCTGATCGGTATATCGAAACACCATATCGTCAACCCAAACACGGCCGGTCTTCTTATTATATCCATCGAATGAGCCTCGACGGATATTTGATGCCGACTCGGATTCCGATGAATCCAGACCTTGTTGCGGGTCTGCAGCCAACGTCTCCTCAATCGGCATCATGAACAGCCAGCCTACAAGTAATGTCATGGTGACCATATAAAATGAATTTTGCTTCATATCCTATTGCTCCCGCATCGAAATCATTGTTTCAGGTGCTCGTCAATCCTCAAATCGATAGATGCCCCAGGAAGAGCGCGAACCCTGGTTCAATGCCCCCTGCACCAGCTTCTGAATAATACCTTCGTCAGTGTCAGTGGGAATAAACAGAGTACCCACAGGTCCGACGCCAGATTTGACGAGTGTCGGCTGCCAATAGAGGCTGCCCGATTTAACACCGGCCACATTGGAACCATCCACCTGATCATCTCCGTCGAAGGCACCATCCCCCGAAATATCAAGCGCGACAAAATCGGGTTCGGATCCATCCGCAAGGTTATGCACCATCAACCAGCTGTAACCGGCCGAATCACTACAGAGATTACTGTAGGGCACCATCGTCGTATAGATCACGAGATCTGCGAATACGATTGGATTGACGATAACCCGCTCACCGTCATCCGGCAGATCGATGAACCATCCCTTGTAGTCGTCATAGTTGACCGGATTATTGGACAGCAACCTGATATCTGGATTGCCGTCTGCCGGATTGGAGACGGTCTGCTCAACCAAAGCCATAGTAGAGGCGTTACGATCGAAATCGATCGTGGACCCGCTATCCCAGATACCGTAGAAACTATTAGTGCCTTCTGTGATCGGGTCGTTCTCCGCCATGTATTGCCCGGTACCAAAGAAGACCATGGTATTGGGTTGCGTTGCATCATGACGCTCGGTCGGATGCAGTGTCACGATGGGCTGGGCGGTTATTGGCTGAGGCTGAACCGTGCTCGTATCAGCATCGATATAGTTAGCCTGAAACAGCGGTTCCGGCGCTGCCGCCGTACCGTACGCCGTCCCCCAGCTACTGGTTGTGCTGGAAGAGATATCAAAGACCCAGAGATTCCCCTTCAGATCGCCGGCGTAGACACGATCCGCCACCCTGTCCGCACCCAGATCGACGACTGCAGGCGTACTCAGGCCATTACAGTCGCTGCCTGCATCCGCGCAGTCACTATTGCTAATGGATCCAACTCCCGTATAGAACACCCGGGAGGAGGGCGTAGCATTATCGAGATACTTGATGAACAGTGCCGCCTGGCCTGTTGCGTTTGCACCTGTCTGATTGTAGCCGTTACCGAAAATAGCCGCCCAACGACCGTCATTGAGCTTGGCAATGGTAGGCATGCTGTACGTATAGCCCAGATCGTCGTGGGTAAACTCCCAGAGAATATTCCCGGCTACGCCTGCCGCATCCGTAAACTCGCTGGGATCCGAAACATCCAGAGCGTAGATCGTGCGCCCACCGCCACGCAGGCCACCCACGAGCAGGGTTCTCCAGGTTTCGCCATCGCCATCACCGGTATTCGTATAGACTTCACCGACAGCCGGCTGGACATCAACGTAGTAACGGTGTTCGTAGTTTACATCCGCCAGCCAGTGCAGACCGAGGCGATCCTCAGTTGAAAAGACACCATGGGGATAGTAGGCGAAGACTTCATCGCCGGTATCGGCGTCGAATGCATGCAATGCGCCGTCATTCGCTCCGACATAGAGCATTTCCCTGCGCCCATTGGCACCGGGTCCGTTAGTCGTATCAGTTGGCGCATTGTTCGCCCAAGTTTGATATGACTCATCAGCGATCGTGTCTGGGTAGGTTGTAGGATCCGGATTTCCCACATAAACCGGGGATGAGTGAATGATGTCACCCAACCGGTTGCCATAGCGTTTCCTGAAATTTGTGCTGCTCGCACCCTCGTTTGAAACATCGCCGCGTAAATAATCCACCAGACTTGCGCCAAAATCCTGGTTTGCCGTTTTCTCAGCCGCATCGGTAGTGCCGATAGCGTAGGGTGCATCATGCAGCAGATCGTTTACCTGCGTTGAGCTCAAGGTACTATCACTCAGAGTCGCGTAGTCAGTAGGGAATGCAAAGGGTACACCCTGGACGCCGTTATAGGTCACCAGAATGCGGCTGTTGATATCCATGCTGTTGAGGTTTACATGCCCCTCCCACAGGTTCGCGCCAATCGCACCATCAACATATTCTCTCGCATAGATTTCACCCGACCAGGTACCTGCGTCGAACCGACCCTGGAAAATAACACCGCCATTTACCACATTGAAGGTATCGACAGCCACGGCTGACGCCGATACCGGCTTACGGGAGCTGATATTGCCAATCGCCTGTTGCAACCGGTTGATCAACTCGTCCGGATCCTTGGCCGGCAGGTAGAGACCGCGACCGTTCCATGCCGCATGCTTCATGTCATCGGCTGTCGTCTCATCGTCACCCGAGGGCGTGGGCCAGCCATCAGCCAAACTGGCGTCGCAACTGGAGGGCCAACCTTGATCGACAACGCTATCTGTTCGATTGCCGGGCACACACTCGTTGCCGGCAGCATCGGTTGCCGGAATGGTACCCGTCACACCAAAGGAAACTGTAAACGTCACAAGATGTTGCGCTTCGTTGAGATCGAAGCACTCCTGGGTCTTGTTGCCATCGCCGTCGTAGCAGGCAATATCGGCGTCCGATCCTTGAGGTATTGACACTGCGGGCACCTCGTTGTCCAGGGCCGTCAACAAATCACCTTTGTAGAGGGACATCGCGACATCGGCCAAGGTGTTTGACGCCGCATCAGCATAAGACTGCCCATCAAATATACTGGCATTCGTGGTATCACCAGTTGTTGCATCCGTTGTCGTCACATCACTGTCGGCATTTCCGACATTCGGATCGCCGCCGTTCCAGAAGCCATCGGAGAGAAGCACGACAAAGTTCTGCTGACAGGTGCCGCCCAGATCTTTTTTGAGTATCGGCGAATATCCGGCAGCACTGTCGTTGTCGTTGGCAATGCCATAGGCAAACAGTTCATTTTCGGCCAGACTATTCCTGAAGTAGTCACCCACACTCTCAAGGTTTTGCCTCAGCGGCGTGCCACCACTCGAGTTGACTCCCAGCAGGTTGTCAATGAGTTTGGCCTTATCGATCACCGCCTGACTGTTGACGGGCAACGTCAGGTCGTCCATGTCCTTTATCGGAGTACCAACAAAGTGATTGTTGGTAAAACCTTTGTTTGTGATGTGGTGGTTACTCCAAGAGTTGTTTATGACACCCAATCCCAGCCTATCCCTGGACTCGGCAATGATCTGACTCACCGCCCGCTTCATGACGTATTCACGCTTGCGGTAATAGCTGAACCAGTTGGCGTAGTTGGTCCTGTCCTCAGTGGACATATCCTGGACATACTCGCGCTTATCGGGATTTGTCGAGCACTCACCATTCTGGTACACCCCGTCGCCATCATCCTCCCAGGGAACGTAAAAAGCGC
This sequence comes from Candidatus Thiodiazotropha sp., assembly GCA_037384425.1. Taxonomy (GTDB): domain Bacteria; phylum Pseudomonadota; class Gammaproteobacteria; order Chromatiales; family Chromatiaceae; genus Thiodiazotropha. The sequence goes on along the minus strand of JARROA010000035.1, from coordinate 547 downwards.
CTTTTTTGTCAGTCACCTGCCAATCGTTGAAGTCGTTCAACAGATCACAGGTTCTGCCGTTGCCGTTATTCACTACACCATCATTATCACAAGCATCCGCGCTGTCACCGCCCGTATAGGGATTGACCATGGCACTACTGACTGACTGATCGGTAAACACATTTCCTTCCGTATCGACGCCCGACCAAGGCGTATACGTGAGATTCGGGTTATACGCCATGACGTTGTAGCCCCAGCAATGTTCCCGGATGTTAGTAGCATCAGTACCAGGATCGAAATCCAGATCTCCGCTATTACTCCACGGCCCATGAGCATCGATAGCGCCCGCGGACTTCAGAACCTCCCAGTCCATACTGCCTGAGTCATCCAACAGGAAGAAGATATTGGGCTGTACACCCTGCGCCAGGAACAGCGGCACCTGCGAGAGGGGGCCGGGGGCGGCATGTGTCTGCGTTGAGAGCACTGACAAGGCAGTCGCAGCCACCAGCGCCATATACCTGTTTCGTACGATACTCGTGTGCCGTTTCATATCGGAGATTCCTTGATG